>CAXTBC010000026.1:36797-48343 GCA_964242595.1 uncultured Acetobacteraceae bacterium | reverse complement strand
TGCTGGCACGCCTGGCCTGACCAACAACTTTAGAAACGGACTCTTAGAACCTGTTTGTAAGAATTCCTAATAAATGGGGGTCTGGGGCCTCGAGGCCCCAGCGGGGTTTGGGGCAGAGCCCCATGCTTACCTTAAGGTCCAGATTTCAGCCGCCTCCGGACACACTCGGCAGGAAGCGAAAGCTCTTTGCTTCCTTTTCTCGAAAAAGAAGGCCTTCCTCGCTTACTCGACACCAAGAAAATCCAGCCCCGTTAACCCAGGCTTATCCCGAACTCCGCATAATCTCCCTAAAGCAAGGGAGCAGGCCAAGGCCATGAGCGGCGAACGTCAGGGTTGCAAAGGATGTCAGTCAGCGCCTGCACTCCCGCCGTTCACCATGGCGTTCCAACCGATCGTCGACCTGCAGTCCCAGAGCATCGACTCCTACGAGGCGCTGGTCCGTGGCCCGGATGGGGAAGGGGCCGGCACCATCCTCTCCCAGGTCAACGAACATAACCGTTACGCGTTCGACCAGGCCTGCCGCGTGCGCGCCATAGAACTCGCCGCCCGCCTCGGCATGACCCGCCAGCTCAACATCAACTTCCTGCCCAACGCCGTCTACGAACCCCGCGCCTGCATACGCGCCACGCTAGAGGCGGCCGCACGCACCGGGTTCGATCCCCATCGCCTCACCTTCGAGATCGTCGAGACCGAGGACATCGCCGACACGCCTCACCTCCTCAACATCATCGCCGAGTACCGCCGCCAGGGCTTCAAGATCGCGCTGGACGATTTCGCCACCGGCTATTCCGGCCTTACCCGCCTGGCCGAGCTGCGGCCGGACATCGTCAAGCTGGACCGCGCCTTGATCCAGGATTGCGACCAGGACTCCACCCGCTTGGCCATTATCCGCAGCATGGTCACGCTAGCCGCCGAGATCGGCGTCAAGATCGTGGTCGAAGGCGTGGAGCGCGCGGCCGAAGTGGCCGCCGCACACGCGGTGGGCGTGCGCTACATGCAAGGCTTCTACTTCGCCCGGCCCGCGTTCGAGAGTGTCGTGCAGGACGACGCGATCTTCCCGCTCACGTCCAAGGCGCGCGCTGTAGCGGCGGCGTAGCAAGCATGGGGCTCTGCCCCAAACCCCGTTGGGGCCTTGAGGCCCCAGACCCCCACCTATTTAGAACGAAGCGCCGCCGGCCCCGCTTTGCTTGCAACCGCCTCCAGGACAGTCCGGCGACGGCGTTCATCTGCCCGGACCCGGACAACTGCCGCCTGCGCCTGCCGCGCCTGTTCGCGCTGCTCTACGACAGCGACCTCGCCCGTGGCGCCTGCCTGGCCAGCCCGGGCGAGGAAGCGGTCACGGTCTGGGGGCACCCCGCAGCCCGCACGCCCCGCTGCTGGAAACGGTGCGCTACGGCCCGGCGCTGCTGGCAGTCCTGAGATCAAGCCAGGGGCGCGCCTTGGCCTACAGCGCCGCCAGCGACGCGAACCACCCAGCCGAGCCACACTGGTACTTGCATCTCGCCGCCTGCGATCCCGCCCGGCAAGGCAGGGGCCACGGCCGCGCCGCCATTCGCGCCGGCCTTGAACCCGGCCGACCGCGACGGCGTGGCGGCCTACCTGGAGACGGTGAACCAAAAGAACGGCGGCTTGTACGTCTCGCTCGGCTCACCGTCACCCATAGCTGGCAGGTCAGCGGACGCCTGACGAACTGGTCGATGTGCCGCGCGGCGCGAAAACGGGCGAACATCACCCCTGGCGCCCGCCCACGGCCGGGCCCAAACAGGGCAGAGTTCGCCCTCTTTGCTGATGCCGGAGCCCATAATGGCCGACCAAACCTGGGACAAGTCCCGCCTGCCGTCCCGCCACGTCACCGTGGGCCCCGGCCGCGCCCCGCACCGCAGCTACTACCACGCCATGGGCCTCAGCGAGGCGCAGATCGCCCAGCCCTTCGTGGGCGTGGCCACCTGCTGGAACGAAGCCGCCCCCTGCAACATCGCGCTCTCCCGCCAGGCCCAGTCGGTCAAGCGCGGCGTGAACGAGGCCGGCGGCACCCCGCGCGAGTTCACCACCATCACCGTTACTGACGGCATCGCCATGGGCCACCAGGGCATGAAGTCCAGCCTCGTCTCGCGCGACGTGATCGCGGATTCCGTCGAGCTGACCATGCGCGGCCACGCCTACGACGCGCTGGTGGGCCTGGCCGGCTGCGACAAGAGCCTGCCCGGCATGATGATGGCCATGCTGCGGCTGAACGTGCCCAGCGTGTTCATGTATGGCGGCTCCATCCTGCCCGGCCACTTCAAGGGCCGCGACGTCACCGTGGTCGACGTCTTCGAGGCGGTGGGCCAGCACGCCGCCGGCAACATGAGCGAAGCCGACCTGCACGAGCTCGAATGCGTGGCCTGCCCGTCGGCCGGCGCCTGCGGCGGCCAGTTCACCGCCAACACCATGGCCATGGTCAGCGAGGCGATCGGCCTCGCACTCCCCGGCTCGGCCGGCTCGCCCGCGCCCTACGAGGAACGCGACGCCTGGGCGGCCGAAAGCGGCCGTGCGGTGATGCGGCTGGTCGCCAGCCAGCTCCGCCCGCGCGACATTGCCACACGCCGCGCCTTCGAGAACGCCGCCGTGGTGGTGGGCGCCACCGGCGGCTCCACCAACGCCGCCCTGCATTTGCCCGCCATGGCGCACGAGGCCGGCATCGCCTTCACCATGGACGACGTGGCCGCCATCATGCGCCGCACCCCCTACATCGCGGACCTCAAGCCCGGCGGCAAATACGTGGCGCTGGACGTCCACCGCGTGGGCGGCATCCCGGTGATCCTCAAGGCGCTGCTCGATGCCGGCCTGCTGCACGGCGACTGCCTCACCGTCACCGGCCGCACCATGGCCGAGAACCTCGCCGGCGTGGTCTTCCCCGAGGGCCAGGACGTGGTCTACCCCGTCAGCCGCGCCATCACGCCGACCGGCGGCGTGGTCGGCCTGCGCGGCAACCTGGCGCCGGACGGCGCCATCGTGAAGGTGGCCGGCCTGCACGCCCAGCATTTCGAAGGCACCGCGCTCTGCTTCGACAGCGAGGAGGACGCCTTCGCCGCCGTGCAGGCCCGCGCCTACAAGGCCGGCGACGTCATCGTCATCCGCTACGAAGGCCCCCGCGGCGGCCCCGGCATGCGCGAGATGCTGTCCACCACCGCCGCCATCTACGGCCAGGGCATGGGCGAACAGGTGGCGCTGATCACCGACGGCCGCTTCTCCGGCGGCACGCGCGGCTTCTGCGTCGGCCATGTCGGCCCCGAAGCCGCCTTGGGCGGCCCCATAGCCCTGCTGCGCGACGGCGACCGCATCACGCTGGACGCCACCGCCGGCACCATCGACGCGCAACTGAGCGAGGCGGAGTGGGCCGCCCGCCGCGCCGCCTGGCGGCCCCGGGCAACGGCCTACCAGAGTGGGGCGATCTGGAAGTTTGCCCAGCTCGTGGGACCGGCACATTTGGGGGCTGTGACCCACCCTGGGGCAGCCGCGGAGGTGCATGTTTACGCGGATTTGTGAGGCGCGGAAGCAAGCATGCGGCTCTGCCCAACCCCGTCGTACGCAGCAACCACGCGCGTGATGGGGCCTCGAAGCTCCAGACCGTCATCTGTTTAGGAGTTCTGGGGTGTGGACTCGTTTTATCCAGTAGGCGACGGCCGAGGCAAGACAGACCGGCCCAAAATCTGGCAGCTTTTTGTCATACCGAAGGGCGAGGCCGCGCCTGTCTGTGAACCTGTGAAGACGCGCTCGATGATGTTGCGCATCTTTCAACGAACTTCAACATTCGGCCAACATGAACGACCTAGAAGCTGAACAAAATTCAAAGCCTATTTTTAGGAGAACCTGCCACCGAGGCTGTCCTTGTTCTGTCTCCCAACAAGCTCAGACAGCGCTGTGGCGCCTTGCGAGCCAACGGGGACGATCATCAGTTGACCCGGTTGACTGGCACGGCCGGCGGTGACGGCTAATTTTGGGCAGATGCCCAGGCATTTGACTTCCAGCAGCCCGACCTGGCCGCGCTGGCCGGTGTTGCGGAGTTCGGCGCGGAGCGCTTGGCGGAGGGTGGCGGTGCCGTCTTCGCCGAAGCCGCCTTTCAGTTTGCGGCTGCACTTGCGGCAGAGAAAGATGATGTCGTTCCAGCCCGTGGCGAGGTTCTTACTGCCCATGAGGCCGTAACGCGGCCGGCCTACTCTGTTTCCCTGTCAGCTGCTGACAGAACACCGCGTGACAAGTCAGCAGAAGTTTTTGTTCTTTTCAAAAAGAAAACGCTTCCTTTTCCTAAAGCGCCTGCCCCGAAACTTTCCCCTGCAACACCTGCAGGTGAGCGCCGCCATGCGCCGTGTGCGGGTCGACCTGGAGCAGCCGCTGCCACGCCTTCAGTGCCCGGGCGGCTTCTCCCCGAGCCTCGGCAAGGCGGGAGAGGTCGGCCAAAGCAGGGAAGCAGCGCGGCTCGCGGGCGAGGGCCTGGGCGAGGTCGGCGTAGGTGCCGGTCTCGTCGCCGTTGGCCCAACGGGCTTCGGCGTGCAGGCGCCAGAGCATCGCCTGGTCGGGTTGCAGGTCCAGCGCGGCGTCGAGGTCGGCGATGGCGGTGCGGGGGTCGTGACCGGCGAGCGACTGGGCGGCGCGGTCGGCCAGGAGTTGGACGGCCGGGGAGACGGCGGCGTGCCAGGCTTGGGCAAGCTGTTGTTCCAGGGCGGCGGCCTGCTGGTCGGTTGGGGCGCGGGCCAGGGCATCGAGCAGGAGCGCCGTTGGGTTTGGGGGAGCAGCAGCGGCGAGGAGCGTGGCGGCGGCCAGCAGGGTGGTGCGGATTTGAGCTGGAGAGTTGAGCATTTCTACCGGACCTGATTGGCTCTTTAGGCCAGGGGCTCTGCCCTTGGACCTTGCTAGGGACAAGTCCTTAGAACCTGTTCGTTAGGAGTCATAAACAAATGGGGGTCTGGGGCCTCGAGGCGCCGTCACGCGAATGCGTGCTTCGCACGACGGGGTTTGGGGCAGAGCCCCCTGCTTGCTTCTGCACCTACGCAGCACTCAACGCGGCAGGGCGGGGGCCGCCGGCCATCCAGTCCAGCAGCTCGATGGTGTGCACGAAAGGCACGCTGCCGTCGGCGAGCTGGGTGATGCAGCCGATATTGCCGGCGGCCACCACGTCCGGCCTGGTGCGGGCGATGTTGGCCAGTTTGCGCTCGCGCAGGCGGCCGGCGATCTCCGGCTGCATGATGTTGTAGGTGCCCGCCGAGCCACAGCAGATGTGCGGCTCGGCGGGTTCCACCACGGTAAAGCCGGCGCGGCGGAGCAGCGCCTTGGGCGCGTCCGTCACGCCCTGGCCGTGCTGCAGGCTGCAGGCGCTGTGGTAGGCCACGCGCAGGCCCGAGGCGGGCCGGGTGGGCGCGTAGCCGAACTCGGAGAGGAACTCGGTGACGTCGCGCGTACGGGCGGAGACGTCGGCGGCGCGGCTACGCCACGGCTCCGGCTCGGCGCGGAACATGAAGCCGTAATCCTTCACCGTGGTGCCGCAGCCCGATGTGTTGACGATGATGGCGTCCAGCCCGCCGCGGTCTATCTCCTCCGTCCAGCCGGCGATGGCGGCGCGTGCGGCGTCCATCGCGTCCGCGTGGCGGCCCATGTGGTGGGTGAGCGCGCCGCAGCAGCCCACCTCCGGCGCGATCACCACGTCGGCGCCCATGCGGGTGAGCAGGCGTATGGTGGCCTCGTTGATGGCGGGAGCCAGCGTCTTCTGCGCGCAGCCGGTGAGCAGGGCCACGCGAGCGCGCCGCTCGCCGGGGGCGCGGTGGGTTTGCGGCTTCTGCAGGCGGCCGGCGCGCGGCAGGCGGGCGGGGGCCAGGCGCAGCATGGCGCGCAGGCGCTGCGCCAACAGAGTCTGGCCGGGGATCAGGCCGGCGAACGGGCGGGCCAGGCCGGCGCCGATCATGGCGGCGCGGAACAGGGTGGCGTTCGGCAGCACGCGGGCGAGAAGCCAGCGCAGCGCGCGCTCGTTGCGAGGACGCTCGTAGGTGTCCTCGATATAGCGGCGGGCATGGTCGACCAGGTGCATGTAGTTCACGCCGGACGGGCAGGTTGTCATGCAGGACAGGCAGGAGAGGCATCGGTCGACGTGGCGGACCACCTCCTCGGTGGCGGGTTTGCCGCCTTCGAGCATGTCCTTCATGAGGTAAATGCGGCCGCGCGGCGAATCCAGCTCGTCGCCCTGCAACAGGAAGGTGGGGCAGGTGGCGGTGCACATGCCGCAATGCACGCAGGTGCGCAGGACCTGGTTGCTGCTGGCGGTGTCCGGGTCGGTGAGCTGGAGGTCGGTAAAGTTGGTTTGCATGGGTTCAGGCTTTAAAGAGGCAGGGGCCGAGCGCGCCGAAGCGGCGCCACGTGTCGACGAGCTGTTCCGTCTGGATCATGTGGGCCACCTTTGTGTGCCGGCCATCCTTCACATGCCGGCCGTGAGACGGCCAGGGTTGAGTATGCCCTTGGGATCCATCACCGCCTTCACGCGCCGGGCGATCGCCTGCAGGGCGGGTGGTTCGCGGGGCACCACGTCGAGGGCGGCGCGCAGCGGCTCGGGCGCGCGCAGCAGGGTCCACACGCCGCCGGCGGCGACCACGGCGGCGGTGATGGCCAAATGGACGGCTTGGGTGGCCGGGGCGGCGAGCAACACCAAGCCGCCGCCCCAGTCGAGGTAGCCGCGCGCGCTGGCGGCCGCGGCGGCGGCCAGCACGGCGGGCCCGCGCGAGGGGCGGACCGAGATGCGCCAGACTGCGTCGGCGGCGTCGGCCGGCAGCACGGCGGCGTCGCGTATGGCGGCCCAGGCGGCGATGCTGGCCGCCTCGTCCAGCAGGTCGGGCTGGCCGAAGGCGGCCAGGTCCTCCCGCAGGCGGGCCAGGCGGTAGGTGACGCTGGTGCGGAACTCCTCGATGCGCACCAGGGTGGCCGGGCCGGACAGGCCGATCCGGGCGGCAGCCTCGGCGGGCAGGTAGGCCGCGCCGGAGACGCCGTAGGGGCTGCCCAGGGCGGCCGCGAGGGCGGCGACGGCCCGGGCGGGCTCAAGGCCGGCCAGCAGCAGCGAGCCGCTGGATTCAGGCGCGGGCAGCACCTTCAGCGTGATTTCGGTGAGGATGCCGAGCGTGCCGTGGCTGCCGGTAAGCAACTTGCACATGTCGAGCCCCGTCACGTTCTTCAGCACCCGGCCGCCGGAGCGGCGCAGCGTGCCGGTGCCGTCCACGGCGCGCAGGCCGAGCACGTGGTCCCGCACGGCGCCCCAGGCGACGCGGCGGGGGCCGGCGAGGTTGGTGGCGACGATGCCGCCCAGCGTCTGGGTGCCGGGCGCGGTGCCCAGGAGGGCGGCGTAGTCCGGCGGCTCGGCGATCAGGTGCTGGCCGTGCTCGGCGAGCATGGCGGCCACCGCCTGGACCGGCGTGCCGCTGCGGGCGGCGAACACCAGCTCCTTGGGTGCGTAGAGCGTGGCGCCGGTCAGGTTCCGGGTGGTGAGGCTGCGGGCGGCCTGCACCGGGCGCAGCATGCCCAGCTTGGTGCCGGCGCCCTGGACGAGAACCGGCTCACCGGCTGCGTGCGCGGCAGCTACGGCGGAGGACAACGCTGCCTCGTCGGCGGGCTCGGACAGGGAGTTCATTGGGGGCTGACCGTAGAGTAAGGAAGAAAGGCCTTCTTTTTCGAGAAAAAGAAGCAAAAAGCTTTTATCCGTTGAGTGCGGCTTTTTCCGGGCACACCCGACAGGGAGCAAAAGCTTTTTGGTTCTTTTTCTCGAAAAAGAACTGCTTGCCTTGCCTCGTCTCAGGCGTCCTGCAACGGAAACACCTTGGCCGGATTGAGCAGCCAAGCCGGGTCGAACGCGCTCTTCAAGGCGCGCTGCTGGTCCAGCTCAGATGGCGTGAACTGCACGCCCATCAAGTCGCGCTTCTCCACGCCGACGCCGTGCTCGCCGGTGAGGCAGCCGCCGACCTCCACGCAGAGCTTCAGGATGTCGGCGCCCAGCACCTCGGCGCGGTGGAAACTGTCGGGGTCGTTGGCGTCGAACATGATCAGCGGGTGCAGGTTGCCGTCGCCGGCGTGGAAGATGTTGCAGACTTTGAGGCGGGCGACGTCGGTCATCTCGCCGATGCGGCGCAGGGTTTCGGGCAGGCGGCTGGTGGGGATGGTGCCGTCCATGCAGAGGTAGTCCGGGCTGATGCGGCCGACGGCGCCGAACGCGCCCTTGCGGCCCTTCCAGATGGCCGCGCTCTCGGCGGCGGACTGGGAGATGCGCAGGCTGACCGGGTCGAACTGCGCGCAGATGGCGCCGATGCTGGCCAGCAGCTCGTCTTGCTCGACGACGCTGCCTTCCACCTCGATGATCAGCAGGGCCTCGGCGTCCATCGGGTAGCCGGCATGGGCGAAGGCCTCGCAGGCGTGGATGGCCGGCTTGTCCATGAACTCGAGGGCGACGGGGATGATGCCGGCGCCGATGATGGCGTCCACGCAGGCGCCGGCGACCTCGTTGCTGCCGTAGCCCACCAGCATGGCGCGCGCGCCTTCCGGTCCGCGCAGGATGCGCACGGTGACCTCGGTCACCATCGCCAGCATGCCCTCGCTGCCGGTGATCAGGCCCAGCCAGTCGTAGCCGGCGGCATCGAGGTGGGCGCCGCCGATGTCGATGACCTCACCCTCGATCGTGACGATACGCAGGCCCAGCAGGTTGTTGGCGGTGACGCCGTATTTCAGGCAGTGGGCGCCGCCGGAGTTCATGTTGACGTTGCCCCCGATCATGCAGGCGAGCTGGCTGGAGGGGTCCGGCGCGTAGAAGAAGCCTTCTTCCTGCACCGCGCCGGTGATCGCCAGGTTGGTGACGCCGGCCTGCACGGTGGCGCAGCGGTCGGCGTAGTCCACATCCAGGATGGCGTTCATGCGCATCATGCCGATCACGACGGCGTCTTCCAATGGCAGCGCGCCGCCGGCCAGCGAGGTGCCGGCGCCGCGCGGAATCACCCGCACGCCGGTGGCGCTGCAGTAGCGCAGGATGGCGGCTACCTGCTCGGTGGTCTCGGGCAGCACCACGGCGAGTGGCGGCTGGCGGTAGGCGGACAGGCCGTCCGTCTCGTAGGGCTTCAGGCGGCGGGGCTCGGCAATGACGCCATCACCGGGGACGATGCGCTGGAGGGCGGCCACGATCTCGTCGCGGCGGGCCAGGATGTCTGGTTTAGGGGGTGGGAGGGCGATCATGAATGCATAGGTTGGCCGGATGTTTGAGAAAGGCAAGGAAGGCCTTCTTTTCTGAAGAAAAGAAGCAGAAGACTTTCGACTCCGCTGTCGCGCTATAATTTTCTCCGCCGTTTGACCACGTAGAATGCCAGAGACGTTACCTACGCTGCTCGACCGTTCAGAGATGCCGGCGGTGGACAGCCCGATAGGGGCGCGTCATTCTGCAGTTTTCGGCAATCGCCATTTCATGACCTACGGTCAGATCGACAGCCGGGCGTCCGGAGTGTCTGGCCTCGACACGGCGGGATTGAGTTCCGCGATCAAGCCTGGCGATGACTTCGACGGTTACGTCAACGGTGTCTGGCGGACTTCCGTGGTCATCTCCTCGGACCGTTCCAGCTTCGGCGTTCAACATCCTGCGCAACCTCTCCACGTCGCGTACGCAGGCGCTCCTGGAGGAGGTGCAGGAACAGCCTGGATCGAAGATGGGAGACTTCTACGCCAGCCTCATGAACCAGGGTGCCGCGGACCGCAAAGGCGTTTTGCCGGTCCAGGCTTGATCGGGAGTATCGAACAGGCGCCCTCGGCGCTCAGCTCCAGCTGCAAGGCGTGACGACCCTTTCTACCCTACCGGGCCGCTCAGTCAGCCGGTCTCACCCGACAAGGCGCCCCGGACAGAGGTGTTCCACCGTCTGCAAGGCGGCCTGGGGCTGCCCGGCCGCGACTACTACCTCAAGGATCGTCCCGCCCTGGTGCAGGCGCGGGCGGCGTATATGGACCACCTGACCCGGCTGCTCGTGCTGGCTGGACAGGAGGATGCGGCAGCGCGGGCGCGCACCCTGATAGCCTTCGAAACTGATCTCGCCCTATCTGTTGAAGGCCTTGGTCGAGGCGCACTTCGCCTTTCGCGGCGGGAACTTGAACGGTCTGGAGCAGGATCCGTCCCGCGCTGAGCCTCTCTACGTCGCGTTACGTCTGGTGCCGGACTGCACCGCGGAGGTCACCGCACAACGCTTTCGATCGCAGCAGGGTTAGGCGGCAGCCCGCCCCCAAGTGAGCGTCACACCGGCTTGAGCACGTGGATCGCCGGCGGCTTCGCCAGCTTGCCGTCCAGCGCCTTGCCCAACGCCTGCAGGTGCGGCGACTTCATGTGCTCGTCGAGCGCCTGCTGGCTGTGCCAGTGCTCGACGAAGACGAAGACGGTTGGGTCCTTGGTGTCGGTGTGCAGCACATACATCGCGTTGCCCGGCTCGGCGCGGGTAGGCGCGATGCAGGCGAGTGCTGCGGCACGCACGGCCTCTTCCTCGCCCGGCTTGGCGTGCAGGAAGGCGGTGACGCGGACGTCTTCGGGCATGAGCAGTCTCCGGTGTTGTTGGTCGCCGCGTCGCCTGCCCGGCTTGCGGGTCAAATCAAGACGACGGTCGGAAGGTTAGGGCACGTAGCGCGCTGTGTCTCGCGTCAGCAACTTGTACTCGCGCGTGGCTGCGTGTGCGCCGATGACGACATGATGACAGAGGACGGCACGTGGTTCGGGTGGGTCTGCACAGGCGGTCAAGGATGCCGCGAACCAGGGTAGTTTGGTGATCAACCCTGTCGTATTCGCCGAGCTCTCGGGGTGCATGTCCAAGCTCGAGGAGCTCGAAGACAGTTCCCCGACGGTGTGTTCCGCAGGGAGGCGTTGCCTTGGGAAGCAGCTTTCCTGGCAGGCAGGGCCTTTCGGCCTACCGGAAGTGCGGCGGCACGAAACGGTCGCCGCTGCCGGACTTCTTCGATCAGCACGTTGCTGTCGACGAGCACGGTTGCCACGCCCGCTAGTCTTGATCCTCGCCGCGTGTCATGGCCATGATCTCGTCCGTGCTCAGGCCATCTTTCATCCTGCCGCGCAGGTGCGCAACAATACGAGTCCCCCTGCCGTCGTCACGCTTGGACTAGACTGGCCGGATTGCACCACTCCGTTCTCGATTTCGAAGGCAACGTCGGTGTTCGGCAGCAGACCAGCGCGTTCCCGGATGTCGATCGGGATCGTGACCTGGCTTTGGAGGTGATGCGCACGCGGGCATTCCTTGCTTGCCTAAGTAAGAGTGATACCACTCCCTACCTCAGGCAACCGTGCTTGCTGCCAAACCGGCCTTGCCGCTACACCCCGATCTGTGCAGCCCCGCAAACACCTGCTGGCCATCGAGGGGATGTATCCCCCTGAGATCGGCCAGCTCCTCGACCTGGCCGAGAGCTACGCGCTGCTCAACCGCTCGGGCAAGACGCAGCGGGACCTGCTGCGCGGCCGCACGCTGATCAACCTGTTCTTCGAGGACAGCACCCGCACCCGCACCAGCTTC
>CAXTBC010000026.1:0-36787 GCA_964242595.1 uncultured Acetobacteraceae bacterium | reverse complement strand
GCTCGACACCGCGGCCACGCTGAACGCGATGCGCACCGACCTGCTGGTGGTGCGCCACGACCAGTCCGGCGCGCCGGCCCTGCTGGCGCAGAAGGTGGACGCGGCCGTCATCAACGCCGGCGACGGCACGCACGAGCACCCGACCCAGGCACTGCTGGACGCGCTGACCATCCGCCGCCGCCGCGGCACGCTGCAGGGCCTGACGGTGGCGATCTGCGGCGACATCGCGCACAGCCGGGTAGCGCGCTCCAACATCTACCTGCTCACCACCATGGGCGCCACGGTCCGGCTGATCGGCCCGCCCACGCTGATGCCGCCCGGGATCGGCGCGCTGGGGATCGAGGTGTTCCACGACATGGATGCCGGCCTGGACAGCGTGGACATCGTGATGATGCTGCGCCTGCAGCGCGAGCGCATGACGCGCGGCCAGGTGCCCAGCGCGCGCGAGTTCTTCCGCTTCTACGGCCTGGATGCCGCCCGCCTGGCGCGGGCCAGGCCGGACGCGCTGGTGATGCATCCCGGGCCGATGAACCGCGGCGTGGAGATCGACAGCGCCGTCGCCGACGATCCGGCGCGCAGCCTGGTGCGCGAGCAGGTGGAGATGGGCGTGGCGGTGCGGATGGCGGTGCTGGACGTGCTCGGGCGTTGGCAAAATCGAAATGTTTGAAGAAAGAAAGCAGTCCTTTTTTGAAAAAAAGGACCTAAAAACTTTTGCTCCCTGTCGGGTGGCACAGGGCCGGCGCGCGACAGCGGAGTCAAAAGTTTTTTGGTTCTTTTTTTCAAAAAAGAACCGCTTGCTTGCCTGCCTATGACTTACCTGCTGATCGACAACGTCCGCCTGCTGGACCCCGCCACCGCCCTGGACGCGCCAGGCGGCCTGCTGGTGCGCGACGGCCGCATCCTGGACCACGGCAGCAACCTCGGCCGCCCGGACGATGTGGAGATCGTCGACGGCGGCGGCGCCGTCCTGTGCCCCGGCCTGGTGGACATGCGCGTGGCGTTGGGCGAGCCCGGTTTCGAGTACCGCGAGACCATCGCTTCGGCCGCGCAGGCAGCCGCTGCCGGCGGCATCACCACGCTGGCCGCCCTGCCGGACAGCCAGCCCGCCATCGACGACCCTGCGCTCGTGTTCCTGCTGCGCAGCCGCGGAGAAGCCACCGGCAGCCTGACCATCCTGCCCTACGCGGCGATCACCCGCGGCTGCCGTGGCGAGGAGATGGCCGAATTGGGCCTGCTGCGCGAGGCCGGCGCGGCCGCGTTCACAGACGGGCGGCGGGCGATCGCCAGCGCGCAGATGATGCGCCGCGTGCTGAGCTACGCGCGCGCCTTCGGCGGCCGCATCGTGCAGCACCCCGAGGAGCCGTCGCTCGCCGAAGGCGGCGTGGCGACCGAAGGCGAGCTGGCGACGCGACTCGGCCTACCGGGCATCCCGCTGATGGCCGAGGCGATCATCGTGGCGCGCGACATCAGGCTGGCGCGGCTGACCGGCGGCGCGCTGCATTTCGGCCACGTGTCGACTGCCGAGACGGTAGCGCTGATCCGCCGCGCCAAGGAGGAGGGGCTCGACGTGACCTGCGACACAGCGCCGCCCTATTTCGACCTCAACGAGACGGCGATCGGCGACTACCGCACCTACTCCAAGCTTTCGCCGCCGCTGCGGCCGGAGGCGGACCGGCTGGCGGTGGCGGCCGGCCTGCTGGACGGCACCATCGACGCGGTCGCGTCCGACCACCAGCCGCGCGACGCCGACGACAAGCGGCTGCCGTTCGCGCAGGCATCGGCGGGGGGCGCGGGGCTGGCCACGCTGCTGGGCATCACGCTCGCCCAGCACCATGGCGGCCGGCTGGGCCTGGCCGACGCGATCGGCCTGCTGACCTACCGCCCCGCCCGGCTGCTGGGATCGGATTCCGGCACGCTGGCGCGCGGGGCCGCGGCCGATCTATGCCTGTTCCACCCGGAACGCATCTGGCAGGTGCAGGCCGGCAAGCTGCCCGGCAAGGCGCAGAACACGCCGTTCGACGGGCGGGCGCTGGAGGGGCGGGTGCTGGGGACCTGGAAGGCCGGGCGGCGGGTGTTCGGATGAGATCTCTATGGTTCGAAAACAGTGAAGCAAGCAGTTCTTTTTTGAAAAAAAGAACCAAAAAACTTTTGACTCCGCTGTCGCGCCGTTCAGGAGAGGATCGCGACAGCCGGACAAAAGCTTTTTGCTTCTTTTTCTCGAAAAAGAAGGCCTTCCTTGCTTTCGCCCGGCAGCCTGCCGCGCTCCCTGGCAGGCCCGCGACATGACCCTCTGGCTGCACCTCGAAGCCCTGAGCTTCGGCACCGCCGCGCTGGCCTACCTGATCGGCTCGGTGCCGTTCGGCCTGTTGCTCACGTGGCTGGGCGGCGCCGGCGACATACGCCAAGTCGGCTCGGGCAACATCGGCGCCACCAACGTGCTGCGCACCGGGCGGCGCGGCCTGGCCGCGGGCACGCTGCTGCTGGACGGCGCCAAAGGGTGTCTGGCCGTGCTGCTGGCGGGCTGGCTCACCGGCGTGGTGTGGATGCCGCTCGCTGCGGTGTGCGTGGTGGTGGGCCATTGCTTCCCGGTCTGGCTGCGCTTCCGCGGCGGCAAGGGGGTGGCCACCGGTCTGGGTGCGCTGCTGGCGCTGGACTGGCGCATGGGGCTCGCGTGCTGCGCCGTCTGGCTCGGCGTGTTTTCCGCCACCCGCATCAGCTCGGCCTCCGCCCTGGCCGCGTTCGCGGCGGCACCCTTGTTGGCGGCGTTCCTCACGCCGCCCTACTGGTGGGTGGCCCCGCTGGCCATCGCACTGCTGGTGTGGCGGCGGCACGCGGCCAACATAGCCCGCCTGCGCGCCGGCACCGAACCGCGCTTCGGCCGCCGCGCATGAGCGGCGGGGACCTCGACCGCCTCCGCCTGGCGCGCACCGAGGGCGTGGGCCCTGTCACCTACCGCAGGCTGATGGCGCAGTTCGGCACCGCGGCCGAAGCCATCGCCGGGCTGCCGGACCTCGCCCGCTCCGGCGGCCGCGCCAGCCCGCCCGCTATTGCCGGCGAGCGCGAGGCGGCGCGCGAGATGGAGCGCGTGCGCAAGCTCGGCGGCCAGATGGTGTTCACCGGCGGCGAGGACTACCCGCCGATGATGGCGCTGCTGCCCGACCCACCGCCGGTGCTCAGCGTGCTGGGCGACGTCACCGCCCTGCACGGCCGTGCGGTGGGCGTGGTGGGCGCGCGCAACGCCTCGGCCAACGGTTGCCGCATGGCCGAGGCGCTGGGCGCCGACCTGGCGGCGCGCGACCTGGTAGTGGTCTCCGGCATGGCGCGCGGCATCGATGCGGCGGCCCACGCCGGCGCGCTGCACGTGGGCCGCACGGTGGCCGCCACCGCCGGCGGGCTGGACCAGCCCTACCCGCCGGAGCACGTGGAGCTGCAGGCGCGCATCGCCGCGCGCGGCTGCGTGGTGACCGAGGCGCCGTTCGGCACCGCGCCGCAGAGCCGCCACTTCCCGCGCCGCAACCGCATCATCGCCGGCCTCTCACTGGGGCTGGTGGTGGTGGAGGCGGCGTTGCGCTCAGGCAGTCTGATCACCGCCAAGCTGGCGCAGGACGCGCACCGCGAGATCTTCGCCGTGCCCGGCTCCCCGCTGGACCCGCGCTGCCGAGGCACCAACGAGCTGATCCGCCAGGGCGCGCATCTGACCGAGGGGGCCGAGGACGTGCTGGCCAACCTGCCGGACGACCCGCGCCGCGCCGGCTTGTCGCGCTACCCGCTGTTCGCGCGCCCGGTGGAGGAGGGCTTCGCCGAAGAGCTGGAGCTGTGGGACACGCCGCCCGATCCGGACCACGACTTCGCCCTTGCGCAGTCCCGCCTGCTGGGTTTGCTGAGCCCCTCGCCCACCGAGCTGGACGAACTGGTGCGCCGCAGCGGCCTGCCGGCCCAGGCGGTGATGGACGCGCTCACCCGGCTGGAACTGGCGCTGGAGGTGGAGTTCGTGCCTGGCAACCGGGTGGTTCGGATCTAGGCACCGGAGACCGGCAGCCCCGACAGGCTTGTCGGTCCGGCAACGGTGGGCAAGCCGCCAGGCTGTGCCTGGACAGCGACGTCGCGTTTGTACGACATGACAATGCGGGCCGCTTGTGCACGCAAGCTTCCTGTGTGGTTTACCCAAAACAGGGCGGTTCTTATTCGCGGGGATTGACGGTGGTCTCACCCTGATGGACGATGTTTCATTACAGGCAACAAGGAACGTTTCGTGAAACAAACAACATCCTCGTTGCGCGGCCTGCTCAAGGCCGGCGGGTTCTGCTTCCTGCTGGTGGGGGCAACGCAGGCGGCAAAGGCGTCCGCACTCGGGACGCATGCCGACACCCTCGGCAGCGATGACGCCCTGAGCAAGCCGGACTACTACCGCTACCTGGACCTTGCCTACCCCAGGCAGGGCGTGAGCCCGGCCCAGTCCGAGGCCGCGCGCGCGGCCTTTGACGCCGTGCTGCAGGCCAGCCCGTCGGCAACGCCCTCTTGGGCGGAGTTCACCTACAGGACGGCCGCGGTGCCGGCGCCGGTCACCTACACCGGCCTGCCGTTCACCGCCTCGGGCCGGATCACCGCCCTGGCGCTGACGCCAGGCTGCGCCGTTGCCGGCGGCGGCTGCGTGGCGATCTTGGGGGCGGCCGGCGGCGGAATCTGGACGGCGTCCAACCCCTTCGGCGGCAACCCGCAATGGCACTCCAGCTCGAACGGGCTGCACTCGAACGCCATCGGCTCGATCGCCGTGGACCCGAACGCGGACGGCCAGGTGATCTACGTGGGCACCGGCGAGCAGAACAGTTCCGGCGACTCCGAGGCGGGGATCGGGCTGTATAAATCCGCCGATTCCGGCAAGAGCTGGCACCTGATCCCGGCGTCCGTGCCGGCCGCCAACGGCCTCTCGATCGGCGGCATCGCCATCGACCCGCGCGACTCCACGCACATCTATTTCGGCACCGCCACCGCGGTGCACGGCGCCGCCGCCTCGGCCGACGCGTCCGTTCCGCCCGGCACGGCGCCCACCGGCATCTACGAAAGCCACGACGGCGGCCGCAGCTTCAAGCAGGTGTACAGCAACGGTGCGGGCGCCTTCACCGGCAGCATCACGCAGCTTGAACTGGACCCGACCGATTCGGACACGGTGTACGCGGCCGCCCTGGGTGTCGGTCTGCTGCGCTCCTCGGCGGCGCTGGACGGCGATGCGGGATTCAGGGTTGTGTACGCCACCCGCTCGCCGGTCGGCACCGCCAATGACGGCTTCAACCGCTCGGCTTTCGCGCTGGCCAAGCGGGCCAACACCACGCGCATCTACCTCGGCGACTCGATCGATGCGGACCAGAACAGCTACATGTACCGCGTCGACGACTCGCGCGTGCCGGCCAGCACGCTGAGCGACGGCGTCAACGACGCGGGCTGGGTGTCGCTCACCTCGTCGATTTCCGGCACGCCGGGCTACAGCAGCTTCGATTTCTGCGAAGGCCAGTGCTTCTACGACATCTGGGTGGCCAGCCCGCCCGGCCTGCCGGACGAGGTGTATTACGGCGGCTCGATGCAGTACGACGAGATCTTCACCGCCAAGCCGCCGTCCAACGGCCGCGCGGTGATGCGCTCGGCCAACCAGGGCATGAGCTTCACCGACATGACGCGCGACATCCGCAACCCGAGCGCGGGCATGCATCCCGACCAGCACGTGGTGGCGTTCAACCCGCTGGTCCCCGAGCAGACCCTGGCCGGCTCGGACGGCGGCATCGTGCTGACCAGCGGCGCCTTCGCCGATGCCTCGTCGCAATGCGCGGCCCGCGGCCTGGCCGGGGCCGCGCTGAACGACTGCCAGCGCTGGCTCAAGGCGATCCCTACCAAGGTGAGCGCCGTGAACCAGGGGCTGGAAACGCTGCAGTTCCAGGACGTGGAGTTCAACCCGTCGGACCCGGACCGCGAGTTCCTGGGCGGCACGCAGGACAACGGCAGCTGGATCGGCAAGGCGGGGAGCCCGACACTGATCGAGAGCGTGGGCGGCGACGGCGGCCTGGCCGGCTACGACGCGGCGCGCACGACCACCACGTTCCACACCTACTATGGCACCACGGTGGACGTGAACTTCTCGGCCAACGCGACGCTGGGCTGGGACTACGTCTCCGACCCGCTGGCCGCCAGCAACGAGGCGACAGAGTTCTACATGGCCGCGATCAGCGACCCGGTGGTCGGCGGCACGATCTTCGCCGGCCTGCAGCACGTCTGGCGCACGACGGACGACGGCGGACAGCCTGCCTACCTCAAGCAGCACTGCAACGAGTACACCGGTGACTTCACCGTCACCTGCGGCGACTGGGTGGCACTGGGTGCCGACCTGACCGGTTCCGCTTTCGGCACCGACCTCAGCGGTGGCGAAGTGGCCATCCTCAGCCGCTGGACCGGCGACCGCGCCACCTTGTGGGCGGCCACCAACAAGGGCCGCCTGTTCGTCAGCAGCAACGCCAACGCCGCCGATCCAACGGCGGTCGCCTTCGCCCGCATCGATACGGCCGCCAGCCCGCAGCGCGTGGTCAGCGGCATCGCGCGCGACCTGACCGACGCCACCCACGCCTACGTGTCCTACACCGGCTACGGCGCCTACACGCCCGCCACGCCCGGCCACGTGTTCGACGTGCACGCGCCCGCCGGGGCGGCCGCCACCTTCACCGACATCAGCTACAACCTTGGCGACATGCCGGTGACCGCCCTGGTGCGCGACCCCAACTCGGGCGACCTGTACGCATCGACCGATTTCGGCGTGCTGATGCTGAAAGCCAGCACACAGGCCTGGGTGGCTGCGGGGCACAACCTGCCCTACGTGGCGGTCTACCAGTTGAAGCTGGCGCCGGGCGGGCTGCTGTATGCGGCGACGCACGGGCGCGGGATCTGGACGTTGCCGACGCAGTAGAAGTTAAGGAAGGCCTTCTTTTTCGAGAAAAAGAAGCAAAAAGCTTTTGCTGGCGCTGTCGCGGTCCTTTCCGGCAGCGTCCACCAAGTCAGCAAAAGTTTTTTGGTTCTTTTTTTCAAAAAAGAACCGCTTGCCTTGTTCTGACTTCTGTTCCGGCCCTCGCCGTCCTTTTTGGTTGCAGCCGACACGGCGCCAGACGCCCTGTCGGTTGCCTGCCACCGGACCGCGACAGCACGGACAAAAGCTTTTTGCTTCTTTTTCTCGAAAAAGAAGGCCTTCCTCCCTTGCCCCTTATAAGACAGCACCCCCCTCCCCACTTGCGGCGGCTGCATCCGCAAACCTTGACTTTCCGGCACGCGCGTTCCTAAGCGCAGCCGAAGCCGCATCCCAGGACCCTGCATGACAGACGTCGTCGTCGTCGAATCGCCTGCCAAGGCCAAGACGATCAACAAGTACCTGGGCGGCGGCTACACGGTCCTGGCGAGCTTCGGCCACGTGCGCGACTTGCCGCCGAAGGACGGCTCGGTGCGGCCGGACGAGAACTTCGCCATGGACTGGGAGAGCGACGAGCGGGGCAGCCGCCAGGTCTCGGCCATCGTCAAGGCGCTGAAGGGCGCCAAGACGCTCTACCTCGCCACCGACCCGGACCGCGAGGGCGAGGCGATCAGCTGGCACGTGCGCGCCATGCTGGAGGAGAAGCGTGCGCTCAAGGGCGTGGACGTCCAGCGCATCACCTTCAACGAGATCACCAAGAGCGCCGTGCAGCGGGCGATGCAGAACCCCCGCCAGCTCGACATGCCGCTGATCGAGGCCTACATGGCCCGCCGCGCGCTGGACTACCTGGTGGGATTCACCCTCTCGCCGGTGCTGTGGCGCAAGCTGCCGGGCAGCCGCAGCGCCGGGCGGGTGCAGTCCGTCTCGCTGCGGCTGATCTGCACGCGCGAATCCGAGATCGAGGCGTTCAAGCCGCGCGAGTACTGGACGGTGGAAGGCCACTTCCAGACGCCCGCCGGCGCGCCGTTCACCGCCAGGCTATCCCACCTGGACGGCAAGAGGCTGGACCAGTTCGACCTCCACAACGCGGCACTGGCCGCGCAGGCGAAGGCGGCGGTGGAGGCCGGGGTGTTCAGCGTGGCCTCGGTGGAACGCCGCCGCGTCAAGCGCAACCCGCCGCCGCCGTTCACCACCAGCACGCTGCAGCAGGAGGCGAGCCGCAAGCTGGGCATGGGCGCGCAGGCGGCTATGCGCACGGCGCAGCAGCTCTACGAAGGGGTGGAGCTGGGCGGCGAGACGGTGGGCCTGATCACCTACATGCGCACCGACGGCGTGCAGATGGCGCGCGAGGCGATAGAGAGCATACGCGGCTTCGTGGGCGCCACGTTCGGTGAGGCCTACGTGCCGGTGGCGGCGCGCGAGTACACCAGCAAGGCGAAGAACGCGCAGGAAGCGCACGAGGCCTGCCGGCCCACCGACGTAAGCCGCACGCCAGAGGACGTGCGCCCCTACCTCAACGCCGAGCAGCAGCGCCTGTACGAGCTGGTGTGGAAGCGCGCGGTGGCCAGCCAGATGCAGTCCGCCGAGCTGGACCAGGTGGCCGTCGACGTCGCCCACAAGGGCACCAGGCTGCGCGCCAACGGCTCCATCGTCGCGTTCGACGGCTTCCTCAAGCTCTACCGCGAGGGCACCGACGAGGACGACGAGGACGAGGGCAGCCGCATGCTGCCGCCGATGGCCGAGCGCGACCCGCTGACGCGCGGCGCGGTTTCGGCCGACCAGCACTTCACCCAGCCGCCGCCGCGCTACTCCGAGGCCAGCCTAGTCAAGAAGATGGAGGAGCTGGGGATCGGCCGCCCCTCCACCTACGCCTCTATCCTCTCCGTGCTGCGGGACCGCAACTACGTGCGCATGGAGAATAAGCGTTTCGTGCCGGAGGACCGCGGCCGGCTGGTAACCGCGTTCCTGACCAGCTTCTTCGAGCGCTACGTGGACACCGGTTTCACCTCCGGCCTCGAGGCACAGCTCGACGACGTGAGCGACGGGCGGATGGACTGGCGGGCGCTGATGCGCGCCTTCTGGGACGAGTTCAGCCACGCCATCGAGCAGACGCGCGAGCTGAAGATCTCCGACGTGATCGACGCGCTGGACCAGGACCTGGGCCCGCACTTCTTCCCGCCGCGCGAGGACGGAACCGACCCGCGCATCTGCCCGGCCTGCCACAAGGGCCGGCTGGGGCTCAAGCTCGGCCGCCACGGCAGCTTTATCGGCTGTTCGAACTACCCCACCTGCCAGTTCACCCGCCGCCTGGCCATCGAGGGCGGCGAGGGTGACGCCGAGGTGCTCAAGGACGGCCTGCGCAAGCTGGGCCACCATCCCGACACCGGCGAGGACGTGACGATCCGCCGCGGTCCGTACGGGCTTTACGCCCAGCAGGGCGAGCCGGACCCGGCCGACAAGAAGTCCAGGCCGCGCCGGACGTCGCTGCCCAAGGGCATGGACGGCGAGGCGATCACGCTGGAACAGGCGCTGGGCCTGCTGTCCCTGCCCCGTCTGGTGGGCAAGCACCCGGAGACCGGGCAGGACATGGAGGCGGGGCTGGGCCGCTTCGGCCCCTACATCAAGATGGGCAGCATCTTCGCCTCCTTGGACAAGGACGACGACATCCTGGCCATCGGCGTGAACCGCGCGGTGGACGTGATCGGCCGCAAGCTGGCCAGCGTGCGGGTGGTGGGGCAGCACCCGAAGGACCGTCAGGACATTCAGGTGCGCAAGGGCCGCTTCGGGCCCTACGCGCAGCACGGCCAGATGGTGGCCAACCTGCCGCGCGACCAGACGATGGACGACATCACTCTGGAGCAGGCGGTGGCCCTGCTTGCCGAGCGCGGCAAGGTGCTGAAGCCGCGCGGCAAGGGTGGCAAGGCAGCGCCGGCGAAGAAGGCGGCGCCGGCCAGGAAGGCAGCCCCCGTTGCGGCAACGAACGGCGCGACGGCCCGGCCTGCGGTGAAGGCGGCTTCCAAGCCGAAGGCCAAAACCAAAGCCAAGCCGAAGGCCGCGGCCAGGAAGGCGCCCGCCGCCAGCAAGGCGGTCTGACTTGCGCAAAGGCGGCAAGAAGCCGACGCACCGCGCTGCCCCCAACGCCGACCCGGACGCGCCCACCGCCGGCCTGCCCACCCGCGAAGCGATCCGCGCCTTTATCCGCGAGAGCGGCGGCCGTGTCGGCAAGCGGGAGCTGGCGCGCGCCTTCAGCATCGGCGCCGACCAGCGCGGCGCGTTGCGCGACCTGCTGGCCGATCTCTCCGGCAAGGGCGAGATCGCGCCGGCCGGCCACAAGCGTTTCGCGCCGCCGGGGCGCCTGCCGGATGCGATGATCGTGCAGGTGACAGGCACCGATCCGGACGGCGACCCGGTGGCGCGCCCGGTGGCGTGGGAGGGCGACGGCCCGCCGCCGCTGGTGCTGATGCTGCGCGAGCGCAGCGGCCAGCCGGCCCTGGCCCCGGGGCAGCGCGTGCTGGCCAGGCTCAAGCCGATCGGCGGCAACAAGTACGAGGGCCGCACGCTCAAGCGCCTGAGCGAGACGCCGGCCCGCGTGCTGGGCGTGTTCCGCGCGCCCGACCGGCTGATCCCCACCGACCGCCGCAGCAAGGCAGAGTGGCGCATCCCTGCCGGCGAGGCGGGCGGCGCGGAGGACGGCCAGATCGTGCTGGCCGAACCCCTGCCCGGCGGTTCTTACGGCCTGCGGCCGGCCCAGGTAGTCGAGGTGCTGGGCGACAGCGGCGACGCACGGTCCGTGAGCCTGATCTGCATCCACACGCACGACATTCCCACCGTGTTCTCGCCGGAGGCGCTGGCCGAGGCCAAGCGGGCGCGCGGCACCCCGTTGGGCAAGCGCACGGATCTGCGCGAGACGCCGCTGATCACCATCGACGGCGAGGACGCGCGCGACTTCGACGACGCTGTCTACGCCGAGCCGGACGGCGACGGCTTTCGCCTGCTCGTGGCGATCGCCGACGTGGCGCATTACGTGCGCCCCGAAAGCCCGCTGGACCGCGACGCGCGGCTGCGCGGCAATAGCTGCTACTTCCCAGACCGCGTGGTCCCGATGCTGCCGGAAGCGCTGTCGAACGGCTGGTGCAGCCTGCGCCCGAACGAGGACCGCTTCTGCCTGTTCGTGGAGATGTTCGTGGACGCGGACGGCCGCAAGACGCGGCACCGTTTCGGCCGCGGGCTGATGCGCTCGGCCGCGCGGCTCACCTACACGCAGGTGCAGGACGCGGCCGATTCCGGCGACACGCTGGGCCTGGCAGACGGGTTCCTCCCCGTGTTGTACGCGGCCTTCCGCGCCCTGCTCTCCGCCCGGCAAGCGCGCGGCACGCTGGACCTCGACCTGCCCGAACGCCGCGTGGTGCTCGACGAGGCCGGCCACGTGGCCAGCATCGCGCCGCGGCCGCGGCTGGACAGCCACCGGCTGATCGAGGAGTTCATGGTGCTGGCCAACGTGGCCGCCGCCGAGGAGCTGGAGCGGCTGCACCGCAGCTGCATGTACCGCGTGCACGCGCCGCCGTCCGAGGAGAAGCTGGCCAATTTGCGCCAGTTCCTCGCCACGCTGGACATCGGCCTGGCTGCCGGCAGCCAGGTCACCCCGCGCGACCTCGACCAGGTGCTGAAAAAGGTCGCCGGCACCGAGCACGCGGCGATGGTCAACGAGGTGATGCTGCGCAGCCAGAGCCAGGCGGCCTACAGCCCGGACAATTGTGGCCATTTCGGTTTGTCTCTGTCCCGCTATGCCCACTTCACCAGCCCGATCCGCCGCTACGCGGACCTTCTGGTGCACCGCGCGCTGATCGCCGGGCTCAAGCTGGGTCTGGGCGCGCTGTCGGAAGCCGAGGTGGCGGGCTTTGCGGACGCGGCGGAACACATCACGGCCACGGAACGGCGTGCGGCGCTGGCCGAGCGCGAGGCGATCGACCGTTACCTTGCTGCATACATGGCCGACAAAGTAGGTGCCACGTTCGAGGCGCGCGTATCCGGCGTGACACGTTTCGGGTTATTCGTGACCGTGCATGGCAACGGGGCCACGGGCCTGCTCCCGCTCTCGTCCCTGCCTGACGATTACTGGATCCACGACGAGGCGACGCAATCCCTGACCGGCCGCAAGACGCGCAAGACGTTTCGATTGACGCAGGACCTGACCGTCCGGCTGGCCGAGGCAAGCCCGGTGACGGGAGGCCTGATCTTCGCGCTCGGCGGGGCGCCGGCGCAGGGTGCGGTACTTCGGGCGCCGGCAGGATCAGAACGGCGCGGGCGCAGGCGCTAGCCCCCCTCCTGGCCATAGCGGGTTGCCTGCTGGCCCTGGCCGCCGTCTGGACGACAGCCTGGGCGTCGGTCAGCCAGGGGTTCGACGAGGCTCAGGCCGGGCGGGTGTTCTCCGCCGCCCTCGCCTTTGCCGCCCCGCGCACGCTGGACCCCACCACGCCGCAGCAGCTCACGCTGTGGGGCCTGCACGGCATTACCGCGCTCGACCCGGCGCTGACGACAGACCTGCACGGCAGCCGCCTGCTCCTGATGGCCGGCACGCACGTGCTGGTGGACCGCTCGGCACCGGCGCCGCAGGACGCCGAGGCCTGGGGCAGGGCGGCGGCCGAGATCGAGGCGTCCGCCTATGCCGCCGCGGCCACCTTGCGGGCGGCAGGCACGCAGGGCCTGATCCAGGGATTCTTCGACGAGATGTTCAATCACCTGGACCCTTACTCGCGCTACGAGCCGCCGGCGCCGGCCGAGGCCGAGCGCACCAAGCTCTCGGTGGACGCAGGCGCAGGCATCGGCGTGATCGCGCGCGACCACGCCGTGGTGATCGACAGCCTGGTGCCGGACGGCCCCGGCCAGGAGGGCGGCGCGCGTGTCGGCGACAGGATCACCGCGGTGGACGGCCGCCATCCCCGCGCCAGCAGGCTGGACCAGGTAAGGGAATGGCTGTCCGGCCCCGAAGGCACCAACATCACCATGCACGTGCGCGGCCTCGACGGGATCGCCCGCACGCTGGCGTTGACGCTGGCCTACGTGCCGCCGGAGACCGTCTTTTCCGAACGCACGGGCAACATGCTCGTCGTCCGCATCAGCAGCTTCGTCAGCAACACGGCGCAACGGCTGAGCGAGGCGCTGGAAGCCGGCCTGGCCGCCCATCCGCCGCCCAGCGCCATCGTGGTGGATCTGCGCGGCGACCGCGGTGGGCTGCTGCGCCAGGCGGTGACGAGCGTGGCGCTGCTGGCCGACCACGGCGTGATCGCCAGCACCGCCGGCCGCACGCCCGAGGCGACGCATGACTGGCGGATCGACGGCGGCGACCTGACGCATGGCCTGCCCGTGCTGGTGCTGGTGGACGGCCGGACCGCCAGCGCCGCCGAGATCATGGCCGCCGCTTTGGCCGATCTGGGCCGTGGCGTGGTGGTTGGCAGTGCCACGTTGGGCAAGGGACTGGTGCAGACCATCACTCGCCTGCCCGATGGCGGCGAGCTCTATGTGACGTGGAGCCGCGTGCTGGCGCCGCTTGGCTGGCCGATCCAGTCGCTGGGCGTGATCCCGCAGGTGTGCACCAGCCCCGGCCCGCACGCGCTGGTGGACGTGGTGGCCGGCGAGGACGCGATGCGGCCTGCGGTGGCCGCCTCGCGCGCCGCCCGGGCGCCGCTGGCGGTGGCCGGCACGCTGGAGCTGCGCAGCGCGTGCCCCGCCTCGGAGGGCGGCGACGGAGACCTGCGCACGGCGCAATTCCTGGCGGACCACCCGGCCGCCTACACGGCGGCGCTGATCGCAGCGAAGTAGTCCATCACGCAATGCCAACGGTCGGAAGTGTTGACCTGTGGCAAGCATGGGGCTCTGCCCCAAACCCGTCATGCGCACCACGCGGTCGCGTGACGGGGCCTCGAGGAGATGAACAGGCGCGCACTGTTCCGCACCGCCCGACAGGGAGCAAAAGCTTTTTGGTTCTTTTTCTCGAAAAAGAACTGCTTGCCTTCTTAGCCAACACCCGACCTCCCCAGCAGCCTTGCGCCGCGCCCCCCAGGCGTTATGCATGGTGCCCGCGGGAGCCACGATCATGGAAGACGACACCGACACGCAGGATGGCGCCGGGACCACACCGGAGAGTCTCCTGCCCTACGACCAGTGGATGGAGGACGCGCTGCGTGCCGTGGTTGCCCGCGCCCTGTCCCATGCGGCGGCCGAAGGACTACCGGGCGATCACCACTTCTACATCACGTTCAGGACAGACCACCCCGGCGTTGCCATCCCGGCGCGGCTGCGCCAGAAATACCCGGCGGAGATGACCATCGTCCTGCAGCACCAATACGACAAGCTGTTCATGGACGAGGCCACCGGCGTGTTCGGTGTCAGCCTGTCCTTCGGTGGGGTGAGCTCCGCGCTCGTGGTGCCGCTGGCCGCGGTCACCGCCTTTGTTGACCCGCATGTGCATTACGGGCTGCGGTTCCGGGTAACTGAGCCGGTGCCGGCCACCGTGCCGGACGTCGTACCCGAGCCACCTCCGCCGGCACCGGATGCAGCGCCACAGGTGGTGAGCCTGGATGCATTCCGGCGCAAGCGGGACTAGAGCGGACTCACTCTGGCTGTCGATGTCGGCTAGCCTTCATGAGGAGAAGGGAGCCCGTATTTCGTAACTCGCCTAGCCGATGCCTGCCGATTTGCAACGCGCCCACCAGGCTCAAGGGGTTGGCCACCAGCACCCCGCCGCGCTGCCGCCGGCTGGCCGCCCACATCTGCTTGTAGTCGTCGTCGCCACGGCCGAAATCGATTTCGCGCACCTGGTCCTGCTCCAGCACGTGGCGGAGCATGAGGGCGGTCAGCACGTTGCCTGGTGCCAGCGCCTTGCGGGTTTCGTCGTAGGCGAGCTTCAAGACGCCGGCCCAGCCGCGATGCACCAGCCAAAGCTGTGCGGCGATGGGTATGCCGGCGAGGTGGATGAGGCCGAGGCGCAGCGTTGTGTCGGCGGCGCAGGCGCGCATGAGCGCGGCGTTGAAGCGCGGGTAAGGCTCGGGCTGCTTCCAGCTGGCAGCGTAGACGGTCTCGTAGGCGGCGATGGCAGCTTCCAGGCCCGCCTCGCCCTGCACCAGGCTGAAGGCGTAGCCGGGCTGCTGGGCCAACCGCCTTCCTTGCCGCCTGATGGCGGTGCGCAGGCGAGCGGGGCGGGCGGCGAGGTAGGCGCCCCAGCCCAGCCCGGCCACGTCCTCGTGCCAGTTGCCGAAATGATCGAACGGCAGCGGGCGCAGGCCGGCGGCAGCCAGGCCGCGCAGCACGGCCTGCGCGGCGCCGTCCGGCGCGGGCATGGCATCTAGCCGGACGACGCCGGCCTTGCGCCACGAGGCTGCGAGTGCCCGGCCGGCAGCTTCGAGCTCGGCCTGCGAGGCGTCAGGATGGAGCAGCGGGCGCCACAGGCAGGTGTAGGGCGTGACCAGCGCGCGCAAGCCGTCGGCCTGGCGCAGCATGGGCCACACGCCCAGCACGCGCTGGCCAAGCCAGGCTACCTGGAAGGCAGGCTGACCGCCGTCCGGTAGGCCGGCCGCCAGGGTTGCCGCGTACCAGGCCGGGGTGGAGAACGCATCCTGCCCCAGCAGCGCCAGCGCTGCCGGCGGCAGGGCTCGCGGGGTGGCGTGCTCGTGGATCGTGACTGCGGAATCAGCCAAGCTGGCGGGTCGTTTGCAACAGAAGTAAGGCCAGCGGTTCTTTTTTGAAAAAAAGAACCAAAAAGCTTTTACTCACTAAGTCCGCCGAGTGGAAACGAATCGTTCCGATTGTCGGCGACAGCGAAGTCAAAAGTTTTTTGCTTCTTTTTTTCAAAAAAGAAGGCCTTGCTTCCTTGTAACACCGCCAACGCCCGCGACCAGCCCCCTGACACCATACCAGGCGCACCCGATCCACTCGTGCAGCGCCCAGTAGCTCTCCTGCCAGGCGGCGATGCGCGGCACCAGGCCGGCGGCCACCAGGCGGGGCGGCACGTCGGGGTCGGCGGGGGCGGCAACCGCGTGCAGGCCGGCGGCGTGCATGGCCATCAGGGCACGGCGCATGTGCCAGGCGTGGGTGACCACGTAGACCGTGGTGATCCCCGACGCGCGCAGGAGCTCGGCCGAGCGGGCGGCGTTCTCCCAGGTGTCGAGCGAGCGGTCCTCCAGCCAGCGCGGCTCGATGCCGAAATCCTCGTGCAGGCTGGCCGCCATCAGCGCGGCCAGGCTGGGCGCGCCGCGGCGGATGCGGCCGCCGGAGACCAGGACCGGTAGGCCCACAGTGCGGGCGAGCCTGGCCCCTGCCCGCTCGCGCTCCAGCGTCAGCCCGCCAACGGTGAAAACCGTGCCGTCCGGCCCGCTCACCGGCTTGAGGTCGGCGCTCAGGATGACGATGGCGCCAGGCGGGTCGGCCGGGTCGGGCTGCACCGGGATGCCGCGCTCGAGCGAGATGATCAGCGCGCCGGAGACCAGCGGCAGGGACAGCACGACCAGGCCGGCGAGACCGGCGGCCAGCAGCACGCGGCCGGCGCGGCGGCGGCGCAGCATGGCGCCGGTACAGGCCGCCACCAGGCAGTTCAGCGGCGGCAGCAGAAGCAGGGATGGCAGATCGGCGAGCGACATGGGTTGGCTGTGCCCGATGATCCGGCATGGTGGAAGGGCGTGGTTGCGCGGCCGGCTGGGCCCGCCGGTTCATTGTTTAAGGACTAACAGAACGTTCGGCTGCGCTGTCGCGGGTCTGGCAGGCACCGACGCAGCTCGAAAGTTCTGTCGGAGAAGGACACCGTTAACCGCTTGTAGTGTTACAATCCCGCCGGTGCAGCGCATCACCCTTTCCGCCGTGGACGGCGTCCCTGCCTTGGCGCGCCGCTGGATGGCGTTGGAGGCGCGTGCGTCGCCCGGGTTCTTCAGGAGCTGGACGTTCCTGGGGTGCCTGGCCGAGCAACGGCTGGCCGGGGCGCGCCTTCTCGCGGTGACGCAGGACGGAGACGACGTGGCGCTGGCCCTGCTGGGCGGCACACAGCGGCACGCCTGGCTGAACGAGACCGGGGCGGCGGCGCACGACGCGGTGTTCATCGAACATAACGGGCTGCTGATCGCGGAAGAAGCCTCGGCCGCGCTGCCAGCCGCGTTGCGGGCGGCTCGCGGGCGCGGGCAGCTGGTGCTCTCCGGCATAGACGAGCCGACGCTGCAGGCGGCGCGGCAGGCCGGGTGGGTGCATGTGCAGCAGAGCCGGGCCTCGCCGCACGTGGCGCTCGACACGTTGGGCGGTGACTACCTGGGCACGTTGAGCGCCAACGCACGCTCACAGATCAGGCGGTCAATGCGGTTGTACGGGCCCGGGCTGGCGCTGGAGCGGGCAGAGAGCGTGACGGCGGCGCGGGACTGGCTGGCGGAGATGATGGCGGTGCACCAGGCAGCCTGGCAGGCGCGCGGCCAGCCCGGCGCGTTCGCAGCGCCCGAGATGCGGGAGTTCCACGCGGCGCTGGTGAGCCGCGCCTGGGCGTTGGGTCAGGCGGACCTGCTGCGGGTGAGCGCCGGCCACCGCCACATCGGCACGCTCTACACGCTGCTGCGCGACGGCACGGTGTACAGCTACCAGAGCGGCTTCGGGCCGGTGCGGACGCCGCAGGAGAAGCCGGGGCTCGTGTGCCACGCGCTGGCGGTGGCGCACTACGCCGCCCGTGGCGCGCAGATCTACGACCTGCTGGCGGGGGCGGACCGCTACAAGCTGACCCTGGCAAGCGGGAGCCGGATGCTGCACTGGGCGACGTTGTACGCGCCGGGGTCGCTGCCCGGTACAGCGCGAATGGTGTGGCGGCGGGTATCCGCGCTGCGAGGGGCGGCGTGAGGAGGCGTAGTGTTCTTTTCGACGGTATGAAGCGAAAGGCTGTTGCTCCGGTCGAATGGTGCGGAGAGAGCGCGCCCTGCTTTCTTGCACCAACGTCCTTGGCGCTGACCGTTGCCAAGCAAGAAAGGCCTTCTTTTTTGCAAAAAAGAAGCAAAAAACTTTTGTCCTTTACGCTGTCTCTGCCGCCTCGACTTATCCTGAGGTACCTGCACGCTCTATGTCGCCAACAGGAAAAAATTTTTGGTCCCTTGTTTCAAAAAGACTGCTTGCTTCCCATGAGAAAGCCTCAACCGTGCTTGGTATTATCGCAGCGTTCCTTGCGCTGCCAGGAAGTCGCGGAGCTGATCCGTCCCGTCCTGGTCGGACGATTGTAGGGTCACAGCCACGGCCACAGGCGCGGTGCCGCCTGCGGTGAACATGCCGCGCGCCATCCGCAGGCGGTCGTGCAGGCCGCCCAGCATCTGCCGGCCGTCGTCCCATACGGCGTAGGCGGACTGGCCAGGGGGCTCATGCGTAGCCAGCAGCATCCAGGGGGCGCCGGCCGGGGTGTGCCAGGGCGTGCTGTCGGCCTCCCCTGTCAGGGAGGCCGAGGCGGGCGCGCGGCCCGCGTCGAGGATGGCCGACGGGTTGGCGGCGGCCGGCAGCACGGTGGTGGTGACGCGCAGGACGGACTGGCCGCATCGCACCTCCTGCGTGCTGACGGTGCCCCGGGTGGCGGCGGCGTCCGCGCGGCAGCCGGCCGGCAGTGTCAGCCGAGGGACAACCGCGGCAAGGCCGGTCTGGCCGCGGTTGTCCAGGGCCGCCAGCGCCAGCTGGCCCGCGGCAGCCAGCAGCAGCACAGGCGCGCAAACCAGCAGCACGGCGGCGATGCGTGGTCCGGTGCCGTCGGTTGGTGCGGCCGGTCGCGCCGCCGCCACGTCCTGCCGGAACGGCAGGCCGGCCAGCGCCAGCAGCACGATCACCAGGGAGAAGAACACCCAACCGTACACCAGGTGATCCGCCGCGCCCGCCTCCGCGCTGCCCAGCAGGTGGCCCAGCAGCACGATTCCCAGGCCGCGCACACCGTTGGCCAGCACGGGCACCACGCAGGCTACGGCGAAAAAGGCGGCGCGCCGCCAGGGGGAGCGGAATATGGTGACGGCGTAGAGCACGCCGAACGCGACCGAGGCGATCAGGAAGCGCAGCCCGGCACAGGCCTCGGCCACGTAGAACACGCCTTCCGGAATGGTGATCTGGAACGCGTCCGACCGGAACGGGATGTCCAGCGCCGCCAGGCCGTGCAGGATGAAGCCGGTGGTGAAGCGCTGCAACGCCGGAGTGAGAAAGGCGCCGAACGGCACCAGGAACAACAGGTACAGGAAGGCGGGCGACAGCGCCCACCAGAGTCGCCAGCCCAGGGCGGCGAGCAGCAGCAGCTCGGCCAGGCCCAGCAAGGCGAGCTGGCGGCCCTCCATGATGCCCAGCGCTGCGGCAGCCATCCACATCAGCACCAGCGGCACTGCCGCCAGCGCCGGCCAGGCCATAGGCCGCGCCACGCCGGACCGCAGCACGCCCCGGCGCTCCCACAACAGCCAGCAGACGATCGGCAGCACCAGCCAGCAATGGCCGTAGGCGGTGGACCGGTTCCACACGTCCACCGCAGCCGCTACCTCCTGGTGGAAGATCATGCACAGCAGCACCAGGCAGGCGCCGGCGACGATCCAGGCCGGGCGGGATGCGGCCGGAATCATCCCACGCCGCGCACCAGCACGGGGCCGAGAATGTTGGCCACCGGCACCGGCAGCCGCTTCCAGGCGGCGATCATCAGCCGGTATTTCGGGTTCAGCGGGTTCACCTCCGGAATGCTTTGCCCCGGTGCCAGCAGGAAGCGGTACGGTAGCGCTTGCGGAGTGAACCCCCAGTTCTTCTTGAACGAGAACGCGCCTGTGCCTTCCTTGCTGCGGCCGAAATCGAACAGGCGGCAGCCGCGCGCGGCGGCGCGGCGCATCACCTCCCAGTACATGAAATCGTTGCCGAAGCACGCGCGTGCCGCGGTGGTGCCGCCGCCGTAATAGGGGATCACCTCGTCGCGCCAGTAGAAGTTCATCACGGAGGCCACGTCCTGCCCGCCATCGGCGACTGTGACCACGTCCAGCGCGTCGCCGAAGGTTTCGGCCAGGAGACGGAAGTAGCGGCGTGCGAACACCGGCGTGCCCAGGTTGCGCACGCTCTGCGCGTAGATGGCGTGCAGGCCGTCCACGTCGCGGTCCGCGCGCGCAGTCAGGCCGCGCTCGATCCCCTTGCGCACCACGGCGCGCTGCTTGCGCGGGATGGATTTCAGGTTCGCCTCGTCGTCCTTGGCGATGGCCCGGCGGAAGGTGACGTAGAGGGCGCTGCGCTCCTGCCAGTCCTCCCCCAGCCAATCCTGTGTCGGCGCCTGCAGGAAACGGAACTCGCAGGCGGTGGCGCCTAGCCTGGCGCGCAGCGCGGCGGCGTGTTCGGCCAAAGCGCGCGAGGCTTCCGCGGTGGCGGCCAGCGGGCCGCCATAGACGCAGAACGGGTTGCTGATCAGCATGTGGCCGAACAGGCGGGTGCGCACCTGTACGAGCGGCAGCACGCCGACGACGGCGCCGTCCTGCTCGGCGAGCAGGTAGTGCGCCTGGTGGCGGAACGCGGCTTCGATCACCTGGCGCCAGGCGGCGAGGTGGAAGAAGGTGGCGTCCGGGTGGGCGTGGACGAAGGTGTCCCAGGGTTTGGTGTCTGGGCCAAGAGGTTTGACGACGATCATGGGAAGTCCAGGAAGGAAGGAAGCGGTTCTTTTTTGAAAAAAAGAACCAAAAAACTTTTACTGACTGGGCGCGCGTTGGTCGGCGAGCCGCCGACAGGGAGCAGAAGTTCTTTGCTTCTTTCTTTCAAGAAAGAAGGCCTTCCTTGAACACCTCATCCACCCGCCCCCAACTGAAATCCCGCAGCAACCGCCCGATCCGCCGCTCCGTGCGCCCGATGTTCACGTAATGCCGGAACTTCGCCATGCGCGGCGCCGCGTCGTTGCGCGGCTGCCCGGGATCGATCTCCCAAGGGTGCGTGTAAAACATCCCCGGCTGCTCCTTGTTCACGCGACGCAGCCCGGCGCGGAACAGCGCGTAAGGCAGCAGCCGGAAGTAGCCGCCGCCCGCGCAGGGCAGGTTGCGGCCGCCGACACGCACCGTCGTCATCGGTATCTCCAGCAGGCGGCCGTTGGCCACGCGGTGAGGCACACGCGGAGCGTACGGCATGCCGTAAAGGTCGTGCCGGATCGGGTAGATGCTGGAGCTGTAGGCGTGGCCCTCCTCGGCCAGCACGTCGAAGGCCCACGGGTTCTGGGTGTTGATGGAAAAGGTGGGCGCCCGGTAGCCGCGCACCTTCATGCCGCCCACGTCCTCCAGCAGCCGGCGGGCGCGGCCGACATCCTGGCGGAACTCTGCCGGCGTCTGCTCGTGGGCCAGGCGGTGGGCGTAGCCGTGGCTTGCCAGCTCGTGGCCGGCGGCCACGATGCGGCGGACCAGGGCCGGGTGGCGGTCGGCCACCCAGCCCAGCGTGAAGAAGGTGGCGCGCACGCCGGCGGCCTCGAACATGGCCAGGAAACGGTCTGTGTTGGCCTCCACGCGGCGCGGCAGGCTGTCCCAGTCCGCGCGCGCGATGGTGCCGGCGAAGGCCTGCACCTGGAACCAGTCCTCCACGTCCACCGTCATGGCGTTGGCGGCGGGTGCCGCGGCAGCCTCGGCGGGGGGCTCGTCGAGCCAGTCCTGCACCTGCATCAGCCGGTCCCTCGCATCAGAAAGTTTTCAGAGCGCCGACGGTGATGGTGCTGTCGTTGCCTGATTGGCCGAACAGGCCGGTGGCCGCAACCGCGGAGCCGCCGACGGTGTAGCTGCCGCCGTAGCGCAGGTAGGCGCTGATGGCGCGCGGGAACGCCTTGGTGATGCCGGCCGAGACGCTGACCGTGTCGCCCGAGCCGTTGTCGACCAGGCCGGTCTGGTTGCTGCCGTACTGGAATGAGCCGTTCAGGGTAATGGTGTCGGTCAGCGGGTGCGTCTCGGTGATGGCGCCGTAGATGCCGCTGGTGGCGATCGGTGCCAGCATGCCCACCTGCCGGCCGACCGGCGTGGTGGTCCGCCGGCTGAGCGAAAGGGTGACGGTGTCGTGCTCGCCCAGGTAGCTGGCGGACAGGCTGAGCCGGTCCAGCCGGCTGAGGTTCTGGTTGGCGCCGAAGAAGTTGCTGCCGGACAGGAGCGTGGCGGCCTGCAGGCCGGAGGCGGCCACCCCGGTCGCGTTGTCCGCGCCGTCCAGCAACGCGTTCTGCTGGTCCTGCCCGAAGGTGGAGATGCTCTCCGAGTAGCCGCCGAACAGGCGGATGCGCGGCGAGGCTTGCACGGTGAACTGGGCGAAGACGGAGCCGAAGCCGTCCACGTAGCGGTACTCCAGCGTGCCGGCGCTGCCGCGGGCGAAGGTAAGCCTGACGCCGCCAGAGCCGATCGCCCCGGCATAGCGGTAGTCGCTCCTGGGATAGTCCAGGTTCTCGTAGCCGGCCTCGCCCAGCACGGTGAGCAGGCGACTGACGGCGTAGCTGGCGTCGTCGGTGAGCAGCACGCGGCGGCCGCCGGCCAACGCGCCTTCGCCGGTGTAGTAGCTCGTGTCGATGCCGGCCTTGTCGAGCAGGCGGCCGAAATCCTCGCCTGTGGTGAAGTTGGCGTAGCCGCGTTCGGTGCCCTGGTCGAAGCTGCCGTAGGCGCCGGCGTTTGTCTGCAACTGGTTCTGCGCGATGCCGGGAAGGATGCTGGTGGCCAGCGCGTCTTGCCCGCCGGGAGCGGAGGTGGCGCTGTAGCTGTAGCTGGCGCCCACCTGGGCGGTGCCGGTGCCGCCAAAGCTGCGGGTGACGTAAGGCGAGACGGCGAAGCTGCTGACCGTCTCGCGCTCGTTTGGCGAGAGGGTGACGGTGTTGGCCGGGCCCAGCCCGCCGAACACCGCCTGCTGGCTGATGGAGCCGCGCAGGTCGAGGTACAGCCAGCCCGGCAGCAGGGTGGCCAGGACGTCGCCGGTGCCGAACTCCTCGAGCTGCGAGAAGCTGGAGTTCTCGGCGTAGATCTGCGCGATCGGGCGGTAGTCGATGTTCACCTGCAGGCGCTGCGAGGTGTCGATGATGGTGATGCCTGGCTGGAAGGCGGTGATGAAGTCGTTGCCGGCGCCACGCGCGCCGGAGCCCGCGGCCGCACCGGCATTGCTGGTGTACTCCTCCGAGGCGCCGAACTGGCCGGTCACCTGCAGTTCCGGCGCCGAGACGCCGGTGGGGCCGGCCGCATCATCGCCGTAGGCGCGCAGCAGGTGCTCGCGCAGGTCGGACGACGGTGCGTCGATGCCGGACCGCGGCAGCGCGGTGTCGGGTGGTGAAGCGGGGGTTGGCGTGTCGGATTCCTGCGCGCGGACGGTGCCGGCAGCCAGCATGCCGGCCAGGAGTAGGCAAAAAGCAAGGCCTTCTTTTTCGAGAAAAAGAAGCAAAAAGCTTTTACTGAATGGGCGCGGTTCTTTCCGGGCACACCCGACAAGGAGAAAAAGCCTTTTGCTTCTTTTTCTCGAAAAACAAGGCCTTGCTTGCTTCACTCTGGACGCTGCGGCGGTGGCGCGTTCGGCTTGGCGTAGTACTCGCCCGTGTAGCTGTAGGCCCCGAAGGAGGACCGGTTGCGTCCGGCCTGCTTGTTGAGCAGCAGCACCACCTTCGGGCATGCCTTGATCATCTCGAGCGCCGCCTCCAGCTCGTTGCGCTGGGTGCGGCCGGCTTCGACCACCATCATGATCTGCGAGGCGGTGGGCGCGAGCACGCTGGGGTCCGACGTGGCCAGCAGGGGGCCGGTGTCGATCACCACGGTGGAGCTGGCGAAGCGGCGGGCGAGCTGCTCGGCAGCCGACGGCAGCGGCTGGCTGCGCTCGCCGGGCTCGAGGCCGGCCAGCGCGTCGCCGAGCGGCAGGATGAACAGGCCGGGCACCGGGGTCGCCACCACCATGCGTTCGGGCTGGATGCTGTCGTCGGCGGCCAGGTCCAGCAGGCCCGGGGCGCCGGCCAGGCCGATCAGTTCGGACAGGCAGCGCACCTTGGCGTCGGCGTCCACCAGCAGCACCGGGCGCGAGCCGGTGCGGGCCAGCGAGGCGGCCATGTTGAGGGCCGCGAAGCTCTTGCCCTCCGCCGGCCGGGTGCTGGTGACCAGCACCATGTTGCCGCAGCGCTCGCCGGCGGTGATCGAGCCCTTCACCACGGTGTGCAGGCGGGCGGCGGCGATGCGGAACTCGTCGCCAAGCCTGGTGCGCCCCTCGGTCTCGATGATGAGGCCGGCGCGCGCCATGTCGGCCAGCGTGCGTGCCGGCGTATCGACCACCTGCGGGGCGTGCAGGTCCATCAGAGGCCGCGTGGGCAGGAGTTGGCCGGCGCCGCATGGCTAGGTGCTCGGGCCCCGGCGTGCAGCGGCCGTCGGGGGCCGTGAGCACCGCGAACGCGGCAAAACGCGTCGGACGGCCGGGACAGCAGCATTCTCGCGCGGCCTCTCAGATGCGTTGCGTGTAGTGGAGCAGCACGCCGCCGAGGACGACGACGAGCAGGCCGATGGCCGAGCCGAACACCGCGGCGTGGCGCAGCCGCATGGCGATGGTGGGCGGCAGCGCGGCCAGCGAGATGGCGCCGATCACCGGGCGGCCCATCGCCCGCAGGTCGATCACGTTGTGGAACGACTGGTCCAGCGTCATCATGCCGCCGATCACGCCCACGCCGGCGGCGAGCCCGGCCAGCAGCACGCCGATGGAGAGCACGATGCGGGCCGGCGCCACCGGGCGCTGCGGCACCTGCGGCGGATCGATGATCACCATCTTCACGTTGCTCGCCCGCACCTGCGCCGCGGTGGCGATGCGCATGCCTTCGCGGCGCGCCAGCAGCTCGTCGTAGTTCTTGCGCAGCACGTCGTAGTCGCGGTTGAGGTTGATGTAGCGGGCCTCGAGGTTCGGCGCGCCGTGGGCGATGCCGTCCAGCCTGGTCCGCTCGCGCGTCGCGTCGTCGATCTGCCGCTGCAGGCTGTCGATCAGCGCGTCTGCCTCCACCAGGCGGAGCTTCAGCTGTTCGTAGACCGGGTTGGGCGCGGACTTGCCGCCGCTGGCCACCGTGGGTGCCACGTCGGATTTGCGCAGCGAATCCACCAGGTGCTTCTGCGAGATCACTTCCGGGTAGGCATCGGTGTAGACCTGCTGGAGGTCGCGCAGCTTCTGCTCGGCGGCGCGCAGCGCGGCGTGCGGATCGTAGGTGCCGCCGCCGCCGACGCCGCCGGCCTCGGTCACCACCACCACGGGGGTGGTCGCCAGCTCGCGCGCCAGCAGCACGCGGCGGGATTTGGCGTCCGCGAGCTGGCCGGCCAGCGTGGTCACCTGGGTACGCGCCTGCTCCAGCCGGTTCACGCCGCCATCGCCCGGCAGCAGGTCCACGAACTCGGTGCGGAACGCCGCCCGCTTTGATTCGGCCTCGCGCAGCTGCTTCTCGTAGCTGGCGATCTGCTCGTCGAGGAACGCGCTGGCCTTCTCCATGTCGTCACGGTTGTCGCCGGCGCGGTTCTCGATGTAGCTGGCCAGCACAGCCTGAACCACGTCGTAGGTGAGCTGGCGGTCCGGGTTGCGGAACGCGATCGAGAAGATGTTGTGCGTCTGGGCGTTCACCTTGATCGAGTTGCCCAGGCGGTTGACCATCTGCTCCATGTCGGTGGCCGTGCGGGTGTCGAGCTGCAGGTCGGTCTTGGCGATGATCTTCTCAAGGTTGGGGCGCGAGAGCAGCATGTGCTGCAGCAGGTCGATCTGGTCTCCCATCGAGCTGTCCGCAGCGATGCCGCGCAGCAGCGGCGTCAGCACCGCATCCGCATCGATGTAGACGCGCGCGGTCGCCTCGTACTGGTTGGGCAGGACGGCCACGCCGATCCAGCCGACGATGCAGATCACCCACGCCGCGGCGACGCCCCACCAGCGCCTGCGCCAGGCGAGACCGCCGTAGCGGGAGACGATGTCCTGTATCGAGTCCATGCGCGTTGATTAAGCGTCCCTGGAGTGTCTGTCTCGGTAAAACCCGATTATTCAGAAGAAGCTTTGCGGAATGATCAACGTGTCACCCGGACGCATCATCAGGTTCTGGCTGATGTCGCCGTCCTTGATCAGGTCGGACAGGTGCACTCGGATGCGCTTGTCGGCCCCGCCCGTTTTGCGCACGATCACCGCGCGGTTGCCGGCGGCGAACTTGGTGAGGCCCTTGGTGGCGATCATCACGTCGAGCAGGCTCATGTTCTCCCGGTACGGGATCGCCTGCGGATCGGTTGCCTCGCCGATCACCCGTACCTGGCGGTCGGCCGGGCCCTGGAAGCTGCGAACCATCACCGTGACGTTCGGGTTGTTGACGTATTTCTTCAGGTTCTCGGCGATGTCGTGGCCCAGCTCGGTGGGCGTCTTGCCGGCGGCGGTGACGTCGGGCACCAGGGGCACGGAGATGCGGCCGTCCGGACGCACCGGCAGCTCGCTCACCGAGAGCGGCGGCGCCTCGTAGACGAAGATCGACAGCACGTCGCCGGGCCCGATCACGTACTGGCCGGGCGCCTCGGCTTCCGCCGGCAGCGTGGGCGTGGCGGGAGGTGCGGCCATGGCGGCGCCGGCCAGCACGAGGCAGGCGACACCGGCGGCCAGCGCCCGGCAAACGGCCAGGGGCCACGGACGGGGTCCGGTAGGCGCGGAAGGGATCGAACCCCCGACCTCTGCTGAGTAGAAGCAGCGCTCTGCCATTGAGCTACACGCCTTCTGCCGCGATGCGCCGGGCTGTGCCCTGGTGGGCCGGCCGTGCACGGTGCGGCCATACCGGTACCACACCGTATCTAAAACGAGGACTCATCACGATCAAGTGTGTTAATTTGGTCGGGGCTTGCACAACTCTGGCGTGCTGTCGGCCTGCACCGGTTCAACACGCGGCCGTGATAGGTTACAAGGCTCCTGAAACGATCGCGAAGGCGGCTCCCAATGCGCAAAGCCCTGATCTACGGTTTGCCGGCGCTGCTCCTGGCGGCGGGCGGCGGTGCCTGGTACGCGATCACTCACCAGGACCCGATCGCGGCGGCCAAGACACAGATGGCGCGCGCCAACATGGGGGGTGCCGAGCAGTACCTGCGCCGCGCCATCGAACGCCACCCGGACAATCCGGAGGCTGCCTTCCTGCTGGGCGAGGTGGATCTGTCGCTGGGCAACCCGGAAGCCGCCGAGCTGGAGCTGCTGCGCGCACGCGCGCGCGGCTACAGCGCGACCGCGACCATCCTGCCGCTGGGCCAGGCCTACCTGCAGCAGCGGCACTTCGACGAGGCATTGCGCGATTTCGACCCCGACCGCGCGCCGCCGGGCGGGCGGGCGGACACGCTGACCATCCGGGCCGCCGCCCAGCTTTCCCTCGGCCAGACGCAAGCCGCCCGCGCCACCATCACGCAGGCCGAGGCCGCGGCGCCCGCCCAGCGCGAGACGCTGCTGACAGCCGCCCGGATCGCATTGGCCGCCGAGGACGTGAACGCTGCCGCCATACGCACTCAGAAGGTGCTGGCCGCCGAGCCGAACCAGCCCGAAGCCATGCTGCTGGACGCCGAGATCGCCATGCGGCGCCACGACCCCAAGACGGCGCTGGCGCGCTCCCAGGTCGTCCTCGCCACCAACCCGGGCCGGCTGGACGCGCGCATGATCGAGGCCCGCGCGCTGGCGGCCCTCTCGCGGACCGACGCCGCGCGTGCCTCGGTTGAAAAGGTGCTGCACGGCTCGCCCAAGAACGTCGGCGCCAACTTTCTGGGCGCGATGCTGGCCATCGAGCAGGGCGACTACCCGGCGGCCGACGCCTCGCTGACCGCGATCAGCACCGTGGTGAGCCAGTTGCCGCGCGGCTTCTACTTCCTGGCGGTGACCAAGCTTGGCATGGGCCAGCCCGCGCAGGCCGAGGAGGCGACGACCAAGTTCCTCTCCAAATACCCCGACGATCCGGGCGGGCTGAAGCTGATGGCGTTCATCGACCTCGCACGCCACCACCCGGATCGCTCGCTGGCTCTGCTGCACGGCAGCACGCTGGGCCAGCACCCGGACGCCGACGCGCTGGACCTGGAAGGCCGTGCGCGCGCCATGCAGGGCGACATCAAGGGCGCGCAGAAGAGCTTCGAGGACGCGGCGAAGCTGGCGCCCAGGGACGTGCAGATCCTCAACCGCCTGGCGGCCGCCGAGCTGGACCGCGGCGATACCGTGGCGGCCGAGGCGGAGCTGCGCCAGTCCCTGTCGATCCAGCCCAACCAGCGCCTGGCCGGCGAGGCCATCGTGCAGGCCGACCTGGCGCGCGGCGACATCCCGGGCGCCACCGCCGACGTCGAGCGGCTACGCCAGCGCATCGGCGATGCCGAGGAGGTGGGCGTGCTGGCCGCCCAGGTGCGGATGGCCGGGCTGGACATGGAGGCTGCCGAGACGCAGCTGCGCGACGTGCTGCGCCGCTTTCCCGACAGCCGCGCCGCCACGCTGAACCTGGTCAGGCTGGACGGCCTGCGCGGCGATGCCGACGGGGCGGAGAAGCTGCTGCTCGATGAGCTGCGCCACCATCCGGACGACCAGGGCGCGCTGGACGTGCTGCTGCCCGCGCTGTTCGCCAGCAACAAGACCGAGCGCGCCGTGGCCGTGGCCGAGGCCGCGCACGAGGCCGCGCCGGACAACACCGGCATCACCGCGGCCTTAGCCGGCACCTACGTGCGTGCGCACCAGGCGTCACGCGCGGTGGCCCTGCTGGACCGTGCCAGTGCCGAGACCAACCCGCAGCTCGACGTTCTGCGGGCGCGGGTGCTGAGCGCCGACGGCAAGCCGGACATGGCCGAGGGGGCTTATCGCGCCGCCATCCGCGAGGTGCCCGGCAATTTGCGCGCCCGCACCGACCTGGCAGGCCTCCTGGTGGCTGCCAAAAACTACGACGAGGCCCGCGCGGTGCTGCGCGAGGGCCTGGCGCTGAGCCCTGCCAACGGCACGCTGCTGGGCGCCCTGGTCGGCGTGGACTATAAGGAGGGCGGAACGAAGGCGGCGCTGGCCTCGGCCGCCGCGCTGCGGGCGGACCCGCAGAACCTGCCCGCCGCCAACACGCTGACCGGCGATGTCTGGAGCGTCGCCGGCGACCAGAAGCAGGCGGCGGCCGCGTTCCTGGCTGCCTACAAGACGGCGCCCACCGGGGAACTGGCATCCAAGGCGGCCAGCGCGCTGCAAGCGGGCGGCAGCACCGAGCAGGCGATCGGCCTGTTGTCGGGCTGGGTGGCCGGCCATCCTGAGGACGTGGCCGCCCAGGCGGTGCTCAGCTCGCTGGACCTAAGCGCCAACCGGCTGGCCGAGGCGGAGCGGCATCTGAACGCGGTGCTGGCCGTCCGCCACACTGACACAGCGGCGCTGAACAACCTCGCCTGGGTGAAGCAGCAGCAGGGTGACGCGGTGGCGGCCAGGACCCTGGCCGAGCGCGCCTACTTCCAGGCGCCGCGTCCCGAGGTGGCCGACACTTTGGGCTGGATCCTGGCCAGGCAGGGCGACACCGCGCACGCGGTGCTGCTGCTGTCTCAGGCGGCCGCCAACCAGACGAGCGCTTCGGGCGGCTCGACGCTTTATCATTACGGATGGGCGCTGAACGCCGCTGGCCGGCCGGGTGAGGCGCGCACGCAGCTCGAGGCGGCGATGGCGGTGAAAAGCGGGTTTCCGGAGAGGGCGGATGCGGGGAAGTTGTTGTCTTCTTTGAAGTGAAGGAAGCGGTTCTTTTTTGAAAAAAAGAACCAAAAAACTTTTGTCCCTGCGCTGTGTCGGAGACCTCGCTTTGTCCTGGGGCCGCCGGCTGTTGCAAATGCGGAAGGCAAAAGTTTTTTGGTCCTTTTTTTCAAAAAAGGACTGCTTGCCTTCCCTGGTTGGATAAGCCGATGCGCCTGCTGGTGTTTTCCACGTTGTACCCCAACCCGGCACAGCCGAACCACGGCGTGTTCGTGGAGAACCGCTTGCGCCACCTGGTAGGCACCGGCCAGGCCAGCGCCACCGTTCTGGCGCCCGTCGCGTGGTTTCCAGGACGCGGCCGGAACGTGGCCGGCGAGGAGATGCGGCACGGGCTGCGGGTGCTGCATCCGCGCTGGCTGAGCATCCCCGCCGTTGGCATGCGCGCCGCGCCGTGGCTGCTCTACCAGTCGGCCGCGCGGGCGTTGACGGCCTTGCTGGCCCAGGGCGAGCGCTTCGACGCGATCGACGCGCATTACTTCTATCCTGACGGGGTTGCCGCCATCCTGCTGGGCCGCCGCTTCGGGCTGCCGGTGGTGATCACCGCGCGCGGTTCCGACGTGACGCAGTTCCCCGACTACCCGGCGCCGCGCCGGATGATCCTGCGCGCGGCGGATGCGGCTTCCGGCGTGATCACGGTGAGTGCCGGGCTGCGGAACGTGCTGGTGGGGCTGGGCGTCCCGGCAGGCAAGATCACTGTGCTGCGCAACGGCGTGGACCTGGCCACCTTCCAACCGCTGGATCGGGCGGCGCAACGCCTCGCCTGGGGGGTCAGTGGCCCCGCCCTCGTTTCCGTGGGAGCGCTGATCCCGCGCAAGGGGCACGAACTGACGATCGGTGCGCTGGCGCGGCTGGACGGCTGGAGCTTGCTGGTTGCGGGCGAAGGGCCGGAGCGGGCGCGGCTGGAGACGCTGGCAGCTAGGCTGGGCCTGGCGGATCGGGTGCGCCTGCTCGGCAGCGTGCCGCATCGCGAGCTGGCCGGGCTGTACAGCGCGGCCGACCTGTCGGTGCTTGCCTCCTCGCGCGAGGGCTGGGCGAACGTGCTGCTGGAGTCGATGGCCTGCGGCACGCCGGTGGTGGCCAGCCCTATCCCGGGCAACGACGAGGTGGTGGCAGCGCCCGAGGCCGGCACGATCGCCACGGCGCGGTCGGCGGAGGCGATCGCCGCGGCCGTGCTGGCCTGGCAGGCGCGGCCGGGCGAGCGCCGGGCGACACGCGCCTACGCCGAAGGCTTCGGGTGGGAGGAGACCAGCGCGGGGCAGCTGGCGGTGTTCCGGTCCGCGTTGGGCGAGAGCGTAAGGTGACCGGCCTGAAAAAGGCTGGGAGCTCTGCCCCTGGACCCCGCTAAAGACAAGTCCTTAGAACCTGTTCGTAAGGGATATCTAATAGATGGTGGTTTGGGGCCTCGAGGCCCCAGCGGGGTCCAGGGGCAGAGCCCCTGGCCTTCCTTGCTGACTATTTATGCTCAGGTCTGCCACCGCCAGCAGGACGCGCTGCCGGCGCCCGAGGAGCCGGCGCGCGAGGCGCCGCTACCGGGCGGGGAACGCCGGCCGGGCGGGCCACAGGCGCCCTGGATGCCGCCGGGCGGGATGGAGCCGCTCGTTCCGCACCGGTATTTGCGCGCTCGGCGCCGGTGTTGGTCCGCTCGGCACCAGTGTTGCGGCGGTCGGCACCTGTATTTGTGCGCTCGGCGCCAGTGTTGGTCCGCTCGGCACCCGTATTGCGGCGTTCGGCACCCGTGTTGGTGCGTTCGGCGCCCGTGTTGGTGCGTTCAGCGCCCGTGTTACGATTATTGGAGAGCGTGTTGTGCCGCTCGGCCGCGGTGTTGCGGTTCTGCGCCGCCGTGTTGGCCCGCTCGGCTGCTGAGTTGCGGTTCTCGGCGGCAGCGTTGCGGTTTTCGCCGGCCGCGTTGGCGTGCACCACGCCCGCTCCCTTGAACTCGCCGGGGCGCTGGGCGGCGGCTACCGCCGGCACGCCGTGGTTCACCGAGGCGCGCTGCTGGGGATCGGCTGCGGCCAGGCGCTGGTGGTCCTGCTGCTGGGCGGTGGAAGGCACGTGCTGCTCGTGCTGGTAGGACGCCTGCTCGGCCGTGGGACGGGCGGTGACGCCGCCTGGGCCGTTGAAGCTGTTGCGCGTGATGTTCGTGTTGTTGATCGTCTCGTGGTAGACGTTCACGTTGTGCACGCCGCCGAAGACGTTGCCGCCACCGAACGCCGCGCCGTTGTAGGCGAACACGCCGCCGCGCCAGCCGCCGCCGAAATAGCCGCCGCCGGTGTAGCCGAAGCCGTAGTTGATGCCGCCGTAGAAGCCGACATGCGGGCCCCAGTAGCCAGCATTGAAGCCGTACACGCCGCGGGCGAAGCCCCAGTAGCCTGGCGTCCAGAGCAGACCCACGCTCGGCGGCTGCACCCACACGCCTGGCACGAAGTAGTAGCCGGCCTCGCCGTAGTTCCAATAGCCGGGCGTGAAGATATAGCCCGGGGCCGGCAACGGCGGCGGCTCGTAGATGGGCAGCGCGGGCGGCGCGATGGTGATGTTGAGGCCCACGCCGATGCCGATCTGCGCGCTGGCACGCGTGGGTGCCAGGGTGAGCGGGGCCGCAACCATGCCGAACGACAGGGCTGACGCCATGATCGGCGTCCAGACGGATGTTTTCAGTGTGTGTCGAAACGCGCGCATGGTCGTGTCCTCGTCGATATCGTCAAAAATTGGTGCAGGGCCGCTGCGGTTGCAACACAGCCGGAGCGAACGAAGTGTTGCGCAATGCGGCACATGTATCAATGCGTTACCGAATGCTTCGGGCACATTGAGAGCGCATGAAGCACGCAAAGTTGCATTGTTTCAGAGTTGTATCAGTCACGCTCCCGTGATCTTCAGGGCCGGGCGTGGCCTGGCGAGGCGGGCCAGGACCAGCCCGCGCCCGGCCAGGCCCAGGGCGTCGGCCCGTTCCTCGGGGCGTAGGCAGGCTGCCCAGGCGGCCGCCAGGAAGCCGGCGAACAGCACGACGTCCAGCGCCAGGCCGGCCCAGCGGCCGTGCGGCGCCAGCCAGGCCTGGGCCGCCAGGCAGGCCGCCGAGAGCAGCAGGATCAGCGCCAGTGGACGCGGGTGCATGCTGACGCCATGAGCCCGCCAGGCGCCCGCCCAGCAGACGGCGCAGTAGGCCGCCCAGGTGCCGAACGTGGCCCAGGCGGCGCCCCAGATGCCGTAGTGCGGGATCAGCACGGCGTTGAGCACCAAATTCAGCACGGCGCCGCCCACCGCGATGCGGCCCACCCGGCCCGAGCCGACGCCGATCAGCAGCATGGAGTTGAAGAAGTCCCCCACCTCGCGCAGAAAGTAGCCGAACACCAGCAGCGGCAGCAGCAGCGCCGGCGGCTCGTAACTGGCCGGCACCATCAGCACCAGCACGTCGCGCCCGAACAGCGAGATGCCGATGGCGCCTGCACCCAGCACGAACACCAGCCAGCGCCCCACCGCCACGAAACGATCCTGCCAGCCGGCGCCGGAGGCAAAGCTGTAGAACGAGACGGCCCAGACCTTGTTGAAGCTGTCGCCGATCAGGATGCTGACCAGGAAGGCGAAGTTGTAGGCCAGCGCGTAGACGCCCACCTCGGCGCGGCTGACATGGGCAAGGAACAGCCGGTCGGAGAAGTGGATGGCGAAGAAGCACGCGCCGGAGACCACCAGCGGACCGCCGAAGCGGGCCAGTGCCGCGGCCAAGTCAGCTCGCCAGGCTAGGCCCACGGCGCGCAGGGTGCGCGCGCCCAGGATGAGGCAGCCGAAAAAAGTGACGACGAGCTTGCTGAGCACGAAGCCCTCCACGCCCAGCCGCGCCCAGCCGATCAGGCAGATGTTGAGCGACAGCGAGGCGACCAGGGTGGACATCGAGTAGGCGAGGTAGAACCGCGCGCGGTTCTGCATACGCTCGTAGACCAGCACGATCTCGACCACCGCGCTGAAGAACATCGCCGCGAAGGCCAGCCGCAGCACGTGGTCCTGGCCGCCGAGGCTGATGGCGCGCGAGATAGGGCCGGCCAACGCGATGGCGCCCAGCGCCACGCCGCCGGCCAGCGCCGCGGTGAAGACCAGCGCGGTGGAGACCGCCTGCCGGCGCGCCGGCGCGCCTGCCTGGTCGTGATAGATGCGGGTGAGGGACTGGCCGAAGCTTTGGATGCCGAAGGCGATGCCCACCAGCGTGGTGGCTAGTTCGATCAGGTTCAGCACGCCGTATTCTTCGGTGGAGAGGAAGCGGGCATAGAACGGGATCATGACGAAGCCGACCGCCTTGGCGGCCAGGTTGCCGGCAAGGTAGAGGGTGGAGTTCTGCACCAGGCTGGCCATGGCCGGCGCGCCCGTCTCGTCAGGCGCCTCCATGGTGGGGTCGGGGATCATGGCAGGGGTGCGGACAGGGTGTATCTCTCGTTCCGGTCAAGCATTTCAGGCGGCCATGTCGCCGGCATCGTCTATCGCGCTCGCACCGTTTGTCGGGTTGGTGTATCGCATCTGGCAACAGTGCGGAGTGGCAATGTGTTTTCGACGCTCCTTCCTCCCATAGATCATCCTGCAATGGAAGGCGCGGCCTGCAGCAGGGCGGCGATACCTACGGAACGGGCAGATGCCTGACGCGGGCAGCGTTTCCGCCGGACTGGACGCGACCGTCACGGTGTTCTGCCAGAACGAGGCTGCCCGAATAGGAGCCTGCCTGTCCAGCGTGGCCGCTGCCGCCGAGGGGTTGCGCATAACGGTCGAGGTGTTCGTCAACGGCAGCACGGACGACAGTGCGGCGATCGCCTTGCGGGCGGCACGAAGCACAGGCCTCCATGCACAGGTCTGGCGCATTCCTTACGGCGACAAGGCGAACGCGATCAACCAGGCCCTCTACAGCTTGCCGCAGGGCGCCAGGTTGCACGTTTTCCTGGACGGCTACGCGGTCGTAAGCCCGCAGGCGCTACGCGCCCTCTCCGACGCGCTCGACCATTGTCCGGCTGCGGTGGCGGCAACGGGCGTCGCCGGCAACGGCCGCACGATGCGAGCCGCTACCGAGGAGACCCTGCTTCATGGTGGCCGGCTGCATGGCCAGCTGCACGCCTTGCGGCCGGACTTCGTGGAGCGCCTCAGACAGGCACAGCTTCGCCTGCCGGTCGGGCTCTACAGGGGCGACGGGCTGTTGGGCTCGATGGCGTGTCACGACCTGGAGGCGACCGGGCAGGCGTGGGACGGCCACCGCATCGCAGGAGCCGCGCAGGCCACCTACCTGATCCCGCAGCTGGCGCCTTGGCGGCCGGCCGACATCGCGCGCCAGTTCCGCCGCAAGATCCGTCAGATGCGCGGCCGTTTGGAGAATGCGGCCATCAAGTCGGTCATCTACAGTGGCGGTTACGCTGCCCTGCCCGCCTCTGCCGACGAGATGATCAGTACTTGGCTGGCCGCAGGCGGGTGCCCACAAACGGGCCTGGCGGACCGCGCCTTCATGCGCCTGGCGTTGCGCCAGCATGCGCGTGCGCGCGCGCCTACCGCCGGGGCCATGGCGCCCATCCTGGTCGGGCAAACAGACGGATGGGAGGTTGGGCTCTGCCTAAGCCCCGTCGTGAGTAGCAAGCAGTCGCGTGACGGGGCCGGAGGCGCCAGACCACCATCTGTTTAGGATTAGTTATACCAATCGCCTGAAAGACTGACCCTTGAGGAAGGCCAGGGGCTCTGCCCCTGGACCCCGCTAAGGACAAGTCCTTAGAACCTATTTGCAGGATATTCTAAACAGATGGGGGTCTGGGGCCTCGAGGCCCCAGCGGGGTTTGGGGCAGAGCCCCATGCTTGTCTATAGGTCTAAGTTTACGGCCGTTAGTATTAGCGGCTGGCGCAAGGCCATTGGTTTGAGTCTACGGCGCCAGGGGCAGAGCCCTCGGCCTTCCTTCAGCGTCAGCAACCCGCGCGGCCGAACCGGCTACTCCGGCAGCGCCACGAGGTTCTGAGTCACGTAGATTTCGCACCGCTTCACGTCGTAAACGGCTAACGGCATCAGCGATCCGTTCATGCACACACGGTAGATTCGGTAGCCGCGCAGGATGTCGAAGAAGTCCCGCATGGTGACATGCCGGGCGATGTTGGCCGGAATGAACTCGAACTGGATGGCAGCGATCGCGCGCGCGGCCAAAGCGTTGCGAGCGCCCTGCAGCACCGCCAGGTCGAACCCTTCGGTGTCGATCTTCAGCAGGTCGATCGTCTGGATGTCATGTTCGACCATGAAGCTGTCGATCGTGGTGACGGCCACGTCGTGTGCCACGGTTTCGCTGGAAAAAAGGTGGACCGCTTCCTTGTCCAGGCTGGCTTGCGTCGACCCGTCTTCGGCTGCGAAATCGTAGAGCTTGAGCCTGCCGGACTCCGCCGATACAGCCAGGTTGAGCGGCCTGATTGCGGGATCGCCGGCGATTCGGCTGCACAGCGTTGCGAAAGTTCGTGGATGAGGCTCGAAGGCATAGATTACCGCATGGGGGCAGATGTGCCGCAAATAGAGCGTGTAAGTGCCGTTGTTGGCGCCGACGTCCAGCAGCATGCCGGCTTGGCTGCCGCGCAGCCGGGCCCGCACGAAGTTCTCCTCACCCATCGTCAGGCCATGACGCCCGTGGAAGTTGATGGCGACGCCGTTGCAGCGCAGAGCGAAATCGTAGGCGGCATGGGCGAACCATTGCAGGGCGGGACGGTTCAGCACCAGGAAGACAGGTGCCGCGAGTGCGAAGGCCAGGCGCTTGAACCGGCTGTCGCGCCACAGCTGTGTAGTCGGCCCTGGCTGGGAAGCAGCCGCGGCAGGGGCGTTGTCAGAAAAGCTCACTTCTCAACCTTCTTCGGCATAGGATAGCGACAGCTTTGAAGTAATCCGGATGCAAATAGCGCACGTCTGCGGGGAGGCACCACGTCGCCCTCGGCCAGACCTGCATTCCGTCGGACGACCGCTTCTACCTTTGCCGCTCGACACCGCCATTGCGACGACGATTGTAAACTTCATGGACGTGAACCAACAGGAACGCTCTCCCTCGACCTTTAGTATCAACCGCCTGAAGGGTCGACTCCTTAAGAAGACCAGAGGCTCTGCCCCTGGACCCCGCTAAGGACAAGTCCTTATACTAACGGCCGTAAACTTTGACCTATAGACAAGCATGGGGCTCTGCC
>CAXTBC010000025.1:0-48463 GCA_964242595.1 uncultured Acetobacteraceae bacterium | reverse complement strand
GGGCTCTGCCCCAAACCCCGCTGGGGCCTCGAGGCCCCAGACCCCCAATCTGTTTAGAATATCTTACAAAATAGGTTCTAAGGACTTGTCCTTAGCGGGGTCCAGGGGCAGAGCCCTTGGCCTTCCTTCACAGGTCAACATTAAAGGCCGTTGGTATTAGAACCTCTTCGGAAGAGGCTCTAACGAACGGGGGTCTGGGGCCTCAAGACCCCAGCGGGGTTTGGGGCAGAGCCCCATGCTTGCTTGCACCCTCCACGCTAAACACCTCCCGCACCCCCAACGCGCTCGTCAGGCAGACCGCATCAGCCGATAACAGCCGCGCCACGCTCAAGCGCGCCACTACCGCCCGCCCGCTCTCCAGTAGCAGCGCGCGCACGATGCCCGGCAGCGCGCCATCCTCCACCGGCGGCGTGCTCCATGTCTCCCCATGCAGCACGAACACATTGCCGGCCGTGGCCTCGGCCACCAGCCCGGCAGTGTTGAGCAGCACCGCGTCGTCCGCACCGCGCCTGGCCGCCTCCTGCCGGGCGAGGATGCTGTCGAGGTAGTTGAGAGACTTGATGCGCGACAGCGGAGAGTGCTCGTTGCGGCGGGTGATGGTGGCGATAACCAAGTGCGCGGGCGGCGGCGAGGGCGCCAGCGCCGCCGCGGTGAGCAGCAAAGTAGGCGCCGTGCCGGCCGGCGGCAGCAGTCCACGCGAGGCCGGCCCGCGAGTGAGCGTGATGCGCACGGCCGAGCCGTCCTGGGCCGGCAGGATGGCGGCAGCGGCTTCGGCGATTTGGTCGTCCGTCCAAGGCACGGCGATGCCCAGCACGGTAGCGCCTGCGCGCAGGCGGGCGAGATGGCGGGGCAGGTGGTGCGGGAGGGTGCCGCTGGCACGTACCGTCTCGAACACGCCGTCGCCAAGCAGCAGGCCGCGGTCGGTGGGGTCGATGCAGGCGGTGCCGGCGTCATGCAGCACGCCGTTCAGCCACAGCTTCACGCCGGCAGCGGTCCCAGCGCGGCCAGCAGAGGGCGCACCTTCACCATCAGCTCCTCCCACTCGGCCGCCGGCGTGCTGTCGGCCACGATGCCGCCGCCGGCCTGCAGCGTGACGCGCTGCGGCGTGACGGTGGCGGTGCGTATGGCGACCGAGCTGTCCATGGCACCGTCCCAGCCGAGCCAGGCGACGGCGCCGCAGTACGGGCCGCGGGCGGCGGGCTCCAGCGCGTGGATGATCTGCTGGGCTCGGTGCTTGGGCGCGCCGGTGACGGAGCCGCCGGGGAAGGCGGCCCGCAGCAGGCTGGTGGCCGTCTCGCCGCGCCGCAGGCGGCCGCGCACGCAGGAGACGAGGTGGTGCACGCTGGCGAAGCTTTCCGGCACCGCGCGTTCCGGCACGGCCACGCTGCCGGCCTCGGCCACGCGTGCGATGTCGTGGCGTAGCAGGTCCACGATCATCAGGTTCTCCGCCTGATCCTTCGCGCTGCCCAGCAGTTCGGCCAGCAGGGCGGCATCCTGGGCCGGGTCCGCGTGGCGCGGGCGGGTGCCCTTGATCGGCCGCGCCTCGATGTTGCCCGCCGAGTCCAGGCTGAGGAAGCGCTCCGGCGAGACGCTGGCCACCGCGCAGCCGGCGCCGGCGGCCACGTAGGCGCTGAACGGTGCCGGGTTGCCCGCGCGCAGGGCCAGGTAGACGTCCGCAGCGGCCAGCCCGGCCGGCCGGGCGGCGTGGAAGGCGGCGGTGATGTTGGCCTGGTAGACGTCTCCTGCCTCGATATAGGCGACGGTGCAGGCGACGCGCGCCTCGTGGGCGGCACGCGACGTCTCGGCCCGCCAATCGAGGCTGATGCGCGGTGCCGCGCGCGGCTGGCTGCGGCTCAGCCGGTTCAGCGCGTCCACCGCGCGGGCGGCGGCACGCGCGGCCCGGCGGGCCGGTGTAGTCTCCGGCAGGCCGGAGGAGAACAGCCAGGCGCCGCCCGTCAACCTGTCCCAGGCGAATACCAGGTCGTACAGCCCGATGCTCCAGTCGGGCAGGCCGGCGGGAGCCGGGTGGCGGGGCACGCTGTCCAGCGCCGCGCCCAGCTCGTAGCCCAGGAAGCCCACCGCGCCGCCGGTGAACGGCACCGGCGCGGGCCAGGCTGGCCGGGCGAAGCGCGCCAGCGCCGCGTCCAGCGCCGCGAACGGAGCGCCGGCCAGCACCTCAAAGGGCTCGACGGCCAGGTAGCTGAAGCGGCTGCGCGGCCCGGGCGCGTCGGCGCTGTCCAGCCAGACTACGTGCGCATCGTCCTGCCAGGCCGCGAAGGCCGTCTCCGGCGCGGCGTTCAGCTTGATGGCCAGGCAGGGCGGCGGCGAGACGGCCGCGCCGGGCGCCTCAGGCACCGAAACCGCGCAGGTTCTTCGCCATGTCGGCCGGCGAGAGCGTGTCGTCCAGCACGCCGGCAAAGTGGCCGTCTGGCGCCATGACGTAGATGACGGAGCTGTGGTCCATGGCGTAGTCGCCGTCCTTGAGCTCGTGGCGGCTTGCGTACACGTGGTAGCCGGCCTCCGCCGGTTGCAGCTGCGCCGGCGTGCCGGTGAGGCCGGTGAACTCCGGCCCGAAGGCGCGTGCGTAGGGACCGATCACGGCGGGCGTGTCGCGGGCCGGGTCCACCGTGATGAACAGCACGCGCACGCGGGCGCGGCTGGCCGGCGGCAGCTTGTCGAGCGCCGCGGCCAGGGTGCTGAGCGTGGTGGGGCAGGCGTCCGGGCAGTGGGTGTAGCCGAAATACACCAGCCGCCAGTAGCCAGCGTAGCTGGCGTCGGTCACCTTGTGGCCGTCGCCGTCCGTCAGCACGAACGGCGCGCCGATGGCGAGACCTTCCGCCGGCGCGCGCGTGCCGGACACGGCGTAGACGAGCACGGCCAGGATGAGGGCGGCGGCCAGGGCGACGATCCAGGGGAGGCGGGAGCTGCGCATGGGCTAGCCGGGCGGCCCGGAGGCGCCGATCGGCTGTACCGGCACGCTCAGCTTCACCCGCCCTGCCTTGGCGAACGCCAGGTCGAGCTCGACGGTGCCGCCAGCCAGCAGCGGGTGGTGCAGACCGATCAGCATCACGTGCAGGCCCTGTGGCGCTAGGTGGATGGGGCTGCCCGGTGCCACGGCGAGCGCACCGGCATCCTGCATCACGGAGACGCCGGCCTGGTGCGTCGTCCAGTGCAGCATGGCGGAGCCGGCGTCGGGGCTAGAGACGCCGTCCAGCCGGTCCGGCGCCGCGGCGGTGATGGTGAGATACACCACGCCGCTGTCCTGGCCCGGTGCGCTGGCGCGCGCCCAGGCACTGGTCACCTGTACCGGCAGGGGCGAGGGCTGGGCCTGGGCCACGCCGACCCACACCGTGACCATGGCGGCCAGGACGAGGCGCAGCATGTTCCACGTGGCGCGGCACGGGCTGGACGGCATCGAACATTCCTATCTGGTGCCTGCCCTGCTTACGGGTTGGCTGGGGCCAGACTGTTATTGTGCCGCGCGGCGGGTAAGGGAAGTTGCGGTGACGGCCTGCTGACGGTGGGACAATTTTCAAAATTGGGAGTCTTGCGCCTGTCAGCAAGCATAGGGCTCTGCCCCAAACCCCGCTGGGGTCTTGAAGCCCCAGACCCCCATTCGTTTAGGACTGTTGGCAAACAGGTTCTGACACGAATGGTCGGCATGTTGATTTTCTGAGTAAGGCCAATGCTCTGTTAGGGGCAAATCCTAGAGTGAGATAATGTCTTAGTTTGAAGTTCCCTCATCGTGCGCGGACCTGACTCGGTACGTATTCGCTGATATCTTGCTTAAGAGCAGCATGCTGCCCTGCTTACCCCTGAGCATACCGTGGCCGAAGCAGAACGGGCGCTAGACGTCGCAATCTCGAAACACGTAAACCAACAAACTACCAACTTTCCATAACTGTCCTAAACAAACGGGGGTCTGGGGCCTCGAGGCCCCGTCACGCGACTGCGTGCTGCGCACGACGGGGTTTGGGGCAGAGCCCCATGCTTCCTTCCGCTACTCCGAAACCGCGAACTGCTCCACCAAATCGGCCAGATGCCCGATCTCGTCCAGCCTCATGCCCTCGCCCGCCGGCGCACGCCCGCCGCGGGCCACGCGGCGCGGCAGCACCGCCCGCTCGAAGCCCAGCTTCTGCGCCTCCTTCAGCCGCGACTCCGCCTGGGACACCTGGCGTACCTCGCCGGACAAGCCGACCTCGCCGAAATAGACGGTGCCGGCATGGGTGGGCTGGTTGGTGGCTGCCGAGGCCAGGGCGGCCGCCACCGCCAGGTCGGCCGCCGGTTCGGTGATGCGCAGGCCACCGGCCACGTTGAGGAACACGTCCGAGCCCGACAGCCTTAGGCCGCACCGCGTCTCCAGCACCGCCAGCAGCATCGACAGCCGGCCGCCGTCCCAGCCCACCACCGAGCGGCGGGGCGCGCCGCCGGCGTTGGGCGCCAGCAGGGCCTGCACCTCCAGCAGCACCGGCCGAGTACCTTCCAGCCCGGCGAACACCGCGCTGCCGGCGATGTTGCCGCGGCGTTCGGCCAGGAACAGGGCGGACGGGTTGGCGACTTCGGCCAGGCCGCGGTCGGTCATCTCGAACACCCCGATCTCGTCGGTGGCGCCGAAGCGGTTCTTGGTGCCGCGCAGGATGCGGAACTGGTGGCCACGGTCGCCTTCGAAATGCAGCACGGCATCGACCATGTGTTCGAGCACGCGCGGGCCGGCGAGCGTGCCCTCCTTGGTCACGTGACCCACCAGGATCAGGCAGAAGCCGCGCTGCTTGGCCAGGCGGATCAGTTCGAAGCCGGCGGCGCGCACCTGGCTCACGGTGCCCGGCGCGCTCTCCACGTTGTCCAGCCACATCGTCTGGATGCTGTCGATCACCACCATGGCGAGCCCGGCCTCGCTCTCCAGAGTGGCGGCGATGTCGCGCACGTTGATGGTGGCGGCCAGCTCCAGCGGCGCGGCGTCGAGCCCGAGGCGGCGGGCGCGCAGGCGTATTTGGTCGACGGCCTCTTCGCCGGAGATGTAGAGCACGCGGCTGCCGGCGCTGCTGAGCGCCGCGGCTGCCTGCAGCATCAGCGTGGACTTGCCGATGCCGGGGTCGCCGCCCACCAGGATGGCGCTGGCGGCGACCAGGCCGCCGCCCAGCACGCGGTCCAGCTCGCCGATGCCGCACAGCAGGCGTGGCGGCGGCTCGGCCTCGCCGGCAAGGCCGACGAAAGCCACGCGGCCGCCGGGCTTGCGCGCCGGGCCGGGGCGGGGTTCGAGCTTCTCTTCGGCGATGGTGTTCCACTCGCCGCACGAGTCGCACTTGCCGGACCATTTGGGGTAGCTGGCGCCGCAAGCCTGGCAGACGAAGTGGGCCGTAAGTTTAGCCAAGGAAGCAAGAACCGTTGGCGTCCGCCTGAGGAAAGATCCGCGACAGCACTGACGAAAGTCTTTTGCTTCTTTTCTTCAGAAAAGAAGGCCTTGCTTTCCTCACTTGCTGAACACCACCCCCCGCACCCGATCGCCCACACCGATGTTCAGCTTGGCCGTGAGCCCGCCCTGCAGTTCCAGCGTGGCGCGCACCACCCCGCCCGAGGAGATGTTGGCCAGGCTCTCCGGCACCGTGTTCTCCGCGATGTGCGTGATGGTACCGTCGTCCCCGATGAACACCATGTCTTCCGATACGGGGCAGTTCTTCATCCACATCGGCACCGAGCGCGGGGTGCCCCAGTCGAAGAACATCCCGCGGTCGGCCGGGATGCTGGTGCGGAACATCTCGCCCACCTCCTGCTCCTGCGGCGTGGTGGCCATCTCGACGGTGAAGGCATGCTTCTCGCCGGACTTGCCGACGATGGTGAGCGTGCGGGTGGGCAGTTCGGGTTGCGGGCCGGTGGCCTGGGCCGCAGCGGCCAGCGGCCAGGCCAGCATGGCCATGCTCACGATCAGTCTCCGCATCCTCGATCCTCCAGCGCCTGGGCGGCCAGCGCCCTGATTTCGGGGCGCACCATCCCTTCGCGCGGGCTGTCTTGCAAGGTGGTGAACCAGTGCTGCGGTGGGTTGCGGCCGGCGGCGCGGTTGTAGCGCAACAGGCGCAGCACGGCCTCGGCTTCGGGCGGCAGGTGCGTCGGCACGGGCAGGCCGCGCAGCGTGGCCCACACGCCGGCCCAGCAACGGGCGACGCTCCACGGGTTGTAGCCGCCGCCGCCGGTCACGATCAGGCGCGGCGCCATGGGGCGCAAAGCGGCCACCACGCCCCAGTGGGCGTTGTTGGACAGGGCCAGCCGGCTGAGCGGGTCTTCTTCCAGCGCATCGGCACCGCACTGCAGAAAGATGGCCTGTGGCTGGTGGCCTGCGACCAGTGGCAGGATGGCGGCGTCCATCAGCAGGCGCATCTCGGTGTCGTTGAAGCCGGCGGGGACGGGGAAGTTACGGGCGCCACCGCCGGCGCAGTCGGTGGCCAGGCCGGTGCGCGGCCAGCGGCCGGCCTCGTGCACGCTGAGGGTCAGAACGCGGGAGTCGTCGGCAAAGGCGTCCTGCACGCCGTCGCCGTGATGCGCGTCGATGTCGAGGTAGACGATCCGGGTGAGGCCCTGGTCCAGCCAGGCGAGGATGCCCAGCACCGGGTCGTTGAGGTAGCAGAAGCCGGCCGCGCGTGCAGGGCGGCCGTGATGCGTGCCGCCGCCGGGGCAGTACACGGTGCCGCCCGCCTGGGTGAGCCGGGCGGCGAGCAGCACGCCACCGGCCGAAGTCATCGGGCGGCGGTAGATTTCCGGGTAGACCGGGTTGCCCTCGGCGCCGATCCGGTAGAGCGCACGGTCCGCTTCGCTGACGGCCTGGATGGCTTCCGCGCGGCGCAGGGCGGCGACGTAGCCGGCATCATGGAAGCGACAGACCTGCGCCTCGGTGGCCATGGGGGCGGCGACGTAGTCGGCATCGGGCAGCCAACCTAGCGCGCGGCATAGATCGGTGACGGTGGAAACGCGCGGTACCGCCAGCGGGTGGCTGGAGCCGTAGGTGGAGCCGCGGTAGACCTCGCTGCCGATGTATATTGTCATTGGCTCATCAGGCCTCCGGGGATCAGGTCAAAAGCAGCATTGGGCTCTGTCCCAAACCCCACTGGGGCCTCGAGGCCCCAGACCACGTTGATTAAGGTGTCTTACGAACAGGTTCTAAGAGTCCGTTTGGAAACTCCTATCCAAAGCCACAAGTCGTTCGATCCTTGCCGGTAGAAGGCGAATTCAGCCTGAATTGTGGTATGTAGTTACCGCTTTCGTCGGACTTTGGCGTTCCTCAGGCAGCTTGTGTGAGTTTTCAAACGGACTCTAAGGACGACTGTCCTTAGCGGGGTCCAGGGGCAGAGCCCCAGGCCTTCCTTGAACGTCAGTATTCCCATTCCGCCTGAGTAAGCACGTAGGCGTTCGCCAAAACGCTAAGCCATGCATCCGACCTGGCGTAGTATATCTCATCGACCTCACCAAGGTGGCCGCGCAGGAACCCTGGCAGCAAGCGGTCCACCTGGCCGGCACGCGTGCTGTCGCCGTGCACGGTCCAAAGCAGCGTGTTGGGGCCGTGCAGGGTCAGGGCGCAGAACAGGGCCAACGCTTCGGCCTCCATCATCGGTTCAGCCCTCGTGACGACATAGACCTTGTTGGCTTCGGTCAGGTCCTCGGCGAACTTGCGTTGCAGGAACGACAGCCGCCGGCACTGCTCGTGGTGAAGCACCTCCGCGTTGCCTTCCGAGGTTAGCTTGCCGGTCGAGTACCACAGGTAATAGAGCTCGTCTTGGACCTTGAACTCCGGTTCCGGCGGGTCGGAGGCGTAGATGCGCGTCGTCGCCGGATCCCCAACGCCTTCGAAGCGCTGCATCACGCCTTCCACAAGCGCGTGCGTCATCGTCGAGGCGAAGCGCAACAGACCAAGTGGTTCGGCGCCGAAGCCGCGCTGCACCAGGCCGAACTCGCAGTTGTGCCCGATGCTTTCGAAGCGAGTGGCGAGCTCCGGTGGCTGCAGACCGGTTGTGGCAAGGACAGAGTCTTGCAGGCTGCCGTCCAGGTCTCCGGCCAAGCGTGGCCGCGTCAGTACGTCGCAGGTTTGCTGCAGCCTGAACACCCGCAGGCGGGTCAGCAACAGCCCGAGCCCGTAGCCGTAATGGTCCAGGCCGGCTGCGGGCCGGGGCGTGAGGGCGTTCAGGTGGGAGAAGCTGAGCCAGACGTCGCCGGGTTCGTACGGCCCGGACGGAAAGGCGAAGGCGAACGTGCGGTGGTCGCTGAACCGGACCGTCGCCATCAGCCGACCGTTGATCGCCAGCATCACCGTCTGCGTCTTGAGGAAGGTCTCGTCGCACCAGGGTACCGCGTCGATGACGAGGATGCAGTCCGGCCCCGGCTCAGCGACAGGCAGCCTGATTCTGCTCTCCTGGCCAACCGTCCAGCGGTGCGTCGGCTCGACAGGACCCCAGCCTTCACCGGCGTAGCTGGAACTACGCCCGGAATGGCCGAAGAGGAGCTCGACCAGCAACTCTGTCATGTCGGCAGCCCGTCCAGAATCGTAAGGCCGGGCAAGCATGGGGCCTTGCCCTTAACCCTGCTGAAGCCTCGAGGCCCCAGCCCCTGGTCTGTTTAACACCTCTTACAAAGAGGTTCTAAGGACTTGTCCTTAGCGGGGTCCAGGGGCAGAGCCCCTGGCCTTCCCTCGCCGTCCGTAGAGCTACCGCCCCGTCAGTATCCGCTCCACCAGCTCGCGCACGCTCGGCACGTAGCCGTTGGAGTAGAACGGATCACTGCCGAACCGAAACGCGTTGTGCCCGGCGAACATCAGGTTGTGGTCCAGCGCCTCCTCGCTGTCGCGGGTGTGGGCAATGTCCTGCAGCGTCTTCTGGATGCAGAAGCTGCGCGGGTCTGCTTTCTTGCCGTTGCTGAAATCCGGTTCCTCCTGGCTCCAATTGGAGAAGCGGCAGGTGGACAGGCAGCCCATGCAGGCCACCTGGTCGGCCACGATCTCGCCAGCGCGTTCGGGTTCGACGAAGATCAGCGTGGTGTCGGGCGTGCGCAGCGCCTCGGTGAAGCCGTCGGTCTCCCACCGGCGCACGCGCGCCAGGTCGCCATGGGTCAGGTAGACGGCGCGCTTGCGGGGGCCCACGCCGTAGGCGGCCATGTGCTCGCCCAGCGCCTCGGTGGTGTAGGCCACCTGCCGCTCGCTGCGGCCGCGCAGTTCCTGGATGAAGCCGTTGTTCACCGCGCTGGAGTAGAAGCCTGTGGGACTGAAGCGGTTGAGGAACACGTCCCCCGGCTTGAGGGTGAGCAGGCGCTGCTTCCAACCGGGGCTGATCGGGCTTTCCTGCGTCAGCAGCGGGCGGGTGCCGAACTGGAAGGCGATCGGACCCAGTTCCGGGTTGTCGATCCAGTCCTGCCACTCCTCCAGCCACCACACGCCGCCGGCCATGATGATGGGCGTCTGGTCCAGCCCGAAGGTGCGCATCAGGTTGCGCAGCGCCAGCACCCGCGGGAACGGGTCTTCCGGACTTTCCGGGCTTTCGCCGTTGGACAAGCCGTTATGGCCGCCGGCGAGCCAGGGATCCTCGTAGACCACGCCGCCGAGCAGGTTGGCGGCCTTCGAGTAGGCGCGCTTCCACAGCGCGTTGAAGGCGCGGGCCGAGGAGACGATGGGATAGTAGTGCACGCCGAAGCGCGCCGCGATGTCCGACAGGCGGTAGGGCATGCCGGCGCCGCAGGTGATGCCGTTGATCAGGCCGCGCGCGCCTTCCAGCACGCCGGTGATCACCCGTTCGGCGCCGCCCATCTCCCACAGCAGGTTGGCGTGGATGCGGCCGCGGCCGCCGGATACTTCGTGCGCCTGGCGCGCCTGGGTAATGCCACCCTCGATGGCGAACGCCACCAACTCCTCATGCCGGTCCCGCCGTGTGCGGCCCTGGTAGACCGGCGGGATGGGGTAGCCCTCGGCATCGAAACTGTCCGGGTTGACGGCGCTGAAGGTGCCGGCACCGCCCGAGGACGCCCAGGCGCCGCAGGTGAGGCCGTTGGACACGGCCACGCCCTTGCCGCCTTCGACCAGGGGAAGGACGTCCACTCCGCCCATGCGGATCTCGTTCAGCGCCTTCATCTTTGGTCTGCCCTCGTCAGGAAGAAAGGCCTTCTTTTTTGAAAAAAGAAGCAAAAAACTTCTGTCCGGCCGTCGCGGACCTGTCCGGATACGCTTCGTCAAGGAGCAGAAGTTCTTTGGTTCTTTTTCCAAAAAAGAACTGCCAGCTTACTCCGCAGCTTCGTCGCGACGCCCGCCCTTGGCGCCGACCTTGTCGGAGATGTCCTCGCCGGTCGCCTGGTCAACTACCCTCATGGAGAGTTTAACCTTGCCGCGGTCGTCGAAGCCAAGGCACTTCACCTTGACCGCGTCGCCGACGCTGACGACGTCGGCCGTCTTGTTGACCCGTCCGGTGGTCAGCTCGCTGATGTGCACCAGACCGTCGCGAGCGCCCAGAAAGTTCACGAACGCACCGAAATCGGCCGTCTTCACCACCTTGCCGTTGTAAATCGCACCCAGCTCCGGCTCGGCCACGATGCCGCGGATCCAGTCGATCGCCTTTTGCGCGGCTTCCTCGGTGGTGGCCGCGATCTTGATCGTGCCGTCGTCCTCGATGTCGATCTTCGCGCCGGTCTGCTCGACGATCTCGCGGATCACCTTGCCGCCGGTGCCGATCACGTCGCGTATCTTTTCCTTGGGCACGCTGATCACCGTGATGCGCGGTGCGGTGCTGGCCACCGCGGTACGCGCGCCGGTCAGCGCAAGGGCCATCTCGCCCAGGATGTGCAGGCGGCCGTCCTTGGCCTGGTCGAGCGCGATGCGCATGATGTCCGGCGTGATGGACGTGATCTTGATGTCCATCTGCAAGCTGGTGATGCCGTGCTCGGTGCCGGCCACCTTAAAATCCATGTCGCCCAGATGGTCCTCGTCGCCCAGGATGTCGGACAGCACGGCGAAGCCGCGGTCCTCCTTGATCAGTCCCATGGCGATGCCGGCGACGGGGCGCTTAAGCGGCACGCCGCCGTCCATCATGGCGAGCGAGCTGCCGCAGACGGTGGCCATCGACGAGCTGCCGTTGCTCTCGAGGATCTCGCTGACGATGCGCAGCGTGTAGGGGAAATCGTCCTTGGCCGGCAGCAGCGGGTGGATGGCGCGCCAGGCCAGCTTGCCGTGGCCGATCTCGCGGCGGCCCGGGCTGCCCATGCGGCCGGCCTCGCCCACGCTGAACGGCGGGAAGTTGTAGTGCAGCATGAAGTTTTCCTTGTACTCGCCTTCCAAGGAATCCATGAACTGCTCGTCCTGCCCGGTGCCGAGCGTCACCACGCACAGCGCCTGCGTCTCGCCGCGGGTGAACAGGGCGCTGCCATGGGCACGCGGCAGCACGCCCACTTCGGCGACGATCTGGCGGACCGTCTTGGTGTCGCGCCCGTCGATGCGCAGGCCGGTGTCCAGGATGGCGTTGCGGACGATGTCGGCCTCGAGGTCCTTCAGCAGGTGCTTGGCGGCGTCCGCCTTCAGGCCTTCGGCCTCCAGCTTGGCGTGCACGGCCTTCTTCGCCGCGCCCACCTTCTCGTAGCGCTGCTGCTTGACGCGCTCCTGGTAAGCTTCGGCGAGGGACGCGCGGCCCAGCTCGTCAATGCGCGTCTTGAGCGCCACCTCGGCCTCGCTCGGCTCGGCCAGCGTCCACGGCTCCTTGGCGGCGTGTTCGGCCAGCTCGATGATCGCCTGGATAACCGGCTGGAAGGCGGCATGGCCGAAGTTGACGGCGCCGAGCATGATGTCCTCGGGCAGCTCCTTGGCTTCGGACTCCACCATCAGCACGCCCTCGGCAGTGCCGGCCAGCACCAGGTCCAGCGTGGCGCCTTCCATCTGCGCCACGGTCGGGTTGAGGATGTATTCGCCGTTCTCGTAGCCCACGCGGGCGGCGCCGACCGGGCCGAAGAACGGGATGCCCGAGAGGGTGAGGGCGGCCGAGCAGCCGACCAGAGCGGCGATGTCGGGATCGTTCTCCATGTCGTGGCTGAGCACGGTGGCCACCACCTGGACTTCGTTGCGGAAGTTGTCCGGGAACAGCGGACGCAGCGGGCGGTCGATCAGGCGGCTGACCAGCGTCTCGTTCTCGCTGGGCCGGCCTTCACGCTTGAAGAAGCCGCCGGGGATGCGGCCGGCGGCGTAGGCTTTTTCCTGGTAGTTGACGGTGAGCGGGAAGAAGTCCTGGCCGGGCTTGACGCTTTTCGCGCCGACGGCGGTGCATAGCACGATGGTGTCGCCGTAGCTGACAAGCACGGCGCCGTCGGCCTGGCGGGCCATCTTGCCGGTTTCCAGGGTCAGCTTGCGGCCGCCCCAGTCGAGCTCCTTGCGGAAGTGGTTGAACATGACGCTTGGTCCTTCTGTTGATGTGAGAAGGGTGCAGGAAGCGCCTCGGACTGCATGGATGGTGGCGATCCATGTGGCCGGAAGCGCTCGGGGGCACCCGAAGAGGTAAGGCTGGGGCTCTGCCCCAGACCCCGCCAAAGACCGGCGGCCTTTGGAAACCCATTCGTTCGGTGCGCCGGTTTCAACCAAACGCACCAAAGGGCGAGGCCGGGGTCTGGGGCCAAGGCCCCAGCGGGATCCAGGGGCAGAGCCCCTGGCTTTACCTACGCAGCTTCAAACGCCCGATCAGCAGCTCATACCGGCTCTGATCCTTGCGCTTGAGGTAGTCCAGCAGGCGCCGGCGGCGCCCCACGAGCATCAGCAGCCCACGGCGCGAATGGAAGTCCTTCGCGTGCGTCTTAAGGTGCTCCGTCAGGTTGATGATCCGCTCGCTGAGCAGAGCCACCTGGACTTCCGGGCTGCCTGTATCGGCCGCCTGGGCCTGATATTCGCCAATGAGTGCCGTGCGGCGCTCCGCTGTGATCGACATCGATCCTACTCCAGCTATGGGTTGATGGAGGCGTCCGGGCGTCACTGCCCGATCACGCGTCCCTCCGCCTTGGCGCAAGCCAGGAATTTGGCCGGTCTGGGTTGCAGGTTGTTGGCCTGGCCCGTCGGGCTGCACGGCCTCCCCTATCTGTCTTGGCCAGTGCCGGGATGTCGGCCAGCGCGGTCAGGACGGGCAAAGGGGGTCCGGAGAGGATCGCGCGGTATCCTCCGGTGACGGAGGTTTGTCCAGCGAAATCGGATCGGTCGAGTGCCAGCCGAAAGCAGCGGCGCCTTGCCGCATGGCTTTCCGCCAGGCGCGGTGCAGGTGGCGCTGCGGCGCTTGGGCTAGAGTATCCGCTCCGGCCGCAGCCAACCATCTTCCAGCCGGCACAGCCCGATCACGCGACCCTCCCCCATCGCGCGCACCAGGCCGCCGCCTGGGTTGGCGTCCTGCGGTATCCGGCCCATCAGCAGAACCAGGCTGATCGGCTGTCCCTGGCAGAGTTGCCTGGCTTCGTCCTCCGTCATCGCCAGCGCCGGGATATCAGCCAGCGCGGTCAGCACGGGCAGCAACAACGCTGCGGGGGACCGGCCGCCTTCGTCCGCCGGCATCGCTTTCTCCAGAGAGATCGAGTCGCGCTCCAGGAACGGCCCCACACGCAGGCGGCGCAGGGCGGCGATGTGGCCCAGCGCGCCGCAGGCCAGTGCCAGGTCGCGCGCCAGGCTGCGCATGTAGACACCCTTGCCGGACTGCACCTCGAAGACCGCGGTGTCCGCGTCGGGCCGCTCGGTCAGCTCGAAGCGGTCAACCCGGGCGGGGCGGGCTTCCAACACCGGGGCGCGGCCTTCGCGCGCCATGTCGTAGGCGCGCTCCCCGGCCACCTTGATGGCGGAGTAGACGGGCGGCACCTGCATGATGTCGCCGATGAACGCTGGCAGGGCGGCGCGGAGCTGGGCATCGCCAGGGCGCGCGCCGCTCTCGCCGGTGAGGGCACCGTCGGCGTCGTCGGTGTCCCGCGACTCGCCCAGGCGGAGCGTGAAGCGGTAGATCTTGGTGCTGTCCATCACGTAGGGCACGGTTTTGGTGGCGCTGCCGAAGGCGATGGGCAGCACGCCGGTGGCCAACGGGTCCAGCGTGCCGCCGTGGCCCGCCTTCTGCGCGTCGAAGCCGCGTCGCACGCGGTTGACCACGTCCGTGCTGGTCATCTGCGGCGGCTTGTCGATGATCAGCCACCCGTCTAGCGGGCGGCCGCGTTTGCGGCGCATGATGGAGGATCCGGTCGGGAAGCCGGGGTGTTTCGGGGATTGGGGCTGCGGGGTCAATCCGTGCGGGCTGGGCGACGGCGCCTAACGCGCTGCCTCCTGCTGCTTCGACCACCCGGCGGCCTTGCGCGACGGCCTGAGCAGCCCCCACGCCTCCTCACGCGCACGCTGGCCTGGCAGACCGGCCGGCGTCTCGTGCCAGCAGAGGCGGTTCCGGCCGCCGCGCTTGGCGGCGTACATCGCCTGGTCGGCATGGCTGAACAGCGCCTCAGGGGCCAGCGAGCCGGCGGCCGCGCTGGCGATGCCGACGCTGACGCCAATCCGCGCCGGGTCGGCGCCGGAGAGCGGAAACGGCCTGTTCAGGGTGGCAACAAGGCGTTGCGCCAGGGCTTCGGCCGCCGGTCGTCCGGACAGGGCGCCCAGGATGGCGAACTCGTCACCACCGATGCGGGCCAGCAGCACGCCAGGCTCCATCAGGAGCAACATGCGCTGGGAGACCTGCGTGAGCAGAAGGTCGCCCGCAGGGTGGCCCAGCGTGTCGTTGACGCTCTTGAAGCCGTCCAGGTCCAGGCAGAGCACGTGGACCGTGCCGTCCTGACAGGGCGCCGCCAACGCGTGGGCCAACGCGCGGTCGAACATGCGGCGGTTGGGCAGGCCGGTCAGCGGGCAGCGCAGCGCCAGGTGCCGGCTTTCGAGCCGCGTCGCGATCAGCTCGACAAAGTCCTTGTGGAGCTGGCGGTTGATGCTGACCAGGGTGACCATGTAGGCCGGGGCGACCGTGCAGAGCAGCGCCATCAGGTGATCCGGAGCCAGGCAGGCGCCGGCGCAGATCGGCAGGCCGACGAGGCAGAGTTGCATCACCACCAGACGTGGAGCACCGGGCACGCGCCCGCATTGAGCGGCCATGGTGCCCATGGCAATCAAGCCGCCCAGCGTGCTGATGGCAGGCTCGCCCGTTGCCAGGCACAGCCCGGTGCCGTAGCCCAGGGAAGCGCACCAGAGCAGGCCCGCCAGCATGAATACGTCCGAGACGATGGTGGCGGGCGCGGCTTCGGCGGGGTTGCGGGCGCGGTGCCGCAGGATGACGGCGGCCAGCACCAGGCGCACGGCGGACAGCGTGCCGTCCAGCACCGGCCAGGCCAGCATGCCACCCCCGGGATGCCGGCACGCGAGCACCACCGTCACCGCGAAGATCATGATCGCGCTGGTCACCAGCGACGTCATGCGGTTGAACAGGCTGGCGCGCAGCTCGCCCGCCGCGCCTGGGGGCGCCAGCCTGGAAGCTGCAAGCCACGCGATCAGCCGCCAGCGGAATGGCGGGCAGACCCTGGCAATCTGCTCGGCCACGGTATTTTGCACCGCGTCATGATGCCGGCCGGCGATGAACAAAGGTTTACGCGGAGCGCTTTCCCGATGGCGCGCATAACGAAACCTCGGCGATAGCACGGACAAAGTCGTTTGCTTCTTTTCTTCAGAAAAGAAGACTTGCTTTTCCTAGCCGAGTGCCGATCCCAACCGCTGCAACGCCCGCCCCAGCACCTTCGGCGACTGCGCAAAGCACAACCGCAGATGCCCCTCCCCGCCGGCGCCGAACGCACATCCAGGGGCCACTGCCACGCCGTGTTCGGCCACCAAGCGCATCGCGAAGCCCAAGCTGTCGGATAACCCGTCGATACCCACGAACGCGTAGAACGCGCCGGGCGGCGGCGCCCAGCGGACGCGCGCGAGCCCGCCCAGCGCCTCCTGCGTCATCCTGCGTCCCTCGGCGCAGTAGGCGCGGAACGCCTTCACGAAGGCCTCGTCGGCCAGTGCCGCCAGGGCGGCTGCCTGCACGAAGGGGGCGACGCCGGAATGGGTGATCTCCACCAACTCCGAGAAGCTGTCCCGCGTGGCGGCGGGCACGATCAGCCAGCCGATGCGGAAGCCCGTCATTGCCCAGGCCTTGGAGAAGCTGCCCACCACCAGCACCCGGTCGTCCGGCGTGCAGATGTCCAGGATGGAGGCGGCGCGCGAGCCGTCATAGACCAGCCGGTTGTACACCTCGTCGGCGATCAGCCAGGTGCCGGTTGCCCGGCAGCTGCCCAGCACGGCCTGCAGCTCGGCCGCGCTCGCGGTCCAGCCGGTGGGGTTGCTCGGGCTGTTCAGCCACACAGCGCGCGCACCCGCCAGGCGGGCGGCCAGGCGGTCCAGGTCCAGCCGGAAGCCGCCCTCCGGCATCTCGTCCAGCGGGAACTCCTCGACATCGGCGCCGCGCATGCGCGCCGCGTTGGCCGAGTTGGGCCAGGCCGGGGTCAGGTGCACCAGACGATCACCAGGGCGCAGCACGGACGACATCGCCACGTGCACGGCCGCCATGCCGGAGCCGGTCACCTGCACGCGGCCCTCCTGCACCGGCAGGCGATGCTGCCCGCTGAGGTAGGCGGCAAGCGCGTTCCGCAACGCCGGCGTACCGCGCACGTCGGAGTAACGCGTGTCTCCCGCCGCCAGCGCGGCTGACAGGGCGGCGTGCGCCACCGCCGGGGCCGGCACGTCGCTTTCGCCGAAGCAGAGGAAGTCCGTGTCGGGCCTGGCGAAGGCGGCGCGGGAGACGGTGATGATGTGGGAGCCGTTGGCGGCTGCTAGGTCCATGTTGGGAGAGCCTAAGGAAGGAAGAATTCTTTTTTGAAAAAAAGAACCAAAAAACTTTTGTCCGCGCTGTCGTCGACTGATGAGACGACACGTTTCAACAACGCGCACCCGAGTGACCGAAGTTTTTCGGTTCTTTTCTTCAAAAAAGAACTGCTTTCTTACTCGCTTCGGGCCGCCTGCCGCATCAGGAACAACGCCTGCTCACCGAACAAATTAGCCAACCACAGCGACCGCCGCCAGGGCGACTTCATGCCGGCCTCGTCGATCGCCAGCCACTGCTCCACCGCGTAGCCTTCCTGTGCGCACAGCTCGCGGAAATCCAGGATCGTGCACGGGTGGATGTTCGGCGTCTCGTACCACGCCCGGCTCCAGGTCGGCGTCACTGGCATCCGGCCGGTGCGCAGAAGCTGCAGGCGCACCTGCCAATGGCCGAAATTGGGGAAGCTCACCACCGCGCGCGTGCCGATGCGCAGCATCTGGCGCAACACCTCGTGCGGCCGCTCCACCGCCTGCAGGGTGCGCGTCAGCACCACGTAGTCGAACGCGTTGTCAGGGTATTGCGCCAGGTCGTTGTCGGCATCGCCGTGCATCACCGGCAGGCCGTGCGCCACCGCGCGCGTCACCTCGGCCATGTCGATCTCGATGCCGCGCGCGTCGCAGCCGCGGGTGCGGAACAAATGCTCGATCAGCGTGCCGTCGCCGCTGCCTATGTCGAGCACCCTTGTGCCGGGTTCTATGAAGCTGGCGATGAGCTTTAGATCTACGCGCATGAAGCAAGGCCTTCTTTTTCGAAAAAAAGAAGCAAAAAGCTTTTGTCCGCTTGTCGCGTGCTGGCCCTGAACCACCCGACAGGGAGCAAAAGTCTTTTGTTTCTTTTCTTCAGAAAAGAAAACCTTCCTTCCTTACCCAATCCCAGCATGCTCCGCACATCCCGCCAGAAAACCCGCGATAGTCCGATGGAAGTCCGGCTCGTCGAGCAGGAACGCGTCGTGCCCACGGTCCGTCTCGATCTCCACGAAGCTGACGTTCGCCGCCGCCCGGTTCAGCGCGCGCGCTACCGCGCGCGACTGCGCGGTGGGGAACAGCCAGTCGGACGTGAACGACACTAGGCAGAACCGCGTGCGCGTGCCCGCGAACGCCGCGGCCAGGTCGCCGTCGTGCTCGGCCGCCAGGTCGAACCAGTCCATCGCGCGCGTGACTGTCAGGTACGAGTTCGCATCGAACCGGCGCACGAAGCTGCTGCCCTGGTGGCGCAGGTAGCTTTCCACCTCGAACACGTCGCCGAAGAAGCTGGCGGCGTCTCCGGTGGCGGGCGGCGCCGCGGCGTCGCGGCGCGTTTTGCGGCCGAACTTGCGGGTGAGCGCCACTTCGGAGAGGTAGGTGATGTGCGCCATCATGCGCGCCACCGCCAGGCCGCGCGCCGGCACGCGGCCCTCCTCCCAGTAGCGGCCGCCGAGGAAGTCCGGGTCGGCCGCGATCGCCTGCCGGCTCACCTCGTTGAACGCGATGTTCTGCGCCGAGTGGTAGGCGGCCGTGGCGATCGGGATGGCGGCGAACACGCGCTCGGGGAAGGTGGCGGCCCATTGCAGCACCTGCATGCCGCCCATCGACCCGCCGACCACCGCAAACAGCCGTTCGACGCCCAGGCGCACCATCAGCATCTGCTGGGCGCGCACCATGTCGCGCAGGGTGACGGGCGGGAAGTCGGTGCCCCACGTCTGGCCGTCCGCACGCAGGCTGCGCGGGCCGGTGCTGCCCATGCAGCCGCCCAGCACGTTGCTGCACACCACGAAGAAACGGCCCGTGTCGATCGGCAGGCCGGGGCCCACCAGCGTGTCCCACCAGCCTGGCTTGCCGGTGATGGGCTGGGTCTCGGCCACGTACTGGTCGCCGGTCAGCGCGTGGCAGATCAGGATGGCGTTAGAGCGGGCGGCGTTCAGCGTGCCGTAGGTGCGGTAGGCGAGCCGGAAGGACTCCAGCGCCTGGCCGCAATCGAGCGTAATCCCCTGGGCGAACGCCGCGTGACTGTGGTCGGCCTCCGGCAGGGCGGGTGCGGTGTCCATGGGCGATGCTGAATAGGCGGGCGGCCCCGGCGGCACAAGAAAGCGGGCGGCACAAGAAAGCGCGCCGCACGATGGCGCGTGTGGCTACATCTTCATGCCGCGGTCCATCTCCATGGCCATTGCCGGACGTTCTATCGGCCACGGCGCCGCGGCCACGGCGCCGACGCTGCCCGCCAAGCCGGCAGGCGCGGCGGCGGCCCGGCGCAACCAGCCATGCGCGTCGATCAGCACGGCGCCTGCACCCGGCGCCACGATCTGCCAGGCCAGGGATGCAGGACCCGGTTCTGCCGCGCACGCCCCCGGGGCTGCCGGCGCGGCCAGGCTGACGGTGCGCAGGCCAGGTGGCCCGCCGGCTTCGGGCCCGGAAAGCACCAGCAGCACCGGCGCGCCGCGCAGGGCCGAGAGGCGGGTGGCGACGCCGCCGCAGAGCAGCGCCATGTCCGGCGCCTGCACCCGGGTCTCCCAGGTGCCGGCGACGCCCAGTGTCAGGCCGGCATTTTGGGCGCGCACGTAGTCGATCAGGTCCCAGCGGTCGTCTTCGCTGAGCGCCGGGAAGCCGGGCATGGCCAGCCTGCCGTCCGGTCCCTCGATGCCGTGGGTCAGCCACCCGAACATCTCGCCGTCGCTGTGCATCCACACGTGCGGCGCGGTCAGGTTGGCGGGCGGCATCGACAAGGCGTGCGCAGCCGGCCCGTCGCCGCGGCCGGCTGCGCCGTGGCACGTCACGCAGTTGGCGACGAACAGCGCCCGGCCAGCTAAGATAGCGCTGGCCGAAAAGCCGGTGGGCGAATGGTAGAACGCCTCGGGGCCGGCCGGCACCAGCAGCGGCGAGAAGTGCGGCGCTGCCAGCCAGCAGGTGGCGGAGCCGGCAGCGGCGCAGGTCAGCGCCGCCCACCTCCGGCGACGGGCCAGCACGGCGGCAGCGCCCAGCAGCAACAGGCCGCCCGCCACCGCCGCACCGGCCCAGGCCACCTCGCGCAGGATGTCGGGGTCCTCGCGCGCCGCGGCCAGGCTGGGTGTCCAGCCGAACGGCCACAGCTTCTGCAGGTGCATGGCGGGCTGCAGTTCGGTCAGAACGCCGGCCGCAGCCAGCACCGCCAGGCCCAGGCCGGTTTCCACCACGATGGCGCGGCGCAGCCGGCCCGCCGGGTTCCCGCCGCCGGCCAAAGCGGGCGTGAGCCGGAAGCGGTTGCGCGCGGCCAGCGCCAGCAGGGCGGCGAACAGCACCATCTTCAGCCCCACCATCCAGCCGTAAGCGGTGCCCACCAGGCCGGGGATGCCGGTAACCAGCACGCCGAACTGCAGGACGGCAGTGCCCAACAGCACCGCCACGCAGGCGAGCCCGGCCACCGAGAACCGGCGCGCCGCCTGCTTGGCCAAAGCGGGCGGCACGCCACCAAGCGCCAGCCACAGGGCAGGCAACCCGCCCAGCCAGATGCCGGCGGCCAGCACGTGCAGCGCCGCGCAGGCCAGCAGCCATGCCGGGCTGCCCATGGCCATGGCGTGGCTGTGCCCCGCCTGCAGCACCAGCGCCGCCAAGCCCAGCCCAGCCGCCAGCCACCCCGCACGCCCGGTCAGCGCCGCCGTGGCCAGGGCCAGCAGCACCAGCCGCGCCGCCAGCAGATGGCCGAACATGGTGCCGGACAGCACCGACCACAGCGCGTCCGGCGCCATGCTGCCCGCCATGTCCTGCGCCTGCGCCGCCAGCCACAGCAAAGTCCCTGCCATGGCAGCCAGCACAGAGACGAGACCGAGCCGCCGCAACCGCAGCGCTGCCAATGCCGGCATCCCTGCCGGCCTCAGAACCTGCGCGTAGAACAGCGTGCCCGACGCGCAAGCCAGTCCGGCCACAGCGGCGAAGCGGGCGAACGCGAGCGGCAGCCCGCCCTCGATCTCGAACGGCGGGATCACGGGGCGATGGCGGCCACGGCGACAGTGAAGTGGTAGAGGCCCTGTGTCCTGTGCGTGTCGACCGACACCGCGTGCCAGGTAACGGCGTAGATCCCGCCGGGAAGCTTGCCGATCGGCACCAGCAAGTGCTCCGCGTTGGCAGGGTCCGTGCGCAGCTTGCCGGCGTTGAACGGCGCCCCCGCCGCGTCCGTTACCTCGACCTTGCAAAAGCGTGGCTCCAGCGCCTCGCTGAAATCCAGGCGTAACTCGGCCGGTGCGGTAGCCACCGTGCTGCCGACCGCGGGCACCGCCTGTTCGAGCTGCGCATGCGCCAGGGCGACGGAGGGGAAAAGAGTGAGCAGGACTAGATACTTCATGTTGTTTGCTTTCGTTTCAAGATCAAAAAGCAAGGCCTTCTTTTTTGAAAAAAAGAAGCAAAAAACTTTTGTCCGCGCTGTCGCGGCTCTCTCCGGCAACGCGCGCGACGGGAGCAGAAGTTTTTTGGTTCTTTTTTTCAAAAAAGAACTGCTTGCCTTGCCTTTCTTCGAGTCATGCCGCCGCCTACCAATCGGCGATCGGCTTGCCGAGCGAGTTGGGCAGCAGGTCGTCCAGGAACAGGTGGATTTGGAGCAGGGCGCCCACGTTCGTGCCCGTCGCCCGGTTACCAGGAATCAGCGCTTCCAGCCCGACCTGCATGGCCCGGCCGATCCAGATGACGCCGGGTGCCACGGTGATCTGCGTCGGCTCGTTGCTGGGCGAGGAAGCCGGCGAGGACCACGCCACCTCCACCAGCGGCACCAAGTGCTTGAAAAACCGGGCCATGCCGGTGTCGCGTATCTGGGAGTTCAGGTAGGGCAGGCTGTACTGGACGGACAACCCGCCGGACCAGCGGTTGGCGTAGCCGTTGTTGAACTGCGTGATGGCGGCGGCACCTGCGCCGACCACGCCCAACGCGGGCAGCGGAGGCGGCGCGCCGAGCGCCTTCAGCTCGCGGTCGGCCACGGTGTAGCCGAGCTCGCCGGTGACGGCGAACGGCCGCAACGCGGTCTCCGGCAGGTCGCCCAAGCCCTTGCCGAAATACAGCGTGGGCGCGGTGGAGCCGTACACATCCGCGCCGGTGTGCGTGGTGCCGGTGTGGCCCAGCTCGCGGATTACGCCCAGCGACACGATCAGCTCGTGCGGCGCGTTCACGTAGGCCTGGTACTTCGCGGTGACCACCAAGTCCTGCCAGCCGAGATGGGTCTTGCCGCCTTCGGTATGCGCGATGTCCAGGCCGTCGTTCAGGACGAAGCCGAAATCCTGAGTGATGCGCTTGTCGTATTCGAAGCCGAGGTCTAGCGCCTGGACGGGGCCGGGGCCGCCATCGGCGCTGCTGCGCTGGTATTGAAATTGCGGAACGGTGGCCTCGTCGGCCACGCCCGGATCGTCCAGCGTGAGGGTGACGGGGAACACGCGGGCGCCGGCGATGGCGTGGGCGTGGGCCGTGGCTGGCAAGGCGGCGAGCAGGCATGCGCCGGCCTGGGCCAGGCGGGATCGGGGCTTTTGCATGAGGGGCGTCCTGGAACTGGAGGGGCAGGACCGTGGGCGAAGGAAGCAAGGCCTTCTTTTTTGAAAAAAAGAAGCAAAAAACTTTTGTCTGTTCAGGGTCGGCCTTGGCTGGCGCGCGCCTTGATCGGACAGGTCTTTTGTTCTCTCGTCAGAAGGCGGCTGTGTCCCACCGTCACGGCAGCTTCTCAGCCTAGGACGGGTGGCCCCCTTGCCCGCGCCTGCAGCAGCGGCGCGCCACGCCGCGGCCCGCTGACGAGGCAGGACGTGTCCGCCTTGCCGTGCAGGACGGCGGGAGGCGGCACGTAGGGCGGGACGGCGGCCAGAACGGCATGCGCGCCGGTGCAGAACACGCAACGCGGACAGTCCATCGGGGCGTGATGGCCGGCTGGAAGACCCTGGGGTGCTCCGCCGCAGAGATGCACGTGCGCCGCAAAGGAATCGGACGGCGCGGCGCGGGTCGGCAGCACGGCGGCCACCTGTAGCAGCACGGCCAGCAGGGCCGCGCAGAACGCCAGGGTGCTGTGCCGGACCGCCCTCATGGCGGCAGGCTTAGCACCCTGGCCAGGATTGCCAAGCCGATCAGTACACCACGCAACGGCCGGGATGTATGCCGCCGTAGGGGCCGATATGGCCGGGACGGCACGCGGCCACGCAACCGCCCAGGCTGAAGGCGGTGCCGAGCACGATCAGGGTAGCGAGCAGACGAGACATCGAGTGGTTCCTTATTCCAAGAAGCAATGACGCTTCCTAAGCCCGGCCTGTGACTGGTTCAGGGCAGGACGGCAACGGATTGCAACAGACTTGTCGCCCCGAAATCCTGCCCCTGCCCGGCACGGACGCCCCGTCGATCAGCAAGGTCCCGCTGCGGGTCGAAAGAAAGTGTTGCGTGCTGCCGGTTGGCGCTGCGCCCGCCCTGGGCTACATCCCGCCCCCTTGCCGCCGGGACCCCTATCGATGCGCCGCCTCGCCTGCCTGCTGGCTCTGCTGGGCGCCAGCCCAGCCGCCGCCCACGCCATCCTGGTCGACAGCACGCCCGTCCCGCTGGGCCACGTGCCGCCCGGCCACCTGGCGCTGCTGCTGCGCTACAACAGCCGCATCGATGCCGGCCGCTCCAAGCTCACCCTACGCCATGCGGACGACGAGACCCGGCTGACCCAGCAAGCCGCCGCCACGCCGGACGTGCTGCGCGCCGAGCTGGACCTGCAGCCGGGCGAGTACGTGGTCGCCTGGCAGGTGCTGGCCACCGACGGCCATATCACCCGCGGCCGCGTGCCCTTCACGGTGGACGCGGCCAAATAGGTGAACCGCCTCGTCGACCTGATCGGCTATCTCGGCATCCTGCTGCACGGGCTGGTGATCGTCAGCCAGTCCATGGCGCTGGGCGGCATGCTGTTCCTGGTGCTTCTGGCACGGCCGTTCGCGGCCCAGCTCGGTCCCCAGGTGGTGGCGCGCACGGCGTGGGTCGCGGCGTGGAGCGCGCTGGCGCTGGTGGGCGTCGAAGTGGTCAATGTCGGCCTGCAGACGGCCGTGCTGGTCACCACGGTGGACCTGCCGGTGGGCAACGTGCTCGCGGCCAACTTCGCCGTGGCCGGCATCGTCAAGACGATCGCCGCCCTGGCGCTGGCGTGGCTGCTGTGGCGCGGCGCCAGCGCCCCCTGGCTGCTGGCGACCGGCGCCGCGGAGCTGGCGGCCGCAACGCTGACCACCCACGCCGCGGCGCGGCTGGACGACGGCACGCTGCTCCTGGGCGTCGAGGCCCTGCACCAGTTGGGCGCGGCCATCTGGATCGGCGGCATCCCGTGCTTCGTGATGGCGCTGTCCCGCCTGAAGGACGGCCAGGCGCTGCGCCTGGTGGGCGCGCGGTTCTCGCGCATGTCCATGGCCGGCGTGGCCTGCATCCTGGCCAGTGGGCTGACCATGAGCGTGTTCTACATCGGCAGCCTGGCCGGGCTTTACGGCACCGCCTACGGCTTGATGGTGGGTGCCAAGGCCGGCATGTTCGCCATGCTGCTGGGCCTGGGAGCGGCCAACTTCCTGGTGACCGAGCGCATGCGGCGGGATCCCACCACGCCGGTACTGCGCCTGCGCCGCTTCGCCGAGGTGGAGATCGGCATCGGCTTCACCGTCTTCTTCGCCGCCGCGTCGCTGACCTCGGTGCCGCCGGCCATCGACCTGACCACCGACCGCGCCACCTGGCACGAGATCGTGGCGCGCGACCTCTCGCCCCGGCTGCCCACGCTCGTCTCGCCGGACCACGCGCGGCTGGGCATCCCGGCGCTGCAGGCCCAGCTCGATGGCGAGGCGCGGGCGCGGGCAGCGGAACCCCGCGCGGCCTTTGTCGAGGGTTCGGGCGAACTGCCGCCGCGCAACGCGGACGACATCGCGTGGTCCGAGTACAACCACCACTGGGCCGGGCTGTTCGTGCTGGCGATCGGCCTGCTGGCGCTGCTCAACCAGGCGGGCGTGCGCTGGGCGCGGCACTGGCCGCTGGTGTTCCTGGGCCTGTCGGCGTTCCTGTTCCTGCGCTCGGACCCCGAGGTGTGGCCGCTGGGCTCGATCGGCCTGCTGGAGTCGCTGCGCGACGCCGAGGTGGTGCAGCACCGCCTGTTCGCCCTGATGCCATTGCTGTTCGGAGTGTTCGAGTGGTGCGTGCGCACCGGCCGGCTGCGCGGCCGGGCCGCCGCCCAGGTGTTCCCACTGGTGTGCGCCGGCGGCGGGGCGCTGTTGCTGACGCACAACCACACGATCGCCAACGTGAAGGACGCGCTGCTGATCGAGTTCACGCACACGCCGCTGGCGCTGACCTCGATTGCGGCGGGCTGGGCCCGCTGGCTGGAGCTGCGGCTGCCGGCGGGGCGTGCGGCGCGAGTGGCGGGATGGATGTGGCCGTGGTGCTTCGTTGCAATCGGGTTGCTGCTGGTGTTCTACCGGGAGGCTTAGGCAAGGAAGGCCTTCTTTTTCGAGAAAAAGACGCAAAAAGCTTTTGAATCCGCTATCGCGAACCTCTCCGGTGAGTCGCCGACAGGGAGAAAAAGTTTTTTGGTTCTTTTTTCAAAAAAGAACTGCTTTCTTCCTGTGGAGTGTAAAATGAAAGTCGCCCTGGTTCTGCTCGCCCTCACATGCGGCGCCGCACACGCGCAATCGCTCGTCAGCGAGACGCCGAAGGCTTTTGTCCCGGTCACGAAGAGTTTCGATTACGAGCGCCGCGACGTGATGATCCCGATGCGGGACGGCGTGCATTTGCATACCGTCATCCTGGTGCCTCGCAACGCGCACCACGCGCCGATTCTGCTGACGAGGACGCCCTACAACGCGACGGAGCTGACCAGCTACAACCACAGTGGCCACCTGATCGCCAGCCTGGACGGCTACGACAACGCCGACGACCTGATCGTGGACGCCGGCTACATCCGCGTGGTGCAGGACGTGCGCGGCAAGTACAAGTCCGAAGGCGACTACGTGATGAACCGGCCGCTGATCGGACCGCTCAACGACACCAAGGTGGACCACACGACGGACACGTACGACACGATCGAGTGGCTGGTGCACCATGTGCCTGAGACCAACGGCCGTGTCGGCACTATCGGCATCTCGTATGACGGATTTACCACGCTGATGAGCATGATCCATCCGCATCCGGCGCTGAAGGTAGCCGTGCCGATGAACCCGATGGTGGACGGCTGGATCGGCGACGACTGGTTCCACCGCGGCGCGTTCCGCATGGTGGGCAGCCTGAACTACGCCTACGAGCAGGAAGCCACACGCGACAGCAGCGAGAAGTGGTGGACCGACCACTACGACGACTACGACGCGGCGCTGGAGGCCGGCTCGGCAGGCGCGCTGGCCGCCAGCCACGGCGAGGACCAGATCGGCTTTTACCGCAAGCTGACGCAGCACCCGGCCTACGACGATTTCTGGCGCGACCAGGCGGTGGACAAGCTGCTGGCCGCCGAGCCGATGACGGTGCCGACGATGCTGGTGCACAGCCTGTGGGACCAGGAGGACATCTACGGCGCGCTGGCCGTGTACAAGGCGCTGCACGCAAAGCCCGATGCGGCCGGCAAGCTGTTCCTGGTGATGGGGCCCTGGCACCATGGCCAGGAGATCGATGCGGACAGCATGCTGGGCGAGATCGGTTTCGGGTCCGACACCGGACTGTATTTCCGCCAGCACATCCTGCGGCCGTTCCTGGACCACTACCTGAAGGACGACGCGCCGCCGATGGACCTGGCCGCCGTGAACGCGTTCGAGAGCGGCACGAACCGCTGGCTGCGCCTGGACACCTGGCCGCAAGGCTGCGCGGCGGACTGTCCGATCACCAAGGTGGCGATGCACCTGCTGCCGGGCGCCAAACTCTCGCCCGACGCCGGCGATGCCGACGGCGCGTCCACCTACGTGTCCGACCCGGCACACCCGGTGCCGTTCATCCAGCGGCCGATCCACTTGCTGGCCGACGGCGAGAGCGAGGTCTGGCGCAACTGGCTGGCCAGCGACCAGCGCGAGGCGAGCACGCGGCCTGACGTGCTGACCTTCACCACGGACCGCCTGACGGCGCCGGTGAAGATCGCCGGCGCCCCGGTCGCCAAACTGGTGACCAGCACCACAGGGACGGACGCGGACTTCGTGGTGAAGGTGATCGACGTGTACCCGGACGAGGTGGCCCAGACGCCGCTTCTGGGCGGCTACCAGCTGATGGTCTCGGCCGACATCCTGCGCGGCCGCTACCGCCACGCCTATGACAAGCCCGAGGCGATCCCGGCCGGCGAGAAACAGGCCTACGAGTTCGCATTGCCGAACGCCAACCACGTGTTCCTGCCCGGCCACCGCATCATGGTGCAGGTGCAGTCCACCTGGTTTCCGCTGTACGACCGCAACCCGCAGACCTTCGTGAACAACATCTTCTTCGCCAAGCCGGGCGACTACCAGGCGGCGACGGTGAAGGTGTTCGCCGACAGCGCAGTCGAGCTACCGGTGGTCAAGCCCTAGGAGAGCAGCCATGCCGCATCCCGAACTCCTGCAGGCGATAACCGCCGGCCACGCCGAAGAAGCCGCCGCCATGCTGGCCGCGGAGCCGGCCCTGTGCTCGCTCGACGACGAGCCCAGCGCGCTGATGCTTGCGCTGTACCACCGGCAATCGGAGATCGCCGCCACCATCGGGTCCCGCCGCCGCTACCTTACCGTGTTCGAGGCGGCGGCGATGGGTAGCACGGGCGCGTTGCGGATGACGCTCGAAGCGCTGCCGGTGGCGGCACGCGCGGTGTCGGACGACGGCTTCACCGCCCTGCACCTCGCGTGCTTCTTCGGGCGCGAAGAGGCGGCGTCGCTGCTGCTCGCCTCCGGTGCGGACTGCAACGCGCTGGCCACCAACGGATCCCTGCTGCGGCCGCTGCACAGCGCCGCCACGCAAGGCAGCGTGGCGATCTGCCGCATGCTGCTGGACGCGGGCGCCGACCCGAACGCCGAACAGCAGAGCGGCTACACGCCGTTGGACGCGGCGGCTTTGCGCGAGGACTCGGCGCTGGCGGAGTTGCTGGTGGAGCGTGGGGCTGTAGCGAAGTAAAAAGGCAAGCCTTCTTTTTCGAGAAAAAGAAGCAAAAAGCTTTTGTCTGTTTGGTGCGTGTTGTTGAAACGAGTTGTTTCAGCCGTCCGCGACAGCGATGGTAAAAGCTTTTTGCTTCTTTTTCTCGAAAAAGAAGGCCTTGCTTACTCAATCACCACTCAAACGCACGCCCATCTCAACCCAGGCCGTCAACATCTGCCCAGGCTGCAGAACCACCAGGCCCTGGTCGGCCACATCGTCGATCCTGTTGATTGCATCAGGCATGTTGCTCACTGGCTCCAGGCCGATATAGTTGCGGCCCGGCGGCGTGTAGAGCTGCAAATGGTCCATCGGCGGGCTGCTGGACAGGACCACCGAGACGCCGTCCTCCGGCAGGCGCACCACCGCCAGCCCGCCCCAGCCCGCGTAGCATGAATCGATGGCGGCCGTGCCGAGCGAGCGCTCGTCGTCGAACTCCGCTTGGCCACGCACCGCCTCGCGTTCGGCCGGCAGGCCGTCCGGGCCCGTGGTCCACACGCTGTCGGCCTGAAAGCGCAGCGTGGCTTCCGGCGTGCGCGCCACGTAGGGGTGCAGGCCTATGCCGGCCGGGAACGGCCTGGTGTCACTGTTCCGCACGCTCAGCTCGATGCGCAGCGCGTCGTCGGACAGCGTGAACGCCTGTTCCGCCCGGTAGGCGAACGGCCATTGCGCGGCCAGGCCGCCCTCAGGCGAGAAATCCAGCGTCAGCCGGGCCTGCTGGGGAGCAGCTTCGGCCACCATCCAGGGATGCATCCAGGCGTTGCCGTGGATGGTGTTGGGGTCCTCGCCGAAATTGCGAGCCAACTGGAAGGCCTGGCCGCCGAAGCTGAACCGGCCGCCGCCCACCCGGTTGGCGAACGGGATGAGCGGGTAGCCCGCCACCGCGCGGCCGTGCTGGGCGCCCAGCCGCTGGTCGGCAACGGGGCGCAGCAGCTCGATGCCGCGATAGTTGAAACCGGCGATGGCGCCGCCTGTCTCGGGGTCGAGGACTAGGCGCAGGTCGCCGGCGGACAGGTTGATCATGCGGATCCTTCCAAGGAAGAAAGCAGTTCTTTTTTGAAAAAAAGAACCAAAAAACTTTTACTCGTTTTACGGGTGCTGGCAGATAAAGCCGCGCCCAACGGACAAAAGTTCTTTGCTTCTTTCTTTCAAGAAAGAAGGCCTTGCTTGCTTGTCAGCGCCTAGCCCGCAACGCGGTTGCCAGCGTTCCGTCATCCAGCACGTCCAACGCCCCGCCGATCGGCACGCCCTGCGCCACGCGGGTGATGCGCACCCGGCTGGCCGCCAGCCGGTCCGCCAGCCAGTGCGCCGTCGCCGCGCCGTCCACCGTGGCGCTCAACGCCAGGATCACCTCGCCCACGTTGCTCTCGGCCAGCCGGGCCAGCAGCGGCGCCAGGTTCAGGTCGTCCGGCCCGGTGCCGGACAACGCGCTCAGCGTGCCGCCCAGCACGTGGTATAGCCCGCCATGCAAGCGCGCGCGCTCCAGCGCCCACAAGTCGCCCACGGTCTCCACCACGCACACCATGCTGCGGTCCCGCTCGGGATCCGCGCAGATGCTGCACGGATCGGTGCTGTCCAGGTTGCCGCACTGGCTGCAGGCCTTCACCGCGCGGGCGGCGGCGGCCAGCGCCGCGGCCAGCGGCAGCATCCGCGTCTCGGGCGATTGCAGCAGGCGTAGCACCAGACGGCGGGCGCTGCGCTGGCCCAGGCCTGGGAGACGGGCCACCATCTGGATGAGGGTGTCTAGTTCGGGGCCGCCCATTTAAGGAAAAAGGAGGCAGTTCTTTTTTGAAAAAAAGAACCAAAAAACTTTTGACTCCGCTGTCGCGGTTCTCTCCGGCGACGACCCGACAGGGCGCAAAAGTTTTTTGCTTCTTTTTTTCAAAAAAGAAGGCCTTCCTTAAAACGGCAGCTTCAGCCCGGCCGGCAGCTCCATGCCCCCCGTCACCTTGCTCATCTCCTCGGCCATCAACGCGTCCAGCTTGCGCCTTGCATCGGTGTGCGCCGAGACGATCAGGTCCTCCAGCATCTCGATCTCGGACGGATCCACCAGCTTGGGGTCGATCTTCACCCGGCGCATGTCGCCCTTGCCGGCCAGCGTCACCTGCACCATGCCGGCGCCGGCCTCGCCGGTCACCTCCATCGCCTCCACCTTGGCCTGCATCTCCGCCATCTTGGCCTGCATCTGGGAAGCCTGCTTCATCAGGCCTGCGATGTTCTTCATGCTCTCGAACTCCCCATCACCGCTGCGTCTCCGTCAGGAAACGCGGCTCCATCTCGATCGGCACGTCCATCAGGTCCGGCGGTTCCACCAGCTCGTCGTCGGCCGTGTAACCCGGCGCGTCAGCCTCGCCCAGCTCGACGAGGGCCGGCAGGCCGTAGGCGTCGGTGTCGGCGGCGCGCACGGCTTCTATCCTGGCGCCCGGAAAGGCTTCCATGATGGCGCGCACCAGCGGGTGTTCGGCGGCGGCGTCACGGCGCTGCCGGTCCGCCGCGCTGCCCTGCTCGGCCAGGGTGGCCTCGCCGCCCTGGGTGGAGAGTGCGATCGTCCAGCGCGAGCCCGTGGCACGTAGCAGCAGCGCGCCCAATTTGGTGGCCAGGTCGCGCGGCGCATCGGCATGCGGCCGCAGCTCGATCACCGGCGGCGCCCAGCGCACCAGGTGCACGGAGTGCAGCAGGTGGCCGTGCAGCAGCACCTCGCGCTCGGCCGCCGCCAGCGCCAGCACGTCGCGGAACGAGGCGAGACGGGGTGCGGCTACTTCCGCCGGCGCGGCCTGCGCCAGGGCGGCGCCGCCGGCCACCGCGCGCGCGCCGCCGCCGCCGCCCGATGCGGGCGGAAGGGAAGGCGCGGCGGTGCCCAGCGGCTGGGCGGTTAGCCGCCGTACCAGCTCGCCGGGCGGCGGCAGGTCGGCCACGTGGCACAGGCGTATCAGCACCATCTCGGCGGCCGATCGGCGGTCCGGCGCGGTCTCCACCTCGGCGCAGCCCTTCAGCAGCATCTGCCAGGCACGGCCCAGCACCGGGATCGGCAGCGCGTCGGCCAGCGCGCCACCGCGCACCCGTTCGGCTTCCGGCAGCTCCTGGGAGTGGCGCAGGTCGGGCACCGAGCGCAGGCGGCTCAGCGTGTGGGTCAGCTCCAGCAGGTCGCCCAGCAGCACGCCCAAATCGGCGCCCAACGCGTAGGCGCGGTCGGTGATGGCCAGCGCGTCGGCCGCGCGGCCAGCCATCACCGCCTCCATCAGATCGAAGATCACGCCGCGGTCGGCCACGCCCAGCATGCCGGCCACCGCGTCGGCATCCACGGTGCCATCCGCCCCCGCGCCCTGTGCGATAGCCTGGTCCAGCAGGCTCAGCCCGTCGCGCACCGAGCCGTCGGCCGCGCGCGCGATGGCGGCCAGCGCCTCGGGCTCCACCGCCACGTCCTCGGCGGCGGCCACGCGGCCGTAATGCGCCGTGAGCATGGCCACCGGGATGCGCCGCAGGTCGAACCGCTGGCAGCGCGACAGCACGGTGACCGGCACCTTGCGTATCTCTGTCGTGGCGAAGACGAACTTCACGTGCGGCGGCGGCTCCTCCAGCGTCTTCAGCAGCGCGTTGAAGGCGTTACGCGACAGCATGTGCACTTCGTCGACGATGAACACCTTGGTGCGTGCCTGCAGCGGGCGAAAGCGCGTGGCATCGATGATCTCGCGCACGTCGTCCACGCCGGTGCGCGAGGCGGCGTCCATCTCCACCACGTCGGGGTGGCGGTCGGCCAGGATGGCGCGGCAGTTGTCGCACACGCCGCACGGGTCCGGCGTGGGGCCGCCGGTGCCGTCCGGGCCCACGCAGTTCAGCGCGCGGGCGATGATGCGGGCCGTGGTGGTCTTGCCCACGCCGCGCACGCCGGTCAGCATGAAGGCGTGCGCGATGCGGTTCAGTGCGAAGGCGTTCCGCAGGATGCGCACCATCGCGTCCTGGCCGATCAGGTCGTCGAAGGTGGTGGGGCGATACTTGCGGGCCAGCACGCGGTAGGGGGTAGCGGGCGCGGCGGGGGGCGGCGCGGCTGCCGCCTGCCTGGGCGCAGGGACTGGCTCGCCGAACAGGCCAGGGCCCTCCGGCGGGGGCGCCGGGAGCAGATCCTGGTCGAGATCGTCGGACATGGGTGCTGGCGGGCCCCTTGGCCGCCAACGCGGCTAGTTTGGGTGGGAGGCCAACAAACGACCCGTGCGTTGACCCACTGCGGCTGCTTCCTTCCGGACCTGACCGGGTTGGCAGGGCGCCCGTCCGCGCTGGCCTCCCGTCGGGAATATCGGGCCTGGCGGCGCGGAAGGCAAGCAAGGCCTCTTCCTCGGGAAAAGACACAGCAGCTTCCGCTTTCACCGTGCCGAGGCGCTTGCCCGTTGAGCAATCGGCGGCAACGGGCACATCTACCGGAAGTGCGCCCTTCGGGCGCGAAGTCGTGCCAGAGACTTGGCCTGGGAGCCCCCCATGAACGCACCGTTCCGTCTGACATCGCTGGCCCATGGCGGCGGCTGCGGCTGCAAGCTCTCGCCCTCGGTGCTGCGGCAAATCCTGGCCACCATGCCCGCGGCGCAACCTTACGCAAACATGATGGTGGGCCTTGAGACGGGCGACGACGCGGCAGTCTATCGCTTGAACGACACGCAGGCGATCATCGCGACGACCGACTTCTTCACCCCGATCGTCGACGACCCGGGCGATTTCGGCCGCATCGCTGCCACCAACGCCCTGTCCGACGTGTACGCCATGGGCGGCACGCCGCTCTTCGCCCTCGCCATCGTCGGCATGCCGGTCGACAGGATCCCGGTCGAGACGGTCCAGGCGATCCTGGCGGGGGGTGCCGGGGTGTGTGCTGCCGCAGGCATCCCGGTCGCGGGGGGCCACTCGATCGACAGCCCGGAGCCGATCTACGGCCTTGTCGCGATCGGCCTGGTGCGTCCCGATCGTGTGCTGCGCAACGTCGGGGCGCAGGCAGGCGACGCACTCATCCTGACCAAGGGGCTCGGCGTCGGCATCTATGGTGCGGCTCTCAAGCGTGGCGAACTTCCCGATGCGCTCTACCGGGAGATGGTCGCCTCGACGACGCGGCTCAACACCCTCGGTGCCGACATGCCGGACATCGCTGGCGTCCACGCACTTACCGACGTGACCGGGTTCGGCCTCGTCGGCCACGCGCTGGAGATGACGCGCCCGGCCAGGCTGGGCTGCCAGATCCGCTTTGCGGCGTTGCCCATCCTGCCTGGCGTGGCTTATCTCGCTGCCGATGGAACTAAGACCGGCGCCTCGGGGCGCAACTGGGCGAGTTGCGGCGACGAAGTCACGCTCGGCCGCGACCTGCCGCCGTGGGCCAGCGACCTCCTGTGCGACCCGCAGACCAGCGGCGGCCTGCTGATCGCCGTCCATCCCGATGCGGTGCCTGCCGTCCTGGATCGGGCGGCAGTGCGCGGCTTCGACTGCGCCGCGGTGGTCGGGACCTTTGTCGAGGGTCCTGCCGGATTGTCCATCGCCTGACTGGCGCCCGTGGCGACGACGGGGCGAGCCCGCGTTACTTTCCACCGGCGCACCCCGGGGTGTGTCTTCTAGTCAGAGTGGTCGGAGGTAGTGACCCGCAAGCAAGAATGGGGCTCTGCCCCAAACCCCGCTGGGGCCTCGAGGCCCCAGACCCCCAACTGTCTAGGTTTTAAGCAGGTTCTACCGATGATGACTTTGCCTGGCACCGCTCCACTCACGGTATGACCCTAAAACCCGTCTGCCTAAGAGATGGCGGTGTGGAGCCTCGAGGTCCCAGCGGGGTTTGGGGCAGAGCCCCATGCTTGCTTACGGTCTCCTTACCGGCGTTCCCTACCGCACCCTCAAACGAACTGCCCGCGCAAAAACCCCAGCGCTGGCAGAGGTCGCCAAGCGCGGGGCAGGTCCGCGCGCCGGATCGGCGCCACGCTGTAGCGCGGCACCGGCTGGCGCACCCCGCGCAGCAGGCCGGCATAGGCGGCCACCTGCTGCTCGCGCCACACGCGGTCGGCCAAGGCGGCGGTGCGGTTCGGGTAGATGTCGGCGATGCGGTCGGTCTTGCCCAGCGAGGCAACCACGGCCCAGATCGTGTCGTCGCGGCTGGCGGGTAGGCGGATGATGTCGCTCATGCGTCCTGCTGCGTGGCGTGAGTGCGGCGGTTCAGCCGACAGGCTCCAGCGCCGCCGGCTCGCACGCCGGCGTATCGCAGGGGAGAGGGTCGCCGGCGGCGTTGCGCTGGTCCTGGGCCCGCTCGCGCATCTGCATGAGGCAGGCGCTGGTCGCCGCCAGGCTACCGCCGTCCAGCCCCGTGCACAGGCTGTTCGCCAGGTCGGTCAGGTTCGTGTCGATTTCGCCCAGCAGCGGACGGGCGGCCTCGGTCAGGTGCAGGCGCCAGCAGCGGCGGTCGCCAGGGTCGGCTCGGCGCTCAACCATGCCGCGGGCCTCGAGCCGGTCCACCAGGCGCGCCACCGTGATGGGCTCCACTTCCAGGATCTCGGCAAGTTCCTTCTGCAACAGGCCGGGTTGCGCTTCCAGGCGGATCAGCAGCGTCCACTGCGCGCGCGTCATTCCGTGGGCGCGGGCGCGGCGGTCCGCCTCGGTCCGGATCAGCCGGGCGAGGATGACGATGTTGGTCAGCAGGTCGCGCGTTCGGGTCATGGCGGGGTAGATTAGGAACTCGAAGCTTTCGATATCAAGCAGCTAAGTCACGGCCGGTTCACACAGCGCTCGCTAGCGGTTCGGCACGGCAGCCAAACGTATGCACAGGCGCAGCCGATGCATCTTCAGGGTGGCTTGGGCTTTGGGTGATCCATCGGCTAGGAAGCGTCCCATGTCGTCGTCCCCCCTCACCCTCGTCACCGGCGCCACCGGCTTCGTGGGCTCCGCCGTCGCCCGCGTGTTGCTAGCGCGTGGCCACGCGCTGCGCCTGCTGGTGCGGCCGGGCGGGGACCGGCGCAACATAGCCGGCCTGCCGGCCGAGCTGGCCGAGGGCGACCTGACCGACCCCGCCTCGCTGGCCGCCGCCGCCGAGGGCTGCCGCTATCTGGTGCACGTGGCGGCGGATTACCGGCTGTGGGTGCCCGACCCCGCCCGGATGATGCAGGCCAACGTGGACGGCACCCGCGCCTTGCTGCTGGCCGCGCAGTCCCGCGGCGTGGAGCGCATGGTGTATTGCAGCAGCGTGGCCGCCCTCGGCCTGGTGGGCGACGGCACGGTGGCCGACGAGACCACGCCGGTGCACCCGGACAAGATCGTCGGCCACTACAAGCAATCCAAATACCACGCCGAGCAGGCCGTGCTCGCCCTGGTGCGCGAGCACGCGATGCCGGTGGTGATCGTGAACCCCTCCACGCCGGTGGGCCCGCGCGACATTAAGCCCACGCCCACCGGCAAGATGATCCGCGACGCAGCGCTGGGCCGCATGCCCGCCTACGTGGAGACCGGCCTGAACATCGTGCACGTGGACGACGTGGCCGAGGGCCACGCGCTGGCGCTGGAGCGCGGCGTAGTCGGCGAACGCTACATCCTGGGCGGCGAGGACTTCGCGCTGGGCGATTTGTTCGCGCTGGTCAGCCAGGCCGCCGGCCGCAAGCCGCCGCGGGTGAAGCTGCCTCTGGCGCCGCTGTATCCGCTGGCGCTGGCCTGCGAGGCGCTAGCGCGGTTCGGCGTGGAGCCGGTTGTGACGCGCGAGACGCTGGCGATGGCGCGCAAGAAGATGTTTTTCTCGAGTGCCAAGGCGCGGGCCGAGCTGGGGTATGCGCCTCGGCCGGCGGAGGCGGCGGTGCGTGATGCGGTAGCGTGGTTCAAGGAAGGCGTTCTTTTTTGAAAAAAAGAACCAAAAAACTTTTGCTCCCTGTCGGGTGGTCCAGGGCTAGCGCACGACAGCGGAGTCAAAGTCTTTTGCTTCTTTTCTTCAGAAAAGAAGTGCTTTCTTGACTTACCTTGCCTTGGCCATCTGGGTGTACCTGCTGTTCGGTCATGGCGCCTTCTGGCAGCAAGGCCCCACCCTGCTTCCCCTGCCCGCCACCCGCCCGATGCCCGCCGTGACGGTGGTGGTGCCGGCGCGCAACGAGGCCGAGAGCATCCTCACCTGCCTGACAAGCCTGCTGGCCCAGGACTACAACGGTGCGTTGCGCGTGATCCTGGTGGACGATCTGAGCAGCGACGGCACCGGCGCGCTGGCAGACGGCATCGGGGATGCGCGGCTGACGGTGATCCGCGGGGCGGCGCACCCGCCGGGCTGGAGCGGCAAATTGTGGGCGCTGCACCAGGGCATCCAGGCCGCGGGCCATGCCAGGCTGCTGCTGCTGACGGACGCCGACATCAGGCACGCGCCGCTGCACCTGGCGACCCTGGTGGCCCAGCTGGAGTCGCACGGCCTGGACATGGCTTCCGAGATGGTGGCGCTGCATTGCGAGAGCGCGGCCGAGCACGCGCTGGTGCCGCCCTTCGTGTTCTTCTTCCAGCTCCTCTATCCCTTCGCCTGGGTGAACGACCCCGGCAACCCGATGGCCGCCGCCGCCGGCGGCACGGTGCTGATCCGTGCCGAGGCGCTGGCCCGGGTCGGCGGCATCGAGGCGATGCGCGGCGCGCTGATCGACGACGTGACGCTGGCGCGCCGGGTAAAGAAGGGCGGCCGTATCTGGTTGGGCCACTCGCGCCTGGCTGCCAGCATCCGCCCTTACCGGCGGCCGGTGGACGTCTGGCGCATGGTGGCGCGCTGCGCGTTCGTGCAGCTCGGCTACTCGCCGTGGCTGCTGGCTGCCACGGTGGCGGGCATGGCGCTGGTCTGGCTGACGCCGCCGCTGGCCGCGCTGTTCGGGCACGGCGCGGTCCGGCTGGCCGGGCTGCTCGGCTGGGCGGCGATGACGGCCGCCTACCTGCCGACGCTGCGCCGCTTCGGCCTGGCGTTCGCCTGGGCGGCCTGCCTGCCACTGGCCGCGATGTTCTACGTCGCCGCCACGCTGGGTTCGGCGGCCGACCATTACCGGGGGCGGGGCGTGATCTGGAAGCAGCGGGCGTACCACGGATGAGCGGGGCTGACAGCCAGGTCGCGGATGTGGAGGCCTGGTCAGGCAAGGACCGTGGCCAGGAGAACTTTCCAGTGGGATCGCTGCTGGTGCGGCCGGCGCTGCGCCCGCACGTGCACGCCTTCTACGCCTTCGCCCGCAACGCCGACGACATCGCCGACAGCCCAACTTTGGCGGCCGACGACAAGCTGGCCCGGCTGGGCGTGATGGAGGCAGTGCTGACCGGGCAGGCGCAGGCCGGGTCGCCATCAGCCGCCGGACTGCGCCGCAGCCTGGCGGTGACCGGTGTCACCGACGCCCACGCGCGCGGCCTGCTCGCCGCGTTCCGGCAGGACGCGACCAAGACCCGCTACGCGAGCTGGGCCGAGCTGCTGGACTATTGCCGGGATTCCGCCATGCCTGTGGGCCGCCACGTGCTGGCGCTGCACGGCGAGGCGGCCGATTGCGTGGGCCCCTCGGACGCGCTGAGCGCCGCGCTGCAGGTGCTCAACCACCTGCAGGACATGGCGCGCGACCTGGCCGGGCTGGACCGCTGCTACCTGCCGCAGGACTGGCTGGGCCAGGCCGGCGCCGACGTGGACGATGTGCGCCGCCCGGCCGAGACGTCCGAGCTGCGCCGGGTGATCGGCCAGCTGCTCGACGAGTGCGACAAGCTGAACGCCGAAGGGGCCAGGCTGCCGCGCCGGGTGCGCGACCTGCGGCTGCGGCTGGAGACGGGCGTGATCGTGGGCCTGTCCCAGCGGTTGGCCCGCCGGCTGCGAGCCGGCGACCCGCTGGCAACGCGTGTGAAGCTGCGCCGCACGGACGTGGCGGCCAGCCTGGCCGGGGCGGCCAGCTACCTGCGGGCGGCGGCGTGAGGGCGACGCCGCTCGGCGCCACCCAGGCCGACCTGGACGCGGTGACCCGCGTGGTGCGCGCGTCCGGCACCTCGTTCTACCGCGGCATGGCGGTGCTCAAGCCGGACCGGCGCACGGCGATGTACGCTGTCTACGCTTTCTGCCGGCTGGTGGACGACATCGCCGACGAGCCGGCGCCGATGGCGCAGAAGCGCGCCCAGCTGGATGCCTGGCGCGCGCGCATCGAGGCGGTGACGGCCGGCCAGACGCCGGGGCCGCTGGAGGCGGACGGCGACGACGGCGCGGTGACCCGGCTGCTGCTGCTGGCGGCACAACGCTTCGGGCTGCGCCGAGCGGACTTCCTCGCGGTGATCGACGGCATGCAGATGGACGCCGAGACGGTGATCGTGGCGCCGGCCTTCGACACGCTGGACCTGTATTGCGACCGGGTGGCCTCGGCGGTGGGGCGGCTCTCTGTACGTTGCTTCGGCGACGATTCGCCGGCGGCCGACGAGGTGGCGCACCATCTGGGCCGCGCTCTGCAACTGACCAACATCCTGCGCGACCTGGGCGAGGACGCCTGGCGCGGCCGGCTTTACCTGCCGCGCGAGTGGCTGGCGATGGTGGGCGTGCCGCCCGAGCCGGCCGCCGCCCTGGCCAGCCCGCAATTACCAGCGGTGTGCGCCCGCGCCGCCCGCCAGGCTCATCAGCATTTCAGCGACGCGTGGGCCGCGATGGCGCGCTGCAACCGGGCGGCCATGAAGCCAGCCCGGCTGATGGCGGCGACCTACACGGCGGTGCTGGCGCGGCTGGAGCGGCGTGGCTGGAGCCGGCCGGAGCAGGCGGTGTCCGTTCCCAAATGGGAGAAGCTGCTGATCATGGCGCGTTACGGGTTCGGTTGAAGGCAAGGAAGGCCTTCTTTTCGAGAAAAAGAACCAAAAAGCTTTATTCGTTGGGCGCGCCTATCTCCGCCAGCACCCGACAGGGAGCAAAAGCTTTTTGGTTCTTTTCTCGAAAAAGAACGCCTTGCCTGGAGAGAGATCATTTGAGCACCACACACATCATAGGCGGCGGCCTGGCCGGGCTGGCCGCTGGACTAGGGCTGACCGGCACCGGGCGCCGTGTCGTGGTCTACGAGGCCGGCCCGCAATGCGGCGGGCGCTGCCGCTCCTATTTCGACCGTGAACTCGGCTGTCGGATCGACAACGGCAACCACCTGTTGCTGTCCGGCAACCGAGCAGCCATGCGCTACCTGGACCAGGTGGGTACACGGGCCACGCTGGCCGGGCCTGCCGCCCCGGTGTTCCCGTTCATGGACTTGCGCACCGGCGAGCGCTGGACGTTGCGGCCCAATGCCGGCCGGCTGCCCTGGTGGGTGCTGGCGCGTGGCCGCGGCGTTCCGGGCGCCCGGTTGGCCGACTACGCCGGGCTGCTGCGGCTGCGCCTGGCTGGTGCCGGGGACACGGTCGGCGGCCTGCTGCCGCACAACGCGCTCTACGAGCGCTTGATTGAGCCGCTGGCTGTCTCCGCGCTGAACACCCCGGCCGATGCGGGCAGTGCCCGGCTGTTCTGGGCGATCGTGGCGGAATCGCTGGCCCGGGGCGGGGCGCAATGCGTGCCGTGCTGGCCGAAGGATGGCCTGTCGGAAAGCTTCATCGACCCGGCCGCTTCCTACCTGGTAGCACAGGGCGGCACGGTGCGTACCGGCCACCGCGTCGCCGCGCTGAAGCTGGAGGCGGGCCGGGTGGCCGGCCTGACCGGGCCGGCCGGGCCGGTCGAGGTTGCCCGGGACGACATTGTGGTGATGGCGGCGCCGGCCGCTGTTGCGGCAAGCCTGCTGCCCGGGCTGTGCGTGCCGGACGCGCACGAGGCCATCCTGAACCTGCATTTCCGGGCCAGCGCGCCGCCCGGCGAAGCCGGCTTCATGGCCCTGGTCGGCGGCCTGGCCGAATGGGTGTTCGTCAAGCAGGACGTTGTTTCGGTGACAGTTTCGGCGGCCAACCGGCTGCTCGACGAGCCGGGCGAGACGGTGGCCGCAACGGTTTGGAAGGAGGTGTGCACCGCGCTCGGCATGGTGGCGGAGATGCCACTCTACCGGCTGATCCGGGAGAAGCGGGCGACTTTCACTGCAACTCCGGCGCAACACAAGCGTCGCCCACCTACAACAACGGCCTTGCCGAATCTGGTGTTGGCGGGCGATTGGACGGATACCGGGTTGCCCGCAACTATTGAAGGTGCGATCAGATCGGGTTTCGCCGCAGCGCAGCACGTCACCGCCAGCCAGCCGACCGCGTAACAAATCCAGAACGAGATGCAAAGCCAGACCCTGACCCCGACTGCCGAGACGCCGAGTCCGTCCGCCCTGCAAGCCAGCATCGAGCTCGCGGCGCAGGCCCTCGGGCGTCGGCAGAACGTGGACGGGCACTGGCGGTTCGAGCTGGAGGCGGACGCCACCATCCCGGCCGAGTATATCCTTCTGGAGCACTACCTGGACCGGATCGACCCGGCGTTGCAGGCACGCATCGGGGTCTACCTGCTGGAGATCCAGGGCGAGCACGGCGGCTGGCCGCTGTTCCACGGCGGCAAGTTCGATCTTTCGGCCAGCGTTAAGGCCTATTTTGCGCTGAAATGCCTGGGCAACGGCACGGATGCGCCGCACATGGCCCGTGCGCGTGCCGCTATCCTGGCCGCCGGCGGGGCGGAGCGGTGCAACGTGTTCACCCGCATCCAGCTCGCTCTGTTCGGCGAAGTGCCATGGCGCTCGATTCCCACCATGCCTGTGGAGATCATGCTGCTGCCGGAGTGGTTCTTCTTCCACCTTTCCAAGATCTCCTACTGGTCGCGCACCGTGATCGTGCCGTTGCTGGTGCTGATGACGCTGCGCCCGCGTGCGGCCAACCCGCACGGCGTGCACATCCCCGAGCTGTTCACCCGGCCGCCGGCGCAGATCCGCGACTACATCCGCGGGCCTTACCGCAGCTTCTGGGGCCACGCGTTTAAGACGCTGGACATATGCCTCAAGCGGGGCGAGGCGCATTTTCCGCGCCAGGCCCGTGCCCGCGCGGTGGCGCAGGCTGTGGCCTTCGTCACCGAACGGCTGAACGGCGAGGACGGGCTGGGGGCGATCTACCCGGCGATGGCCAACAGCGTGATGATGTTTGCGGCCTTAGGCTACGAACCCAGCCACCCCGACGCGGCGCTGGCCTGGCTCTCGGTCCGTAACCTGATCGTCGACGACGGCGAGCGCGCGTACGTCCAACCTTGCGTCTCGCCGATCTGGGACACCGGACTGGCCGGCGTGGCGATGGCCGAGGCAGCATACGGTTGCGATCTGCCGGGCGACAGGCCCCGCGCGCCGGTGGAGGCGGCCAGCGACTGGCTGGTGGCGCGCCAGATCTTGGACGTGAAGGGCGACTGGGCGGTGCGCCGGCCGGACGTGGCGCCGGGTGGCTGGGCTTTCCAGTATGCCAACAATCACTACCCCGACGTGGACGACACCGCGCTGGTGGGCATGTTGCTGGCCCGCAACGGCGACCCGGCACATGACGAGTCGATCGCCCGCGCGCGGGACTGGATCGTGGGCATGCAGAGCAGCGACGGCGGCTGGGGTGCCTTCGAGCCGGAGAACACCCACTCCTACCTCAATCATATCCCGTTCGCCGACCACGGCGCCCTGCTGGACCCGCCGACGGCCGACGTGACCGGCCGCTGCGTGGGGTTCCTCGCACAAATCGGCATGGATGCTGCCCATCCGGTGATGGCGCGCGCTGTCGCCTACCTACGGCGCGAGCAGGAGGCCGACGGCAGCTGGTTCGGCCGCTGGGGCACGAATTACATCTACGGCACCTGGTCGGTAATCAACGCGCTGAACGCGGCCGGCATCCCGCCGGAGGACCCGGCGATGCGCCGTGCCTGCGACTGGCTGACCGGCGTGCAGCGCGAGGACGGCGGTTGGGGTGAGGACGAGGAGAGCTACGCCCACGCGCCGCGCGGGCGTTACAGCGAGAGCACGCCCTCGCAGACCGCCTGGGCGGTCCTCGCCTTGATGGGCGCGGGCCAGGCCGACCACCCGGCCGTCGAGCGCGGCGTCGCCTGGCTGGCCGCCACCCAGAAGCCGGACGGCGAGTGGGACGAGGCGCCCTACACCGCCGTAGGCTTCCCGCGCGTGTTCTACCTGAAATACCACGGCTACCGGCTGTTCTTCCCCCTGCTGGCCCTCTCGCGCTACCGCAACCTGCGGCGCGGCAACCAGCGGCGTGTTGACTGGGGCATCTAGTACCAACCCTCTTGACGCTGAGAGTCTCGAAGCAAGGAAGGCCTTCTTTTTTGCAAAAAAGAAGCAAAAAACCTTTACCCCTGAAGTTGTTTCCGCCGCCTCGACTATCCTTGAACCGCGGCACCTGATGCCAGCGAACAGAGTAAAAGTTTTTTGGTCCTTTTTTTCAAAAAAGGACTGCTTGCTTCCTTCAGGCACCCCGGTGCAGCCGCTGTGCTAGCGTTCGTCGTTGGCCTGAAGGCCGAGGCGCGGCTGCTGCGGCCGCTCGGTGCGCGCGTGTTCGTAGGCGGTGGCACGGCACGCGGTGCCGCACTGGCGGCGCGCAGGGCGATCGAGAGCGGGGCCAGCGCGCTGGTCAGCTTCGGCCTGGCCGGCGGCCTGTCGCCTGCGCTGCAGGCGGGCGCGCTCGTCGTGCCCGAGGCCGTGCTGTTCCACGGCCGGCACCTTGCGGCAGATCAGGCGCTGTCCGAGGCGCTCGGCGGCTTCACGACTCGGGCCCTGCTGGCGGGCGAGGCGGTGATTGCCTCGGTGGCCGGCAAGGCTGAACGCTGGGCAGGCACGGGGGCCGAGGCCGTGGACCTGGAAAGCGGCGCCGTGGCCGACGCGGCGCGCCAGGCGCAGGTGGCGTTCGCCGCCCTGCGCGCAGTGTGCGACCCGGCCACCCGTCCGTTGCCGCCTGCCGCCGTCGGTGCGCTCAACACGGCCGGCGGGATCGGCCTGCTGCGCGTGGGCGCCTCGCTGCTGGTCCATCCGGGGCAGGTCGGCGCGCTGCTGGCGCTCTCGCGTGATGCCGGGCTGGCGCGGCGTGCGCTGCTTGGGCGGGTGCGGGCACTGCGGGAGGCCGGGGTTCTGAAGGCCTGGAACCGGCCCGGCGCGGCCATCTAGTCCGCGGCGTCCAGGATAGCTCCGTCCAGCAGGCCACGCAGGTAGGCGACGTGGCCGGCGAACGCGGCCCGGCCGCGTGGCGTCATCGCCACGCGCGTGCGCGGCTTGCGTGCCAGAAACGCCTTTTCGACGGCCACGTAGCCGGCGCCTCCAGCGTGGCCAGGTGGGCGCCGAGGTTGCCGTCGCTTGCCGCCAGGATCGCGCGCAGCCGGGTGAAGTCCATCTGCCGCAAGCTTCACGTGCGGCTCGCGTTGCGACGGCTTGCCTCCGGCGGTCACCTTGGGCATCCAGCGTCAGCAAGGCGGAGCGCACCGATGTCAGATCAGACCCTCCGCGAGCAGATCGAAGATCTTTGGGGCCGACGCGAGACTCTCTCGCCGGCCAGCGGGGCGGAAACGCGGCGGCCGGTGGAGGATGCGCTGGACGCGCTGGGTTCGGGCCGCTTGCGTGTGGCTGAGCCTGGGCCGGACGGGTGGCACATTCATGCCTGGCTGAAGCAGGCGGTGCTGCTGTCGTTCCGCCTGAACCCGAACGTGGTCATGGGCGACGGGGCGTACGACAAGGTGCCACTCAAGACCGCGAACTGGGAGGCCGCGCATTTCGCCCAGGCTGGCTTTCGCGCAGTGCCCGGGGCCATCGTGCGCCGTAGCGCCTACGTCGCTCCGGGCGCCGTCCTCATGCCGTGCTTCGTCAACGTTGGCGCGCGGGTGGGGGCCGGCACCATGATCGACACCTGGTCGACCGTGGGGAGTTGCGCGCAGGTTGGGGCCAACTGCCACATTAGCGGCGGGGTGGGTCTGGGCGGTGTGCTGGAGCCGCTGCAGGCCAGCCCGGTGATCATCGAGGACGGCTGCTTCATCGGCGCGCGCTCCGAAGTGGCCGAGGGCGTGGTCGTGGAACGCGGCGCGGTGATCTCGATGGGCGTGTTCCTGGGCGCCTCTACCCGCATCATCGACCGCGCGACCGGCGAGGTCTTCACCGGCCGAGTGCCGGCGTTCTCCGTTGTGGTGCCTGGCACGCTGCCCGGGCGCGCGCTGCCGGACGGCTCGCCGGGACCGGGGCTGGCCTGTGCCGTCATCGTCAAGCGGGTGGACGCGCAGACGCGGGAGAAGACGGCGGTCAACGACCTGCTTCGGGAGTAAGCCAGGGAAGGCGCGCCGCTGTCCGGGCACACCCGACAGGGAGTAAAAGCTTTTTGGTTCTTTTTCTCGAAAAAGAACTGTTTCCTCACGTGTGCTGGTCCAGCGACACACACCTCACGAATCCGTTCCCGGCGGCTGTTCCGCCTCCGATTATGCCTGTATAGCCCGGCGTGACGGTCCCGGAGGCTTGTTTTGCGCATTGCGATGATCGGTGGCGGCTACGTGGGCCTCGTGTCGGGCGCCTGTTTCGCCGAACTCGGCAACGAGGTGGCGGTGGTCGAGGTGGACGCCGCCAAGCTGTCCAGCCTGCAGCAGGGCGGCATCCCCATTTACGAGCCCGGCCTGCAACCGCTGGTAGCCGACAACGTACGCGCCGGCCGCCTGACCTTCGGCGACGACATCACGCACGCCGTGGCCGGGGTGGACGCCGTGTTCATCGCGGTGGGCACGCCCACCCGGCGTGGCGACGGGCATGCCGACCTGTCCTACGTGTTCGCCGCCGTCGAGCAGGTGGCGCGCGTGCTGACCGGCTACACCGTGATTGTGACGAAATCGACCGTGCCGGTGGGCACTGGGCGGCGGATCAAGGAGATCCTGGCCAGCGTACGGCCGGAGCTGGAGGTGGACGTCGCCTCCAACCCCGAGTTCCTGCGCGAGGGCAGCGCGATCCCGGACTTCATGCGGCCGGACCGCGTGGTGATCGGCGTGGAGACGGAGCGTGCGCGCGAGGTGCTGCGGCAGCTCTATCGGCCGCTCTATCTGATTGAGGCACCGATCCTGTTCACCAACCTGGAGACCGCCGAACTGGTGAAATACGCGGCCAACTCGTTCCTGGCGATGAAGGTGACGTTCATCAACGAGATGGCCGACATCTGCGAACGGGCGGGTGCGGACGTGCACGACGTGGCGCGCGGCATCGGGTTGGACGGCCGCATCGGCCGCAAGTTCCTCCATCCCGGCCCTGGCTTCGGCGGCAGCTGCTTCCCCAAGGACACGCTGGCGATGATGCGCATCGCGCAGGACCACGGCACGCCGTCGCGGTTGATCGAGGCAGTGGTGGCGGTGAACGAAGCGCGCAAGGCGGGGATGGCGGCGCGGGTGATCGCGGCGGCCGGCGGCTCGGTGCGCGGCAAGACGGTGGCGGTGTTCGGCCTGACCTTCAAGCCGGAGACCGACGACATGCGTGACGCGCCCAGCATCCCCATCGTCGGCCGCCTGGCCGAGGATGGTGCCATGATCCGTACCTTCGATCCGGCCGGCATGGAGCAGGCCAAGCCGCTGCTGCCCGGCTCGGTGGTGTACTGCAAGAGCGCGCTGGACGCGGCCCAGGGAGCCGACGTGCTGGTGGTGGCCACCGAGTGGAACGAGTTCCGCGCCATCGATCCCGAGCGGCTGCGCGAGGCGATGGCCGGCGACCTGGTGGTGGACCTGCGCAACATGTACGAGAAGGCTAGCATGCAGGCGGCCGGCTTCCGCTACCACAGCATCGGCCGGCCGTGACGCGCCTGCTCCGTTGGGCGGCCTGCCTGGCGATGCTGGCCGGCGGGACGGAAACAGCCGGCAGGGCGCAGGCGCAAACCTACCCCACGCTGGCGGCCGAACCGGACCCTGGCGCCTTTGTCCGACGTACCGACGGCCAGCTCAGCCTCCAAGGCCGCGGGCTGCGCTTCGGCGGGGTGAACATCACCTGGTTGGGGATGCGCCAGGATGGCGACGGCCCCGCCAGGCGGCCGACCGCCTACGAGGTGCGTGACGCGCTGGCGACGGCGGTGGCGTTGGGCGCCACCATAGTCCGGTTGCCCAGCCTGGTCGCTAGTGACGGTTGCGCGCTGTGCCTGGAGACCGCGCCCGGAACGCTGAGCGAGGCGGCCTTCGCGCAGGTCGACCAGGTGCTCGAGACCGCCCGCGACCTTGGGCTCAAGGTGATCCTGCCGCTGGCCGATGGCGGCCGGGAGTGCGGCGGCCCCGGCGGCACGGGCGTGATCTGCGCGGCCACGGCCCGGTCCGCCAGCCGCCAGGCCTTCTTCACCGACACCAGGATGCAGGCGGCCTTCCTGGCGCGGGTAGCGGCCATCCTGTCCCACGCGAACTCGATCAGCGGCACCGTCTACCGTGACGACCCGACGATCCTGGCCTGGGAGGATTGCGACGGCTGCGCGGCGGCCGGCGATCCGGCTGCCGTCTCGGCCTGGGTTGAGCGGCTGGGCCAGGCGGTGAAGGCGGCGGACCACAGGCACCTGTTCGAGAGCGGCGCCTTTGCCGGGCGGATCGACCCGGGGGCCGCCTCCCCCGTTGCCCAGGCGCTATACGCGCCGCCGAGCGTGGACGTGATCGGCGATCACCCCGTGCTGGCCGGGGATGCCTCAGCCATCCGCACAGGGCTGAGCAGGCTGGTGGATGCCGTGGGCAGCTCCGGACGGGCCTACGTGCTGGACGTGTTCGGCTGGTCGCCGGCGCTATGGCACACCACGGCGGACCTGGATGGCTGGCTGGCCGACATTACGCGCGACCGGCGGATCGCTGGCGGTCTTGCCGGCAACCTGGAAGGACATGCCGACCAGGGCGGTTACCTGCCGCCGTCGCCGCCGGCGGGACCAGGAGTAGGGGCGCTGTACTTTCCGGGGCTGGCCACCGCGGGGATAGACCTGGCGACCATGGAGGAGCGCAGCCGTGCGCTGCGCCGGTTCGACTTCGCGATGGCCGAGGTGATCACGCCGCCGTCCTACATGCTGCCGCCGCGGCCGGAAATCCTGCAGGTGCGCCACGGCAAGCTGACTTGGCGCGGTGCCGCAGGGGCGGCCAGCTACACGGTGGAACGCTCGCCCGACCCGTCCGCACCCGGCGCATGGACGACGTTGTGCGAGGGCTGCGCTACCGATGCCGCCGGCTCCTGGCAGGACCCGTCACCGCCCAAGGATCCGGCGTGGTATCGGATAATGCCGCTGAACATCAACGGGCATCACGCGGTGCCGTCCCAGCCGGCGCGGGGCGAGTAGGACAGGCTACAGGCCAGGCTCCGTGCGTAGCTGCGGGTTGTCGAACACTGGGTTCTTTAACCGATGGACAGCGGCAGTCAGCGCCTCGGCCAAGTCCCGCTTCTCCGGCTCGCCCAGGGCGGCGGCGACCTCCACCTGCTGGCCGCGGGAGGCCAGGTACAGGCCCGGCACCCGGCCGGGGCGTTCCTGCAGGATGACGTTGAGCCAGCCCGGCGGCAGGCTGCGCACGGTATTCCGGCCGGCCGCGTCAGTACGCAGGATGCGCAGCGCCTGGCCGCTGAGCAGTAGCAGTTCGCGCTCCCGGCTGGATTTGGCATGGGCCCGCAGCAGCACCATGGCGAGCAGGATCTCGCCGCCGTTGAACCCGGCGATGGGCCAGGCGCCCAGCCACCAGAACACCGTGGTGGTGCACAGGCTGACGGCGCCCACCGCACCGATCACCAGCCGCAGGCCGCGGCGCGAAAGGCTGCGGTGCGGGGTGACTTCGGCCTCGAAGACGATCGGGTCGTGCGGCGTGGTTGTCATGGTGTTCAGAGTGATCCCTGCGAAGGGCCCGGCAAGGTTAACCCGTTGTTTCTTGAAGACGGAAGGTGTCCGGTCGGGTGGCCTAGAATGGCGGCCTGCTGTCCAGTAGGGGTTCGCCTCGTGTCTCAAGAAGGCAATGCCCGTTCATGTCCCTCGCAACCCTCATGCCCGCCGCCGACGTGGGGCCGTTCTTGCAGGCGATCGCCACCATCCAGGCCGGTGCAGAGACCGAACTCGCCTACAGCGACCCCTATACCTTGCTGGTGGCCGTGGTGCTCTCCGCCCAGGCGACCGACGCTTCCGTGAACAAGGCGACGCCGGGCCTGTTCGCCGCGGCTCCCGGGCCCGAGGCGATGGTGCGTCTGGGCGTGGAGGGCGTGGCGGGCCACATACGCTTCATCGGGCTGTGGCAGGGCAAGGCCCGCAGCGTGGTGGCACTGTCGGAGATCCTGTTGCGCGACCACGCGGGCCAGGTGCCGCACGACCGCGCGGCGCTGGAGGCGTTGCCGGGAGTGGGCCGAAAGACGGCCAACGTGGTGCTGAACGTGGCGTTCGGGGAGGCGACGATGGCGGTTGACACGCACGTCTTCCGGCTGGGCAACCGCACTGGCATCGCACCAGGTAAGACGGTGCGGGAGGTGGAGGACGCACTGGTGGCGCGCATCCCGCCTGAGCTGCTGCGGCCGGCGCATCACTGGCTGATCCTGCACGGGCGCTACGTGTGCAAGGCGCGCAGGCCGGAGTGCTGGCGGTGTGCAGGGGCGGCCTGGTGCCGGTTCGAGGCGAAGAACCTGGGGGATGACGGCAATGGTCGGAAGTAATACTAACGGCCGTAAACTTTGACCTATAGACAAGCATGGGGCTCTGCCC
>CAXTBC010000024.1:0-50049 GCA_964242595.1 uncultured Acetobacteraceae bacterium | reverse complement strand
GCCTGATGCTGGCACGCCTGGCCTGACCAACAACTTTAGAAACGGACTCTTAGAGGCTGTTGGTAAGAAATTCCTAATGAACGGGGGTCTGGGGCCTCAAGGCCCCAGCGGGGTTTGGGGCAGAGCCCCATGCTCGCTTACAGGTCAAGACTTCTGATCGTTGGTATCTTGTGGTCCCGCACCCTGTCGTAGGCGTTCCCTTAGTAAAATTCCTGAATTAATGCTGGTTTAAAGACTTGTTGTTACTGACCAACCCTCACTTCAAATACCGATCAAACCAGGCCAACGCCCGCACCTGGAAATCCTCCAGATGCTTCGGATCGCGCATCCGGTGCCCTTCGCCCGGGTAGATCACGGACGCCGTCGGCACGCCCAGGTCGTGCAGCGCGTGCCAGAACTCCTCGGTCTGCGGGGCAGGGCACTCTATATCGTCCTCGCCCACCACGCTCAGCGTCGGCGTGCGCACCTGCCGGATGAAATCGATCGGCGCGGACTTCGCGTACACCGCCGGGTCGTCGTAAACAGAGGCGCCGAAATACGGGATCATCCAAGCGTCGATCCCGTTCTCTCCATAGTACGACTGCCAATTGGCGATGCCGGCGCCGGCCACCGCGGCGCGGAAGCGCTGGGTCTGCGTCACCGTCCACATCGTCATGTAGCCGCCATAGCTCCAGCCGGTGATGCCCAGCCGGTGGTCATCGATCGGTGCCGCGTGCTCGGCCGCGGTCACCCCGGCCAGGATGTCGCGCAGGTCGCCATGCCCGAAATCCTTCACGTTGGCGCGGGTGAAAGCCTCGCCCTGGCCGAAACTGCCGCGCGGGTTGGGCAGGAACAGCGCGTAGCCCGCATCCAGCAGCCGGCGCGCGAAGCCCTGGCCCACGAAGCCGGGCTGGTGCGCCCAGGCCGGGCCGCCATGCACCTCGGTGATCATCGCCAGCTTGGCGCCGGGCTTGGCCGCCTGCGGCACCAGCAGCCAGCCTTGCGCGTGCAGGCCATCGCTGGTCCAGGTGATGGATTGCGCGGCCGCCGCCAGGCTCTGGCCGGCATTGGCGTGCGTCAGGTCATGCCAGTCGCCAACCAAACCCACCTCGATCTCCGGCGCCTTGGTAAAGCTCTGGTGCACCGTCGCCGTCGTCTTGGTGTGGCAGTCCTGGGCAAAATGCCCGTCGCCCCCGTCCAGAGACTCCTGCTTGGAAACCAGCGGCAACGGAGCCGGCCCCGGCGTCTTGGGATCGAGATGCAGGATCTGCGTCTGGTCGCCGGCCAGCACGCCCGCCACCAGGTGGGACCCGTCGCAGCTCCATTCCAACGACGTCACGGTCGCATGCCACGCCGGCGTCAGGTTCACCGGCTCCGCGCCTGGGCGGTCCAACGGCAGCACGAACGCGTCCCCGCCCACCGCCCCGAAATCGCTCATCAGCCCGCCGATGAACGCCACGCTGGTGCCGTCCGGCGAGACGGTCGGCGCGTTCATCTGCTGCTGCGGGCTGCTCGGCGCGTGCAGCACCGTCGCCGCCCCGCTGGCCGCATCGAAGGCGTACAGCTTAGCCACCCACCAGTTGTTGTCGCCGTCGCCCTGCGCCGCCGTGCCCACGAAGCCGCGTCCATCCGGCCGCCAGCCATACTCGTACACGTACAGGTCCGGCGGCGAGGCCCAGTGCAGCGCGCCGTCCGGCTGGATGGTCGCCAGCCGCTGCTCGTGCACGTCGCCGCCCAGCACGCCGGTGATGGCGGCGCCGGCCTCCACCGCGCCAACCTCCTTGGCCGCTCCCGGGGTCGCCAGCGCGGCCAACTGCCCGTGCGGCCCGTAGCGCAGCGTGTCCATCGTCCCGTTGAAGTCCAGCATCTTGGCCAGCCCGGTGCCGTCCGGCCTGACGGTGTACACGGCCCGCGCGTGGCTGCCCGGGCTGCGCAGCACAAAACTGAGCTTCGAGCCGTCCGGCGCCCAGGCGAGCGAGGAGGGGGTGCAGTTGTGCACCTTGCCGCAAGGCAGGCTCAGCGCGGCCTCGGCATGGTCGGTCACCCCGCGGATCACCACGGTCTGGATGTCCGCCGTGCCGGAGGCATCCTCGTCGCCCTCGATGGACGCCACCCGCGCGCCGTCGGGCGAGACGGCGACGGAGATGAAGCTGTGCAGCGGCGCCGCGGCACAGAGCAGGGCAGCCGCCGCGGGCAGGGCGGCACGGAGAAGGTTTGTCATACCCTCACCTAAGCAGCCGGTAGGCCATGTTGCCAAGCTCCCCGCCACAGCCGCCCAAACACCAACCCTATTTTCTCTATTTAAAGACATTACTCGCCATTGACACGCTTTTTTAGTAATGATACCTTCTCGCATCATTACCGGATGCACCGCAATGCGCAGCCTTGCCGCTCTGACGCTCCTGTTGTCGGCCGCCGCTACAGCCGCGCAGGCCAGCACGATCATCATCCAGAACACCACCGACAACGTCGCCTACAGCACCGGCACAAACGGCGGCCCTGACGGTTTCTATAACGGCTCGGATGTCGGGTCGGCGCCGGTGGGCAGCAACTTCGCCACGTCCCAGCTCGCACTGACCACCACCCTGCTCACCAGCGGCAACTACGCGATCGACCTGCAGTACTCCACGCTGTTCGCCGGCGCAGAGTCGGTCGGCAGCGCCTCGGTCTACTACCCCGATATCTTCCTGCGCTCGTCGGCCGCCGGCTACAGCAACGCCCCGTTCGACTACGCCATCTCGCTTGGCGACGAGGGCGCCAACGGCGGCATGTCCGCCGGTCTCTACTCGGTCTCGTCCTACCTTACTTCGCAGCAGGTGTGGTCCAGCCGGCCCGGCTACATCTACACCGGCCAGTATACCAACTCCGCCACGGCCCAGCCCGGCCAGACCGGCTACGCCGGCTACAACGCCCCGGTGGTCGCCACCACCGGCACCCAGCTGGCCTCGGCCGCCATCAACACCACCCAGCAAGCCGACAGCAGCTACCTGCTGGACGTGCAGCTCACCCTTACGCCCGCTCAGGCCGCTATCTTCGCCAACGGCTTCGACATCTTTTGGGGCACCGGCGACTGCGCCAACGGCTCCTTCCTCGCCAGCGTCGCCGCCATGGCGGGCGCCGGCACGCCCGCCAGCCTGGTTCCCGAACCCGCCACGCTGCTGCTGCTCGCCGCCGCCGCAACAACCCTGATCACGCTACGCCGCCGCTCAAATCCCTAACCCGCCGAGCGCTGCAAGACAAAACCGCGACAGCGCAGACAAAAGCTTTTTGCTTCTTTTTCTCGAAAAAGAAGGCCTTGCCTCGCTTCAACCGCGGCCCATCCCCACCCCCCAGGGCTGGCGCCACCCGCCACGTATGCTAGACGCCCGCCCTGCATCCCCGAAGGACCAGGCTTGGAACCGCTACAGCCCGTCCGTGGCACACGAGACATCCTGGGCGAGGACCAGCGCCGCCACGCCCACGTCGCCGGCACCGCCCGCCGCACGGCCGCGCTCTACGGCTTCGACGAGTGGATCACGCCCATCTTCGAGGACACCAGGGTGTTCGCCCGCACCCTGGGCGACACCTCCGACGTCGTCACCAAGGAGATGTACACCTTCGAGGACCGCGGCGGCGACAGCCTGACCCTGCGGCCGGAGAACACCGCCGGCATCTGCCGCGCCCTGGTCACCAACGGCCTCACACAGGCGCTGCCGCAAAAGGTGTTCTACGCCGGCCCCATGTTCCGCTACGAGCGCCCGCAGAAAGGCCGCTACCGCCAGTTCCACCAGATCGGCGCCGAGCTGATCGGCGCCCCCGAACCGCTGGCCGACGCCGAGGTGATCGCGCTGGGCTGGCACATCCTGGGCGAGCTGGGCCTGGCCGCCGACGTGGTCCTGGAGCTGAACACGCTCGGCGACACAACCAGCCGCGACTCCTACCGCGCCGCCCTCGTCGCCTATTTCAAGTCGCACCGCGCCGCCCTCTCGCCCGACAGCCAGGACCGCCTGGCCCGCAACCCGCTCCGCATCCTGGACAGCAAGGACGAAAGCGACCGCGCGCTTGTCGCCGGCGCCCCCACCATCGCCGCCCACCTCACGCCCGAAGCCGCCGGCTTCTACGACGCCGTGCGCTCCCACCTGGCCCAGCTCGGCGTCCCGTTCACCGAAAACCCCCGCATCGTCCGCGGCCTGGACTACTACAGCCACACCGCCTTCGAGTTCGTCACCACCCGCCTCGGCGCCCAGGGCACGGTCATGGCCGGCGGCCGCTACGACGGCCTGGTCGCCGAGATGGGCGGCCCGCCCACGCCCGCCGTCGGCTGGGCCGCGGGCATCGACCGCCTGGCCATGCTTCTGGACCAGGCCCCGCCCGCCCCGCGCCCGGTGGTGGTGGTGCCGCTCGGCGAGGCCGTCCAGGCCGCGGCACTCGGCGTGCTGCAACGCCTGCGCGCCGCCGACCTGCGCGCCGAGATGGGCTACCGCGGCAACATGAAGAAGCGGATGGAACGCGCCAACAAAATCGGCGCCAGGGCAGTGGTGATCCTGGGCGAGGACGAGCTGGCCCGCGGCGTGGCGGCGGTGAAGGACCTGGCCACCGGAACGCAGACCGAGGTGGCGCTGGACGACGTGGCGCGGAGCCTGAGCGTCTAGGCAGGCAAGGCCTTCTTTTCTGAAGAAAAGAAGCAAAAGACTTTTACTACTTGAGCGCGCTCCTCTCCGCACCACCCGACAGGGAGCAAAAGCTTTTTGGTTCTTTTTCTCGAAAAAGAACTGCTTCCTTCCTACTTCGAGTTCGACACATGCCCCAAGACCTCTCCAGCAAGTTCGACCGCATCGTCCTGCGCGCCGAGGAACTCCGCCACGACCTTTCCAGCGGCCTCACCGGAGACGCCTTCTCCCGCGCCTCGCGCGAACTCTCCGAGCTGGAACCCGTCGTCGCCCGCATCGAAGAGTGGCGCGCCGCCGAAGCCGAAGCCGACGGCGCCGAGCAACTACTCGCCGACCCGGAAATGCGCGACATGGCCGAAACCGAACTGCGCCACCTGCGCGACCGCCTGCCGAAACTGGTGCGCGAGATCCAGCTCGCCTTGCTGCCGCGCGACGAAGCCGACGAGCGCAGCGCCATCCTGGAGATCCGCCCCGCCGCCGGCGGCGACGAAGCCGGCCTGTTCGCCGCCGAGCTGTTCGCCGCCTACCAGAAATACGCCGGCCTGCGCGGCTGGCGCTTCGAACTGATGGATTACGGCGAGACCGAGCTCGGCGGCCTCAAGGAAGGCATCGCCGAGATCACCGGCCGCAACGTGTTCGCCCGCCTCAAATACGAATCCGGCGTCCACCGCGTGCAGCGCGTGCCCACTACGGAGACCCAGGGCCGCATCCACACCAGCACCGTCACCGTCGCCGTGCTGCCGCAAGCCGAGGAGGTGGACGTGCAGGTCAACGAGAGCGACCTGCGCATCGACGTCTATCGTGCTTCCGGGGCCGGCGGCCAGCACGTCAACAAGACGGAATCCGCCGTGCGCATCACGCATCTTCCCACCGGCATCGTGGTCGCCATGCAGGAGGAGCGCAGCCAGCACAAGAACCGAGCCAAGGCGATGAAGATCCTGCGCGCCCGCATGTACGAATCCCAGCGCGCCAACCTGCACGCCACCCGCTCGGCCGACCGCAAGAGCCAGGTCGGCACGGGCGACCGTAGCGAACGCATCCGCACGTACAACTTCCCGCAAGGCCGCGTCTCGGACCACCGCATCAACCTGACGTCGCACAAGATCGACCGCGTGATGGCCGGAGAGTTCGACGAGTTCGTCGACGCGCTCACGGAAGAGGACCAGGCGGCGCGGCTGGCGGCGGAGGTTTAGCGGGGTGTCGCACAAGGTAGAATAGGGCTCTGCCTCAAACCCGTCGTGCGCAGCACGCATTCGCGTAATGGGGCCTCGAGACCCCAGACCCCCATCTGTTTAGAATCTCTTACGAACAGCCTCTAAGTGTCCGTTTGAAAACGCGGCATGGCGAGTCAGCTGGCGTGTTTTTCCGAGCACCGGAGAGGAGTGGCCGCTGGGCCATGAGCACCGGAGCGCAGGAAAAGCGCGCCAGATGGCCGCCAGGGTGTGTTTTCAAACGGACACTAAGGACTTGCCCTTCGCGGGGTTTAGGGGCAAAGCCCCTGGCCTTCTTAAAAGGTCAACTTTCCAGGCGATTGGTATGACGTCATAAACCGGAATGACCCGCCGTCGGTCTGACAAGTGCGATGCCAGGCTTCGGCCCTGTTCGTGCTACCTCACCGCCTATGGAGACCAAACCCCCAATCCCGCTTGCTGTTCTCGTCGGCATCCAGACGCCGGAGGTCGATGACGTCGCACACGAAGCCAGCCTCGAGGAGCTGGGGCGCCTGGTAAAGACGCTGGGCTACGAGGTGGTCGGGACGGTATCGCAGAAGCGCGAAGGAACCGGTGCCGGGTCGCTTCTGGGCAGCGGCAAGCTGGCGGAACTTGCCGCGCTGACCGGCGGCACCGGTGTGGTCGGCTCCATGGCGGCGCCGCCGAAGTCCAAGGCCCGGCAGCGGTTCGAAGATGCGGCCGGGGCTGTCCACGACCCGGCGGAGCCCGATCCGGAGGCCGCCCGCCGGCCCGAGTTCGTCATCGTCGACCATGAACTTTCACCCAGCCAGATCCGCACCCTGGAGCGGGCGACCGGCGCTCAGGTGCTCGACCGCACCGGCGTGATCGTCGAGATCTTCCACCGCCACGCCAACACGCGGGAGGCCAAGCTGCAGGTCGAGATGGCGCGCCTGAAATACGTGGCCCCGCGCTTGCGCGAGTCTTCGGCCGGCGGCGGGCGGCAACAAGGCCCAGGTGCCGGCGAAAGCACGCTGGATCTCGACCGTCGCAAGATCCGCGACCGACTTTCGGAGCTAAAGGACCAGTTGGAAGCGGTGCAGCGCGACAACGACCAGCGCCGCTCCGCCCGACGGAACCAACTGCGGGTGGCGCTGGTCGGCTACACCAACGCGGGCAAGTCGTCCCTGATGCGGGCCCTCACCGGCAGCCAGGTGCTGGTAGAGGACAAGCTGTTCGCCACCCTCGACACCACCGTCCGTGTCTTGCAGCCGGAAACCCGGCCGCGCGTGCTGGTGTCAGACACGGTCGGCTTCATCAAGCAGCTGCCACACGACCTCGTCGCCTCGTTCCGCTCCACCCTGGCGGAAGCGCTGGAAGCCTCGTTGCTGTTGTTCGTGGTCGACGCCTCTGACCCGACCTACGAGGCGCAGCTGGAGGTGAGCCGCAGCGTGTTGCGCGAGATCGGAGCAGACGCGGTGCCGTCGCGCCTGGTGCTGAACAAGCTGGACCGCGTGGACGCCGTCGGGCGCGCCGCCCTGGTGGAGAAGCACCCGGACGCGATCCTGCTCTCCGCCCAGGCGCCGGATGACGTCAGTGCGCTGCGAGACACCATCATCGCGTTCTTCGAAGCGGCAATGGTGGAGGAGGTATTGATATTGCCCTATTCCAAACAAGGGCTGATCGGCAACGTCTATGAGAACGCGCGGGTCTTGTCGGAAGAGTACGACGAGGCTGGCCGGGTGCTGAAAGTACGCGGCCTGCCTGGCGCCATCGCGCGGCTGCGACAAAGCCTGGCCTCCCAGTGAGGCTGCGGCCCCGAGTCGTCGGCGGAGAATAGCAACCGAAACGAACGCGCGATCCTCGCTCGATCACTCCATAACAGCCGTCCGTTTCCGGCCAGACCAGCAGGCCCGCGGAAACCGCGACAGCCTGCTCCTGGTCACACTCACTGTTAACAGGTCTTCGCGTCCCTCCCTCTCTCACCCCTGTCGGCCGGCATCATCCCGCCGCACCCTCAACCACACCCGGCAGCCCACAAACACTATCAAACTGCCCACCAGGGCGGCCGCCCAGGCCGCCATTCCCCTACCCACAATCGTCGCCACCCATTCAAAGGCAGCGCCCATCCAACCATGCTGTTCCATGTCCGGTCATCTCAACCGAACCCACGCCTAAAATGCGCGTCAAACATGGCGATTTCAGGACGCCACGTCGCGAAGTGCAACGCGGCTTGATCACAGACGAACCAGCGTGGAGCAAGACAGCAGCCTAATTATACCAATCGCCTGAAAGGCTGACGCTTGAGGAAGGCCAGGGGCTCTGCCCCTAGACCCCGCTAAGGACAAGTCCTTATACCAACGGCTGTAAACTTTGACCTATAGACAAGCATGGGGCTCTGCCCCAAACCCCTCTGAGGCCTCGAGGCCCCAGACCCCCATCTGTTTAGAATATCCTACAAAATATGTTCTAAGGACTTGTCCTTAGCGGGGTCCAGGGGCAGAGCCCTTGGCCTTCCTTCACAGGTCAACATTAAAGGCCCTTGGTATTAGAACCTGTTTGTAAGAGATCCTAAACAGATGGGGGTCTGGGGCCTCGAGGCCCCAGCGGGGTTTGGGGCAGGGCCCCATGCCTGCCCACAGGTCAAGAATTCCGGCTGTTGGTAGTATTCCTTTTGGCACAGAGAAAGGTGGTCAACATGCTGGCCGGGGCCGATTTCTGACAACCCAGATGAATTGAGGCAGTCAGGAACCACTTTGTTCCAGGTTTATGGATCAGGCTCGTGCGTCATGTTCCTTAATCCCCCTGAACGCCGCAGGGTCGATAGATGGCGTTGAACCCACGCTTCATCATCATGCCGAAGAAGCCTGCCACGGTGTTTGTCGTCTCGTCGCCGCGAGCATATTCATTGTGGCTATGCTTCACAGTTTCACGGCTGGCAACTTTTGCCGATTGAAGGGTGAAACACGCTTCTGCTGGTGTGCAGCCGGCTCTTGCGGGTCGGCATCGCCGATGGCGGGCTGCTGGCGCTGCGTGCGGTCGAGCAACGGCTCGCCATCGCGCCGCGCCTGGCGGCTTGCATCCACTATCCACGCAATCCCGAGCGGGTGCTGGACCAGATCATCCGCACCCGCATGCTGATGATCGCGGCCGGCTACGAGGACGCCACGACGTGAGCCATCTGCGGCGCGACCCGATGTTCAAGCTGGCACTGGACCGCCTGCCGGACGATGCCGACCTGTGCTCGCAGCCGACCATCTCGCGGCTGGAGAACCCGCCGGACGCACGGGCCCTGCTGCGCATGGGTCATGCGATGGTCGAGCACTACTGCCAGAGCTTCCGACAGGTGCCGGCCCGCATCGTGCTCGACATCGACGACACCTTCGGTGCCGTGCACGGCAGCCAGCAGCTGCGGCTGTTCAATGGCTAGAACTAACGAACTTCCCTTCTTATACACATAGCTGGACAAACGTGAACTCAAGCGGCCTGAGGCCTCCAGCCGGGGGCGGCGCGCAACGATGTCTCCAGTAGCGTTTTCCGATAGATGCGTTTGGTTCACCCAGACGTAGTCGTCGGTGAGGTTCAAAGTGCGCCCAGCCGAGCAGCCGAAAAGGATGCGTCATCCAAGACGCGCTCGTTGCGATGGACGGTCCTCGGAAAGATCATCGGACGCTGCACGTGTTTCTCTGGCCGGATTTTGCGTTGCATTCCCGGCTTCTGCTGTCCTTTGTGCCCAACCCGGTTCAATGACGCCTTCCTGTTCTGCGCTCGCTACCGCTTGGGATCTTAAATATTCCCATTCGTGAGTGGCAGGATCGACGGCGTTGTGACTCGCAACGGGCTGGCCATTTTGTGGCTGCTGCAGCTCATGGCGCTGAGCAGCATCGAGACCAGCTCTGTTCAAAGCCCAATTCAATACGCCCGTCTCGTTCGAGAGAGCTGGCGCTAAGTTCTGGTCACGCGCTGCTTGCGCAATGCTGGCTGGCTGGAGCGCTTGGTGAGCTGTCTCGAAAGCACTATGAGTCATTGTAGGATGGTTGCGGATTTCATCCAGTCGTTCCCTCGCAGCATTGGCAACCACGTTCACTTCGGGTCTGGGTTGCTCTTCAGAAAAAGGTCTCACATAGGGACGTACCAACTCTCGCATTTGCTGTTGGGTTATACCAAGTCGACCAGCTAGCGTGCGAATAGTTTCGCCATTTTCCAGGCGTTCAGCTAGGCCCCGGCGATCCTGATTGCTCATCGGCCTAAGCGAAGACGCCCGCGTCAAGCCTCTTCCGGGCGCTCTAGGCAATATCCGAAGATCAAAACCAAGGCCGCCGCCAGTAGCGTCACGCGATACGCTGGGATCAATCCCAGATCCTAAGCCGCTTTCGGTCTCATTCCGGGAGAGATGGAAGGCAAACTCAGCCTGCTGATGCTCATCAAGACTTGGCAGATCTTCTGCGTTTAAGGAACTTTCTGAGCGAGAGGCAGCCGAAAAATTCGGGAAGTCTGGCATGGTCTGCTCCTCGATGGGGCCGGTTGCGGCATGGTAGACACAACCAGTTAGCACCGACCGCTACGACGGAAAACACCTGTTTCCCGTCGCCATAACGGACAGGGGATCAGGGACAGAGGCCGGCTTCTAGCTAGACCGCCACGCTCCTCCTCAACAACTCCACCTCATCCACCCACAAAAACCCCAGCCCGAACATCCCCCGCCACCCGGTCCGCCAGCCCCCCCAACAACCCGCTCAACTCCGCCGCCAGCGCCCCAGCTCCAGCCCCAGGTCCGCCCGCCGGTGTCGACAACACCACGTGCCGCGCCGACAACGGCTGGTGCGTCGTCCCGCGCTCCACAGCCACCTGCGCCTCCAGCACTACCAACCCGGTGCCGTCCGCGTCGAACCGTAATACGTCCACCTCTACCCGCACGTCCGGCGCCGCCGAGATCGCGCCGCTCTCCGAGAACACGCTGCTCCCCGGCAGCCGCTGTCCCAAATCCTCCGTAATCACCCGCCCGATCATGTCGCCCAGCGGCTCGGCCCACCGCACCTGGCTGTTCACGTCCAGCTTGAATGATTCCTGCTTCAGGACAACGTCGGACCGGTCCAGATACCCCGCCAGTCCCGGCCGCCGCACCTCCACGCTCACCACCGGTCCTGAAAGCGTGGCACCCGGCACCTGGTTCAACGTGTAATAGGTGGGATCAGGCGAGCTGCAGCCGGCCAACAAGAAAAGCAAGCAGTTCTTTTTTGAAAAAAAGAACCAAAAAGATTTTGCTCCCTGCCGGGTGTTTGCCGGCAAGCGCGTGACAGCGGAGTCAAAAATCTTTTGCTTCTTCTCTTCAGAAAAGAAGGCCTTGCTTACTATCATCGCTCACCCGCCTGCGCCGTCCGTCCACGTATCAACGCTTCAGGATGCCGGTCCAGGAAGTCCACCAGCAGCCGTATGCTCCGTGCCGCGTCGTTCACCTGGTCCAGCACCCGTGCCACCCCGCGCTGGAAATCCGAGTTCCCGCCATACCCGCCTTCACCCAGCGCCGTATTTGCCCGCTCCACCGCCTGCTGCAACTCCGCGCTGATCTTCGGCAACCGCTGCAACATCGGCCCCAACCCCTGGTCCGCATGCCGCACCAAGTGCTGCACATCGCCCAGCGTGTCGTTCAGCCGCTGCAACGCACCCTTCAGCTCCGGCCCGCCAACCACCCGGTTCGCCGAGGCCAGCGTCGCGTTCAGGGTCCTGCCGATATCCTCGAACGGGATCTTGTCCAGCTTGGTCGTGATGTCGCTCAGGTTGCCCATGATGTTGTCCACGCCGCCGCTCTGGCTCGGCATCACCAGCGCGTCGCCCTCACGCCCCAATTTTGCGGCCGGCGCGCTCGGCACGTATTGCAGCGAGATCTGCTTCTGCCCGGTGATGAAGCTGCTGCTCTCCAACACCGCTCGCATTCCATCGGCCACCATCGCCTGCGTCATCGTTGCCGGGTCGGCCTCCCGTTTCATCGCGTCGGCGGCAAACACCCGCTCCGGCTGCACGTCGTACGAAACCCGCACCTGAATCTGCCCGCGCGTTCTGTCCATCACCAGCTTCACGTCTTCCACCGAGCCCACCTGGATGCCGAACACGTCCACTGGGGATCCCTTGGCGAGTCCGCTCACCGCGCTGTTGAAATACGTCACAAACGGGATCTGTCGCGTGAAGCCCGCAGCGTCGGCCTCTCCCTTGTCCTCGAACAGCACGAATTTCGTCTCGCCTGCGCCCAGCGGAGCCATGCCCCTCGCATGCGGAGTCTCGAACGCCACTCCGCCTGAAAGCAGAGCCTGCAAACTCTCCAACTCCACGTGCAAGCCTTGGCTCCCCAACCCCACGCTCACACCCGAGGCGTTCCAGAAATGCGTGTTCTGGCGGACGAACTTGTCGAACGGTCTTTTTACGAAGATGTTGATCGTCACCGGCCCCAACCCGTCGCCCAGGTCGTAGCTCAGCACCTCGCCCACCGTCACATCCCGGTAGAACACCGGCGCTCCGGGCCCCAGGCTCCCCAGCCGCGCCGCCCGCAAGCTGTAGCTCGTCCCCGGCTCGTCGCTCCGCATCCCCGGCGGTTCTTCCAGCCCGGTGAAGCTCCGCTCGCTCTGTCCCCCTGGCAACCCCGGGTCAACCTCGATGTAGGCACCCGAAACCAGCGTCTCCAGCCCTGACAGGTTGCCCGAGGACAACCGCGGCCGCACCACCCAGAACCGCGCATGGTTCGTCAGTATTTTGGCCCCCTCACCATTCATCCGCACACGCACCCGCACCTGCGTCAGGTCGTCGGTCAGCGAAACGTCCTCCACCATTCCCAGCGTCACCGCCTTGTGCGTCACCTGAGTCTGCTGCGCGCTGATCCCACTACCCGTCTTGAACGTGATGGCGATCAGCGGCCCCCGGTCCACCAGCGTGGTGATCACCAGGTACACCGCGATCGCCCCCGCTACGATCGGGATCAGCCAGATCAGGCTGAACCGCCGCCGGCGCTTGAGCACAGCGTCCGGCACGCGGGGAGGGGGCCGGTCGCTCACGCCGCCTGCGCCTCAGCCCGATGCGTCTCCAAATCCTCAGCCTCCAGGTCATGCCCCGCCGCCGCAGCCGCGTCCCACATCAGCCGCGGGTCGAAGCTAGCCGCCGCGAACATCGTCAGCACCACCACCGCCGCAAACGCGATCGCCCCGATCCCCGGCAACACCGTCGCCACAAATCCCAACCGCACCAGCGCCACCAATATCGTCAGCATGAACACGTCGATCATCGACCACCGGCCGATGCTGTCGACGAAACGATACAGCCGTGTCCTGTCGCGTAACCGAGTCACACTGCCATCCCCCGTCATCACCAGCATCGTGAACAACGCAATCAGCTTGAACAGCGGCACCACGATGCTCGCCATCAGAACCAGTATCGCCAACGGCCACATACGTGCCTGCGCCAGCTCGATCACCCCGCCGATGATCGTGCTAGGCTCTCCCTGCCCGAAACGGATCAACGTCAGGATCGGGAAAATGTTCGCCGGCAGGTACAAACACACCGCCGCCCCCGCCAGCGCCCAGCACCGGTTCAGGCTGTAAGGCTTGCGTCGCAGCAACCGCCGACGACACCGCGGACACCGGCTCCGCTCACGCGCCCGCACCACCAACCCGCAGCAACCGCACCCGATGTAGTCGTACTGCGGCTGCACCGGCAGGTGCGCACATAGGCCCTTTGCCTCTAACGCCTCCCACACGTCCTCATGGTCCAGCTCCACATCGGCCGCCACCATGCACAGCATCACCCCGCCCAGCGCGTACATCGCCGGCCCTACCTCCACCGTCGCAATCGCCTGCAGCCGCGTGTAGGCGACGAACGACCCCAGCAGGAACACCTCCACCATGCTCCACGGCCGCAACCCCTCCACCCGGCTCCACAGGCTCGGCAGGAACCGCGGCGGGTGCTCGAACCGCAGCCCCAGCAGCACCGTCAGGATCAGCAACAGCTGCACGAACGGCACCACCACCAGCGTGGTCAAAACCACCAGGCTGATCTCCCACATCCCGTGGTCCCCCAGCTTGGCCGGCCCGGTGAAGATCGAGGCGGTGTAAACCCGCCCCACGCTGCGCAAATCCAGAAACGGCAACTGCGTCGCCAGCACCAGCAGCACGAACGCGCCCACGTAGCACCACAAGGACCGGTTCAAGCTGTCCCTGTGCGCCTTCCTCATCGTGCCTCCGCACCGCCGGCACGTCGCCACGTCGCCCGCCAGCAGCGGCGACACGTGCTGGAACAGCCCGCAATCCCGACACTCCCGCAGGCTCGCCCCAACCAGGGCATCCTCGTCCGCATCCTCGCACAGCAGCGTCATCCCAGCCCGCAACGCCCTTCACGCCGATGTGTTGCAGGCCCGCCCCGCCACCAACCAACAATGTGGCCTCGCACCCCGCCAGCCAACCCCCGCCCCTGCCTCCACTCTGGACGGACTCGCCCCAACCCAGGCATCACCATCCCAAACACCCACCATCAACCCCGCCCAACCCCGAGGCCCGCGTGTCCACCATCTCCCTAGAACGCCGCGCCCACCTCATCGTCCTCGGCAACGAAAAAGGCGGCTCGGGCAAATCCACCACCGCCATGCACCTCGTCGTCGGCCTCCTGCGCGACGGCTACCAGGTCGGCGCCATAGACCTCGACGCCCGCCAGGGAACCCTCTCCGGTTACCTCGCCTCCCGCACCGCCTACGCCCAGCGCCACGGCGTGGACCTCCCCATCCCCGCCGCCGCCAGCGTCGTCCGCTCCGAAATCGACAGTCGCGCCGAAGCCGAAGCCGAGGAACGCACCCAGCTCGAAGCCGCCATCGCCACCCTCTCGGCCGCCTGCGAAGTCGTCGTCATCGACTGCCCCGGCGCCGACACCAACCTCGCCCGCCTCGCCCACAGCAGCGCCGACACCCTCATCACCCCCATCAACGACAGCTTCGTCGATTTCGCCATGCTCGCCCGTGTCGACCCCGACAACCACGCCGTCATCAGCCCCAGCACCTACTCCGAGATGGTCTGGGACGCCCGCAAACGCCGCTTTGCCAAGGACCGCACCCGCATCGACTGGATCGTCATGCGCAACCGCATGGGCAGCACCGAAATGCGCAACAAACGCGACGTCGGCGCCACCCTCGAAACCCTGGCCAAACGCATCGGCTTCAGAACCGTCAAAGGCTTCGGCGAACGCGTCATCTACCGCGAACTCTACCTCCAGGGCCTCACCCTCATGGACGTCCGCGAAGCCGGCCTCCAGATCCAGCTCGGCATGAGCCACATCGCCGCCCGAGCCGAAGTCCGAGCCCTCCTCAGCGCCATAAAAAAACCCGCTCCCCGCGCGCAGGTGGTCAGCCCGGCCGCTTGAAGGCAAGGCAAGGCCAAGGGCTCTGCCCCTGGACCCCGCTGGGGCCTCGGCCCCAGACCCCGGCTTCGCCCTTAGCCTAATCCCAGCCGGCAGGGCAGGGCTCAAGCACCTAGTTGCTCCACCCAACCCCCTCCTGTAGAAGCGATCAGTGTAGCCGGCGTAGCTCAGGGGTAGAGCAACTGATTCGTAATCAGTAGGTCCACAGTTCGATTCTGTGCGCCGGCACCATCGCTTCTCGCTAGCGACTCATCTCAATAACGCACGGCCTGGGTCGTGATATTGGCGTCAGTGACAGGGAGCTACGAGAACAATCCGAAATAGCTTGTTCTCCTTACGTTCTCATGCTAGGCTGCTGAGTTCGGATGAGGTCAAGCTAAGAAAAGTTACCGGGTGACGTTCAGCTAATCACATGTCAATGTGTTCACAATATCCGTCGCGCGACGAGATTTACTCAGATAGAATCAGCAGATTGGCGTCTAGCGGATGTAGTCAGCGTTAGTATTAAACTAAGCAACCCTGCGTGGAGAATGAGAGTGGCTACGGGTCGAAAGAAAGTCACAATACAATATCGCAAACTAGATGTACAAACAGTAACCTTCCCAAATGTGACGCTACAAACAGCTTTAGAAAACTCTACGTCCCGGAGATTAGGTGCTGGTCGAGTTAGCGATAGCGCTAAGGTCCGTCAATTTGAGACTGACAAAACGTATGGCACACTCGTCTTAAACTTTTTCGAGCCAAAAAAGGAGTTCTTTTTTGGTGAGATGGTGCGCTTTGAGCCTGGTGCTGATCTAGCGCTATTAGCTATGAGCGCGAACGTACAGGCTTATCAATTAACACAGTCTAAGGCTCCCAGCGGACACGAGCCGATAAGGGGAGTTCTGTATTTCATGGTGATCGGTAATCACGTAACTCTCATTGAGAGCGATGTCTCGAGTGCTAGACTTGAAATATATTTAACATGGCTCCTATCAGAGCTCACTGATGTGATACCAAAGGGTGCTCACCTTATACTTGACGCTGAACTTGATACCGACTCTCCTTCACTGCAACTAAGTGAAGTAGACAAGATCACCTTTAAACCACAGCCAGTTGTCGCAGACACCCTGCGTGCGCGACCTCCATCTGACGTTGAAGCTATGGGTGAACCCGTAGTCACATCGCAAAGGCGCTTGGTTGCCGAAACAAGCGCGCTTAATGTTTTACGCGCAGCAGGAATGGACGATGCTGACATACAAAACCTTGTTGAAGACAACACCGAACTAGAACTCACTTTGCAGATCAAGCTCAAAGGACACAATCGTAGAAAGCCGCTTGGAATAGTATCTGCAAATCGGTTACTACGTAACGTTCCAGAGGACGAGCTAACCCTCGAGGGCAGAGGTGGCAGGCAACGTAGCGGACGTATTGTGAAATTAGCTTATCCTGCAAGCATTGAGACAGTTGGCGCACTTTTTACTACCAAAGACGTGGCTAGAGGTCTTTTGGAAGCTTACAGGTATTTTCTCTCAAACGGCCACATTGAGGCATGAACAAGCAATCTGAATGGCGGAGAGGAGCGGGCCGTCTGGTTGTCTGCTGCGCACTTGCCGTCCTTTCGGGTATTTTCTTGCCGTTCGAAGCTTACAAGGATGTCACTGGAGAACTGATTAGTTTTTTTAGCATTATGATAGCGGCGCTTCTACCAACGATGGTGCTTACGGCCAGCGTTTTGCGTCCAGGCAAACTATCCTCAATAAAAATAAGCCAATATGCGACAGCACTCTCCCGCCAAATTGCCGTTTGGTCCGGTTTATTTCTGATTTGTTTTATCGCGTGCTGGCTTCTCGTCCTCGGGAAGATGGTGTCCTGGTCTCTGCCAATCACTCTGACTGTTTACTCGGTAAAACATAAACTAAACTTAATTAGGTTTATAAACGCAGCCCTCTCCTTTTCGTTTTCGTTGACAATTTTTCGCGGCGCAGCAGTAGGATCTGGAATCGTAAGTCTATTGAATCTCACTGCCGAGATTGCAATTGGCGAAGCTCGAGCGCGAGATGAAGAGATTATAGACAAAGCATCGAGCCAAGTTGCAGAGATACAGGATAGACCAGGCTTTGGTGAATATATTAGCTTGCCCCATTAGGCAGTAATTATATATCAACAGTCGTAGTCTTAGCCAATTACGTATGGCGACAAGTGCACCGTTCCTTATAACATGGAGACTTGTACGGGCGCACTTGACCTGGATGATTCATATCCATCAAAGCCGCAAGAGTGCCTGAACCTAATTAGAGGCCAGCCACCAACTCACAAAAGGTCAAACTCAACCCACCCATCACCACAAAAAACACCACCCCCTCAACAGCCGCCGCCAACACCCCACCCACAGCACCCGCAACATCACCACCGAGCCGCACCGTCCGCGGAAACCCGCTCGCAACCGGCACGCGCCGAGCCGAAGCGCCATCACCAAACGGCCGGATAACAGAAACGTAAGACATAAGACAAACCTTCCTAAGCAACTCGCAAGAAACGCAGCAGAAGTGCCGAAATACTCCTGCCCGTCCGCGTTGCGCCTTACATAGGAAAGCCGCCGCAAATGCAAAATCGGCCCGCCTTACACCAGTATTCCAATCCGGATACTTAAACCCGAGAACCTGCCGCCCTTCTTGCAACCACCCCCGCCCGCCACGAAAGAAAATTACGTACAGCCCGGATCAACCACTTAGGCCTGCATCTCACGCTGGCCAGCCCTGTGCTGCGATGCAGCAATATCACGGTGTTGCGTACAGAAAGCCACACTTCGGGCGTTCAACGCCCCAACCAACCCCAGCCGCCACCAACCCAGAAGCGCGCCGTGCCCCGCACGGCGCGCCCGCCAGGCCTCACTTCATCCGGTGCAGCACGCACAGCTTGTTGCCGTCCGGGTCCTTCAGATAGGCCAGGTACAACTTCCCGGCCGCACCCTCCCGCACCCCCGGCGGGTCCTCGCAAGTCGTCCCGCCCGAAGCCACCCCGGCCGCGTGCCACGCATCCGCCTGCGCCGGGCTCTCGGCCAAGAACGCGATTGTCCCGCCGTTCCCCGCCGACGCCGGCGCCCCGTTGATCGCCTGGGACACCGAGAAAACCCCCTTCGGTGTCGAGTACCACATCCTGTGCCCGTCCATCCGCGCCGGCGGCACCCCCAGCGCTCCCAGCACCGGGTCGTAGAAGGCGCGCGCCTTTTCCAGGTCGTTCGTCCCGATCATGATGTGCGAAAACATAAGCCTCTCCTCCTCGAAACCGCGCTCGCGCGCGCCCGGGCACTAGAAGCCGCCCACCGCGCCCCGTCCATCCTGCACCGCAACAGCCCCGAAACCGCTTGCCCAGCCCCGCCCAACGTTCCTATTATGTTCTCGCACACCAGCCAGGCGAACTCCCCTGCACACCGCGCCCCGCACCCAGGCTTCCGCCGCCGCCGAACGCACCGCCCGCCACCTGGCGCACTGCGCGGAGCTGGCCGAGCTCGGCATGAACCTCGCCCGCGCCGCGGCGGACCGCGCCATGCAGGACCTCACCGACCCCCAGCCCATCCCCGCGCCCGAGGAAGGCGAGCTAGCGTTCAAGCCCACCGACCACGCGCTCCTCTTCACCCGCCTGTCGCGCGCCGTCCGCGAGAGCATCACGCTCGAAGCCCGCCTCGCCGCCGGCCACGCCGCCACCGCGCCGGACCCGCGCCGCGCCAGGATACGCAACGCCATCCGACAGGCCACCGAACGCCACCTCAACCGCGCCGAAATCCGCGAGGAAGCCGACGAACGGCTCGAGACCGAGCTGGCGCTCGACCCTGACGGCACCGCCTCCCTGCCGGACCTCCTCTCCACCATCTGCGAGGACCTCGGCTTCCAGATCGACTACGAAAAGCTCGCCGCCGAGCTAAGGCACCCGGCGCCGCACTGAGAAGAACCAAAAAGCTTTTGCCCCCTGTCGGGCGGTGCGGAACACCGCGCGCCCAAACGAACAAAAGTTCTTTGCTTCTTTCTTTGGAGAAAGAAGGCCTTCCTTCCTGTAAAGGAAACAACACATGAGAATCCTCCCCAGGCACCTGAGGGAATACGCCGACGACCTCCCAGGCAACCGCCCCCGCTGGACCACCGCCGAGCAGGAGCGGGAGGACCGCATCGTCGCCACCGCAACATCCCTGATGGTCCGCTTCGGCCGCACCGGGCTCACCCTCGGCGCGTTCGCCGCCGCCCTGCGCATGTCCCCCCACACCATCCGCAAACACTTCGCGGACCTCGATTCGCTCCTCGCCCACATCCTCATCGCCCACCTGCAGGCCGTCTGCACCGCGCTGGGCCAGTCCCCTTACGACGCTGCCAACGCCAAGGCCGGCCGCCGCGCCGCCTACCTGCGCGTCACCCGCACCGCGTTCAACGCCCACACCCAGGCCCACATCCTCCTCACCCGCGAACGCCACACCCTGCCGCCAGACCTCGCCGAGCCCATCGAGCAGCTCCGCCTGCAGGTCGGCGAGATGCTCGCCGGCCCCCACGCCGAAACCGCCCTGAACCTGCTGGACGACACCAGCCTCCAGCCCGCCCAGATCGAGGCCATGCTCGCCGCCCTCGCCCCCGCTCCCGCCAAGCCGCAGCCCAAACCCGCCGCCCGCCTTCCCACCCCGCCCGAAACCGCCCCTATTCCCTTCACGCCGCCACCCACGCCGCCTCGGCACGCCCGCGCCGGCCCGCACTGACCACACAGCCGCTTGACCTCCCGGCCACCCTTGTCATTCTCGGCCCAGCACCGCCGCACGCACCCCAACGGGCCCGCAGCGCCGGCAGCACGGCCCTGCAGACGGGGATGGCTGCGCCCGGGCAACCCCCAGGGCGCAACGGACAAGGGGCGCAGCGCACATGGACTTGCCGGTACCGCCCACACGCACCCCCCCCAACCCCAGCCTCTTCGCGCTCAAACCCGTCAGCGACATGCTTGCCGACTCCGACCACGGCGACGGCCACGGCAGCCACCTCCAGCGCACGCTGGGCCTGCGCAACCTGGTGGGCTTCGGCGTCGGCTCCGCCGTCGGCGTCTCCCTCTTCGTGCAGACCGGCCCCGAGGCCGCGCTGCACGCCGGCCCCGCCGTGGCGCTCAGCTTCGTCATCGCCAGCTTCGCCTGCCTGCTCGCCGCCCTCTGCTACGCCGAGTTCGCCAGCCTCGTCCCCGTCGCCGGCAGCGCCTACTCCTACGCCTACGCCACCATGGGAGAGGGCGTCGCCTGGCTCATCGGCTGGTGCCTCCTCCTGGAGTACCTCATGTCAGGCAGCCTCGTCGCCATCGGCTGGTCCGGCTACGCCACCGCCACCCTCCACAATTTCGGCATGGACCTCCCCGCCGCGCTGACCGGCGCCCCGCTCGCCGTCACGGAGGGCCACGTCACCGTCAGCGGCAAGCTGTTCGACCTGCCGGCCGTGCTCATCACCCTTTTCACCGCCTACCTCATCCTCCGCGGCACCCGCCTGTCCGCCCGGGTAAACGACGTCGTGGTCGCCCTGAAGGTCATCGCCATCCTCGCCGTCATCGCCGCCGCCGCGCCCTTCGTCCACCTCCACAACTGGACGCCGTTCATCCCCACCAACACCGGCGCCTCTGGCAGCTTCGGCGTCAGCGGCGTCATGCGCGCCGCCGGCATCCTCTTCTTCGCCTATGTCGGGTTCGACAGCATCTCCACCCTCGGCCAGGAGACCCGCAACCCCCAGCGCACCATCCCCCTGGCCCTGATGATCTCGCTGGCCGTCTGCGTCCTCCTCTACGTCGGCGTCGCCCTGGTCATGACCGGCATCGCCGACTACCGCACGCTGAACGTGGCGGACCCCATCGCCGAGGCCCTCCGCGCCCAGGGCCCCGGCCTCGCCTGGGCCCGCTACTGCGTCAGCGTGGTCGCCATCTTCGGCCTCGTCAGCGTCCTCCTGGTCACCCTGCTGGGCCAGGTCCGCATCTTCTACGCCATGGGGCGAGACGGCCTGCTCCCTCCCGCCTTCGCCCGCATCCACCCCAAATACAAAACCCCCCATATCGGCACCATAGTCACCGGAATAGGCGCTGCCCTCTTCGCCGGCCTGTTCCCGCTGGACCTCCTGGGAGACCTCGTCAGTATAGGCACACTATTGGCCTTTGCCGTGGTCTCCGCCGGCGTGCTAATACTACGCCGCACCATGCCAGACGCCCCCCGCGCCTTCCGCACGCCCTTTATGCCGTTCACCCCCATCCTGGCGGTCCTGGCCTGCATCGCGCTGATGACGTCGCTCGCCAGCGACACCTGGATCCGCCTCGCCCTCTGGCTCGCTCTGGGCACGGCCGTCTACGCCGCCTACGGCTACCGCCACTCCAAGCTACGCTCCCGATGAGCCGGCGCCGTCCTCACCCCTTCGGCTCGCCCGCCACCGGCACGCTGCCCAACTCGCGGAACAGCGCGTCCACCTCGCCGATCGCCGCCTCCGCGGCCACCGCGTCCACCCCCTTGGCCACGATCGCCACGCCCGAGACGGGGTCACGGAAATACGGGTAGCTCCCCAGATCCAGCGCCGGGTAACGCGCCTGGATCGCCGTCAGCCCCTCGGCGATGTCTCCCTCCCGCACCCCAGTCGCGTGCAGGCTCCTGCTGATCACCGGCATCCCGCCCGCCAGGCTGGGCGCCAGGCACTCGAACATCAGCTTCATGATAGCCGGCACCCCGGCCATCACGTGCACGTTGCCGATCGAGTAGCCCGGCGCGATGTGCCCGTTGTCGATGATCACCGCCCCGCGCGGCATCGTCGCCATACGCTGCCGCGCCGGGTTGAACCCGCCGGTCGGGTAGTGCGCCTCCATCCGTGCCCAAACGGTAGGCTCCGCCTCCCAAGGCACCCCGAACGCCGCGGCGACGCACTCGCTGGTGATGTCGTCGTGGGTAGGCCCTATCCCTCCCGTGGTGAACACGTGGTCGAACCGCGCCCTCACCTCGTTCACCGTGCCGATGATCGTCTCAGCCACGTCGGGTATCACCCGCACCTCGCGCAGCGGTATCCCGATCTCCCCCAGCCGCTTGGCCAGGTAGTTGGTGTTGGTGTCCTGCGTCCTGCCGGACAACACCTCGTTGCCGATGACGATCAGACAGGCCGTGGGGTTCATCGCCTCAACCTAGAAGACTTTCCACCTGAAAAGAAGCCGTACCCCGCCCCGCGCAGCCGTCTCCCGCGCAACACCATGTCACCAACGGGCTACAGGAAGTCCCGCAACAACGGCACCAGCGGCTTGTCCGCCGCCGGCATCTCATACTCCGTCAGCTTGGACGGCCGCACCCAGGCCAACGCCTGGCCCTCCAGCGGTTGCACGAAACCTTGCCAGCGTCGGCATAGATACAGCGGCATCAGCAGATGGAATCGCTCGTAGGCATGGCTGGCGAACGCGAAAGGGGCCAGGCAGGCTTCGGCCACATTGATGCCCAACTCCTCGTGCAACTCGCGAATCAGCGCAGCCTCCGGCGTCTCGCCAGGGTTCAGCTTGCCGCCGGGGAACTCCCACAGGCCGGCCATCTTCTTGCCCTCCGGCCGACGGGCCAGCAGCACGCGGCTGTCGGTGTCCACCAGGGCGCAGGCGGCCACCAGCAACAAGGGCTTCTGACCTGGTTCGGGCACGTCCGTCTCCACCTGGCCGAAGATGTCCTCGCGCTGCGCCTCCCACACCGCCACTTCCTCCTCGGCGCCCCTGGCCAGAAAGTGCTGCGCGGCACGTCCCGTCTCGCGAAACCCGAGGTGGCGCAGCACAGCGGCCGAAGCCGGGTTGTCCAGCGACACCTGGGCCACCACGCGGTCGATCGGCAAATTGGCCAACGCCCAGCGGATCACACGGCCGGCGGCCTCCCGCGCCACACCATGGCCCCAGTAGCGCTGGCCCACCCAGTAGCCCAGGCTGCCTGTGCGCGGCGCCACGTCCAGCCGCAGCCCTACGCAGCCGATCACCATCTCCGCGCCGTCCTCCTGCCCGGTGATGCAGAAATGGTAGGCGCGGCCGTCCAGGCGCTGTGCAACGGTCGACGCGATCCACTCGTCAGTCAGCGCGCGCGGGTAAGGATACGGCAGGCGCGAGAGCATGCGCACCACCGGCCAGGAGTTCACCAACCGGTGGATGGCGCCGGCATCACCTGCACCGGGCGCCCGCAAAGTCAGACGTTCTGTCACCAGAGCCTCGAACAGACCGGAAGTATCAGTCAAGAAAGGCCTTCTTTTCTGAAGAAAAGAAGCAAAAGACTTTTGTTCGTTGAGCGCGCGTCTATCCGCACCACTCGACAGGGAGCAAAAGCTTTTTGGTTCTTTTTCTCGAAAAAGAACTGCTCGCTTCCTCTAGCTTCTGTAGCTGCCATTGATGTCGATGTAGCCATGCGTGAGGTCGCACGTCCAGGCCGTGCCGGTGCCGTGGCCCAATCCCAGGTCGATCTCGATCGCGATCTCGCGCCCGCGCATGTGGGCCACCACGGGCGCCTCGTCGTAGCCATCCACCACTGTGCCGGCGCGTGCCATCCACACCCCGCCCACGGCGATGGCCAGCCGGTCGCGGTCGGCGGGCTCGCCGGCGCGGCCCACGGCCATGACGATGCGGCCCCAATTGGCGTCCTCGCCAGCGATTGCGGTTTTCACCAGAGGGGAATTGGCGACCGCCAGGGCTACACGGCGGGCACTGGCGGCGTCGGTAGCGCCGGCCACGTCGATACGAACGAGCTTCTGCGCGCCTTCACCGTCGCGCACCACCATCAAAGCGAGATCGTGCAGCACCTCGTGCAGGGCGCGCGTGAAGTTGTCCAGCGCGGCATCTTGCGGGTTGGCCGCCTGGCCGGTGGCGAACAGCAGGACAGTGTCGCTGGTGGAAGTGTCCGCGTCCACGGTGGTGCAGTTGAAACTGGCGTCCACGCCGGCAGCCAACATCGGCTGCAACGTGGCGGCCGGGAGCGCCGCATCGGTAAAGATAAAGCAGAGCATGGTGGCCATGTCGGGCGCCACCATGCCGCTTCCCTTAGCGATGCCTGTGATGCGGACGGGCGTCCCGCCGATACTGGCCGTGCGAGTGGCGGCCTTAGGAAAAGTGTCGGTTGTCATCATCCCGCGCGCGGCGTCGGCCAGGCCGCGTTCGGACAGGGCAGCGTGCAGGCCGGGCAGGGCGGCGATGATGCGGGCGTAGGGGAGCGTCTGGCCGATGACGCCGGTGGAGGCGAGGAAGACCTCGGCTGGGTCGCAGCCGACCAGTGTGGCGGCGGCCTGCGCGGTGGCCAGCGTGGCCTCCCGACCGGCCTGGCCAGTGAATACGTTGGCGTTGCCGGCGTTGACCACGAGAGCCCGCGCAGTGCCGCCGGGCAGGACGGCACGGCACCAGTCTACCGGTGCGCCTGGGCAGCGGTTGCGGGTAAACGTGCCGGCGACGGTAGTGCCCGGTGCGAACTCCGCCAGGAAAAGGTCGGTCCGCCCGGTATAGCGTATGCCCGCTGCCACCGCGCCCAACCGCACCCCAACAACCGGCGCGAGTTCAGGCAGCGGCAGCGCCAGGGGGGAGATGGGCGGCACGGCCGCCACGCTACCGCCCTACTTCTTGGCCGGGGCGGGTGCGGCCGAGGCTACGGGTGCCACCGGCTTCACCGGCTTGCCGTCCGGGCCGTAAGAGACGATCTTGACGCCATCGCGGGCCTTGGCAGCCAGCGCCTGAGCATCCTGACGCAGGAGCTGCTGGCGGATCTCGTCGTGCACCGTGTCGTAGGCCGGTGGGGTGGAAACGCTGGTGTCGATCACCTGGATGACGTGCCAGCCGTAACGCGTGTGAACCGGGGTAGTGGTGTACTCGCCCTTCTTAAGCTTGAAGGCCGCGTCCGAGAACTCGGGCAGCATGTCGGCTTTCTTGAAGGTCCCGAGGTCACCGCCCTGGGCGCTGGCCGGGTCCTTCGGGTCGCTATACTTCTTGGCCAAGTCTTCAAACTTGGCACCGGCCTGCAGCTGCTTGATGACGTCCTTGGCCTTGGCCTCACTGTCGACAAGGATGTGGCGGGCGTGCACCTGCGGCTGGCCGGGCTTGCCGGCGTATTGCTTGTCGTACTGCGCCTTGATGGTCTCCTCGGTGACCATGGGCAGCACGGTCTTCACCAGAAGGGCGCGCTGCAGCACCTCGTCAGCCGCCACCTGCATCTGGTGGGCGATGGTCGGGTCGCGGTCCAGCATCTGCTTACGGGCCATGATCTGCAAGGCCTTGCCGGTGGCCAGCTCGTTGACGGCGGCGCTGAACAGCTTCTCCTGGCCGATCTGCTGGCGCTGCTCGGCGGGGACGTGCACGTCCACCCAGGCGGCGATATCTGACACGCGGATCGGGTCGTTGTTGACGGTGACGATGATCGGGTTGCCCTGAGGTGCCGCGGTGGTGGGGGCTGCGGGGGCGGTCGCCGGAGCGGCCTTGGGTGCCTGGGCCAAAGCGGGGGCGGTAGCCAGGGCAGCCACGGTCAGGGCCGTGGTCAGGGTCAGCAGGCGCATGGAAACCTCTAAAGGGTGGGGCGGGGGGCTTATGGGGCATCGGGCGTTGGGCGGCAACGGGTGTGGGGTGAAATAAAGGCAAGACCAAGGGGCTTTGCCCCTGGACCCCGCTAAGGACAAGTCCTTAGAGTCTGTTTGTAAGAAGTCGCTCGTAAATGGGTGCTTGAGGCCTTGGGGGGCTGGGGAGAGAGCTCCTGGCCTTGCCTTCGGTTGACCCCACCCCCGCCCCCGCTTATCTGCCCGACATGTTCTCCTCCCTGGCCCGCGCCGTGTTCGGCACGTCGAATGACCGCTCGCTGAAGACCTACCAGCAGCGCGTACCCAAGATTAATGTACACGAGGCGGCCACAGCGGCGCTCACAGATGAGCAGTTGGCCGCCAAGACGTTGGCGTTCCGCGGCCGCATCGCCGCCGGCGAGACGCTGGACGCGCTGTTGCCGGAGGCGTTCTCCCTGGTGCGCGAGGCCAGCCGCCGCGTGCTGGGGATGCGCCACTTCGACGTACAGTTGGTGGGCGGCATGGTGCTGCACGACGGCAAGATTGCCGAAATGAAGACTGGCGAGGGCAAGACGCTGGTGGCGACCTTGCCGGTCTACCTGAACGCGCTGTCCGGCCGCGGCGTGCACGTGGTGACGGTGAACGACTACCTGGCCAAGCGCGACAGCGAGGAGATGGGACGGCTCTATGGCTTTTTGGGCCTGACCACCGGCGTGATCGTGCACGGGCTGATGGACGACGAGCGGCGCGCGGCGTACGCCTGCGACGTCACGTACGGCACGAACAACGAGTTCGGGTTCGACTACCTGCGTGACAACATGAAATACCGGCTGGAGGACATGGTCCAGCGGCCGTTCAACTACGCGATCGTCGACGAGGTGGACAGCATCCTGATCGACGAGGCACGCACGCCGCTCATAATCTCAGGACCGGCCGAGGACTCGTCGGACCTGTACCGTTCGGTGAACCTGGTCGTGCTGGAACTGGTGAAAGATGCGGCCACCTTTGAGAAGGACGAGAAGGCGAAATCCGTCCACCTGACGGAGGCGGGCAACGAGCGTGTGGAGGACATGCTACGTTCGGCCGGCATCATCACCGAAGGCAACATGTACGACATCTTCAACGTGAGCGTGGTGCATCACGTGCAGCAGTCGTTGCGCGCACACACCCTGTTCGCGCGGGACGTGGACTACATCGTACGCGACGACAAGGTGATCATCATCGACGAGTTCACCGGCCGCATGATGGAGGGCCGGCGTTTCTCCGAAGGGTTGCACCAAGCGCTGGAAGCCAAGGAATACGTGACGGTTCAGCAGGAGAACCAGACGCTGGCCTCGATCACGTTCCAGAACTACTTCCGCCTGTTCCCCAAGCTCGCTGGCATGACGGGGACGGCGATGACGGAGGCCGACGAGTTCGCCGAGATCTACAAGCTCTCCGTAGTCGAGATACCGACCAACGTGGCCGTGCTGCGCCGTGACGGCGACGACGAGGTGTACCGCACGGCGGGCGAGAAGTACTCTGCCGTGGCCACGTTGATCGAGGAAGCGCGGGAGCGCGAGCAGCCGGTGCTGGTGGGCACGGTGAGCATCGAAAAAAGCGAGGTGTTGAGCGAGATACTTAAGGCCCGCAAGATCCCCCACGCGGTCCTGAATGCGCGCTTCCACGAGCAGGAGGCCAGCATTATCGCGCAGGCGGGGGCACCCGGGCGCGTCACGATCGCCACCAACATGGCCGGGCGCGGCACCGACATCAAGCTGGGCGGCAACATGGACATGCGCCTGCGCCAGGAGGCGCACGCGCTGCCCGAAGAAGAGGCACGGGCAGCACGCGAGGCGGAGATTCGGGCGGAGATCCCAGGGTTCCACGACCGTGTGAAGACAGGCGGCGGGTTGCTGGTGATCGGAACCGAGCGGCATGAGAGCCGGCGTATCGACAACCAGTTGCGCGGCCGGTCTGGACGCCAGGGCGATCCTGGTGCGAGCCGGTTCTTCCTGAGCCTGGAAGACGATCTTATGCGCATCTTCGGCAGCGACCGGATGGGCGGTATGTTGCAGCGGCTTGGCCTTCAGGAAGGCGAGGCGATCGTTCACCCGTGGATCAACAAGGCCCTGGAAAAGGCGCAGAAGAAGGTGGAGGCGCGCAACTTCGACACGCGCAAGAACCTGCTGAAGTACGACGACGTGATGAACGACCAGCGCAAGGAGGTATACGCGCAGCGTCGGGAGTACATGCAAAGTGCGGACGTGAGCGAGACGGTGGCGGCGTTTCGTCACGAACTGGCTGACGCGCTAGTGGCCGCACGGGTCCCGGAAAAGGCGTTCGCGGAGCAGTGGGAGACGGCCGAGCTGGAGGCCGACGTGAAGCGCGTGTTCAACCTGGACGTGCCCGTGCAGGCCTGGGGCCGCGAGGAGGGTATCGACGAGACGGCGATCCATGAGCGTCTGGTGGCCGCAATCGATTCGGCCGCGGCGAGCAAGGCTGCCAATTACGGCCCCGAGATCATGCGCTACATCGAGAAGAGCCTGCTGCTGCAGATGTTCGACACGGTGTGGAAGGAGCACTTGCTGGCGCTGGATCACCTGCGCCAGGGAATCGGGCTGCGGGCGTATGGACAACGCGATCCGTTGAACGAATACAAGAGCGAGGCGTTCGCCCTGTTCAACGCCATGCTCGACGACCTGCGAGAGCGTGTGGTGAGCACGTTGAGCCGCGTGGAGTTGTCGGCCGAGGCACCGCCGCCGTTGCCGCAAGGCTTGCCCGAGGGCATGGTGGAGAACTTTGCCGCGCCCGCGCTGGCGGGGGCGGACCAGTTCGGGGCGGGTGGTGAAGCCTGGCAGATGGGGGATGCCGGGGTTACGGCGTTCGATCCCAGCGACCCGACGACGTGGGGAGGGACGCAGCGGAACGCACCTTGCCCTTGTGGGTCCGGGAAGAAGTACAAGCATTGCCACGGACGGTTGGGGTAGCGCGTGCAGACTTGATCAAGGTGGACGCTACAAGACGTATAGATCACCTGCGGTCCGGCCAAGGCCGATTAAAGCAAGCCTGAAAGGCACGCCGGGTATCTTGACCGTGAAATCGTGAGTTCACGCCTCTTCGATGCATTCGGCCAAATGACGTTGAAGACGAGCAGGTGCGCGGTTTCGGATAATCAATGAACCTGTTCGCGGGTGGCTTGAACCGGCGCGTTGTACTCTGGTTTCCCATCACCCGGGCAGACCGGGGTCGAAGGTGGCGCGACGCGCTGGGCAAGGTCGGTTCGCCACCAGTTCCGCTGAATCGCGTGGCAATGCGTCTCTTGATCATTGCGGCGTTGCCGGATCGGACGGCATTGGTTGGCCGTTTGGCTGGCATTCGGCGTCGTTCAAGGGCAACCAGGATGGCCACCGCTGGCGCTGTTCCGGGACCTGCTATTGGCAATGTGGCGTGACTTATTGACGTCCGGTTGGCCGAAGGATGGAACGATCGCGCCGGCTTTCGTCGTTTCTACGGCTTTGCTCCCCACGAGCCTGCACCTGGACGCACCGCCTTCGTCCGCTTCCGCGCCACCCTATGCGCGGGCCTGCACCGGGCCGGGAGTGGCGTCGTAGCGCTGAAGCATGCCGCGGCAGGCAGCCGAGCCCGGTTGGGGCTGAAGTTCACGGGCGTCATGGCCTTGCCGCTGACTTGGTCTATCAGGCAAGGCACGGCCTGGAGGCCGGTTTCGTTGTCCACCAGCACCAGGCTCTCGCCCTCCGGTGCGAAATGGCGGTTGCCGAACGCCAGGATCGCCCAGAGCACGGGGTGGAAATCCTGGCCGCGCTCGGTCAGGACGTACTCGTCGCGCGGCGGGCGCACGCTGTAGCTGCGGCGTTCCAGCAGACCGGCTTCCACCAGACCGGCCAGCCGGCGCGCCAGGATGTTGGGCGCGATTCCCAGGCTTTTCTGAAACGCATCGAACCGGGTGATGCCTTGGCCCGCATCGCGCAGGATCAGGATGCTCCACCACTCGCCCACGTGCTCGAGGCTGCGGGCGATAGGGCACTGCATGTCCCCGAAGCTTTTGCGCTGCATTCCGGACGGCCTCGCTCACTTGCGTGTTAAAAGCAACCTAGTGCAGTCACTATCCTCATGCAACTCTGTCGAGAGGTAGCGACGTCGCCGCAGATATTTACGGGCAAGCACTCGTTTTGAGACCAATGGCCGATAGTCTTGACCTATAAGTAATACCAACGGCCTTTAATGTTGACCTGTGAAGGAAGGCCAAGGGCCCTGCCCCTGGACCCCGCTAAGGACAAGTCCTTAGAACCTATTTTGTAAGATATTCTAAACAGATGGGGGTCTGGGGCCTCGAGGCCCCAGCGGGGTTTGGGGCAGAGCCCCATGCTTGTCTATAGGTCAAAGTTTACGGCCGTTAGTATAAGCATGAGGCTTTGCCTCAAACCCTGTCGGTGCAGCACGCATTCGCGTGACGGGCCTAGAGGCCCCAGACCCCATCTGTTTAGAGACCCAACGAACCGGTTCTAAAGACTTGTCCTTAGTGTCCATCCTAGATCATGTGTGGCGTGGCAGAGCCGTCGCACCATCAGCCTGACGGACGCCAACGTAGCAACTACGGTTCCAGGCAGTCCACATTCCAAAGCTCCTCCTATTCGGGCAAATTACAGGCAGTCACAACCACCCCGTAAGACTGAATGTTTTTTGGGATGGACACTTAGCGGGGGTCCAGGGGCAGAGCCCCTGGCCTGCCTCAAAAGTCAGTAAGCGGCGTTGCCCCGATCCGTGCGCTGGTGCGTCCATCTCGGCTGCTGCTTCCTCCGGCGCGTAACGTGGTTTCCGGAAGGTTAGGTGAGCCCGTCCGGTGCCGCCGGCGCGTCCTCAGCCGTGTTCGTTCGTAGCGAAGTACGTCCGAACGAGGCGTTGCTCCAATGCAGCTCGGTCGCCTTGTAGCCGGCGAGGCAGTGCACGGCGACGGATTTGAACAAGGTGCGCCGGTCGAGAACAGAGAGGGTGAGCCACATCGGATCGTCGAGTTCGGAATGGGCGAGGACGTGGGCGAGTGCCCTGGTCAACAACCCCGGTCCTGTCGAGAGCCAAAGGAGATCACTGTCGCCGCGTGCCACGGCCATCAATGCCCATTGGAAAGCCAACCGGGTAACCGGGTGGCGCGCCTCCACAGCGATGATGTTGTTGCCTACCGTGCCAAAATCTTCCTGGTAGAGCACCAGCCGAGCGGCTGGCGGCAACAGCTCGTCGAGGGGAGCCAAGCAACGGTCGTCGGCGTCAACGTAGAGGCCACCATGGGCTGCCAGGTAGCCCAGCCTGAACAGGTCCGCCTTCTGAGCTGGCTCGCGAATTCCTGAAAAGATGGCGGCGACCTGAGGATGGTAGGAGCTTGCGAGGATTTCGCCGGCTGTCCTCTCGGAGAAGCGCAGGTATTGCCAATCGGGATTTGTCACTGTCCAACTTTGCATGATCGTAATCAGCTCGGGCGGGACTTCGTCCTTGTCCCAGAACTGTACGATTCGTTTTGGGATGTCGGCTGTTGGCTTACCTGGGGACTCGTGCTGCTGAGACATGCGCTGTCCGGCAACGAGACGCATGAGATCTACGGCGGCGGCCGTGCTGGCGGAATTGGCGCGCACGATGCGCAGCAACGCGGAAAGCCGCTCGGAAGGCGGCAGCGCACGCGCCTGCCGCACCTCCTGACCCACGGCCGCGTCGAGCTCGTACTCGTCCAGGATCTGCCCCAAATGGGTTTGCGACAGGTTGAGCGACCGCCGGCGCAGCCGGGTTATGGGCGTGAGCAAGCTGCAGAACCGCCGCAGGTGCGTGCGCGCCCGCTGCAGGTCGAGGGCTAGGAATCCCAGGCGCGCAAGATCGTGCTGCACTGCGGCATCGAACGGGTTCAGGCTAGCGGACGTCTCGTAGCACGCTCGTGCCTGCTCGAAATCCTGGCGCAGCTCACGGACCTGACCTTCCTTGTAGGCCATCGTGGCACGGTCACGCAGCGTCACGGCAGGTGCCGCGGCCAGGCACGCGTCGATGGCGTCGTCGTCGCCCACAAGGATCTCGCAATCCAGGCGGGCCACCCAGGTGGCAAAGGCGTAGGGGGCCGCTGCCGTAGCCTCGCGTGCGACCTGAAGGGCCGCGTGCGAGTGGCCGGCGCGACGCAGCAGGCCGATACGCGCCTGCTGGACCTGCGGCGCCGCCCCCTGCTCGACCTCGAAGGCGTCCAGCGCGCCGAGGGCATCGTCCATTCGCCCCATCAGGGCCAGCGTCTCGACCAAGCCAAGCCGGAGTGAGATGTTGGCGGGTGCCAAATCCAGTCCGCTGCGGTAGTGAACGAAGGCGGCGGGCATGTCGTTGGCCATGCGCGCCTGCTCGGCCTGATGGATCAGCAGCGGCACGTAGCCTGGATGCTCGATGGCCAGTCGGGCGAACAGCGCGTCGCAGCGGTCCTGGTGCCCGCGCGTGCGTTCGCACAGCGCCATGTGCAGCAGCGGCTCGGGCTCGGCGAGGTGGCCCAGGTGGGCGGCCTTGAACGCGGCCAGCGCGGCCGCGTGGTCACCGGCGAAGCTCTCGGTGTGGCCGAGGCTGAGCAGCGCCCGGAGGTGGCCGGGCTGCTCGGCCAGCACCGCCCGGGCGAGCGCGCGTGCGGCTTCGATATTGCCCATGTCCCGGTGGTCGGTGGCCAGTTCGAGACGCGGACCAGGATCGGCCGGGTCGGTGGCAACAGCCCGCTCGAGATAGAGGATGGCGGCCGTGCGGTCCCCGGCCACCCGCTCGCATTGGCCGGCGTTCACCAGCACGCGGGCTTGGCCGGGCGCCTGCGACAGAAGGCGTGCAAGGATTGCACGTGCCTCGCCGATTTGGCCGAGGTCCCGCAGGTCGGCAGCCGACTCCAGCGCGCCCCAAATAGCGCCTGGCGCGGCGGCGTCCGCCCGGCGGTGCCAGGCGAGCGCGGCCACGCAATCACCACGCCGGCGGGAGCACTGGCCCAGGCCGAGCAGCGCGGCAACCTGGCCGGGATGTTCGGCAAGAACGGTTTGGTACTCCGCCTCTGCCTCGTCCAGGCGGCCGAGCTCGCGCAGGTCGGCCGCTGCTTCCAGCCTGCCCCAAATATTGGCCGGGTCGGCTTGCCCGGCATCACGATGGTGGGTGAGGGCCGCGGCGAGGTCACCCCGGGCACGGGCGCATCGGCCCAGGCCGAGGTGGCCGGCAGCCAGCATTGGCGCGAGAGCCAGGGCGGCCGTGTACTCCGCCTGGGCTTCGGCCGTGCGGTCAAGTGCCGCCAAGTCGGCAGCCTGTTCCAGGTGGCACCAGACGTTGTCCGGCTCGCGCGCTGCAGCTTCCTGGTGGCTGGCCAAGGCTGCGGCCGCGTCGCCCCGGGCGCGGGCGCAGCGGCCGAGGCCGACCAGCGCCTGAACCTGGCCCGGCTCGGTGGCCAGCACCGCCGCGTAAAGCGCCTCGGCCTCGGCAGTGCGGCCAAGCGACCAGAGGTCGGTGGCAGCCTCCAGCCGGCCCCAGATGCGGCCGGGCGCCGCCGCGATCGCGGCCTGGTGGGCGGCCAGCGCAGCCGGCGTGTCGTGGCGAAGCCTGGCGCACTGGCCAAGACCGAGATGCGCCTCGATCTGGTCTGGCGCGAGGATGAGCGCCTGGCGATAGGTGGCCTCGGCTTCCTCCAGCCGGGCCAGCTCCCGCAGGTCCGTTGCCGTCTCCAGCCATGTCCAGATATTGCCCGGGTCCGCCTGGACGGCGGCCTGGTGGATGGCCAGCGCGGCCGGCATGTCGTTTCGGCGGCGCGCGCATTCGGCCAGGCCGAGCAGTGCGGCGGGCTGGTTGGGGTGACGGGCGAGCACGGCGTTGAACACTTGCTCGGCTTCGCCCAGGCGGCCGAGTTCCCGCATGTCGTGCCCGGCCTCTATGCCGCCCCAGGGGTTGTCCGGGTCGGCGTGCTGGGCGGCGAGGTGGGCGGCGAGGGCGGTCTCGCGCTGACCGCGCCGGCGAGCGCAGCGACCGAGGCCGAGATGGGCCTGCACGGCGGTTGGGCTGATGGCGAGGGCTTGCGTGTAGGCGGCTTCGGCTTCGTCGAGACGGTTGGATCCAAACAGCTCGGCGGCGGCTTCGAGGGGTGGCCAGATGGTGGCGGGATTCAAGATAGCGGCGGCTTGGAAGTAGGCGAGCGCGTCTGCAGGCTGGCCGGCTTCACGGGCGGCCAAGCCGGCGGCTAGAAGACTCCTACTCTCCCACGACCTGGTCGGCGACGCTGAAACGACGGCCTCCTTTGATGACATGCGGCGCGATCAGGTAACCATGTGGCCTAACATTGACGCGCCTCGTGCTTGTGGCCTTCACAGCAGGAAGGGGTAAGGTGCGTTACGTCAGATGGCATAAACTCAGCATATTGAAAGGGACCAATGCCGCTATGACCTTTGTGCTCCGGTTCGGCGCAGCGCACTCGGGTCAAGATCGCACTAGATCGACCGGCCGAGGCGGTGATGGGTAACCATTCGCTGGCAATTGTCATCGTGTGGCCAGATGTTGACGCCGACTTAGTGCGAGCCGAGCCGAAGGCGGCGTAGAACGGCGGCAGCTAATAGCGAGGCGAAAGTCTAGCGCTCGTGATGATTGTATCGGATGTGGAGCCGCTGATCGAAACTACTGGCTTGGCGACGGAAAACACGGTGGCGGGAATGGCTTGGGCGACCATCTCCGCGCACGCCTTGTTAGAATCCAGAGTGATTGCGTAAAGGTCAGCGTTATCCCAATGATCTGGCAGCAGGCGCGCACACCTAAGGCAGACATGAGGATCGATGCTCTGATGGTGAGCAATGTGATGTTAGAGTTGTTATGCGGAGCGATCTGGAGAGATACAGGACGTTCCGGGCATCGGCGGCGCCGGTGTATCGCGGACGTCATACGACGATACCGTAGTCTCTACGTGGTTATGCCGACGCTGCCCTGGACAGTCGCTTTAGCCACCTTGCCGCTACCAGCCGAAGCTCAACCAATCGTCGGCGGGTTTCTGCACGAACCGCCCATAATTCTATATGACGGCATTGTGAAATCTTGCGATGCCAGCGACGGCCTAGACGCGCCGGCACGTGCTTTTCGTGATCAGAATGGTAATATCCATCTTTTTGCTTCAAACCAAACGAACCGGCAGTCAGTCGGTCGTAATTTAACGCACATGAATCGATCTTGTGATAAGGCATTCGCTGGCAGTCGTAATAGCGATCCTGAAGCTTATGATGACCAAGGTTGGCTTACGAGCTTTTACACGTTCGACGGCTTGCACGTGGATGCGTTAGTGCACAACGAGTTTGAGGGCTATCTTCGGCCAGGCAGCTGCACGGTCAAAGGTCCGCCGGCTTGTTGGGAAATATCACTTGGTGCGGTTCATTCAGACGATGGTGGATACTCATTCCAGCGTGTATCCGGGCCTGAACGGGTAGTCGCAGCATACCCATTCGGTTTTAACTCACGCTCCACAACGTTTGACGGCTACATGAATCCGACCAACGTGGTCAGGAAAGGGAAGCTTTATTACGTATTCTTCGGATTGAAAGACCCGGTTAACGGGATTTCAGGAACCTCCGCGATGGCTACGAACGATCCGCACGACCCTAAGTCCTGGCGCGGTTGGGACGGGTCGGGCTTTACCATTTCGTTTCTACATTCCGCCAAAGAGTCAACAACCGATCTAAAGAGCCATAATCCGCACCTGATAGGAACAGCCGACACGTTGTTTGGTGTCGGTAGTATCTCAAGATATGAGAGATGTGCGTGTTATGTGGCAGCTATGAGATACGATCGCTTTCACAAGCCAGTCTCTAGCGCATTGTTTGATGGGATATACATATCATCTTCCTACAATTTAATTACCTGGTCGAGGCCGCAACTTCTGCTCTCAGACGATGAAAGGCGAAAACAGACCGGCAATCCCAATCAAGTCGATTACTACCCGGCTCTTCTCGATCCCGAGTCTAACGACAGGAACTTCACGACGATTTCCGATCATCCGTTCCTAACTACCGTGCTGATTACACATGGAAGCCCTATGCGAGAAAGGAAACTTCTTGCCTGGCAGGTGGATCTCGTAATCGACGCAGGAAGGAAAGCATCAAAATGAGCGAGAACAATCTAGAGTTCGATCCCTTTATCGAAGGCAACCTGCACAGTGCTTTCTCGAAGGCAGCGAGCGAGAAGAGAGTACAACTATTGTGTGAGTCGGTTCGAGGCATGGCAAATGGCCTTCGAGGGATCAGCATCGTAGTTGATCTGGCCAATATCGACCGACAAGGGTTTGTGGCGGGCTTACAACAAGCACTTCAGGAAAACCCACGAAATTTGACAGCATCTCGCGCTCTAACCTGGCTCTACATCCGCGAGTCTCTTTTTAAAGAGGCGAGACAATTATATTCAAGTATTGAGAGCTATTGGAGCAGCTACGATGAGTTGTTTCTGGAACACGTTAGAATGCTGATTGTCGACTCAGATTATGACGAGGCCGGGCGGATTTTCGAAAAAGCGAAACCGCTGATTAAGGGTGTCCGGCTCGCTTCTTATCGCGTTCAATCAACCAGACCGAGAAACAATGAACTCCAGAAGAACGGATGCGCTGAAATCATGCGTTTCGGAGCTGAGGTCTTCCGGAACGCTTTGATGAATTTGGACGTAGCAGAGGGCTCATCCGAACAGGACGGCAATGAGGCTCTCTGGCTATTCGCTAAATTGGCTTCTGGTTCCACCACAGTTGCCCTGGTTGGCAACGCGCCTAACCTCCTGGGACAGGGCAAAGGCGAGCTGATCGAAAGCTTTGACCTTGTTGTAAGGTGCAATTTTCCCTTGACCAACGGCCACGAGCAGGATGTCGGCAGGCGTACCGACATTGTCGTCTTCAACGAGTCATTACGCAACAAACTAAATAAGATTCGTTCGCCTAACTACATAAAAACCCCCTCAATTGGTCTACACCCCGAACCTGCGTTTGGATTACCTATGTCGGCTCCGCCAAACAAGAATGATTACGTTGGCACCCTACCTCCCTCGGCGCGAAAGTTTCTCGCCGACGTATGTTACTCGCGCTGCACTACCGGATTGATGGCAATCAACCTGCTGATTTTTATCTTCAGTAAGAAAGTGACGCTTTTTGGATTCGACTTCTTTTCGGACCTTTCGCGCGCACATTATTTTGACAAACAAGCAGGCGCTTACTTAGGTCATGAGCTACAATACGAACGCTGGTATGTGACAAAATTCCTGGCGGAAAACTTTGGTCAACATTTAAATACAGCGCAATTGTAGCCTCGGTAGTGATGTAATATACGCCGCAGTCCGAGCAACAAACAGCGCTTCTACCTTCAAAATACCTAAGAACTTGCATGTGGTTTAAACACTCGAACGGTTATCGCCCACGTTCCGGTTCACAGCAATTCGTGCGGAGCTTCGTAAGATCATCATACAAGCAATCAGTCGAGCCGAGATAATCAAAGCTCTGGTGGAAAAACCCGCTTGAATATTGCACGAGTAAGTGGGAGCCACTGCTCTAGTCTAACCCTTTTCCCATCCCGCCCACAGGCGTGTATTCTGACCTTGCCTTCTGCAATATGTATCGCTTTGAGCTTAGCATCAGTATTGATCCTGTACCCCGGCAAATCACCTTCTCGCGTAAAGATAGGAAGTCCCTCTGCGACAACCACTTCATCAAGACAAACCTCAATCTTTATATGCCGACACGTCGGATCGTTCCGATCTTGAACCCATCCTGAGACGAACTGGTCTTGCTCAAAACCATCAAAAAAGCCACATAAATCCGTCTTTTGAGCCCATGAGGACTTTGTCCTATTTTTTATGTATTCCACAAGCGTCAGGACGTTGATCATGTTCTGCCACTGCAAACACTAGCCACTATCAGACCTGTCATCTAGGTTGAGCTCGGAAACCGAGTATCCACACGGTCATCGACCAACCCACTCGCTTTAGTTGAAAATTCACTGACCTTTGTGTGATCGTCTGGTAAAAGAAACAGAGGAGTGCTCACCACACGCAACTTGACGAACCTCATATCGCTCGCAGGCACGTCGTCAGGGACAGTAAAACTGAACCCGCAACGCCCGTCTCCAAAACCAGCTTCCTGAAGATCGGACCTGAATCTCTCTGCAACGCACTCGCCAAGCAAGGTACCATCCAGATAAACCTGTAGCTTGAGGGAGGCTCTTTCGACCGCATCACAATGAAGCCAGCCCTCAATCAGGTCCGGACTGCAAAGATCGAGATGGCCTGAAATTCTCATGTCGCTCCTTCGGAGTAAGTCCGGCAAAGCTTATAAGTCGAGTACGTAGCGAGATTTACGCGGTTCAAGCGTCAATAAGCCAATGTAAACACGAATAAAATCGTCGATACTTTTATGCATTCCCACCTGGTTCTGCATCGTCTCCCGCACTCGCGCCAGCACCGACCGATTGCCTTGCAACCGCAACAACAGATAACTCAACTCCAGCCCGCTGCCGACAGGAAAATGCAGTCCGTCCACCCCGTCGCGCACTTTCTCCGCCATGCCGCCGATGTCCGAACAGATCACCGGGCGGTTGTTGCGGAACGCCTCCTGGATCACCACAGGCGAGTTCTCCCACCAGATTGAAGGGACCAGCACAGCGTCCATGCCGCGCATCAGCCGGTCCACATCCGCCTGCCTGTAGGGGCCGCGGTAGTTCACGTTGCGGGTAGCACCGGCGAGCTGGGCCAGGAACTCCTCCTGGAAGGCGGGCGGCTGGCCCTTGTAGTCGCCGTAAATGTTGAAGGAGACCTTCGCTCCCGCCTTCCTGGCCAGGATGGCGGCGCAGTCCAGCAGGACGCCGATGCCCTTCAGCTTGGAGATCTGGCCGAAGAAGCCGATCCGCAGCGGCAGGTCATCGCCGCCGGCCTGCGGCGCCGGGTCGGCTGGCCACAGCGTGGCTGGCGCAATGATGTTCTCGATCACTTCGATGCGCTCGGGCTCGATTCCCCAGGCAATGTAGCGCTGGGCCAGAAAGTGGCTGGGCGAGACGAAACGGTCCACCATGCCGAAGAACAGCTTGATGTAGTGCTCGCGCATGAAAAAGTCGGACCGGTCGTTCTCCGGGAAGCAGGCGTGGCAGGCGTCCAGCCCCGAGGCATCGCAGAGGCTGAAATGGCCGCGTTTCACCATCTGACCAAAATGATGGCAGATCGCCAGGTACTCGTGCAGCGTCATCACGATGCGCGCCTGCGGCAAGACGCGCCGGACCGTGAACAGCAGGTCCACCCCGTAGTTCACGTAGTGATGCAGGTGCACAACGTCCGGCCGCAGCTCGATGAGAAGTGTTTCCACCTCGTCTGGAAGGCGCGGATCGCTATTGCTGAGGCGGAACCAGTCAAACTGGCCGTTGGTGCTGTAGACGTATTCCCGGTCGGTGAAGGGCTGGGTGAGGGCGACGCCGTCCCGGCCGGCGCCGGGCTTGGTGTTGCAGCCGAGGAACCAGGCTTCAGTGTCGGGGCGGGCGTTCAGCTCGTTGAACAGGCTGAACGCGGCGATCTCGGCGCCACCGTTGGTGATCTTGGGGTGGCTGTGCGAAGCGACGAGGACGCGCAAAGGCCGGTCTGGGCGTGACATGACCGCCTCATCAGGTCCTACTGGGGTGGAAGACCTACTATCGTTTCCGCCCAGCGCCTCTGATGCACCCAGCAATTGTAGAGAGTGAGGTTCGTTCGCCACGTATCCGCAGAGCTCGCCTGTGACTTTCGTTCCAGATGATACATCGCGACGCCGAAGTCTACAGCCGCGCCCTGTCCCGAGCTCCGGAGGTTCAAGCACAGGTCGGTGTCCTCGAAGTCGCCGATCACGTAGGCCTCGTCGAAGCCGCCCAAGTCCAGCGCGTCCTTGCGCCGGAGCAGCATAGCCGCGCCGGTGATCGCGTTCAGGCGCACGAGGCCAGTGTGGCGGGGCCTATGGAAACCCTTCCTGGTATGATGGGGAAAAAACCAGTTTCCGAACTGGGGAAGGCCTTTGAAAAACATGCCCTGGTGCTGAACCGATCTGTCCTCAAACAGAAGCAACGGGCCGACAACGCCCAGGGATGAGTCGGCGTCCAAGTGGGCGGCAAGACGCTCCAGCCAGTCCGCCGAGGTTGGAAGCACGTCGGAGTTGAGGAAACAGACGAACTCGCCCGTCGCTACAGCCAAACCGATGTTGTTGGCGGGCGCGAAACCCATGTTGTGACTAAGGCACAGGACCTTGAAAGGTAGCCTGAACCGTGCGTGTAACGATGCCGCGAGGGACTGGGTCGCACGGGTCTTCGGCGGATCGTCCAGCACGTAGATGATCTCCACGTCTCGGCTGAGCCCGATCGTCGCGAACACCGCCATCTGCATCTCCATAAAGTCGATGCGCCCGTAGAGGGGAATGATGACGGAGTAACGCGGCCTTGCCACCGGGGAACCGAGCTGAACCGGGCTGACACGGGGGCGCGCTTTGAGGCGGCGTGCGTTTAACACGCTGACGGCAGGGCCAAGAACGTGGTCGTAGATGAAATCGACGTCGGCATACTGGGTCTCGAAGCAACCGAGCAGGCGCTTGATCGCAGGGACACCTTCCAGACGGCCACGTGGGATGGGCTTACACGCGGTTTCGCCCGATGTGGTCTGGATTTCTATGTAGAGCTGTTCGCCGCTGGGCGCCGGCGTCGGGATCCTGGCCACGAACCCGCAACGGGTGTCTTCATAGCCATGATCCCGGCCGACGCTTTCGATGACGTCCGGGCGTTCGGTCCAGAAGAAGGCGGTGCTCATGTCGATGGCGGATAGGCGTCCGGCGCAGCGTACGCGCATGGCCGCTATGAGACCAGGGCGTACGAGCATCCAACCAACAATGGCCACACTGTCGGGCGGGCAGGCGATAACCTCGTCGAACTCGAGGAACGTCCGGTCGGTCAGGCTGCCGATCGTGTCCCGTCCGTCATAGGCGATCCGTGCCGCGAGCGTGCGGAGATGGTCGCGAGCGGACCCATGATCCGATCCGGCGATCAGCGCGTGGAAAGCGGACGCGGTTGTTTCCGGCGGCAACATGTCCATCGCGTCGGCTGGCCGCACGATCGCCACCGCGGGACCGGCACGTAGGCTTATGAGCACTAGCCGGCCGAGATCGCGCTCCATCGTGGACACGTGAAGGACCAAGCCCAATCCTTTTTCACGGAGGTCCTCCCGATCGTAGAAGTTCAGCACAGCGTGGCCGATCGCTACGCCAGTTTCAAAGTGGAGCGTTACATCTCCCGGCTGCTTTGCGTGGGCTACCCAGTCGGTAGACACCCAGCCGCAGACGAACCAACCCGACGACGGAGCATGGTAGCCGTAGAAATCTATGTATCCTGCACCCACAAAGCGTCGGCGGATGACGTCGCGTAGTGTCGGCAGGCTGGCAGACTCGGTGCACACGGCTGCGATTGCTTGACCACGCTCGCAAATAGCCTTGCCGTCCAACACGCGGACGTCGGAGGCTGGCGCGATGTCTACGACCGCTTCGGGCGAGCGCATGTTCAGAGCAAGAAGTGGTCCGAGGCGGCGCTGTGAAGTCGGAAGCAGCACGAGAAAACCGACACCCTGTCCAGCCAGGTCGTCGCGTCGATAGAAAGCAACCAGCGCCTTCGCCGGTATCGTCCCTCTCTCGAACGTAGCAGTTATCGTGTGCTCCTCAGCCTGGACCCAGCCATGGGACACCCATCCACCAAAAACCCAATGACCGGCGGCTTCCTGCCAGCCATAAACTTCGACTAATCCGTCGATGCTCGCGGACGGTGCCATGACGTTGAATGTTTCACTCACTATACCAACTTCCGACCAAAAGGAGCCTAAGAAGGCGTCCCACCAAGAGGCTGTTTAAGATCGTATGAGTAATTGCAAAGCTCTCCATCCTATGTCAGGCGCATCTCAGTCTGACCCGATTATAGTTTGAGAAGCACGTCTTCTACGAGCCTCGGCGTCTACGTTAAATTCCCGCATATTGTAGACGAACTCTAACACGAACGGCCTGAAACACTGACTTCTTGAGTAATTTCAGGGGCTCTGCCCCTGAACCCGGCTAAGGACAAGTCCTTAAAACCTTTCGTAAGCAGTTGAGGGTCTAGGGCTTCAAGACTCCAGCGGGGTTTAGGGAACAGCCTCGTGCTAATCTTATCGGCCAAGATGTTCCGGCCTTTGGTAGAAGTTTTAACGTCAGCCGCCTTGTGAGGATCCAAATCGACGAAACGTTTCTACCAGAAGTTGGCGGCAGTTATTTGCACAGCATAAATCGCCATCCGCTAAGTCAGGGTAAGCTGACATAGACTATCGTTGACGGAAACGCACTCAACCAGACCGGCAGCGTCGTTGGTGTAGCCGGTCGGGGCTGACCAGAACTACTACATCATCGTGCTTCACACCGGTCGCCCTCTCGGACATCAATCGCTGCTGGGATGCATGCTACGAGCTAGGCAGGCTCACCTGACGGCAAGAGGGTCGAACGGTCTGATCTGCGTCTCCCGGGGCAGGTCCCGCGCGGTCCAGCCGCCGCCTAGCGCGCGGACGAGGTTGACGGAGGCCTGCTGCTGCCGGATGTCGATGCCGAGTTGTCCCGTGGCCGCCTGGAACGCGGTCACCTGGGCCACTACCACGTCGAGGTAGTTGCCGACGCCTGCGGTGTAGAGCTGCAAGGCCAGGTTCTGCGCCCTGGCGGTTGCAGCGAACACCCGCCGGTCTTCGGCGGCTTCCTTGGCAAGGAAGCCGTTCAACGAGAGCTGGTCCTCCACCTGCTGGAAGGCCGACAGCACGACGGACCGGTAGCGGTCGCGCGTCTGCTGGTAGGCGGAGTTGGCGAACCCCAGCTCGGCCCGGCGCAGGCCGCCCTCGAACAGCGGCAGGGCGATCGCCGAGCCGACCGACCACATGGCGTTGGGCAGGCTGATCAGGTTAAAGCCCCTGTCCTGCGTGCCGGCCACCGCGCTGAGCGAGACGTTCGGGTAGAACGCTGCACGCGCTACGCCGATCTCCGCGTTGGCGGCTGCCATGTTGCGTTCGGCCGCGGCGATGTCGGGCCGCCGTTGCAGAAGCGCCGAGGGCAGCCCCGTGGGGATGTCGGGCGAGAGCAGAGGCGTATTCTGCTGGGGCGGGAGCAGGAAGCCAGTGGCTGGCACGCCGATCAGGTCGGCGATGGCGTGCAAAGCGAGGGCACGCTGGCTAAGGCCCTCGTAGAGCAGCGCGGCGGCGCCGCTGTACTGGGACTGCGCGCGCGTCACGTCGAGCTCGTCGCCAATCTTGTCGGCAAGCCTGGCCTGGGTGATGTTCAGTGCCGTCTTGTAGAACGCCATCGTCTGTTCGTACAGCCGGGTCTGCTGGTCCAGGCCGCGCAGCGTCAGGTAGGCGTTGGCCAGCTCGGCCTGCAGACTGAGCATGACCAGGGCCAGGTTCGCCGCCTCCGCCTGGGCCAGCCGCTTGCGCGACCGTGCCTCGTTGGCGATGCGGTCCCAGATGTCGATCTCCCAGCTAGCCGTCGCATCCACCTGGACAGAAGGCTCGACGAGCGGCGCCGAGCTGGTCGGAGAGCGGAACAGCCGTTGCGGCGATTGCCTGTTGTAGGACGGCTGGAAGTTGACGCCGATTTGCGGGTAGAGGCCGGACTCGGCTTCGGCCGCCAGCTCGCGTGCCTGGAAGAAGGCTTCCTGCTCGGCCTGCAGGTCCGGGTTTTGCGGCAGCCTGGCCTCGAGCGCGTCCAGCGTCGCGTTGCCGTATGATACCCACCACGAGTCCTGGGAGATGCCGTCCTGCGGGTGTGCCACTTCCCAGGGGCTGGCGCCCTGGTAGGAGGCCGGGATGACAGTCGCCGGACGGTGGTATGCCGGCGCGAGGTCGCAGCACGCGACTCCTGATGCCAAGAGCGCGGCGGCCGCTCTAGCGACCTGCTTCAAGGAGAGGCGGCCTTCTGCGGTGGCGGGTTGCCGGGCGCGTCGTCGTTGGAATCCTGCGGCGAGGCCTGCACCACCTTGACGAGCTGGCCCTCGATCAGCCCGTCCGACGGGTTGCCGATCAGGCGGTCGGTCTTCTTCAGCCCGTGCGTGACCTGCACGGTCTGGCCGAGGTTCAGGCCGATTTTGATGTCCTGAAGGTGGACCCTGCCGTCCGGCCCCACCAGCGCCACCTGCAGCCCCTGGGCACGGAACAGCAGCGACTGTTCGGGCACGATCAGGATGTCCGGATTGGTCGGCAGGTCGAAGCGGACCTGCGCGAAGGCGCCGGGAAAGATGTCCTTCTGCGGATTCTGCAGGGTCAGTTCGGTGACCACGGTGCGGGCGGCGGTGTCGTACGCCTTCGCGGTGGTAAGCAGGTCGGCCTGGAAGGTCTGGTTGGGGAATTGCGGCAGCGTCAGCGAGACGGTGAGGCCGTCCTTGATGTAGCCCGAGTAGTCCTGCGGCACGGAGACGAACACGCGCAGCGCGTGGATGTCAGAGACGGAGAACAGTTCCTGCGTGCGGCCCTGCTGGCCGGCGTTGCCGCCGGCGGAGTTCACGTAGGCGCCGATGTCGGTGTAGCGCGCGGTGACCACGCCGTCGAAGGGTGCGACCACGCGCTTGAACGCCTCCTGCGCCAGGAACCGTTCGACGTTGAACTCGGCGGCGCGCACTTCCGATTCGCGCACCTTGGCGTCGGCCACGTTCACGTCCACGGCTTCCTCCGACACGGCCTGGGTGCCGGACAGTTTCTTCCAGCGCTGTGCCGTCACCTGGGCGAGCTGGGCGCGGGTGCGCGCCACGTCGAGCTGGGCGCGGGCCTGCAGGAGCTGCTGGTCCAGGTCGGGCGTGGCGATGGTCGCCAGCAGGTCTCCCTTGCGCACCGTGGCGCCGAAATCCTTGTACCATTTCTCGACGTAGCCGGTGACCTGCGCGTAGATCGGCGCCTTGAACCAGGCCTGCGTCTCGCCGGGCAGGGTCAGCGTGCGGCTGGTGGGGCCCGGTTGCGGTGAGACCAGCGTGACCTTGGGCACCGAGGCGTCGTCCGCGGTGATCTTGAGGTCGTCCACCGTGGTGCCGCGGTCGACGATGCCCCAGGCGGCCAGCCCGCCGAAGACGACGAGCACGATGGCGGCCAGCAGCCATCTCAGGCTGTGCCGCCGCTTGGCGTCCGGCACGGCCGGGCTGGGGAGCCGGGCTGCCGGGGGTGGTGCCACCTGGTTCATGCGGCCGCTTCTGCCTTCCCGGTTTTGTGCAACAGGCGGCCGTGCACCATGGTGAACACCGCCGGCACGAACAGCAGCGTGGAGAGCGTGGCCACCGCCAGGCCGCCCATCACCGCGCGCCCCAGTGGAGCGTTCTGGGTGTTGCTCAGTGACATCGGCAGCATGCCGATGATCATGGCCAGCGCGGTCATCAGAACGGGGCGTATGCGGGCGAACCCAGCCTCGGCCGCAGCGCGGGCCGCGTCGCCGTGCTCGGCGAGCTGGTCGCGCGCGTAGCTGACGACCAGGATGGAGTTCGCCGTCGCGGTGCCCATGCACATGATGGCGCCGGTCAGCGCGGGCACCGATAGCGTAGTCCCGGTGATGAACAGCGACCACACGATGCCGGCCAGGGCCCCCGGCAAGGCGGTGATGATGATGAACGGGTCGGCCCAGGACTGGAAGTTCACGACGATGACCAGGTAGACCAGAACCACCGCCAAGGCCAAGCCGCCGATCAGCTGATCGTAGGCCGTCACCATGGTCACGCCCTGCCCCCTGATCGAGACTTGCGCGCTTTTCGGCAGATCCTTGGCCGTGTCGTCGAGCACCCGCTGCACCGCTGTGCCGACGGCACCCAGGTCGCGCCGCTGCAGGCTGGCGTAGATGTCGATCACCGGCGTGATGCTGTAGTGCGAGACCACCAGCGGAACGCCGGTCTGGCTGATCCGGCTGAGCCCGCCGAGGAGTTGTGCGTTGCGCTCCGAGGAATTGCCGCCGGTCGCGCTGACGGGCACGGCCTCGAGTGCGTTGATGCTGTCGAGCTGAGCCTGTGGGGTCTGCAGGTTGACCAGGTAGGACACGCCGTTCTTCACGTCCAACCAGTAATTCGGCGCCGTCTGGCCGCTGCCCGAAAGCGTGTTGAGCGTGTTGCTTGCCACGTCCGCCTCGGTGATCCCGGTGCCCGAAGCGAAGGAGCGGGACACGGCCACGCTCAGCGTCGGTGCGTCCAGCGCCTGCAGGATGTTGGCGTCTGCCACGCCCGGTATCCTGGCCACGCGCCGGAGCACCGTCTTGGCATAGGCGAAGTTCGCCTGCTGGTCGCGTCCGCTGACCTGGATGTCGATTGGCGCCGGCAAGCCGAAATCGAGGATCTTGGCGGTGATGTCGCCGGGCAGGAAGGTGAATTCGGTGCCCGGGAAAATCGCCGGTAGGCGTGCCCGCAGCGTCTCGCGGTAGCGCTGAACGGGGGCCGCGTTGTCGTTCAGGCTGATCGTGACGTCGCAGTCTTCAGGGCCGATCGTGCCGCTCGCGTTGTAGACCTCGTCGATGCCGCTGGTGGGCAGCCCGCAATTGTCCACGATGCCGGCCACCTTGCCGGGCAATAATCTGCGTACTTCCTCGCCCACCAGCACGGCGAGCTTGCCGGCATCCTCGATGCGGGTGCCGATCTGGGCGCGCATGTGCATGTCCATCTCGCCGGAGCGGACCTCGGGGAAGAAGTTGCGGCCAAGGAACGGGATCAGCAGCAGCGAGACCAGCGACAGGCCAAGGAACACCAGGATGAACCGGCCAGGGACGGCGATCACCTCCTGTAGCAGGCCGTGGTAGCCGTTGCGGAAGCGCTCGAACCCGCGATTGAACCCGCGCTGGAACCGGGTAGCCAGGCCGCCGCCGGTCTGCTCGTGTCCGCCCTCCTCGCCCTCCTCGCCCTCCTCGCCCTGCGGCTTCACTTGGCCGGCGAGCAGCCAGACCGCCATCGTGGGCACCAGGGTGCGCGAGAGGATGAACGAGGCGACCATCGCGAAGATGATCGCCATCGCCAGGGGCTTGAACAGGTAGCCGCCGATGCCGCTCAGCGAGAACAGCGGCAGCCAGACGATGCAGATGCAGATGGTGGAGACGAAGGTGGGCACCACGATCTGGTTGGCGGCGTTGATGATCGCCGGCTCCAGGGCCTCGCCCTCCTCGAGATGTGACGAGATGTTCTCGATCATCACCGTCGCGTCGTCCACCAGGATGCCGACCGCCAAGGCGAGGCCGCCCAGGGTCATGACGTTGATCGTCTCGCCCAACCAGGACAGCACCAGGATGGAGGTCAGGATGCAGAGCGGGATGGAAACCGCCACGATCAGCGTGGAGCGCCAGGAGCCGAGAAACAGCAGCACCAGTGCGCCGGTCAGCAGCGCTGCCGTGCCCATCTCCTGCACCACATCCTCGACCGAAGCGCGGACGAACTTCGAGGCGTCGTTAAGCGGCTTGATGGTGACGCCGGCCGGCAGCGTCCTGCCGATGCGCGGCAGCAGCTTCTTGATTCCGTCCACCACGGCCAGCGTGGACGCGTTGCCGGTCTTGAGCACCTGCATCAGCACGGCCTGCTGGCCGCCGACGAGCACCATGTTGGTTTGCGGCGGGCCGCCGCGGTGCACGTAGGCCACGTCGCGCAGATAGACGGTCGCGTTGCCGACCTGCCTGATCGGCAGGTCGTTGAAGGTAGCGACCTCGATCGGTGCCGCGTTGGTCTCGACGAAGAAGTCGAGCTTGCCGATCTTTTCATCCCCTGCAGGCAGGACGAGATTCTGCGTCGCCAGCGCCTTGGATACGTCTTCTGCCGACAGGCCGTGCTCGAGCAGCGCCTGCTGGTTGAGGTCCACCTGGACCACGCGCGACGTGCCGCCGTAAGGCGTGGGGATCGCCACGCCCGGCACGGTGATGAGCGCCGGCCTGATGAAGTTGGAGGCGAGGTCGTAGAGTTCCTGGACGGTCTGGTTCGTGCCGGAGATTTGCAGGTCGAGCACAGGCACGCTGGACGCGTCGTAGACCAGGATCTGCGGCGGCGTGATGCCCGTGGGCATTTGCTTGAGCACGGTCTGCGCACTGGCGGCGATCAGCGCCTGAGCGGCCGCGACGTTGGTGCCCGGCTGAAAGAAGATCTTGATGATGCCACGGCCGTACAGCGATTGGCTCTCGATGTGTTGGACGTTGCTGACCGTCGTCGTCATCGAGCGTTCGAAGTAGTAGACAACGCGTCCGGACATGTCTTCCGGCAGCAGGCCGTTATAGGTCCAGACGACGGCCACGACCGGGATTTTGATGGCGGGAAAGATGTCGGTCGGCGTGGTCCACACCGCCTGGCCGCCGAACATCACGACGATGATTGCCAGCACGACGAACGTCAGGCGCTTGTGAAGCGCGACGAGAACGATCGCGTTCATGTCTGTTTCCCAGAACGGAATGTCATAGACGAAAGGGAACGCCTATGACGGTGATGGCCTAGTCGCCGGGCAAAAGAGAGCAAGCCGACGGATACGTTGTTCTAGACTGGCTTCTCATTGTTTTGAATGTAAACATGTGGTGAACCGAACCGGTTGTCAAACCGCACGGCGCCAATTGCCAGCTATGGACCGCAGAGGTAACGCTGGTGAACTTGTTGAGAAGCGATTGGTGGTAACTCCGGTGATTACCGCCGACGTCACGGGAAGCCAGAACCTCACCGTGTTACACTTTGTAGGACTTTACAGCTGTGTTGATCGAGATGGTAAGCGCAACGCGAGCATCCACCGCTGAACATGCGCGCTTCGAGTTTAATGGCGGACGTTTCTGTAGGTGACCGGACACAGAAGCCGATCCTGCGATCAGCAAGCTTTGTCTCAAGGCTATAAACAGGTGTCTATCCGTGATTTGCATTACGATTTCTGCCGACCCGGGTATAACCCGTCCCTGCCGCTTCCGACAGATCCTGTTTGCGGTACGCTGACGTGTCATTGCGTGAGTTCGAAGGCGTATGAAATGCCATGTGAGCGAACATGCGCGCTATGAGGATGATCCACATGCGCTTCGAAAACGCGTCACGGGCGTATGCGCTGTAGTAGCCTTCCCATGGCGACGTAGGTCATGACTCTTTGCCATAACCGGGGTGCCGTTCGTAGTCACGCACGGGCTGGTGCCAGCGGATCATGCAGCCCAAGCTGCGCTCCACTCCTCAACGTATGGCTTTATCTTGAACCCTGCTCGCCCATGATACGTCTGACCACGGCCTTGGTGACGTCGAGGAACGCGGCTTTGTGCATCAGCTTGCCCCGGTCATGGGCGCCGTCGGCAAACAGGTGTTCAGCACGGCCCGCGTTTGTGCAACACGTCCAGCACGTGCTGTGCGCCAGCGGTACAGGAGGTGTCGGCTGTCGTGAGGTTCATCATCAGCAGGCGCCGGTCCGTGTCCACCGCGATGTGGCGCTTGCGGCCGACGATCTTGTTGGCATCGCAACCACGCGCCTTGGTGCCGGGAGATTTCATCGTCTGGCTATCCGGACACCCACGGTGGGGTCGTTGCGTCCGGACAGCTCGCGATCCAGCGTCAACGCGACATCGTGTATGATTTGGAACAGCAGCCGCCGCGCAGTGGTATGAAACCTGAGACTCCTGCTGGCAGCGGCCGCCCAGACCAAATTACACGCCGAGCGCCTGCACCACGGCGTTCTTGGACGCCTCGGCCAGCGTGGGATGGATGTACACCGCCTCGAGCATCGTCTTGCCGGTGCCTTTCGCGTTCATCAGCTCGACAAAAAGCTGTACGATCTCCGCGCCCTCGGTCGCCAGGACCGTGGCGCCGAGGATCTCACTCGTGCCTGCATCGAGAATTATTTTGATGAAACCAGCGGTCTTGCCGATTTCGCGTGCCTTGCCGCTGTCCTTAATCTTCCATCGCGCGACGCTGATGGCGCGTCCGTCCTCGCGGGCCTCTGCCTCGCTCATGCCGACGCGGCCGAGCTCCGGCTCGGTGAACATGGCGTAGGGAATGATGCTGGGCCGCTCGACCGAGCCGTCAGCGAGGAACAGCGACTGCAGCACCCGGAAGTCCACGTAGGCCGTGTGCGTGAAGGCAGGGCCGCCGCGGATGATGTTCCTCTTACGGTCAGATGTAGGCAAGCATGGGGCTCTGCCCCAAACCCCGCTGGGGCCTCGAGGCCCCAGACCCCCATCTGTTTAGAATATCCTACAAAATATGTTCTAATACCAACCGCCTAAAACGCTGACTCGCAAGGGTACCCAACCGGTTGGTTTTATGATTCTCTAGCCTGGCTGTCCGATTCGGGGGTCAGAGATGAGCAAGCCGGTGCCGGTCACGCGTCTGGATAAGTCGGCCATAGAGCTGCGGCGGGAAGCGTCGCGTTGCAGCG
>CAXTBC010000023.1:0-51319 GCA_964242595.1 uncultured Acetobacteraceae bacterium | reverse complement strand
AAGGACTTGTCCTTAGCGGGGTCCAGGGGCAGAGCCCTTGGCCTTCCTTCACAGGCCAACATTAAAGGCCGTTGGTATAAGGCCCCGGACCCCCATCCGTCAGGCGTTCTTTAGGCAGGCAAGAGTGGCTGTCTGGAGAGCGGCGTGACGAGGTCAGGCATGGATGGCCTGAAACGTTGACACTCGAGGAAGGCCAGAGGGCGCTGACCGTGGACCCCGTTGAAAACAAGGCGTTGGATATGTGTGTTGAAGACTTTAAACATGTGGGGCCGGGAGCCTCGAGGCCCCAGCGGGGTTCGGGGCAGAGCCCCATGCTTGCTCAAAGCTAGACTTCCGGTCACCGGTATGAGGACCTGTCCTTAGCCCGTGGCAACAAAGCCTTGTTTCTATTTCCGATAAAGAAGACCTTCCTGCCCCCGCCCCCACGCGTGTAGATGCGACCATGATCCGCCGCCTCTGGCACGCCCTCAAATACTTTCGCGCCACCCGCGTCGGCTCCCGCACCGAGCTCGACACGGCGCTCGATACCAAACCGCGCTACATCGTGGTGCTCGGCACGGAGGCGTTGCGCGCCTACGCTGCCAGCCTGGCCTATCGCGGCGGCCAGGAAGCCGCGGCACTCGAGGCTCAGGCCGCCCTGCCCGCCTACATGGTTGTCCCCACCGTCGGGCGGATCCGCGACGGCTACCGCCACCGCGGGCCGGACCGCCGTCGCCGCCAGGGCCGGCGCAGCCATCGCATGCGACTGCAGGCCGGCATGGGCACGGTGATCGCCGCGGCTGTCGCCCTGCTCGCCCTGCTCGCCGCCGAGTGGCTGCTCTGGCCAAGCGCCGACCCCGAGCTCGTGCGCGGCCCGCACCATGTCGCCGCCCCCGTCCGCCGCGGCGTCACCATCCCGCTGCCCACCCACGCACCGCTGCCGCTGCCGCCCAGCCTGCAGCAGCAGGTCGTCCACGTGGTGATCCCCGCCCTCATGCTGGTGGCCCTGGGCGCGCTTGTGTTCCTGGCTTGGCAGGCCGTGGGCTCTGGCCGCGCCGCGCGCGTGAGCTGGCGGGTGGAACGCCGCGTGCAGGGCCAACTCGTGATGGCCCGCGTGCGCACCAGGATCGCCTGAGCGCCAGCAGCCCTCTGCCTGGCACCCGCCCCTTGTCCGCATTGGCCGGATCGCCTACCTGCGGGCAATGAGCGACACGACCGAACACCCCGATCCCGCCGCCGAGACGGCCACGCCGGACGCGCTGATGAGTGAGGCCGCCCGCCGTATCGCCGAGCTGGAGGCCGAACGCGACGAGATGCGCGACCGTTGGATGCGCGCCGAGGCCGAGACCCAGAACATCAAGGCGCGCAGCCGGCGCGAGGTCGACGAGACGCGCCAGTACGCCGTGCAGAAATTCGCCAAGGACGTGGTGGAGGCCGCCGAGAACCTGCGACGCGGCATCACCAGCCTGCCTGCCGTTGTTGCGGGCGAACCCGAGATCGTCACCAAGCTGCGCGACGGCTTCGAAGGTGTGGAACGCAGCTTCGTGGCCCTGCTGGAGCGCAACGCTATCCTGGGCGAGGATCCCACCGGCAAGCCGTTCGACGCCAACCTGCACCAGGCGATGGCCGAGCAGCCCACCGCCGAACACCCCCCCGGCACCGTGGTGCAATCGTGGAGCCGCGCCTGGACGCTGAACGGCCGCCTGCTGCGTCCTGCCATGGTGGTTGTGGCCAAAGCGGACGGCCCTGCGGGTGTTGATACGAAGGCGTAGCGACGGGCGGTTTCAGGTCGTTGGCTTAGCGGAGGGCGCTCAGGGTAGTCGGCTATCAGCCGTGCTCTAGCACGCGCATGAACGCAAACGTCCGGACCTAGGGCTCGCGGAAGTCTCAAGACTGGTCTCGTCGACGATTACCCGAGTCAAGACATCGACCAGGAGCCGCCACTCGGCTAATGCGCGTGACAGGCCTGGCTTGCTGAGAACATCGTCGCGGTCGAAAAGCGCTTTGAAGGGCGGGCACCGGTGGCCGCCCTGGTTACCCGCAGACGATGGCGTTTGCCCCAACCACTAACCTGTTCGGCGACGCGGCGGCACCGGACGTGGGCGGCACCGTCCCTTCTGATCAGCAGCGCTTCTACGCTGCAACCGGCCGGTCCTTACCAGCTGAGCACGGCCTCGTCGTGCTGCCATCCACGACGCCGAATGGCGACTTCACTTACATATGGCCGAAATCACAGCCGAACTGAAAAGGCCGGAGCCCCTACGTTGAAATGCGGCCTTATCGTCCGGTAGAGGGTGAAAGCTGCGGACCACTCATTACGCGACAGCACAGCCAAAAGTTTTTTGCTTCTTTTTTGTAGAAAAGAAGTCCTTTCTTGCGCTCATGAAAACAACCCTCGCCGCGGCCGCCACCCTCCTGGCCACCCAGTCCGTGCTCGCGCAGACCGAGCCGGTCCGCCACGATTTCACGCTGCACGATTTCATAACCGAGAGCGGCGTAACCTTGCCCGAGGCGCACGTCGTCTACGGGACCACAGGCACGCTCAACGCAGCCAGAGACAACGCTGTCCTCCTCCCTTCGCACTACATGGCGGACATGACAGGCTACGGCTGGCTCATCGGCCCCGGCAAGGCGCTCGACCCCACGAAGCTCTTCCTGATCACCAGCGAACTGTTCGGCAACGGCCGCTCGTCCTCGCCCAGCAACACGCCCGCCCCGTTCCACGGCCCCGCGTTCCCGCTCACCACCATCCGGGACAACGTCACCGCCACGCACCGCCTGCTGACCGAGGAGCTGCACATCGCCCACCTGCGCGCCGTGATCGGCTTCTCGATGGGTGCGCAGCAGGCCTTCCAATGGGCCGTCAGCTACCCCGATTTCATGGATCGCGTCGTCGCCACCTCCGGCACCGCCAAGACCTACGGCCACGGCATCGTCCGGCTGGACAGCCAGATCGCCGCCATAGAACTCGACCCCGCCTTCAAATCCGGCAACTACACCGCCCAGCCCACCGCCGGTATCGAGACCACGTCGCTCATCTGGCTCGCCTGGCTGTACTCCCAGGAGTGGTGGCGCAAGGATCTCTGGAAAACCGAGAACCCACCCGGCACCACGTTCCAGCAGGCGGTCGACACCTACAAGACCGAGTTCTTCAAAGGTGCCGACGCCAACAACCTCATCCTGCAGATGCGCACCTGGCAGCACCACGACGTCGGCCGGACCCCGCCTTTCAACGGCGACACCGAAGCGGCCCTGCGCGCCATCAAGGTGCCAGTGCTCTACATGCCCTCGGCCACGGATCTGTATTTTCCGGTCGAGGATGCAACTTACGAAGCGAAGTTCATTCCGCATTGCACGCTGCTGCCGATCCCCTCGTTGTGGGGACATCCCGCGGGCGCAGGCGCCAGCCCGGCGGATGCTGCGTTCCTCAACACGCATGTTGGCGGGTTTTTGGAGGGGAAGTGATGTTGGTGGCTGAGAGTTCGAGCAGTAGGTGAGTTGGGGCTCTGCCCCAAACCCCGCTGGAGCATTGAGGCCCCATACCCCCATTTGTTTAGAAGCATAACTATTGATAACCAGGAGATCGAATGTCGGCACCCAACAGCTTGGCCAAACCACCTGACGCGAACAGACCCGGCGCAATGGAGGTCTTGAGAGTTTGGGCGCTGCCGGGTGAGCCTCAGTAGCTCGTGCTAAAGACAACCTGGGAAGACCCCGGAGCATGGGGTCCATTTCTGGTCGATATTGCGCACCATGCCGCAGCACCACCACGCAGGCCGGATGCATGAAATGCTTGAAGCGGCGTCCCACTGCGCGCGAAACCCACCGCCTGCTCTACCGCAACGATACTCGCCAAGTCTGCGGTCATGTGGTGCACGCCCGGCAACCGGCCCGCCGCCTGGCGTGTTGCGGCGGCGTCGCGTCTCGGCCGGGTCGATGGACAGCGCCACTACGCTCACGTCCCGACCGGGCGACAGACCGCCCACCCGACGGCCGCCAACAGGTTCGCTCGGGTGATCCCGCACACGGACGGACAGTGGAAGTAGCCCAGGTCAGGATTGCCGGCGCGATCCCGTAGTCCGGCGAAACGCCACGGCGTGCCCGGTCTCGTCGCGCACGCTCACGTTCACCTGCGCGCCAGGATGCTGCCGCCAGGCGAAGCCGTCCACCTACCCGGCCCAGGCGGCCGGCGGCAACAGACTCAGTAGCAGGACGAGCGTGCGCATCAAGCTGTGAACGCTGCCTGCGGCCCTCCGGTCGCAACCCGCCCCCACGCCTCACGTTCGCCGCACACAGCCGCAACCGGAGGACCGCACCATGGCGGACAAGCCCGACCCCACATACGACAAGGCGCAGGACCTGGCCGAGGCAGCACTCGAGAAATACGCTCACGGCGACCCCAAGGCGGGCGACAAGCTTGCCGAGAAGGCCGTCAAGACGGACCGCCACGCGGTGGAAGACCTGGTGGCCGACATGGACGAGGACGCCGGCAAGAAGGGAGACGCCGCATGAGCCAGGGAAAGCCGCACGACCCGGGGGACGCCGTGCCGCCCGGCGTGGCCGTGGAGACACCCGAGAAGCTGTCCGAGGCGGACAAGAAGGTGCAGGAGAAGCTGGAACACCTTGGCGACGGTAAGACGCCCGAGTAGGAAGCAAGGCTTTCTTGTCGGAAGAAAAGAAGCACAAAACTCTTGTCATACTGTCGCGGGCTGGCCACTGAACGCCCGCCAAGTCAGCAAAAGCTTTGGCTATTTTTCAAAAAAGAACTGCTTCCTTTCTTACTTACGAAAGGCTCGTTCCACGAACTGCTCCAGCCAATGGATTGTGTAATTCCCAGCCTTGAACTCAGGCTGCTCGATAATCCGCTGGTGCAGTGGCAAAGTCGTCTTGATGCCCAGCACGGCAAATTCGTCCAGCGCCCGCCGCAGCCGGGCAATCGCTTCCGGCCGCGTGGGAGCGTGCACTATCAGCTTGGCCACTAGGCTGTCGTAATACGGTGGGACCACGTAGCCGGCGTACAACGCCGAATCCACCCGCACGCCCAGCCCGCCTGGCGCGTGGAAGGCCAGCACCTTGCCGGGTGTGGGCGCGAAAGTCTCAGGGTCCTCGGCGTTGACCCGGCATTCGATCGCGTGGCCGGCAAACGTCACGTCGGCCTGGGTGTAGCCGAGCGGCTGGCCGGCGGCGATGCGTATCTGCTCGGCCACCAGGTCCACGTTGCACACCATCTCGGTGACCGGGTGTTCCACCTGCAGCCGCGTGTTCATCTCGATGAAGGCGAAACGGCCGTCCTGGTAGAGGAACTCCAGCGTGCCGGCGCCGCGGTAGCCGAGCTTGGCCAGTGCCGCAGTGGCGGTCGCGCCGATCGCGTCGCGTTCGGCCGATGAGAGCGCTGGACTGCCCGCCTCCTCCAGCAGCTTCTGGTGGCGCCGCTGCAGGCTGCAATCACGCTCGCCGAAATGCACGACGTTGCCGTGCGAATCAGCCATGATTTGCAGCTCGATATGGCGGGGCCGGTCGAGGTACTTCTCGAGGTAGACCTCGTCGTTGCCGAACGCCGCGCGCGCCTCGGTGCGCGCCACACGCCAGGCTTCCTCCAGCTCGCCTTCGCTGTGGGCCACCTTCATGCCGCGCCCGCCGCCGCCGGCGGTGGCCTTGATCAGCACCGGGTAGCCCACGTCCGCCGCCACCGCGCGGGCGGCGTCCAGGTCGGCCAGCGCGCCGGCCGAACCGGGCACCAGCGGCACGCCCAGGCCTGTCATCGCCGCGCGCGCGGTGATCTTGTCGCCCATCATGCGGATGTGCGCGCTACTCGGCCCGATGAACGCCAGGCCGTGGTCCTCCACCATCTCGGCGAAGGCCGCGTTCTCGGAGAGGAAGCCGTAGCCCGGGTGGATCGCGTCCGCCCCGGTCACGCTGGCTGCCGAAAGGATAGCGGCCATGTTGAGGTAGCTGTCGCGGGCCGCCGGCGGGCCGATGCACACGCTCTCGTCGGACAGGCGCACGTGCATGGCGTCGCTGTCGGCTGTCGAGTGCACCGCCACGGTGCGTATGCCCAGCTCGCGACATGCCCGCTGCACGCGCAACGCGATCTCGCCCCGGTTGGCGATCAGGACCTTCTCGAACAAAGGCGGGCCGACCAGAGGCAGGCCGGGAGGAGGCGCCGCCATGCCTACTCGATCACCATCAGCACTTCGTCGTACTCGACGGGCACGCCCGGCGAGATCAGGATGCGGGCGAGCGTCCCGGCGCGCGGCGCCTTGATCTGGTTGAACGTCTTCATCGCCTCGATCAGCAACAGCGTCTGCCCGGCGGCCACCATCTGTCCCGGTGTCACGAAGTTCGGGGCGCCCGGCTCAGGCGCCAAGTAGGCCACGCCCACCATCGGGCTCTTTACGGCACCCGGGTGCTTGGCGAAGTCGGACGGATCAGCCAACGCTGCCTGGGCGGCAACCAGCGGCGGCGCGGCGGCGTAGGTTGGCGCCGCTGCCTGCATCAGCGTAGGGGCGCGCACCACGCGGATGCGGCTGTCCCCCTCGGCGATCTCGATCTCGGTCAGCCCGGTCTGCAACAGGATGTCGGCCAGGGTCCGGATCGCGTCGGCGTCCACGGGAAGCTTGCTCATGCGTCTTCGTCCAGCAGCATCTCGGCCAGCGCGGTCAATGCAAGGCCGTAGCCCCGTATGCCCAGGCCGCAAATCACTCCCTGGACGGCCCGCGAGATCAGCGAGGACCGGCGGAAATCCTCACGCGCATGGATGTTTGTCAGGTGTACCTCGACGGTGGGGAGTTCGGCGGCCAGCAGCGCGTCCATCAGGGCGACGGAGGTGTGGCTGTAGCCGCCCGGGTTGATCACGATGCCACGCGCCCTGGTGCGGCACTCCTGCACCCAGGTGATCAGCTCGCCCTCGTGGTTGGTCTGCCGGAAATCGATCGACAGGTCCAGCGCCTCGGCCGTCTCGGCACAGAGCGCCTCCAGGTCGTCCAGCGTGGCGGCGCCATACAGCGTGGGCTCACGCGAACCGAGCAGGTTGAGGTTGGGGCCGTTGAAGACGGCGATCAGCGGGAGAGGCATTGCAGAAAGGGGGTAGCACGGGAGCAGGGGCGGAGGAAACACGGCAGATCTTGGCGGGATCGAGTGCAGTCGGTCTGGTAGGCTCCATGAGAGCGACGCCTGCTCCGGTCCGGACATGCCGTCCCATGTCCGGGCCGGAGGGTGGCTGAGTGGGCGTTTCAGGCTGGATCCGGATGCCGCTTAGACGAGATGTAAAGTGAATATCCTGCCGCGCCAACTCAAACGATCGTGGTTCATGCTCTCAGCTTGCCCATCCATCCACGCTCGTTCGCTTTGTCGGCGGACAACAACCTGGCCGACTGTGCTGAGAGGTGAAGTATAGAAGGCAGGAAAGTCAGAACGACGAACCAGGCGATGTGGGCAAACCACGTTGCGGTCACGAGGACGCTTAGCGCGGCTACGTATGCAACCGAGAAATGCGTGTGCCAGCTTAGATAGGCGGCAAGCCCGACACACCCGACTGCGACGCTCATGACGTAGTTCACGTCGCCCATATTCACCGGCAAGCCGCGAGCAGGAGCGGAGAGACGCAAGCTGCGTAGGCGACCTTGCCGAACAGAGTCCGTTGGATGTGACAGACGCCAAGGTGATCACAGATTTTGGCTGTTACAGCGCCAGTGGCGCTTCCAGATATCGAGACTTCGGCCATTGGTATTAGAACGGCGGTGATTGTCCGCCAATCTTGTCAGCCGTCTTACAACCTGGGCAGGAATTAAGGACAAGAGAGCCGGGCGGACGGGCTCCGGACGGGTAATCGCGAAGCGGCCGGATGCGTTGCAGACTGGCTCCTATCCAAGCTCTGGGTGATTTGACAAGCCTTGGTCGGCATGGCATCGCGCCGCGCTCCCAAGACCGGTATCCTCCAAGCCCAAGGGTTGCGCATGGCCAAGCCTGAACTCGGACTGAAGCGCATTTGCGTGTCGTGCGGCACGCGGTTCTACGACTTGGCCAAGTCGCCTGCCGCCTGCCCGAAATGCGGCACGGAGCAGCCTGTGGAGCAGCCCCGGGCCAAGCGCAGCGGCAACGTCGTGGATTTGCGCAAGCCGAAAAAGGCGGTGGTGGCCGAGGATGCCGAAGCCGATCCCGAAGTGGAAGCCGAGGGGGACGAGGCTGAGGAGGGCGTGCTGGAAGACAGCGCCGACCTTGACGATGATGAGGATGACGCATTGGGCACGAACCTCGAGGTCGAGCCGGAGGGTGACGAGCCGGAAAGATAAGGCGAATGCTTTCTTTTGAAGAAAGAAAGCTAAGAACTTTGGTTTCGCTGTTGCTTGCTGCGGACGAGCACCCAACTCGACCATCGGAATCCTGACCTGTCACTAAGCCATGTGGCTCTATCCAAGATCGTCTGTTCGAGATGTGCACAAACAGGCTCTACGGATTCGTTCTTTAACGAGCTAGCTCATTGACGCGAAGGGTCCGAGCTTCCGGAATTTGGTGAACAGATGTCTGGCGTTCCTGGCCAGTTGAAACCTTACTTGAGCAGCAGCCGGTTCAGCCCGTTCATCGCCCGGTACACCTCGTCCCAAGCCTGATCGAACCCCCGCCCTGTAAACGGCGCGGCGATCTCGGCCAGGCAGCGCACCCCGTCGATCCGCCGCAGGATGGCCGACGCCAACCGCGGCAAGGCAATCGGCAAGCTCAGCGCGTTGAACTGGGCCAGCAGCGTGCCGTCTGGCCGGATACGGCCGGCGAAGCTCTCCATCGGCGTGTCTCGCGCCACCGGCACGCAGGCGGGGTCGCGGTGGTCACGCGACGGCAACGCCGTGCCGTCGCGCACGCAGTAGACGATGTGAGTCGCCATGTTGCCCGCCAGCGACTCGGCCAGGGCGGCGCGGCAGATTGCGTCCAGGCCCGCCACCCGGGCGCGCAACCGCGGGTCCGGCAGCAACAGCGCCGGGTCGTAGGCGGCCGGCTCCACCAGGCAAGCGATCTTCAGTCCCGCCGCGGCCAGCAGGGCCGCGAACGCATCGATGGTGTAGGCGCGGTCGCGCGGGTTCAGCAGCAGGTCGTATAGCCCGGCGTCGCCGCCGCTGTGGTGGTCGGTGAAGTTGGGGTTGGCCGCCAGCCAATTCGTGGCGGGCAGGTGGCGCAGCACCCGGCGCGCCACGTCCACCCTTGCGGCCACCGGTTCCCCGGCCGGCGCCAGGCGTGCCAGCGCGTCCTGCACCATGTAGACGCCAGTGCGGCCGTGCGGCGCGTACACCATCAGCCCCAGCCCGCCCGCCGGCGCCAGCACGGACAGCAGGGCGCGCAACCCGGCAGCCGGGTCCGGCAGGTGGTGCAGCACGCCGCAGCAGTCGATGTAGTCGAACGGTCCCAGCCCTGAGCCCGGCAGGTCCAGGATCGACCGGCTTTCGAAGCTGACGTTGGCCAGCTTGCGCGCCTCTGCCCGTCCTTCCACGATCCGCCGGGCCGCCGCACTGCGGTCCAGCCAGGTCACGTGCCCGGCGCGGCCCTCCCACGTCAGCTGCTGGGCCAACATGATGGTGCCGTCCCCCGTGCCGCCGCCGGCGAACAGCGCGCGCAGGGGCCGCGCGCCGCCGAACACCCAGTGGTCGATTTCACGCAGGTGGCTTGGGCTGCCGATCCACAAATGCTTGGTCTCGGCGCGCGGGTCGCGCGCGGGGTAGGGTAGCGTCTCGTACTGAGCGGCCAGGATGTCGTCTGTGGGGTCGGGCATGGGCGTAAGTAAGGCAAGAGGTTCTTTTTTTAAAAAAAAGAACCAAAAAATTTTTGCTCCCTGTCGGGTGATGTGGCGAGCGCGCGCATTTCTGACTTAAGAAGCCTTGCATGCAGCACCCTGCCTCCCGCGGCTATGTCGGCATTGGTGCCGAAGGCGTGTCCAAGTCGGCCAACATGGGCGCGCTGCTGCGCACCGCCCACGCGTTCGGGGCGGCGTTCTGCTTCTCGGTGGGCGCCGGCTGGGACGCACGCGCCGGCCGCCAGTCCGACACTGCCGACACGCCCGCCCACGTGCCGTTCTACCGTTTCCCCACCATCGAGCAGATGGTGCTGCCGGGCGGCTGCACCCTGGTCGGCATCGAGCTGCTGGACGACGCGGCGGACCTGCCCAGCTTCCGCCACCCGCTGCGCGCCGCTTACGTGCTGGGGCCAGAGCGCGCCGGGCTTTCACCCGCCATGCTGGCGCGGTGCCGCCATGTGGTGCGCATCCCCACCCGCTTCGCGCTGAACCTGTCGGTGGCCGGCGCGCTGGTGCTGTACGACAGGCTGCTCCAGCACGGGCGTTACGCTGAACGGCCGGTGGCGAGCGGCGGCGGCCAGGCCGGGCCGAAACCGGACGGGCATGGGGCGCCGGTGTTCAGGAAGACGCAGCCGGACTGGCTGAAATGATACCAACTGGCTGAAGTGTAACTCCTCAGGAAGGTCAGAGGCTCTGCCCCTGGACCCCGCTAAGGACAAGTCCTTAAAGGCTGTTTGTTAAGAGATCCTGAACAGATGGGGTCTGGGCCTCCAGACCCCGTTACGCGACCGCGGGCTGCGCACGACAGGGTTTGGGGCAGGAGCCTCATGCTTGCCTACAGCTCAAGCTTCCCCGGCCTGGTATAACCTCGTCCCTCCTTCCCTTCTCCCCCCCTAAACCGTATCTGTCCCCCATGCGCGCTGTCCTGCCCGCCCTTCTCCTGAGCACCACGCTCGCCTCCGCCACACCACCGCACGCCATCGGCAAGTTTGGCCAGTGGCAGGCGGCGACCCATGTCGAGGGCACTGCTATCACCTGCTTCGCCTTCACCCGCCCGGAAGCCGCCGCCCAGCGCATCCCCGGCCGCGGCGATGTAGTGCTGAGCGTCACGCGCCGGCCGCGCAGCCACGACGTGGTGGCCATCAGCGCCGGCTTCACGCTGGCCGGCCACGAGGACGCGCCGCTGCAGGCCGGTGTCACTCGCATATTGTTCTACATCGCCGGCCGCTCGGCCTTCGCGCGCGACAACGCGGCCGCCATCGCCCTGTTCGGCCACGAGGCCAGCGTTTCTGCTCGCCTGCCAGGGCCCCGCGGCGTTACAGCGACGGACCGCTTCAGCCTGCAAGGCTTCACCGGCGCGCTGGGCGCCATGTCGAAAGCTTGCCCCGCATGAACGCTTTCTCGCCGCGCAAGCCTTCCGCCGAGCTTACCGAGGCCGAGCGCACCCGCATCCTGGCCAAATCCGCGCTGTTCAACCCGCCGCCGCATGTGCTGGCGGACGGGCGGCGAGACCTGGTGGGCCTGTCGCGCGAGGAGCTGGCCACCGAGGTCGCCGCCATCGGCGAGAAGCAGTTCCGGGTCAAGCAGCTATGGCACTGGATCTACCATCAGGGGGCCACGGATTTCGCCGACATGTCGTCGATCGCCCGCCCGCTGCAGGACAGGCTGGCGCAACGCTTCGTCATCGGCCGGCCGGTGGCCGCCACCGTGCAGACCAGCACGGACGAGACGCGCAAGTTCCTGTTCCGCTTCCGCGACGGCCAGGAGGCGGAGACCGTCTACATCCCTGATCCCCAGCAGGACCGCGGCGCCGTGTGCATCAGCAGCCAGGTTGGCTGCACGCTCTCCTGCCGTTTCTGCCACACCGGAACGCAGACCCTGGTGCGCAACCTTGGCCCCGCCGAGATCGTGGGCCAGTTCATGGCCGCGCGCGACAGCTACGGCGAGTGGCCGAGCCCGCAGGGCGAGACGCCGCGCCTGCTTAGCACCATCGTGCTGATGGGCATGGGCGAGCCGCTGTACAATTACGAGAACGTGGCGGCCGCTATGCGCATCGCGATGGACGGCGAGGGTATTGGCCTCTCGCGCCGTCGCATCACGCTGTCGACCAGCGGCGTGGTGCCGATGATGGACCGCGCCGGCGCCGAGCTCGGCGTGAACCTTGCCGTCTCCTTGCACGCCGTGCACGACGACCTTCGCGACGAGCTGGTGCCGCTGAACCGCAAATACCCGATCGCCGAACTGCTCGCCGCCTGCCGGCGCTATCCCGGCGCCACCAATGCACGGCGCATCACGTTCGAATACGTGATGCTGCGCGGCATAAACGACACCGAAGCCGACGCCCGCGAGCTGGTGCGGCTGATCGCCGGCATCCCGGCCAAGGTGAACCTGATTCCGTTCAACCCCTGGCCCGGCAGCACGTACGAGCCCAGTAGCGGCAACGCGCTGCACCGGTTTGCGAAGATCGTGATGGACGCAGGGTTTGCCTCGCCGATACGGATGCCACGGGGACAGGACATCCTGGCGGCGTGCGGACAGTTGAAGACGGAGAGTTCAGGGAGGTCTTACAAGGCCAGGACGTCTGTCCTGAAGCCGGCTTAGTATCCGTTTTAGGCAAGCATGGGGCTCTGCCCCAAACCCCGTTGGGCCTTGAGGCCCCAGACCCCCCCATTCCTGAGCGGGTTGCAGATTAAACCCTGGCTGTCCCCAAAGCCTAGACCGTGTCCTCTACTTGCTTGTCAATCCTTTAAACGAACGGGGGTCTGGGGCCTCAAGGCCCCAGCGGGGTTTGGGGCAGAGCTCCATGCTTACGCTATCGATCAACAAGAATGGGAGCCCCCGGTCCAACGCCATCAAACGCCAGCTCTAAAACAAAATCGTCGAACACGGCGCTGCCGACTTGAAACCTGCGCGTGCCGATCTCGGTGAAGCCCTGCCGCTTGTAGAACGCCAGCGCGCGGTGGTTGCGCTTCATCATTCCTAGCACCAGCGCGCCGGCCCCCTGCCGCCGGCTTTCTTCGATGGCCAGCTCCATCAGCGCGTAACCCACGCCGCTGCCGTGGTAGCGTGAGAGCACATAGATCCGCTGCAGCTCCAGGTCGCCGGGCCGGGGCGGGTTAGGCACGGTAGCCGGCATCAGCACGGCGTATCCGACCGGTGCGGCGCACGCCGTCTGCGCGATCCAGATGCTGATCCGGTTGTCGGCCAGCCAGTCCGCGTAGAACTCCTCGGAGTGGCGCCGCCGGCTGTGCGCCACGATGTCCGCACCGTCGATCAGCTCGGCGTAGGTCTCCAGCATGGTGGCCCCGCCGAGCAGGCTCAGCGCCCCGGCGTCGGCTGCGCCGGCCCGACGGATGGACAGACCGGCCTGCATCCGAACGCTAGGCTGCGCGCACCTGGGCAGTGATCTTGGGCGCGGTAATTGCGGCCTCGGCGGCTGCCGCCGTGAACATGGTCACCCCCGAGGCGGGTGCGGTGCCGTGGGCTGCGAAGCGGCAATCCCTGTGCAAGAACAGCAGCCTGTCCGGTCCGAAGCTGTACTCGATGCTTCCGGGCGCGGGCTCGGCAACTGTGTCCGCCCAGACGCGTCCGCCCAAATGGGAGCGTTCCTCGACGACGATGCGACCACGTTCCTTGCTCCATAGCGCCACCACCGGGCCGCCGGCCCGGCGCATCAGCGCTGGCTTGGCCACCAGGTCGGACACTGCGGCGACGGAGGTGCTGACGACCCTGAGGTCGGTCAGCGCCAGCAACGCCAGCAACTCCTGCGCCGTGCCCTCCGGATCCAGCCGGCCGGCCGGCACTTCGGCACCCCGCTTAGCCGCACGCAGCCCGCGCTCGTAGGCGCCGGTCGACTGGATGCAGCGGAGAAAGTCGTATTCGGCCTGGTCCAGCATGCCACGGTCCATCATCCACGTGACCCCGGAAGGCGGGATGAGCCCCAGTTCGAGCGCGTTCGGCGCGTCGTCGATGCCGGCGACCCGGCTGCTGCCCTGGATCAGCGCCATGTCCGAGAATTGCAGGCGGACGATCACGGCCCCTACCGCCTCACCTTCCGCCAGCCTGATCGGAAACTCGAACCCGCAATAGCCGTCACCCAGCTTGGCATCCAACAGGTCCTGGCGGAAGCGGTCCACCTGGCCCGCGCCGACGCAGCGCGTGCCGACAAAGGCCAGAACGGTCTTCTCACGCAACGGTTCGGCCTTCGAGTGCAGCCAGCCGGCCACCCGTGTCGGTTGCACGACCTCAATCGCTCCTCGGATCATGGCACCCCTCCGCCCGACGGCCCTGAAAGTTTGTTATCGCGGCCGAACTGATACAGGGCAAGCAAGAAGTCATAACATTGCTGCGAAGCACAAACGCGGCCGGGTTGCGCGTGGATGACCGCCTACTCGACATGGCGGCCGGGGACAGGACCGGGCCGCCGGACTCCGAATGCACGGCCGAGGGCTGAGCCGACCCCGCAGCGGGCTCACGGGGAGGATCGGACCGCCACTCACCCTGAAACGAACGCCTTGGTCATTTTTAGAAGGACCGCTTGCCTATCCCGATCAGATGCGCGTCACCGTGTAGCTCTCCGCCAGCGCCGCCTCGATCGTCGCGGCGTGCGACGGGTCGCGCGCCTCTACCATCACCTCCAGCAAGGCGGATTGCACGCTCGGTATTGCGAACAGCCGCTGGTGCGACACCTCGATGATGTTGCCGCCGCACACGCCGATTTTCGCTGCGATGTCGGCCAGGACGCCGGGCCGGTCGGGGATCTCCATGCGCAGCCGCAGCAGCCGTCCATCCCGCAGCAGGCCACGCATCAGCACGTTGGCCATGATCCGGACGTCGATGTTGCCGCCGCACACCGGCAGGCCGACGCTCTTGCCGGCAAAGCGCCCGCGATGCGCCAGCAGCCCGGCCAGGGCGGCGGCACCTGCGCCCTCCGCCACCACCTTCGCACCTTCGGCCAGCAGCGAGATCGCGTCCTCGACCGTGCCCTCGGGCGCCACGATCACGTCGCTCACGTGGCGGGCGATCACCTTGCGCGTCTCGAACCCCACGTCACGCACCGCGATGCCCTCGGCGATGGTGGCGCCGCCGATGGCGTGCGCCGGCGCGCCCATGCGCTGGGCCAGCGCCGAGTACGGGGCGACCTGCACGCCGACCACCTCCGTGCGCGGGCTTAGCGCCGCCATCGCCACCGCGCAGCCGCTAATCAGCCCGCCGCCGCCGACCGGCACCAGCAGCACGTCCAGCTCCGGACCGTCCTCGAGCATCTCGAGCGCCAGCGTGCCCTGGCCGGCCATGATGGCGTAGTCGTCGTAGGGGCTGATGAACAGCATGCCCTCGTGCTCGGCCAGGTAGGCCGCGTGGGCCGCCGCTTCGGCCAGCGTGGCGCCGTGCATCACCACGCGCGCGCCCCAGGCCACGGTGCCGCTCACCTTGGCCAGCGGCGTGAACAGCGGCATAACGATGGTGCTGGCCACGCCGTGCAGCGTGGCGTGGCGCGCCACCCCTTGCGCGTGGTTGCCGGCCGACATGGCGACCACGCCGCGGGCCCGCTCGTCGGCGGTAAGCAGCGCCAGCCGGTTGGCGGCACCGCGTTCCTTGAACGAGCCGACCGCTTGCAGGTTGTCCAGCTTGAGCGTGATGTCCGCGCCGGTAACGCGCGAGAGGACGGGGGCGGGCACGGTTGGCGTACGCAGGATGCGCCCCTTAATTCGGGCAGCGGCTGCCTGCACGTCCGCCAGCGTCAGGCGCTGAGGCTCTCCTTCGGGCCTCGCTGCCTGGACTGGTTCCCCCGCCGGGAGAACGGAGGCGTTCCCCCGGGCGCCCACGCGCGATCAGACGTATTGGAAGCTAAGGATTTCGTAGCTGCGGTCGCCGCCGGGCGCCGGCACGCTGATGGTGTCGCCCTTCTTCTTGCCGATCAGGCTCTTGGCCAGCGGCGAGGAGATCGACAGCCGCTTCGCCTTGATGTCGGCCTCGTAGACGCCCACGATCTGATAGGTCGCCTCCTTCTCTGTCTCCTCGTCGAGCAGGCTGACATGCGCGCCGAACTTGATGCTGTCGCCCTTCAGCGACGAGGGATCGATCACCTCGGCGGCGCCGACCACCTCCTCGAGCTCCTGGATGCGGCCCTCGATGAAGCTCTGCCGCTCGCGTGCGGCGTGGTACTCGGCGTTCTCCGACAAGTCGCCATGGCTGCGCGCCTCGGCGATGGCCAGGATGATGGCCGGCCGCTCGACGCTCTTGAGGTTCCGCAGCTCGTCCTCCAGGTTCTGGAGGCCTTGGGCGGTCATCGGAAATTTCTGCAAAGGGCCGGATCCTCGAAGCTAGACAGGGCCGCCGCGTTGCGCGCCGGGTCTGGGGGTGGACGGACGCCAGCACTGCGGCGGGCCTGGGCCGGGGCCGTCCGTGGCGAGAGCGGCAGTTACCTTACGGGGAACGCCCGGCGTTGCAAGCCCGGGAGGTTGCGGTGCTGGGTCGGGGGAGGGGCAAGGGAAGGCAAGCGGTTCTTTTTTGGAAAAGAACCAAAAAACTTTTGCTCCTTTGGGGCGCGCTGCCGGAGAGGACCGCGATAGCGGGATAGAGGCTTTCAAGTTCTTTTCGTGAATGCACTGCTTTGCTTCGTGGTTGCGAGAGCCTGGGCATCGAGCGCCACGAGCCGACCTGACGACGAAGTATGGAAAAACCTTCTTTTCGAGAAAAGAAGCAAAAAGCTTTTATCCGGCTGTCGCGGTTCTATCCGGCAGCGCGTGCCACGTCAGTAAAAGTTTTTTGGTTCTTTTTTTCAAAAAAGAACTGCTTGCCTTGCTTAGGCCTTTTCCAAAAAGCGCCCTCCGGAGCATTCCTTCCTACCGAAAATACGACTGTAGAGGCGCCACCTCCAGAGTTCCGGCCCGCAGCGCGCCTATGGCGTGCACCGCGGCCCGCGCCCCGGCCAGCGTGGTGTAGTGCGCCACACCGTGCGTCAGCGCGTTGCGCCTGATGTCGAAGCTGTCGGCCGTCGACTGCGCGCCCTGGGAGGTGTTGACCACCATCTGGATCTCGCCCGAGCGAATCGCGTCCACGCAATGCGGCCGGCCTTCGAGCACCTTGTTGATCACCCGCACCTCGATGCCGGCCTCGCGCAGGCGCGACGCGGTGCCGCGCGTGGCGATGATGGAGAAGCCCATCTCCACTAGCCGCCGCGCCAGGCCGGGCAGCCCGGACTTGTCGCTGCCGCGCACCGAGAGGAACACCGTGCCCGACTTGGGCAGCACCACGCCGGCGCCGAGCTGCGCCTTGGCGAAGGCGCGCTCGAAGCTGTAGTCCAGCCCCATCACCTCGCCGGTGGATTTCATCTCCGGGCCCAGGATGGTGTCCACGCCGGGGAAGCGGGCGAAGGGGAACACCGCCTCCTTCACCGCCACGTGCGGGCGGATGGCGGTGCCGTCCAGCTTGAAGCCGGCGAGCGGGGCGCCGGCCATCACCAGCGCGCCGATCTTGGCCACCGGCACGCCTGTCGCCTTGGCCACGAACGGCACGGTGCGGCTGGCGCGCGGGTTCACCTCCAGCACGTAGACGGAGTCCTCCTTGATGGCGAACTGCACGTTCATCAGCCCCACCACGCCCAACGCGCGGGCGATCGCCTCGGCCTGGTCGGCCAGCTCGCGTATGGTGGCGGGCGAGAGGCTGTAGGGCGGCAGCGAGCACGCGCTGTCGCCGGAATGGATGCCGGCCTCCTCGATGTGCTCCATGACGCCGGCCACGTACACCGTGGCGCCGTCGGCGATGCAGTCCACGTCCACCTCGATCGCGTCGTTGAGGTAGCGGTCGATCAGCACCGGGTTGTCGCCTGAGACGCGCACCGCCTCGCGCATGTAGCGGTGCAGCTGCACGCGATCGAACACGATCTCCATGGCACGGCCGCCCAGCACGTAGCTGGGGCGGATCACCACCGGGTAGCCGATGCGATCGGCGATCGCCTCGGCCTGGTCCGGGGCGCGCGCCAGGCCGTTCTCCGGCTGTTGCAGGCCCAGCTTGTGCAGCAGGAGCTGGAAGCGTTCGCGGTCCTCGGCGATGTCGATCGCGTCCGCCGTGGTGCCCAGCACCGGGATGCCGGCGGCGGGCAGCGCCTGGCTGAGCTTGAGCGGCGTCTGGCCGCCGTACTGCACGATGCAGCCGAGCACGCGGCCGTGCTGCTGCTCGCGGCGCACCAGGGCGATCACGTCCTCGGCGGTCAGCGGCTCGAAATACAGCCGGTCGGACGTATCGTAGTCCGTGCTGACGGTTTCAGGGTTGCAGTTGACCATGATGGTCTCGTAGCCGGCATCGCGCAGCGCGTAGGCGGCGTGCACGCAGCAATAGTCGAACTCGATACCCTGGCCGATGCGGTTGGGTCCGCCGCCGAGGATGACGATCTTGTCGCGCGCGGTTGGGTCGGCCTCGCACACCGGCTCGCCCCAACCGCCTTCATAGGTGGAATACATGTAGGGCGTGGCCGAGGCGAACTCGCCGGCGCAGGTGTCGATGCGCTTGTAGACGGGCTGCACGCGCAGCTTCCCGCGGGCCGCCGCGATCTCCGGCTCGCCCTGGTTGGTGAGCTGGGCGAGGCGCTTGTCGGAAAACCCCATCGCCTTGAGGCGGCGCAGCGCGCCGGCGTCCTGCGGCAGACCCTGGGCGGCGACGCTGCGTTCGGCGGCGACGATGCGCTCCAGCTCGCGCAGGAACCACGGGTCGTATTTGCAGGCATCGTGAACGTCTTCGACGGACAAGCCGGCGCGCAAGGCCTGTGCGGCCATCAGGATGCGGTCCGGCCGCGGTGCCGAGAGCGCCGCCCTGAACGCGTCGCGCCCGCCATCGCCCGGCGGCTCGACTTCGTCGAGCCCGGAGAACCCGGTCTCCATGCTGCGCAGGCCCTTCTGCAGCGCCTCGGCGAAGCTGCGGCCGATGGCCATGCCCTCGCCGACCGACTTCATGCTGGTCGTCAGCAGGGCAGGGGTCCCCGGGAATTTTTCAAATGTGAACCGCGGTATTTTAATGACAACGTAGTCAATCGTCGGCTCGAAGCTCGCGGGCGTCGTGCGGGTGATGTCGTTGGACAGCTCGTCCAGCGTGTACCCCACCGCCAGCTTCGCCGCGATCTTGGCGATAGGGAACCCGGTCGCCTTGCTCGCCAGCGCCGAGGACCGCGAGACCCGCGGGTTCATCTCAATCACCACCAGCCGCCCATCGGCCGGGTTCACGGCGAACTGCACGTTGCTGCCGCCGGTATCGACGCCGATCTTGCGCAGGCACGCGATGCTCGCGTCGCGCATGATCTGGTATTCCTTGTCGGTCAGGGTCAGCGCCGGGGCGACGGTCACGCTGTCGCCGGTGTGGATGCCCATGGGATCGACGTTCTCGATGGCGCAGACGATGATGCAGTTGTCGGCGCTGTCGCGCACCACCTCCATCTCGTACTCCTTCCAGCCGAGCACGCTCTCCTCGATCAGCACCTCCTTCGTGGGGCTGGCGTCCAGCCCCGAGGCGACGATCTGCTCGAACTCCTGCCGGTTGTAGGCGATGCCGCCCCCGGTGCCGCCCAGGGTGAAGCTGGGCCGGATCACCGCCGGCAGGCCGACCTGCGCCAGCGCGTCCCAGCCCTCCTGCATGGTGTGGGCGATGGCGCTGCGGGGCGATTCGATGCCGATCTCTGCCATGGCGTCGCGGAACTTCAGGCGGTCCTCGGCGCGGTCGATCACCTCGGCCTTGGCGCCGATCAGCTCGACGCCGTGCCGGGCCAGCGCGCCATTGGCATGAAGCTGCATGGCGGTATTCAGCGCCGTCTGCCCGCCCATGGTGGGCAGGATGGCGTCGGGCTTCTCCCGGGCGATGATGCGCTCGACGATCTCCGGGGTGATCGGCTCGATGTAGGTGGCGTCGGCCAGGCCGGGGTCGGTCATGATGGTGGCAGGGTTGGAGTTGACCAGGATGACCCGGTAGCCCTCGGCCCGCAGCGCCTTGCAGGCCTGCGCGCCGGAGTAGTCGAACTCGCAGGCCTGGCCGATGACGATGGGGCCGGCGCCGATGATGAGGATGGTGGAGAGGTCGGTGCGTTTAGGCATGTCAGGCGATCTGGTAGCGGTAGGCCGCTTCGACGAGCTCTTTGATGACGGGACGCTTGTCGGTCATGTCGATCTGCCGAAGTGAAAAGCGATACAGGCCATATCGGTCGCTATAGACAAGTGTTTCTAAGCCGGCCGTCTCGATACGAGCGTTGATCTCCTCACTCTTCGGCAGCTTGACCTCGAAGACGAGGCTGCCTTTCTTTGGTCGCAGTGAAAGAAAATTGAACGGAAGCCCCTCGCGTTTGAGGCCGATGTATATCTTGTTGTATTTCAATTCCAAGCTGCGGTCGCAGGTCTTTGCGATCGTCAGGATCTCGTCGGCCATCTGCAATGTCGCCACGCTGCCCCGCTGTTCCCAGTAGCTTCTGTTCGTGGGAACCGACTCTGCGTCTTCGTCTTCATCGATGGCGCCACGCGTGAGTTCGTCCATGACCTTGGTGAAGATCAGGGTAACCCGGTCTTCGACTTGCAACGCCTGCATCTGAAGGGCGATGATCGGTATGGTCCCGTTGAACAGGCCGACGACGTTCAGAAAGCGGCTGGTGATGTCTTCGGCAACAAGGACCGCGCAATGCTCGTATTGCGGATATCTCTTGCGTTCTATGTCCCAGTACTCGATGGCTCGAATAATGTGTGACTCGTCCATCTTGCCAAGCTGAAGCTCGACCTCGAAGCGTCTCTTTGTGTCCCGGTCTTGAAGCAGTAGGTCAAGTCGCCCCGCACCGGCATGCCTGCGCTCCTGGTCCCGCAAAACAAGATCACCCAAGCCAAGTATCGACGGATCGTGGGCAATCCGATCCTGCACCCAACGTTCATTGAGCTCCGGATGCAGTCGCAGAGACAGCTTCTCGAGTTTGACGTAATTCAAGAGACGATCTCAAGCCGGCGCTCGACACGCTCGATCCTTACCTCAAGTCGATCCATCCTGGATGAAAGGCTTGCGTAATGGCACGCCTCGGTCACGGCCATGCTGGCAACCGCAATTTCCAAGGTCGTCAGCCGGTATTTCATCTCGCGGATGTCGAGCTTGATTTCCGTGAGGTCAGCCCGGATGGCACGCAGGTGCTCAAGCACAAGATTGTCGCTCATTGCACCTCTTCCCCGCCCGCCATCATCCCCACAAACCGTCCGAACAAATGCGCGCTGTCACTCGGCCCAGGGCTCGCCTCTGGATGGTACTGCACCGAGAACGCCCGCTGCGCCGAACAAGCGATGCCCTCGTTGCTGCCGTCGAACAGGCTCACATGTGTCACCACCACGCCTTCCGGCAGGCTGGCGTCGTCCACCGCGAAGCCGTGGTTCTGCGAGGTGATCTCCACACGGCCGGTCGCCAGGTCGCGCACCGGCTGGTTGGCGCCGCGGTGGCCGCGCTCCAGCTTGTAGGTGCGGCCGCCCAGGGCCAGCGCCAGAAGCTGGTGGCCCAGGCAGATGCCGAACACCGGCACCTGGGCGTCTAGCACGGCGCGGATCGCCGGCACGGCGTAGGCGCCGGTGGCCGCCGGGTCGCCGGGGCCGTTGGAGAGGAACACGCCGTCCGGCTTGTGGCGCAGGATGTCCTCCGCCGTGCTGGCGGCCGGCACCACCGTCACCCGGCAACCGGAAGCGGCCAGCGCGCGGAAGATGTTGCGCTTGGCACCGTAATCCACGGCCACAACGTGGTGGCGCCCGGGGCCGGGCGCACCGAAGCCGTCCGGCCAGGCCCACACGCCCTGCTCCCACGCGTAGGTCTGGGTGCAGCTCACCTCGCGCGCGAGGTCCATGCCGTCCAGGCCCGGCCAGGCGGCCGCCTCGGCCTGCAGCGCCGCCAGGTCGAACCTGGCGTCGGCCGGGTGGCTGATCACGCCGTGGGGCGGGCTGCCGTCCCGGATGCGCAGCGTCAGCGCGCGGGTGTCCACGCCGGCCACGCCGGCCACGCCCTGGGCGCGCAGCCAAGAATCCAGGCCCTGCGTGGCGCGCCAGTTGGACGGTGTGGTCACGTCCTGGCACACCACCAGCCCGCGCGCGGCGATGCCAGCCGCCTCCAGGTCCTCGCCGTTCACGCCGGTGTTGCCGACATGCGGGAAGGTGAAGGTAATAATCTGCCCGGCATAGGACGGGTCGGTGAGCGTCTCCTGGTAGCCGGTCATGCCTGTGTTGAAGCAGATCTCGCCCACTGGCAGCGCGCCTGCGACGGTGTGGGCGCCGAAGCCGCGGCCCCAGAACACCTGGCCGTCGGCCAGCACCAGCACCGCGGTGGCGCCGGACGGCACAGCCCCTGCCCCTGCCGGAACGCTGGCCTGCAGGTCGCTGACGCACAGGCCGGCGGCCGCCATGACCGCACTCCAGTGCTTAGAGGGCACGAGGCGTGCCTGGCGCCACTTGCGCACGGCCTCCAGCCCTACGCCGGTCAGCCGCGCTGCGGCGTCGGCCCCGCCAAGCCGCTCGATGATCTCGTCGATATGCAGCGCCATGGATCGGAGCCTATGGGAAAAAACTTCCCACAGCAAGAATTCACCATGACGGAGCGCTAGCATGAGGCTCTGCCCTAAATCCCGCTGGGCCTCGAGGCCCCAGGCCCCCATATGTTTAGGCCAGCTCATGGCCGCTGTCTTGTGCGCGGGTTGACGGCCAAGCAGCCCCCCGCCACTTGTGCCGATGGCGCCGGGCAGGCCAGCGCCGGCCAGGGGCGTCCCACAGGCAGCATGTCCACCCGCATCGAGATCGACCACGCAGGCGGCACGCGCGCACTGCGCCACCCGGAAAAGGCGCACCGTCCGGACAACCCCATCCAGCGCAAGCCGGACTGGATCAGGGTGCGCGCGCCCAGCCACCCCGTCTATCACGAGACGCGCGCGCTGATGCGCGGCGCCGGGCTGGTGACGGTGTGCGAGGAGGCCGCCTGCCCCAACATCGGTGAGTGCTGGTCCCAGCGCCACGCCACCATGATGATCATGGGCGACACCTGCACGCGCGCCTGCAGCTTCTGCAACGTGCGCACCGGCCTGCCCACAGCACTGGACGCCACCGAGCCGGACCGGGTGGCCGAAGCCGTGGCCAGGCTGGGCCTGCGCCACGTGGTGATCACCTCGGTGGACCGCGATGACCTGGCCGATGGCGGTGCGGCTCACTTCGCCGCCGTCATCACCGCCCTGCGCGAAGCGGCGCCGCAGACCACCATCGAGGTGCTGACGCCGGATTTCCTACGCAAGCCCGGCGCGCTGGAGGTGGTGGTGCGCGCCCGGCCGGACGTGTTCAACCACAATCTGGAGACCGTGCCGCGTCTATACCCCACCATCAGGCCCGGTGCGCGCTACTTCCAGTCCCTGCGGCTGCTGCACGACGCCAAGCTGATGGACGGCCGCATCTTCACCAAGTCCGGCATGATGGTGGGGCTGGGCGAGGAGCGCGCCGAACTCGGCCAGGTGATGGACGATTTGCGCGTGGCCGAGGTGGACTTCCTCACGCTGGGCCAGTACTTGCAGCCCACGGTCAAGCACGCGGCCGTAGCGCGCTTCGTGCCGCCGGCGGAGTTTGCCGAGTACGCGGCCACCGCGCGGGCGAAAGGCTTCCTCATGGTGGCCAGCACGCCGCTTACCCGCAGCTCCTACCACGCGGACGCCGACTTCGCGGCGCTGCGCCACGCCCGCGCCCTGAAAGCCGCCTGATCCATGCCCACCTACGCCGACCGCAAGCTCGTGGGCTACCAGCCCGAACAGTTGTTCGACCTGGTGGCCGACGTGGACAAATACCCGCAATTCCTGCCCTGGTGCGTGGGTGCCAAGGTGAAAAGCCACACTGGGAACGAGCTGCACGCGGACCTCATCATCGGCTTCGGACCGTTCCGCGAGAGCTTTACCAGCAAGGTCACGCTGGAACGCCCCGGCCGCATTCGGGTCAGCTACGAGAACGGGCCGTTCCGTTACCTTAACAACCAGTGGGTGTTCATCCCGCACCCGGACGGCGTGCAGGTGGATTTCTGGGTGGATTTCGAGTTCCGCAGCCGGCTGCTGCAGAAAGCCATCGGCGTGGTGTTCAACGAGGCGGTGCGCCGCATGGTGGGCGCCTTTCTCAAGCGCGCCGGAGACGTGTACGGCCCACCCCACCCCGCCGTCCCGGTGCCGCGCTAGCCCGCACGGGCCGCGTTGTCGGACGTTGCGACGGGACGACGTGAAACGAAGGGTAAGGGATGCTCGGTTCGGCGCACCGGCCCACCATATCCTGGACCTGCCCATGGAGGACCGATCATGCGCGTCACCATAACCCTGGCCGCCATCCTGCTGATGGCCGGCTCCGCCGCCGCCCAGCCTGGCCCGCAGTTCCCGCCCGGCGCCCAGCCCGGGCCCCAACCACCCGCCGAACAGCAGGCGCCCGCCGAGCAGCAGCAGGCGCCTGACGGACAGCAGGCTGCGCCCGACCAGCAGGCCCAGCCGTTCCAGCCCGCCCCGGGTCGGCACATGAACCTGCGGCAGCGCTTCGAGGCCGCGAATACCAGCCGGGACGGCAGGCTTACGCGCGAGCAGGCTCAGGCCGCAGGGATGCACATGGTGGTCGCCCGGTTCAACCAGATCGACGTGGATCGCAAGGGTTACGTTACGCTGCAGGACATCGCGGCATTCCGCCAGGCCCGGCATCAGCAGCAGCAAGCCCAGCAGCCGTCGCAAGGCAACTAGGGGCCTGCCCTGGCGGTGCGCTGCTCCGCCAGGGCCGGAGGTTGCACCTCGAACCCAGCGTTTCTGAAAACAGGGCTCCACAACAGCCCGGGTGGAGGCTGACAGATTTGGAGCAGCAGAATTTCCTGAAGAACGGCATGGAAAACAGCCGGAGTGCGCAGGACAGATCGAGGCCGCCGACACTGCGCCGGAACAAAAGTTTTTTGCTTCTTTTCTTCAAAAAAGAAGGCCTTGTCTTCCTAGCAACGATCAGCGTCAGACCAGCCCTTCCCGCCCCATGGCCAGAAACTTTTCCCGCCGCTGCGCCCGTAACGCCGCAGGCTCCAGCTCCAGCAGCGGCGCCAGCGCCTCGGCGATCGCCTCGCCCACGGCGGCTACGGCCGCATCCGGAGCGCGGTGCGCGCCGCCCATCGGCTCGGCAACCACGGTGTCGATCAGCTTCAGCGTCTTGAGGTCGGCCGCGGTCAGCTTCAACGCCTCGGCCGCGGTGGCCGCCTGGGCCGCATCGCGCCACAAGATGCTGGCGCAGCCTTCCGGCGAGATCACCGAGTAGACGGCGTGCTCCAGCATCAGCACGCGGTCGCCGGTGGCCAGCGCGATCGCGCCACCCGAGCCGCCTTCGCCGATGATGGTGGCCACGATCGGCACCGGCGCGTCGAGGCAGGCGAGCGTTGAGCGGGCGATCGCCTCGGCCTGACCGCGCGCCTCGGCATCGATGCCCGGGAAGGCGCCGGAGGTGTCGACGAAGGTCAGCAGCGGGAGTGCGAACCGGCCGGCCATCTCGATCAGCCGGCGCGCCTTGCGGTAGCCCTCCGGCTTGGCCGAGCCGAAATTGTGTTTCACCCGGGAGTCCGTCTCGGTGCCCTTCTCGGTGCCCAGCACCATCACCGGGCGGCCACCGAAGCGGCCCAGCCCGCCCACGATGGCGGCGTCCTCGGCGAACGCGCGGTCGCCTGCCAGCGGCACGAAGTCGGTGATCAGCCGGGCGATGTAGGTCAGCGCGCGGGGCCGGTCCTCGTGGCGCGCCACCTGGGTCTTCTGCCACGGCGTCAGCTTGGCGTAGGTCGCGCGCAGCTGGCGGTCCGCCTTGTCGGTCAGGCGGGCCACCTCGTCGGCGATGTTCATGCCCTCCGGCTCGCTCATCCGCCGCAGCTCTTCGATCTTGCTTTCCAGCTCGGCGATCGGTTTCTCGAAGTCCAGGAATTGCCTCATGATCGGGCCGCTCTAATCACAGCCCCCCAGTTTCCGCCAGGGCCGGTGGCCGCCTGCCGCCTATTGTCGCCAAAAATCAGGCAGAAAGTCTGCCTCGCGCACTCGCTTCGGCGGGCCGGGTGTTTTATTCCGGCATCGCATGTTCTCCACCGCTTCCTGGCTCACCGCCCACCGGGCACGCACCTATGCGGCCCTGCTGGCCGCCTTCATGCTCGCGTTCGCGTTTTGGGTGCTAGGGCTGACCCTGCTGCATAGCCTGGCCAGGCCGCGTGGCCTGCCGCTCGGGCTGGATTTCGACGCGTTCTGGGCAGCGGCCAGCCTGGCTGACAGCGGCCGTCCCGCCCTGGCCTACGACAACGTGGCTATCGAGGCCACGGAACGGGCCGCCACCATCCTGCCGCCCGGCTATCTCGCGTTCTACTACCCGCCGAGCTTCCTGGTGTTGCTGCTGCCGCTCGGCCTGCTGTCCTACAGCGCCGCCCTGGCGGCCTTTCTGCTGACCGGGATGGTGGCGGTGCTGGTCCCGCTGCGCCGGCTTCTGCCGCAGGCCTGGGCGTGGCTGCCGCTCCTGGCGTTCCCCGGCTTCTTCATGAACGCGCTGTCCGGGCAGAACGCCGCGCTGTCGGCAGGCTGCCTGGCGGCTGCCGCGCTCTGGCTCGAAACCCGGCCGCTACTGGCGGGCGCCGCCCTCGGCCTGCTCTCCTGCAAGCCGCAACTGGCGGTCTGCGTGCCGGTAGCCCTGCTGGCCGGCCGCCGCTGGCGGGCTTTGGGCGCGGCCGCCGCTGCTGCGGTAAGCCTGGCCGTGCTGTCGTGGCTCATACTCGGCGAGCAGGCATGGCGCGGGTTCCTGGCCAACACGCCCAACGCTCGGGCCGACATCGAAACGATCGCCATAAAGTGGCCCAAGCTGCAAAGCCTGTTTGGCGCCGTCCGTCTGGCCGGCGGCGGCAACGCAGCTTCCTATGCGGCGCAGGCGGTGCTCTCGGTGGCCGCCCTGGTCACGCTGGCCGTCGTAGCCTACCGGCGGCCAGGTGCCAGGCTGGAGGCTGCCTCGCTTACCGCCGCCGCCCTGCTGGTCACGCCGTTCCTTTATGATTACGACCTTGCACTACTGGCGGTGCCGCTGGCCTGCGTTCTGGCGCTCGCTCAGGAGGATGGCTGGCGGCCCTGGGAAAAGCTGCTGCTGGCCGCCCTGTTCGTCTGCCCACTGCTGGCGCGCGCTGAAGGGCTGCTGTTAGGCGTCACCATCGGGCCGCCGTTGGTGGCCGCGCTGCTGCTTCTGGCCCGCCGGGCCGGGACGCTGTTCCGCCGTACGCCGGAAACGGCCTGAGTGGTGGCAGGACGGCTGGCCCGCGCCTTGCGCCAGGCCGACTGGCTGGATGCCGACCGCGCGCTGGCCTATGGCCGCCTGCTCTGGGCCGCCGTGCTGGTGTTCGGCCTCGCCGCCCAGGGCAAGATCCTGCTGGCCGCGCTGTCTGATCCGGCAGGCCGCCCGATAGCCTCCGATTTCGACCCGTTCTGGTCGGGTGCCCGCCTGGCAGTGCAAGGCCGTCCGGCCCTGGCCTATGACGCGGGGACCATTCAGCGCATGGAGAACACCGGCGCCCAGCTTGGTCAAAGGTCATTTCCCTACCTGTATCCGCCCGTATGGATGCTGCTTTGCCTGCCACTCGGCCTGTTGCCTTACGCAGTGGCGCTTATGGCCTTCCTGGTGACAGGCTATGCGGCGTTCGCCGCCTGCCTGCGCGCTTTGCTGCCGCGTCGCTGGCCGCTTCTCAGCGTGCTGGCGTTTCCCGCCGCCGTCTTGAACGCCACCATCGGCCAGAACGGTTTCGTCAGCGCTACCTGCTTTGCCGGCGCGGCGTTGCTGCTGGACCGGCGTCCGGCCCTTGGCGGCGCCTGCCTTGGCCTGCTGGCCTACAAGCCCCAGCTCGCCATCGGCGTTCCGGTGTGGTTGCTGCTGGCAGGACGCTGGCGGGCGCTGGTCTTCTGCGCGGCCACGGCGGTGTCGCTAGTCGTGCTCTCCTGGGCGGTGCTCGGCACTGAAGCCTGGCAAGGCTTCTGCGTGGCAGCACCCTCGATCCGTGCTGTCCTCTACAACTTCGAAGTATGGCCGAAGCTGATCAGCGTGTTCACCGCCGTGCGCCTGCTCGGCGGCCCGGCGCCCCTGGCCACCGTAGCGCAGGGGGCCGTCGGCTTGTGCGTGCTCGCCTGCGTTGCCGCTGTGGCGTGTCGCAGGCCCGGTGCGCAGGCGGAGACGGCCACTATGGTAGCCGCAACCATGCTTTTCACGCCCTACCTGATGGATTACGACCTGGTCTGCCTCGCCGTGCCGATGGCCTGGCTGGCCGCACGCGCCACAGCTACGGGCTGGTACGGCTGGGAGAAAATCGTGCTTGCCGCCTCCCTGCTGATGCCGCTCGGCGCCCGCGCTTGCAACCTGGTTGCAGGCGTGCCGCTGGCACCTCCAGTGCTGGCAGCGCTGCTGGCGGTGGTTGTGGCGCGTGTCGTAAAGGAAGGTAAAGCCTTCCTTTCTGAAGAAAAGAAGCAAAAGACTTTGACGAGCACTGTCACGGAGTTGCCGACCGGCGCGCGTCGTTGAGCCGATATCTCAGAAAATAACGGCTCTTTTGCCTTTTTTGCACCTGACGTGGACCACTGCGAAATCGTCCGCGTAAAGCCTGCACCAAGCTGACGACTCGTCCAGCAACTCCACGGCGGCATTGCCGGGCGCCAGCATCGTCCATTCTACCCCACCTGCATGCAGCGCCGCCGCCAGCGCGGCGGCATCCGGCCGCGTGATCTCCGCGTAGCGGTGCATGAACTCCTGCCCGTACAGTTCGGCGCGCGCGTCAATGAACGGGTGTACACCCTCGAAAATCAGGTAGCCGCCGAACGCGTAATCGTTGAGCACCGGCTGCGCGCGCATGGTCGCCGGCACTTGGGCGAGGGCGCTCATGGGTGAGGTGGGTCCGTCCGTCCGGGTAATGGGCAGTGCCAGCCGCATAGTCACCAGCAGCGACGCGAGCACCGCGCCGGAAATGGGCAGCCATGGCCGGGCGCGTGGCGCCGCGGCCACCGGCAGGGCCTCGCCAAACGGTGCCGCAACGACCAGGGGCACGATGATGCCGACAAGCGCCAGGTGGCGCGCGTGCTCCAGCGCCAAATGCAACAGTCCCAACACCACCAGCAGGCGCAATAGTGGCAAGCGGGCGCCGCGACCCAGCCCAAGGTAGAGGCCGATCACGATCAGCAGCTCGAGCGGCTGCAGGGTGGCGAAGCTGGCCGGCTGCCATTCGGACACGCTGGAGAGCTGCGCCATGCCCGCCATCCTGAACGGCAACAGCAGCCCGTCCAGCCCGTGCGGAGTGAGCAGGCAGGCGACGCAGGCCGCGCCCAGGAAGGCGGCCCAGCGCATGGCGGCGGCGGCGCGCCGTGCCTCGGACTCGGCCAGCACCGCCTCGGCCGCCAGCGGCACGACGAGCGCCAGGCCGATGATGAAGCCGCCATGCAGGTTGGCCCACAGCACCATCACGCCCAGCAGGCGCCACGCGGGCGCCCGGCCTTCCGCCCGGGCGATCACCAGCCCGGCCACCCAGGCCTCGAAGGCCGGCAGTGCAAGGATGTGCGGGCGGGCCAGCATTCCGGGTGTGACGCAGGAGGCGGCCAGCACAAGCACCACCAGGACTGCGCCAACCGGCATGAGGCGGCACAGGTGACGGCCGAGCTGGAAGAACGCGGCTGCCGCGGCGCAGGCCGTCAACACCACCACGCCGCTCCAGCCGGCGGCTCGGAAGGCGGCCGCCATCAGCACCTCGGACAGCCACTCATGCGCCACCCAGGGCGCGCCGGCGCGGGTGGCCGAGAACGGGTCGGTGTGCAGCACGGCGCCGTGCGCGATCATCCAGCCCCCGGCGGCGAGGTGGGAGAACGTGTCGCCGTCGTTCAGCACGGCCGGGTTGAACAGGACCAGCGCCAGCATGGCCAGGCCAGCGGCCCAGGCGGTGGTGGAAGCAGGCATGCGGCGTGTCACCTCGCGCGTCGGCGTGCCGGGCGGGTGCGCTTGCCCGGCCGGCACGCTGGCTTTAAGCCATGACGTCATGCACGGCAACGTAACAACCAAACCTGCCGGCGTCTGGCGCCCCGTCCTGCCGGTCGCGCTGCCGGCGCTGGCCGCCGCCATCTACGGCTGGGCGGTGTTCGCGTCCACCTTTAACCATCCGGGGTCTATCGGCTTCGATTACACGGCGCCGGGTTCGGACTGGATGGCGATCTACGGTGCGGTTCACCTTGCCGTCCGCGGCCATTTCGCGCTGGCAGCCGACAGCGGCAGCTTCACCAGCTATCTCAATGCAAGCTTTGCGCCCTGGCTGCCGCGCCCCTTGTTCTACCGGCCCTGGGTGTATCCACCCAGCTTCGTGGTCATCCTTCTGCCTCTCGGGCTGCTTGGCCTCATGACATCGTACGTTGCGTTCCAGTGTGCTAGCGCGGCGCTGCTAGCCGCGGCGCTGCTGCACAGGGCCGAGCAGCCAGCTAAAGCCAAATGGATCGCCTTGGCTGCATTGGCCTGCCCGGCAGCCTCGATCAACGCGGTGGAGGGCCAGACCTGTTTTCTGATCGCGGGGCTGCTGGTTTTGGGATTTCGGCTGATGCCGGAGCGCAAGCTGGTTGCAGGCCTCGTGCTCGGTATCGTCTCCGTGAAGCCGCATTTTGGCCTGCTGTTGCCGATCGCGTTGCTGGCGATGCGACAGTGGCGGGTGATGTTCGGAGCGGCCTTGTCGTGTGTAGGCCTGATCGTTGTCAGTGCGGCCGCATTAGGCGCACAATCCTGGCAGCGCTGGTTGCAGAGCACCGCGTTCTACAGTTCCACCAGCTCGGACTGGAGCAGGTTCGGGCGCGTTTGGGACAGTAGCGTCTACACATGCGCGACGCTGCTGCATGCCCCGCCTCTCCTCGGTTCGGTGTTGCAGCTTGTCTGCCTGCTCGGGGCGGCCGCGGTCGTATACGCCGCCTTTCGCAGGCCTCTCAGACGCGACCTGAAGTTGGCAGTGCTGCTGGCCGCGGCGACGCTTGCCGCACCTCATCTCGGTCCTTATGACATGCTCTTGCTGACGGTCGCCGGCGCGCTCTGGTTTGCCGAGCTTGCCGCGCCTGGCGCGAAGGAACGCAGCGTGCTGCTGCTCCTTTGGTTGGCACCGCTGCTGTCACCTCCGTTGCTGGTCCCGGCCGGACGCCTGGAGCCTTTGCTGGTGATGTACTTCCTCTGGACAGCTACCAGAGCCCCGAGCGACGCTCCGCTCCGCCTGCTCCAGGCGGGAACACCGGCCATCAGCCATCCTGGGTGACCGGGCTGCCCTGGTGATGTCCGGATGGCTGGCGAGGTCGGACCGTTGGATCGGCGCCTACCTTGTGAAAGGCTTGCGTATCCTGCTTGGCCTGCAGGTATTCGCGCTTGTTTTCTTCATCGCGGGCACGCACGGCGCCTTTGCCCCGCAGCCCAAACCGCCGACGACCACCGATTTCGCCAGCTTCTACGCCGCCGGACGGCTTGCCGATGCCGGCCGCCCGGCGTCGGCCTACGATCCGGTGGCGCACCGCGCGGCCGAACAAGCGGTGATCGCGCCGGGCGTCGACGAGAAACGCTTCCTCAACCCGCCAGTCTTCCTGCTGCTATGCGCGCCCCTGGCCAAGCTGCCTTACTTGGCCGCCTTCGTGCTGTTCGAGGCCGCCACGTCCCTGAGCTGGCTGGTGTTGACCACGCGCATCGCCGGCGGCGGGCGGCGGGCGGCTGCCTGCCTGGCCGCCATCCCCGCCGTCTGGTGGGCGTTGGGGTGGGGGCAGAACACGTTCCTCTCGGCTGGGCTGCTGGCCGTCGGCACGTGGCTGGTGCGCCGAAATCCACTGTTGGCAGGCATGGCTTTCGGCGCGTTGTGCTTCAAACCGCATTTCGGCCTGCTCGTCCCCGTGGCCCTGGTGGCCGGCCGGCACTGGCGCGCCATCCTGGGCGCGGCGCTGAGCGTGTTGCTGCTTACGGCGACCTCGGCAGCCTGGTTTGGCCTGGCAACCTGGCGTGCCTTTCTCGCCATGGCCGGCAACGCGCGCAGCACGGTGGAGAGTGGGATCGCGCTGGCTGCCCATGTTGACCTGGCTGGCGCCGCCCGCCTGGCCGGCATGCAGGCCGGATGGAGCTGGATGTTGCAGGGAGTGGTCGGCCTGTGCGTGGCGGCCTGCGTGGCGTGGGCCTGGCAGCCCCGGCGCGCCGCTGTCCGGCCGGAGGCCGCCAACGCCGTGCTGATTGCCGGCACGCTGACGGCCATGCCGTTCCTGCTGTTCTACGATTTGGCGGTGGCCGGCGTCGCCGCCGCCTGGCTCACGCGCGCTGCCCGCGCGCCAAGCGGCGCCTGGTTGCGGGGCGAGCCTGCAGGGCTGCTGTTGTGCTTCTCGCTCAGCCTGTTGGCCTACCCGGCCGCTTTGCTGCTCGGCGTCGATCCCGGAGTGGCAGCCGCGCCGGCCCTGCTTATCCTAGCCCTCCGACGCTGCGCGGCGCCTGGTCCACAATAAGAGCCGACCGGCGAATTTCTTGCGCTGTAGAAGACGGACGGTCCCGATAAGGGCCGCACCAACCCGCAATGTCGCAAAATTCAGTCAACCACTCACCTGTTGTGATCGTGCCACGGTCGAAAGGTTCCGAAAGGTAAACCCTAAAAACAGCTTCTCACAACGTCGTGATCCCGCTACACACGTTAACGCTGTGGTTAACAATCAAGAGTTGCAATTAATCCGAATTTCATCGTCTTATCTAGAAAAAGACATGAAAACTTATCGTTTAGATGTAATTTTTAGATTGACACTACGGTAGGAGAACGTTACGAAGATGAGGCGCCATCCAGACGACGGCGTCGCTGCGGCAGACAAAGCCGATGCTGTGAAACCGCAACGCGGGCGCCGATGCGCTTCGCAGACATGGAGAGTTCCCAATGGACAAGCTTATCGTTCGCGCGCTTACCTTCAAGACCGACCGTCGCGCCGTTACCGCGCTCGAGTACGGCATCATCGCCAGCATCCTGGGCCTGGTGCTGGTCGGCATCTTCCAGAGCTTCGGCACCAAGCTCAGCACACTGTTCAGCACCGTCGGCGGCTCGATCTAACGCCGGAACGGGCCTGGGGCGGCGCGAGCTTCTCCCGGGCCCGGCCCTGCAGGCAGGGTGATTTTGTTGCGGCACGCTGCCTGGCGGCTTCCTGCCGTACGACGCGCAAGGCGGCGCTCCCGTGGTCCTTAGCGGCCGGGTCGTCCGGCCAAGGTCGAGGGTTCAGCCGTGCCCCATCCCATCCTCATCTTTCCGCTGTTCGCCGTCGCCGCCCTGCTGCTCGCCTTCGCGGCGCTGCACGACATCGGCTTCCGTACCGTTCCCAACCGCGTCTCGCTGGCGTTGCTCGCCATCGGCGTGGCGCTGCGCCTGTTGCAGCACGACCTGCCCTGGGGGCTGGGCTGCGGTGCCCTGGTGTTCGCCGTCACCTATGTCTGCTGGCGGTTCGGCTGGATGGGCGGTGCGGACGTCAAGCTGCTCAGCACGGCCGCGGTGGTGGTGGCGCCGGTGATGGTGCCCACGCTGGTGATCGGCACCTCGCTTGCCGGCGGCGTGCTGGCGCTGCTCTACGTGGCCGGCGGCAAGCTGGCGCCCCGGCCCAAAGCGGCTTTCTCCGGCCCCGCCATGTCGGCCTTGCGCCAAGCCAGCCTGCTACGCCGGGCCGCCCGGTGCGAACTGCGGCGCCTGCGCCGGCGCGGGCCGCTGCCCTACGCCACCGCTATCGCGGTCGGCGGCTGGCTGGCCATGGCCGGCTCCTGATACCCGCGCCGTCACTGACGCGGCGCGGAACGTCTTGAACCTTCGTTGTGCATTTGAGGCGGTGTCATGTTGAGAACCATGCTTTTCCTGCTCATGGCCGTAGGCGTCCTGGGCTTCTCCGCCGTCGCCTGGGTAAGCCTGCACCCACCCGCGCCCGTGGTGGTGCCCGTGCAGAAAGTGCAGGTGCTGGCGGCGGCGAGCACGTTGCGGGCCGGCACGCTGCTCAAGCCGGACGACCTCGAAGTGCGCGAGATGACCGACGGGGAGATCCCCCCCGGCGCACGCCGTGACACACCGCAGGCCCGTTCTGAGCTGTTCGGTGCCATGGTCCGCCAGACTCTGTTGCCGCACCAGGTGGTGCTTCCTGCCGACGTGATGCGCCCCGGCGACCACGGCTTCCTCGCCGCAGTGCTCACCCCCGGCCGCCGCGCCACCTCGGTCGGCGTGGACGCGGTCAGCGGTACCGCCGGGCTGATCTGGCCGGGCGACCACGTGGACCTGATCCTGACGCAGGAGATCCAGGATCCCAACGTGCCGATCGGCTGCCGCTTCTCCGGCGAGACGGTGCTCAAGGACGTGCGCGTCATCGCCATCGACCAGCAGCTAGTGCAGGGCGGCACGTCGAGCGCCGCCGACACCTCGCAGCAATCACGCACCGTCACCCTGGAGGTCTCGCCGGAGGACGTGGAGAAGGTGGCCGTGGCGACCAGGCTCGGCAAGCTCGGCCTGGCCGTGCGCCCCGTCGATGCCGGCATGCCGGTGGACCAGAAGGAGCACGCGGTCACCTGCTCGCGCGACGTCTCGAGCGCCATCGGCAACATGCGCCGGCCGTCCGAACTGCAGGTGGCCCCCACCATGCACGTCTACGAAGGTCCCACCGACAAGGAATACCACTTCTAATGACGCCCCCTGCCCGGCTTCACACCGCGGCCCTGCGCGCCGCAGCCCTGCTGGCTGCCACGGCGCTGACCTGCGTCGCTCCAGGCCTCCTGCAACCCGCGGCGGCCCAGGACGAGGTTGGCGACTCGCAGGCGACGGCCGTCCTGCCCGCCCAGACGGCGCCGGTGGTCGTCCCCGTGCGCGCCAGCATTACCCTCTCGGCCGGCAGCGGCCAGGTGATCCACCTGCGCGCCAGCGCCACCAACGTGTTCACCGCAGATCCCAAGGTCGCCGAAGTGCGCCCTGCCAGTGCCAACAGCCTGTTCGTCTTCGGCGTTGCGCCGGGCACCACCACCGTCGCCGCGCTCAACACGGCGGGCGACGCCATTGCCCAGTACCAGATCTCCGTCGTGCCCTCAGGCTTCGACGCCGGCCAGGTACGCGGTTCGCTGGCTCATGGCGGCAACGCGTCCATCACCACCCGCGCTACCGAGACCGGCGTTTCGCTATCAGGCCACGTTACCACACCAGGTGATGCCGAGCGCGCGGTGTCCGCCGCCAAAGGCTCGCTGCCGCCTGACGGCAAGGTGGACAACCACATGGTCGTCGGCCAGTCGATCCAGGTCGGGCTGCACGTGCGCATTGCCGAGATGACCCGCACCCTGGTGCGCGAGCTGGGGGTGAACTGGTCCGCCTTCGGCCAGCTCGGCAAGGAGGCGCTGATCGGTGCCGCGACCAACACCGCCATCGCCGCGGCCCCTGGCGTCACACCCTCGCAGTTGTTCGGCCAGGTCGGCCGCTCCGGGATAGCCGGAGCCTACAACCTCACCACCGTCATCGACGCGCTCAACTCGGATTCGCTCGTTCACGTCCTGGCCGAGCCGAACCTGTCGACCCTGAGCGGCCAGCCTGCCAGCTTCCTGGTGGGCGGCGAGTTCCCGATCCCGGTGGCCACCAACAACAACACCATCTCCGTCGAGTTCAAACAGTACGGCATCAGCCTGGCCTTCGTGCCCACCGTGGTCGGGCCGGACCGCATCAGCCTGCATGTGCGCCCTGAAGTGAGCGCGCTGGACAAGGCCAACGGCGTGACCTCGGTGCTGAACTCCAACGTCTCGATCAGCATCCCTGCGCTGACCGTCCGGCGCGCCGACACAACCATCGAGCTGGGATCGGGCCAGAGCATGGCCATCGCCGGCCTGCTGTCGGACCAGACCACGCAGGTCACCCAGTCCACGCCAGGCATCGGCGACATCCCGATACTCGGCGCGCTGTTCCGCTCGGACAGCTTCCAGCGGGCGGAGAGCGAGCTGGTGATCGTGGTGACGCCCTACATCATCCGCCCGATCAGCGATCCGGGCGCGCTTCACCTGCCGACGGACGGCTACCGGGCCCCTAACGACTTCGAGCGTATCCTGGAACTGCGCCAGCTCGGGCGCGGCACCTGGCAGGCCGCCGGCCACATCCCGACGGATGCCGGTTTCATCGTTGAGTAGGAGCCCAACCATGCGCACCTCCATGACAGCCTTGGCCGCGCTGGGCACCCTGCTTGCGCTGTCCGCCTGCGGACCGGAATTCGACCCGCTCTCCCGCGAGGGACTCTACGAGCCGGTGCACAGCAACCGCGCCAACCTGGCCCTGCAGGTGGCCAACCCGGCCGACCTGGTGCGCGGCACCGGCCGTACCACGTCGGACGGCCAGCTCGCCGCAGCGGCGGTAGACCGGCTGCGCACCGACAAGATCAAGAAATTGCCGTCGTCCGACATCTCCACGATCTCCGCCGGCAACTCGGGCGACAACAACAGCAGCGGCGGCAGCGGGGCACCTTAGCATGGCGCAGAACACCCTCGCCCAGGCCGCCGCCGAGACCGGCCAGAAACCGGCCGCCGAACGCGCGGCCGTCATGGGCTTCGTCACCGACGCCGACAGCGAGATGGCGCTGCGCGAGGGCATGTCCGAGCTGGTGCCCTCCATCCTGATCAGGCGCAACTCGATACGCCAGGCCACCGCCCTGCTGCGCAAGATGCCCAGCCCGGAAGTCCTCGTGGTCGACATCACCGGCGAGGACGCGCCGCTGGCCGCCCTGCACGACCTCTCCGAGGTGGTGGAGCCCAACACCCGCGTGCTGGTGATCGGCGACCGCGCGGACATGAACTTCTACCGCTCGCTGACCCGCGACCTGGGCGTGGCCGAGTACCTGTACAAGCCGCTCGCCAAGGAGATGGTGGCGCGCATGTTCGGGCCGGCCTGCCTGCAGCGGCCGGTGGCCAGCGGCGCGTTGCAGGGTGGCCGAATCGTCGCCGTCAGCGGCGCCTGCGGCGGGGTGGGCACTACCACGATCGCGGCCAACCTGTCCTGGTACCTGGGCGAGGAGCTCAAGCGCCACACCCTGCTGTTCGACCCCGACATCTACACCGGCAACGCCGCGATGATGCTGGGCGGGCGCACCGGCACCGGCCTGCGCCTGGCGCTGGAGACCCCGTCACGCATCGATGAACTGTTCGTCGAGCGCGCCGCGCAGCCGGTCACCGAGCGCCTCTCGGTGCTGGCGGGAGACGAGAAGGTGACGGAAGCCGCCGACATCGCCGAGGGCGCCGGCCGCGCGCTGCTGGCGGCACTCCGGCGCCGCTACAACTTCGTGGTCGCCGACGTGCCGTCCGCCCCTGTGCCGGTGTATCGCGAGCTGCTGATGCTGGCCCACCAGCGCGTGCTGGTGATGGACCCGACGCTGGCCTCCATGCGCAACACGCTGCGCCTGCTGGCGCTGCCCACCGGCCCCGACCAGGTGCGCCGCGCGGTGATCGTGCTGAACCGCCTGGGCCAGCCGGGCGGCCTCACCCGCCCGCAGATCGAGGAAGCGCTCGAGATGCCGATCGACGTGACCATCCCCTACCAGCCGCGCCAGGTCGGCCAGGCCGCCACCATGGGCACGCCCGCCTGCACCGCCAGCGGCGGCTTTCGCAACGGCATGCTGGCGCTGGCCCGCGAGGTGGCGTTCGTGGCCGAAGGCGGGCTGGTGATCAAACCCCAGTCCAGCGGGCCGTTCGGGCTGGGTGCGCTGATCGGCAAGCTGACGGGCCGCGAGGGATGAACGCGACCCCGATGTTCGGCCGCCGCCGCACGGAAGATCCGGGCGGCATGCCGCCGCCGCCGGTGCAACCCAAGGCGCAGGTGCCGCAGCCGCTGCAGAGCCAGTCGACCTCCGACCAGCTGGCCGAACTGCGCACGCTGGCGCTCAGCCAGCTCGATCCCGCCGCAGCCGCCGCCCTGCCGCAGGACCGCCTGGCCCCCGAGATCGAGAAGCTCGTTGGCGACATCGCGACCGAACGCCGCATCCAGCTCAACGCGCGCGAGCAGCGCCAGCTCGCCGGCGAGCTGGTTAACGACATGCTGGGCCTGGGCCCGCTGCAGCCGCTGCTCGACGACGAGAGCATCGCCGACATCATGGTCAACGGGCCGGACCGGGTGTTCATCGAAAAGGCCGGCCGTGTCACGCTGTCCAACGTGCGCTTCCGCGACGCGGGGCACGTGGCCAACATCTGCCAGCGCATAGCCGCCGCCATCGGCCGGCGCATCGACGAGAGCTCTCCCTTGGTCGACGCCCGCCTCATGGACGGCAGCCGCGTCAACATCGTCTTCCCGCCGCTGGCGCTTGACGGCCCCTACGTCTCGATCCGCAAGTTCACCAAGCGGAAGATGGATTTCGCCCGCCTGGTGCAGCACGGCAGCTGCACGCCGCAGGTGGCCCGCATCCTCGAGATCGCCGGCCGCTCGCGCCTGAACATCATCATTTCCGGCGGCACCGGCTCGGGCAAGACCACGCTGATGAACGCGATGTCGCGCATGATCGACCCGGCCGAGCGCGTCATCACCATCGAGGACGCGGCCGAGCTGCAGCTCCAGCAGCCGCACGTGGTGCGCATGGAGACGCGCCCGCCCAGCCTGGAAGGCCGCGGCGAGATCACCCAGCGCGACCTGGTGCGCAACGCCCTGCGCATGCGGCCGGACCGGGTGATCATCGGCGAGGTGCGCTCCAGCGAGGCGTTCGACATGCTGCAGGCGATGAACACCGGCCATGACGGCTCGATGAGCACCATCCACGCCAACAACACCCGCGACGCACTGACCCGCGTCGAGAACATGGTGCAGATGGGCAACATGGGCCTGCCCAGCAAAGCGATCAAAACCCAGATCGTGGGCGCGGTCGACATGATCGTGCAGGTCGAACGCCATCGCGACGGCGGCCGGCGCATCACCCAGGTGACCGACATCGTGGGCCTCGAGGGAGACGTGGTCGTGCTGAACGACATCTTCCAGTTCGAGTTCACCGGCGAGACGCCCGACGGCACCAAGCTGATCGGCGCCTACAAGGTGGGCCGTGGCCGGCCGAGCTTCTGGGACCGCCTGACCTACTTCCAGATGGATCGGGCCTGGGTGGCCGCCATGGAGGAGACAAACTGGTGAACGGCCACATCGCCTTCGTCCTGGGGGGCGCGCTGCTCTGCCTCATCGGCCTGATCGCGGCCGGGCTGTGGCTGCTCGCCGAGCAGAAGCGCGAGGCCGCCTGGGCGGCACGTCGGGAAGCCACCATCGGCGGCTACCTCAAGCCGAAAGCCTCGGCCGGCCCGGCGCTGATCCTCTCGGCCAGGCAAAAGAAGGAGCCGGCCGACGCGCTGGCCCAGCTCTACCGCCTGGTCGGCTGGCGAGAGGACCGCCGGTCGCAATACCCGATGACGTGGTGGGGCGTGACCGTGGTCATGCTTGGGCCGTCGACGGTGGGCGCCCTGCTGGCCACCAGGCTGCTCGGCACGCTGGGCTGGGTCGCCGTCCCGGTGTTCGACATCCTGCTCACCCGCGCCTTCCTCAACTATTGCACGACAAAGGTCTCGCGCGAGCTGCTGAGCCAGTTTCCTGACGCGCTCTCGATGGTGGCGCGCTCGGTGCGCGTGGGCGTGCCGCTGGGCGAGGCGATCAAGGTGGTGGCGCGCGAAGGGCTGATGCCCACGCGCGAGGAGTTCGGCCGCGCCGCCGACGCGGTGGCCATCGGCGTGGACCTGGAGAACGCGCTCGTCGAGATGGCCGAGCGCAACGACCTGGCCGAGTACCGGTTCTTCGCCACCGCGCTGGCTCTGCAGAGCCAGACCGGCGGCGGGCTGACCGAGACGCTGGACACCCTGGCCGACACCATCCGCAAGCGCGAGGCGGCGCGCAAGCGTGGCAACGCGCTGGCCTCGGAGGCCAAGACCAGCATCTACGTGCTGGCCGTGCTGCCCATCTTCAGCGGCATCATGCTGTGGCTCTCCAACCCGGACTACATCGACATCCTGTTCACCAGCACGGGCGGCCAGAAGTTGCTGGCGGTCGCGATCGGCATGCTCGGCATGGGCCTGTTCTCGATGAAGAAGATCGTCAAGATGACGCTGTCGTGATCACCACGTCCGCACACAGGGAGCCTGCCGCATGATCTCCGCCCTGCCGCTGCCCTTGCCGCTGCTCGGCTTCGTGGCGCTGGCCTTCATCGTGGGCTCGTTCGCCCTGCTGCGCTCAATCGACCAGCAGGAGCGGGTGCGTGCGCGCCTCTCGCGCGTCTCGTCGCTGGACGCCGGCGGCCTCCCGATCGAACCGAGGCGCGAAGGCGCCAAGTTCCTCGACCTGATCGCCAGGTTCGGCGCCGCCGCGGCCAAGAGCGGCATCCTGTCGGACAGCACCCGCGCCCAGCTTGAGCAGACCATCAACCAGGCCGGCCTGCGTGGCAGCCGCGTCTTCGGCCTGTTCTTCGGCAGCAAGATCCTGCTGATGTTCGGCCTGCCCACCCTCGCCTACCTGGTGTTCAGCGGCCAGGGCATTGCCACCAGCACGCTTTACATCATCATCGGCGGCACGTTCGCGGCCGGCATGCTGGCGCCGGACTTCTTCATCAAGCAGATGCGCGGCGCTCACCTGAAAAAGGTGGAGCGCGGCCTGCCGGACGCGCTGGACATGATGGTGATCTGCGCCCAGGCCGGCCTGGGGCTGGAGAACGCCATCGAGCGCGTGGCCCAGGAGTTCATGTTCGCCAACCAGGCCGTGGCCATGGAGCTGGCCATCTGCGCCAGCGAGATGCGCATCGGCACGGACCGCCGCACCGCCCTGCTCTCGCTGGGAGACCGCACGGGGTTGGAGTCGATGCGCCGCCTGGCCGGCACGTTGATCCAGACGATGCAGTTCGGCACCCCGCTCAGCCAGGCGTTGCGCGTGCTGGCCGCCGAGATGCGGAGCGACAACCTGACCAAGTTCGAGGAGAAGGCGGCACGGCTGCCCGTGTTCCTGACCCTGCCGATGATCGTCTTCGTCCTGCCCTGCGTCTTCATCGTGGTGGGCGGGCCCGCGGGCCTGCAGATCGCCAAGACGTTTGGCGGCCACTGACAGGAAACCCCATGATGCTCCACACACGTTTCACAGCCGCACTCCTGCTCGGCACCGCGGCGCTCGCCGGCTGCCAGCGCCTGCCGGCCGCCGAGGTGCAAGCCAACGCGCCCAGCATCCAGGCCGCGCGCGCGGCCTTGAACGAGGGCGAAGCGGGCACCGCCCTGGCTATCGCCCGCGGCGTACTGGCCAGCCAGCCCACCAACGTGGCCGCCCTGGTGCAGGCCGGCGACGCCCAGGTTGTCCTGGGCGACCGGCTGGCGGCAGAGGCCAGCTACAGGAAGGCGGTGGCGCTTAGCCCGCGTGATGTGCGCGCCCGCCTCGGACTCGGCAAGCTGGCCGTGCGCGACGACCTGCACGCCGCAGAGGCCATCTTCCGCAACGTGCTGGCCTCCTCACCGCACGAGCCGCTGGCGCTGAACGACCTCGGCTACGTGCTGGACTTGCAGGAGCGCCACGCCGAAGCTCAGGCAAGCTACCGCGCCGCCATGCTGGCCGATCCGGGCCGCACCTCCACCCGGGTGAATCTGGCCCTCTCGCTGGCACTCAGCGGAAAGCCGGATCAGGCCGAGCTGATGATGCGCGACATCGCCGCCAGCGGCGCAGCCTCGCCGCGCGTGCGCGCCGATTTCGCCCTGGCCCAGGTGATGGCCGGGCACGACCGCGAGGCCGCCGGCACGCTGGGCGGCGACCTGACTCCCACCGAAACACAGGCGGCAATCACCGGCATGGCCCAGTTACGCCCAGTGCTGGCAATAAGTCGGTAGACGGGGTCCGGGGCCCGAAAGCCCCGTCTCGCGAATGCGCGCTGCGTCACGGCGGTTTAGGGCAGAGCATCAAGCTAGCGCTATCGTCAAAACCCGTAGCCGTCGGTAGAAGACGCTGGCTCCGCGATGGCTCCTACCGGCCAAACGCCATCGGGGCACAGGAGGCATCATGGCACCTATTCCGGCCACCCTCATCCCGGGCGACGGCATCGGGCCGGAGATCGTCCAGAGCGTCACCACAGTGTTGGAGGCCCTCGGCAGCCCGTTCGCGTGGGAGACGGCGCCCGCTGGCCTCGCGGCTATCGGCAGCCATGGCGACCCCTTGCCGCCAAGCACGCTGGACAGCATCCGTCGCACGAAGCTGGCGCTCAAGGGCCCGCTGACCACGCCGGTGGGCGGCGGCTTCAAGTCGGTGAACGTGGAACTGCGCCGCGAATTCGAGCTGTTCGCCAACATGCGCCCCGCCACAACGCTGATTCCCGGTGGCCGCTACGACAACATCGACATCACCCTGGTGCGCGAGAACCTCGACGGCTTCTACGCTGCCTTTGAACACTACATGCCGGTCGGCGACGACCATAAGGCGGTGGCCTTCTCGGCCGGCTTCAACACCCGCGCCGGCTGCCGCCGCATCGTCCGCCACGCCTTCGAATACGCGGTCGCCAACGGCCGCAAGAAGGTCACCGTTGTACACAAGGCCAACATCCTCAAGGCGCTCACCGGCATCTTCCTTGACGTGGGCCGCGAGATCGCGCCCGAGTACGAGGGCCGCGTGGCGATGGACGACCGCATCGTGGACGCCTGCGCCATGCAGCTCGTGCTCAACCCGTGGCAGTTCGACGTCATCGTGACGACGAACCTGTTCGGCGACATCCTGTCGGACCTCATCGCCGGCCTGATCGGCGGGCTGGGCCTGGCGCCTGGGGCCAACATCGGAACCAACGCGGCCATCTTCGAGGCCGTTCACGGCTCGGCACCCGACATCGCCGGCCGTGGCGTGGCCAACCCGGCGGCCCTGCTGCTGGCCACGGGCCTGATGCTGGACCATGTCGGCCACAAACCACTGGCGGACCGCCTGCGCACCGCTATCCACGACGCCGTGGTAACCGACGGCGTGCGAACCCGCGACCTCGGCGGGACAGCGGGAACCCCAGAGATGACGGCGGCGATCGTGCGGCGGATAGGCTGAGGACGGGCGGGATCAGCCCGCGTTGAAAGTAGGCTTTGCGAAGAAAGCAAGGCCTTCTTTTTTGAAAAGAAGAAGCAAAAAACTTTTGCCCTGCGCTCTATCAGCGATCTTGGTCTGTCCTGCGGCCTCCGGCTGTTCCAAATGCGTAAAGTAAAAGTTTTTTGGTCCTTTTTTTAAAAAAGGACTGCTTGCTTTCGCCTGGCGCGGGTTAAAGCCAGCTTTCTCGCCTCGGCCTCATTTCAGGTCGTAACTGTAATCGTAAGCCGTCCCTTTCGCGTCACGCGCGTGCAGACGCATCTCGCCGCGCGCGCCGCTGAACGCGCCGGTGCCGCCCGTTACCGCGAGCGTCGAGTCGCCCGAATCCAGGAACGGTCCGTCCACCGTGATCTGGCCACCCGCCAGGCTGAGCGTCCAGTGGCACTCGTAGACCTGCCCCACCACCAGGCGCACGCAATAGCCCTGGTCGGTGCCGAGTTTGGTCGTGTTGGCGGCGTCGTAGACCGGATTGTAGAACGTCAGGACGTCGCCCACGTTGTCGGCAGCCGTGCCGCCGTGCACGTGGGTGGCGTTGCCTTCGGCGCGCTCCACCAGCTTCAGCGTGGCGGCATGCGCAGCGCCGGCAAGGCAGGTAGCCAGCACGGCTGCAAGACATCTCATCATGGCCGTGCAACATCTACCGGAAGCACGCTGTTGGCAACACGATGTGACCGGCAACGGCACAGGCCTGAAGGCGTGTCGGCGACGGCCTCACACCACGGCGGAAATCTTGGGACTTGCCTTCAGCGGGCCGGGGCAAAGGTGGCGTTGGTTCGATACTGTGGCGCCAGGGAGCGGAGCCCTGGCCTTCCTGATGAGTCAACATCGAGGCCGTTGGTATCGGAGTCCGGGCATCCACGTGATGACGTCCGGCGTGACGCCGTTATCCTTCGGACCGCTGGCTTCTCGGTCCCGGCGACGGTTCGGGCAGACTGCACGGTGGCGCAGGCTGCGGTCCCGCCTGGGTGCCGGCGCCACACGCCTGCCGGATCAACGCTCACCTTGCTGGTGGGTGTAGCCGGCCGGCGGCTGGAACAGTTCCGGCGGCTGCGGAGCGTACGCCACGTGGATGGCCTGCATCAGCACGCGGGTGCCGGCGGTGGCACGCAGCAGCACGCCGTCCTCCGTGTAGCAGGCCAACGTCGTCTGGCCGCGCGTGTCCATGGTGCGCCACTCTGTGCAGGCCAGGCCCTCCACCGTGGCGGTGCCTGCGCGCGCGTAGCCGGTCCCGGGCTGCCCGGCGCCGGGCGGGCTGGGCAAATCCACAACTTCGCGGCTCTCGTCGCGCACCAGGGCCATGCGGTGGGCGTTGAAGTCCAGCACCATCCAGTTACCCGCGGCGGGCAGGTCCACGCGCTGCTGGCGGCGAGCGGCGGACCAGCGCAGGCGCTGCAGCAGGCTGGCATCCGCGCCGCCCGGCACCGGCACGCGGTAGGTCACGTCCACGTCGCGCATGGGCTGCAACACGGGCGCGTCCTGCCCCGAGGCCGGAATCGTGGCGCAGGCGAGCAGCAGAAAAGCGATCGCCAGTCGCATCACGGCTGCGCACCGCCCAGCCCGTCGATCGGTAGCGAGCCCGCGTTGGTGTAGCCGTCCGGCCGGCGAAACAGCACCGGCTCCAGCGCGCCGTACTGCACGGTGGTGGCCCGCACGTTGCCCAGCAGGCCGTGCCGGTCGGTGGCCGAGCCCTGCAGGATCACGCCGTCAGCGGTGATGCACGCGTCCGCCCGGCCCTGGGCGGAGGTGGCGGTCCAGTCCGTGCAGCCCAGCCCGGCCAGGCTGTGGCCGCCGTGTTGCTCGAACCGCGCGCCGCGCAGGATGGTCCGCTCGGGATCGAACGCACCGATACCCACCGTGGCGTACAGCTTCAGCATGGGCAGCAGTATGGTGGCCGTGCCGCCTGGCCGGTCCACCAGGAACGCGGTCGGCAGGTCGGCGCTGGTGATGCGCAGGTGTCGCCCGCCGCCCTCGATGGCCACGCGCACCTCCAGCGGCGCGTGGTCGCGCGGGGTGACGACGTACTGCACCGTCACGTCGCGCGCGGGCACCAGTCGGGGGGCGGCATGCGCGGTGGTGGCGGCCAGAACGGCGGCAGTCAGGACGAATTTCATGCTGCGCACTTGGGAGCGGGTTGAGGAGAAAGGAAGCAAGCAGTTCTTTTTCGAGAAAAGAAGGCTTTCCTGCCTTGCCTACAGCGCCGCCAGCTCGCCGCGAAGCGCCGCCGCGTCCGGCTCCGACAGCCAGCGCGCCCCAGCCCGCACCGCCGCCTCCAGCATCGCCTTGTAGGCGTCGCGCGGCACCTCGCAGGCGCCGAACTGGCTCAGGTGGCTGGTGACGAACTGGGTGTCCAGCAGCGTGAAGCCGCCCAGCCGCAGGCGTGCCACCAGGTGCACCAGCGCCACTTTGGAGGCGTCGCGCGCCGTGCTGAACATGCTCTCGCCGAAGAACGCGCCGCCCAGCACCACGCCGTAGAGCCCCCCTACCAGGGCGTCGTCCAGCCACACCTCAATGCTGTGGGCGTGGCCGCGGGCGTATAACGCGGTGAACAGCCGCTCGATGTCGCGGTTGATCCAGGTGTCCTCGCGGCCCTCGGCCGGGGCCGCACAGCCGGCGATCACCGCGGCGAACGCCACGTCCGACGTGATCGTGAAGCCGCCATTGGCCAACGTGCGGCGCAGCCGGCGCGGCAGGTGGAAGCGATCGAGAGGCAGGATGCCGCGCTGCTCGGGATCCAGCCAGTACAGCCTGTCACCCCCGCGTGTCTCCGCCATGGGAAACAGGCCGGCGCGGTAGGCACGCAGCATAAGATCGGGCGTGACATCGAACTGCCGCCTGGACATGCGCGTCAGTTTGGCGAAAGCATCGCTCCACCGCCACCCCGAACCGGGCGCACCCGAGAGGAATCCATCATGGACACCCACGCCAGCCCCGAGCACGCCCCGTTGCGCTTCGATCCCCCCCTGCGCGGCCGCATCTACGACAGCATCGCTGAGACCATCGGCAACACCCCGCTGGTGCGCATCCCGCGCATCACCCGCGAGGACAACATACAGGCCGACATCTGCCTGAAGCTGGAGTTCTTCAACCCGACCAGCAGCGTGAAGGACCGCATCGGCGTCAACATGATCCTGGCGATGGAGGCGGCGGGCACGCTGGCGCCGGACAGCGTGATCGTGGAGCCGACCTCAGGCAACACCGGCATCGGCTTGGCCTTCATGTGCGCCAGCCGCGGCTACAAGCTCATCCTGACGATGCCGGAGAGCGTCTCCGTCGAGCGCCGCAAGATGCTGGCGTTCCTGGGCGCTCAACTGGAGCTGACGCCCAAGGCGGGCGGCATGCGCGGCGCCATCAGCCGGGCGGAGGAGCTGCTGGCCAGCGTCCCACACGCCGTCAGCCCCAACCAGTTCGGCAACGCCGCCAACCCTGAGATCCACCGCAAGACCACCGCCGAGGAAATCTGGCACGACACCGCCGGCCAGGTGGACGCGGTGGTGAGCGGCATAGGCACCGGCGGCACGCTGACGGGCATCGGCCAGGTGCTTAAGTCCCGCAACCCGGCCATCCGCATGGTGGCCGTGGAGCCGGAAGCCAGCCACGTGCTCTCCGGCGGCGAGCCTGGCCCGCACCCGCTGCAGGGCATCGGCGCCGGCTTCGTGCCCGCGGTGCTGCAGACCGGGCTGATCGACGAGGTGATCCAGGTGGGCAACGACGAGAGCTTCGCCGCCGCCCGCAGGCTGGCGCGCACGGAGGGGATACCTGGCGGCATCTCGTCCGGCTCGGCGCTGGTGGCGACGTTGAAGCTGGCGGTGCGGCCGGAGATGGCGGGCAAGCGGATCGTGACGATCATTCCGTCGTTTGCGGAGAGGTACATCTCCACGACTTTGTTTGATTAGAAGCAAGGCAAGCGCTTCTTTTTTGAAAAAAAGAAGCAAAAAACTTTTCCTCCCTGTCGGGTGGTCCAGGGGAAGGGCGCGACAGCGGAGTCAAAAGTCTTTTGCTTCTTTTCTTCAGAAAAGAAGGCCTTGCTTCCTTACATGCTAGCTACCGACAAGCGCTTCGCCCTGCGCATGATCCCCTACGGCGTGCACGTCGTTACCGCGCTGGACGCAGCCGGCCAGCCCTATGCCGCCACCACGCACTGGGTCACGCAAACGTCCTTCGAACCGGCACTCGTCACGGTCGCGCTGCCTGCCGGCAGCGCGCTCTACGCCGCCATACGCGCCACCAACACCTTCGCGCTGCACATGCTGGGCCGTGACGACGCGGCCGAGGCGCTGGCGTTTGCGGTGCGGCCGGCGGTGCTGGAGGGCAACACGCTGTCGGGCTGGGGCTTCAAGCCGTCGCTTACCACCGGCCTGCCGCTGCTGAACGACGCGCCGGCCGTGCTGGAGCTCGCGGTACGCGCGGTGCTGGAGTTCGGCGACCACCACCCGGTGATCGCCGAGGTGATCGAGGCGCATGTGCGGCTGCCGGAGCAGGAGCGGCCGGACAAGATGGTGCTGCACATGCGCGAGCTGGGAGAGCGATACTTCTATGGCGGTTGAGAAGGAGCCGCTGCGGCGGGCGGAGGCGTTCTGCACGCGCTTCGGCCTGCGCGTGCCGGTGGTGATGGCGCCGATGGCCGGCGCCTGCCCGCCCGCGCTGGCCGGCGCCGTGGCCAACGCGGGCGGCATGGGCGCGTGCGGTGCGTTGTTGCTGCAGCCGGATGGCATCGCTGCCTGGGCGGCTGCCTTCCGCGCTGCCAGCAACGGTCGGTTCATGATGAACCTGTGGGTGCCCGACCCTGCGCCGGTGCGCGACGCGGCGCACGAGGCGCTGCTGCGCGACTACCTCGCCGCTTGGGGGCCGGCGGGCGCCGCCGCGGACGCCGACTTGTGTCCACCCGATTTCACCGGGCAATGCAACGCCGTGATCGAGGCCGCGCCGGAAGTGGCGTCCAGCATCATGGGCCTGTTGCCGCAGGATTACGTCCGGGACCTCAAGCAGCGCGGCATCGCCTGGTGGGCGACGGTCACCACGCTGGCCGAAGCGCGCGCGGCCGAGGCGGCCGGGGCCGACGTGCTGGTGGCGCAGGGGGCGGAGGCGGGCGGCCACCGCGGTTGCTTCGATGCCGGCCAGGCGGAGGCCCGGGCGGTGGGCCTGTTCGCGCTGCTGCCGGCGGTGGCGCGCGCCGTGCAGGTCCCTGTGGTGGCCGCCGGCGGCATCGCCGACGCGGAGACCGCCGCGGCCGCCCTGTTGCTGGGCGCCAGCGCCGTTCAGGTGGGCACCGCCTTGCTGCGCAGCCCTGAAGCCGGCCTGACGCGAGCCTGGGCGGACGCGCTGGCCCACACGGCGCCGGAGGACACCCGGCTGACGCGGGCCTTCAGCGGCCGCGCCGGCCGCAGCATCGCCACCGCCTACGTGCGGGACGCGGCAGGGCCGGACGCGCCGGCGCCGGCGCCCTACCCCGTGCAGCGCGGGCTGACCCGGGCGTTCCACGAGGCGGGAGCGGCTTCGGGGCGGCTGGAGCAGGTGCAGGCCTGGGCGGGGCAGTCCGCCATGCTGGCGCGCGCGGAACCCGCCGCTGCCATCGTCGGCCGCATCGCCGAGGGCTTGCGGCAGATACTCGGCTAGGGGTCCTGCGCCGCGTCGGTGTCCGGCGAGACGGCCACGCCCTCGTAGAGCTCGGCCAGCGGCACCTCGATGCCGATCTCCGGCATCGCCAGGACGGCGCTCTCGCCCGTCACGGTCTCGGCCGCCCACTCGCCGTTCCTGCGCGAGAACACCAGCGCCGCGGCGTGGGTCTGTTCGAGGATCACGTAGCGCCGGACGGACTCCGCCGCCTGGTACTCGGCATTCTTGTTGAACAGGTCCTCAGGGGCGGTACTGCCGCCGAGGACCTCGAAGACGACCACCGGCTCGGCGACCCAGGTGGCCCGTGGCTGCAACGGTGAGCAGACGACCACGGCGTCCGGGTAGCGGACGCGGCCGGCCATGCGGAATTTCAGGTCGCTCCCGTAGGGCCGGTAGGGCGTGCCGCGAAGCCGCGTCATCAAAGCAGTGATCAGGTTCGCCTGGATGGCGGCGTGGGCGATTGTTCCGCCCGTCATCGCCAGCGCCCTGAACCCGTCGAACTCGTAGCGCAGCGCCTGCCCTTCCTCCGAGGCAAGGAACTCGTCCACCGTCATCGGCCGGCGCAGGGCAACGTTCATGCCCGGCACCTATCACCACCGCCGGCCCCCTTCACGCCCAAACTTGGCCTCAACTTGACCCCCTGGGCCCTTTCCGCCATGCAGCCCGCCGCACGCGCGATGCTCCCAGCGGGCACCGCAGGCGAACCGCGTGCCCTCCTCTCTGGCTGACGGATCACAAGACACATGCGCGACAAGGGTGATTTCCTGTTCACGTCCGAATCGGTCTCCGAGGGCCATCCGGACAAGGTCGCCGACCGCATCAGCGACACGGTGCTCGACGCCTTCCTCGCCGCCGACCCGATGGCCCGCGTGGCCTGCGAGACCATGGTCACCACCAACCGCATCATCCTGGCCGGCGAGACCCGCGGCCCGGCCAGCGTCAGCCACGAGATGCTGATGCACCTGGCCCGCGAGGCGGTGCGCGACATCGGTTACGACCAGGAGGGTTTCTCGTGGCGCCACGCGCATGTCGAGTGCCACCTGCATGCGCAGAGCCAGGACATCGCGGCCGGCGTGGACAGCGCAGGCAACAAGGACGAAGGCGCCGGCGACCAGGGCATCATGTTCGGCTACGCCACCACCGAAACGCCGAGCCTGATGCCGGCGCCGATCCACTACGCCCACCTGATCCTGCGCCGCATCAACGAGCTGCGGCACGCCGGCGACAGCCGCGCCGCCGGCCTGCTGCCGGACGCCAAAAGCCAGGTCACGCTCCGCTACGTGGATGGCAAGCCGGTGGGCGCCACCTCGGTGGTGCTGTCCACCCAGCACGAGGCCGGCATGAGCCAGGAGGCCATCGTCCGGGCCGTGCGCCCGATCATCGCCGAGGCGCTGCCGGAGGGCTGGATGTGCGCCGACGACGAGCTCTACATCAACCCAACCGGCAACTTCGTCATCGGCGGGCCGGACGGCGATTGCGGGCTCACCGGCCGCAAGATCATCGTGGACACCTATGGCGGGGCCGCCCCGCATGGCGGCGGCGCCTTTTCCGGCAAGGATCCCACAAAGGTGGACCGCAGCGCCGCCTACGCCGCGCGCTACTTGGCCAAGAACGTGGTGGCCGCCGGCCTGGCCCAGCGCTGCACCCTGCAGATCAGCTACGCCATCGGCGTGGCGCACCCGCTGAGCGTGTATGTGGAGCTGCACGGCACCGGCCAGGACGTGGACGAGGCGCAGCTCGAGCGCACGTTGCGCGAGTTGATGAACCTCTCGCCGCGTGGCATCCGCGAGCACCTGAAGCTGAACGCGCCGATCTACGTGCCGACGAGCGCCTACGGGCATTTCGGGCGCACGGCGGAGAACGGCCTGTTCACTTGGGAGCAGACGGACCTGGTTCCGGCGCTGAAGTCGGCGTTCGGCAGGTAAGCAGGCAAGGCCTTCTTTTCTGAAGAAAAGAAGCAAAAGACTTTTGTTTCCGCTGTCGCGCCTTCATCCAGCCAGCACCCGACAGGGAGTAAAAGTTTTTTGGTTCTTTTTTTCAAAAAAGAACTGCTTGCCTTTTCTCTCATGGACGTCAAACCCACTCCGGACCGTCTCTACGGCCGCCAGCGCACTCACGCGCTCCGGCCCCGCCAGCAGAAGCTGCTGGACGTCACCCTTCCCCGGCTCGCCTCCATGCCCGGAGCGGCGTGGGACGACGGCATCACCGAGACCTGGCTGGAGGTGGGCTTCGGGGGTGGCGAGCACAGCCGCGCGCAGGTTGCCGCCAATCCCCAGGCCGGGCTGATCGCCTGCGAGGTGTTCGAACAGGGCCTGTGCTCGTTGCTGGCCGCCCTGGTACCCGAAGGCGGCGAGGCCACCGCCCCGCTGCCGGCCAATCTGCGCGTCTGGCCGGACGACGCGCGCGCGCTGCTGCGCACCTTGCCGGAAGCCAGTCTGGACCGCCTGTTCCTGATGTTCCCCGATCCCTGGCCCAAGGCCCGCCACGCCAAGCGACGCTTCGTGCACCCGGAGACGGTGAAGCTGGTGGCGAGCCGGATGAGGCCGGGAGCGGAGTGGCGCATCGCCAGCGACGACCCGACGTATCAGGCGTGGGTGGAGGAGGTGATGGGCGCACAGGCGCTATTCACCGGCGGGATGCCTCTACGCGAGCGCCCGAACGGCTGGCCAGCGACGCGCTACGAGGCGAAGGCACTCGCCGCGGGGCGTGAGCCTGTGTACTGGTGCTTCACCCGCGGCTGACCGGTGATGCTACACGGCACTAAGTATCTGTCCAACTTTGTACCAAGAACTCTAAAGCTCTTGATCGTACGGCAATCATACGAGAGTCTAGAAGGTGTTATGTACTTCTGCGAGGGTCGGGTTTAATGGAGGCGGATGCCTC
>CAXTBC010000022.1:0-52542 GCA_964242595.1 uncultured Acetobacteraceae bacterium | reverse complement strand
GCGCCCGGGTGATCGGCCTGGCGGACGACGTGGCGCGCAGCCTGTGCGTGACCGCGGTGCGCATCGCCACCGTATCGGGCCGCAACGTGATCGGCATCGAGGTGCCCAACGCCAAGCGGGAGACGGTTTTCCTGGCCGAGCTGCTGGAGAGCGAGGCGTGGACCCGCCACCAGGGCCGCCTGCCGATCGCGCTGGGCAAGGACATCGCCGGCGTGCCGATCGTCAGCGACCTGGCCCGCATGCCGCATCTGCTGATCGCCGGCACCACCGGGTCGGGCAAGTCGGTGGGCATCAACGCGATGATCCTGTCCTTGCTGTTCAAGCTCTCGCCCGAACAGTGCCGGCTGATCCTGATCGACCCGAAGATGCTGGAGCTCTCGGTTTACGAAGGCATTCCGCATCTGATGGCGCCGGTGGTGACCGAGCCGGCCAAGGCGGTGCAGGCGCTGAAGTGGACGGTGCGCGAGATGGAGCGCCGCTACCGCGCCATGAGCCAGCTCGGCGTGCGCAACGTGGGCGGCTACAACGAACGCGTCGAGGAGGCGCGCGCCAAGGGCGAGGTGATCAGCCGCCGCGTGCAGACCGGCTTCGATTCGGAGACCGGCCGGCCGACCTTCGAGGAGCAGCCGCTGACGTTAGAGGCGCTGCCGTTCATCGTGGTGGTGATCGACGAGATGGCCGACCTGATGATGGTGGCGGGCAAGGACATCGAGGCTGCCGTGCAGCGCCTGGCGCAGATGGCGCGCGCGGCCGGCATCCACGTGATCATGGCCACCCAGCGCCCGTCGGTGGACGTGATCACCGGCACCATCAAGGCCAACTTCCCCACCCGCATCAGCTTCCAGGTAATCAGCAAGTTCGACAGCCGCACCATCCTGGGCGAGCAGGGCTCCGAGCAGCTGCTGGGGCATGGCGACATGCTCTACATGATCGGCGGCGGCCGCATCACCCGCGTGCATGGCCCGCTGGTGACCGACCGTGAGGTGGAGGACACGGTTGCCTTCCTGCGCCAGCAGGGGGCACCCGACTACCTCGACGAGGTGACGGAAGGCATGGACGACGAGGGTGCCGGCAGCGCCGCGCTGGCCAACATGGGCGGCGGTAACGGTGACGGCGAGATGGGCCTGTTCGACCAGGCGGTGGCCGTGGTGGCACGCGAGGGCAAGGCGAGCACCAGCTTCATCCAGCGGCACCTCAACATCGGCTACAACCGCGCAGCCAAGCTGATCGAGCAGATGGAGAAGGAAGGCATCATCAGCGCGGCCAACCACGTGGGCCGGCGCGAGGTGCTTTGCCGGCGGACCGAGGAGGATTGAAGTGACGACTCCTTTTTCGGAAAAAAGAAGCAAGAGGCTTTTGTCTGTGCTGTCGCGGTTCTTTGCAGACACGCGCGCGTGGAGGAACCGGCGAGCGTCGGTTCTGTTCACGTAATCCCTAAGGATGTGATCGTGTCAGACGACGTAGATGATCTTCTCGACCCCAAGGCGGCGGCCAAGGCTGCCCACTTGCACTACGTGTCCGATGCCAAGCCGGGCATCCGGCGCGAGGCGGAGGAAGGCGGCTGGGCCTTCTTCCAGCCCGACGGCACGCGAATCACCGACGAGAAGAACATCGCCCGCATACGCAAGCTGGCCATCCCGCCGGCCTACACGGACGTGTGGATCTGCCGTGACCTGAACGGCCACTTGCAGGCGGTGGGCCGCGACGCACGCGGGCGCAAGCAGTATCGCTACCACCCGCGCTGGCGCGAGATCCGCGACGAGGCGAAATACGGCAAGATGCTGGTGTTCGGCCGCAAGCTGCCGGACATTCGCAAGCGTGTGGAGCACGATCTGGGCAAGCCGGGCCTGCCGCGCGAGAAGGTCCTTGCCGCACTCGTTCGCCTTCTGGAGCGCACGCTCGCACGTATCGGCAACGAGGAATACGCCAAGACCAACAACAGCTTCGGCCTGACGACCCTGCGCGAACGCCACGCCACGGTGCACGGCAACGTGGTGGAGCTCGATTTCCGCGCCAAGCACGGCATCCAGCGCCACATCGAGCTGCACGACCGCAAGCTCGCCAACATCGTCAAGAAGCTGCAGGACATCCCCGGCCAGGAGCTGTTCCACTATGTCGACCACGACGGGTCCAGCCACACCGTCGGTTCGGACGACGTGAACGCCTACCTGCACGAGATCACCGGCGAGCACATCACCGCGAAGGATTTCCGCACCTGGGCGGCAACCAACCTGGCCGCCTTGGCGCTGCGCGAGTTTGAAGCTTACGACAGCGCGGCGAAAGCCAAGAAGAACGTGCTGCGCGCAGTCGAAGCGGTGAGTTCGCTGCTCGGCAACACGCCGAGTATCTGCCGCAAATGCTACATCCACCCTGCGATCTTCGACGGCTACCTGGATGGCAGCCTGCTGGAAGGCCTAAAAGCGCGTGCGGACGACATGCTGGACAAGCACACGCAGGGACTGACCGCGGAGGAGATCGCGGTGACGGCGTTCCTGGACCGGCGGTTGCATCAGATGGAAGTCTGATAGTCTCCAAGGAAGGCCAGCGGCTCTGCCCCTGAACCTCGGACCTGCACCAAGCCTGTCCGAAGGCAAGCAGTCCTTTTTTGAAAAAAGGGCCAAAAAAACTTTTGCTCCGTCGGGTGCGCGTCGTGGAGGCGAGCTGTTTCAGCCGTCCGCGACAGCGCCAGCAAAAGCTTTTCGCTTCTTTTTCTCGAAAAAGAAGGCCTTCCTTCCATCACTTTCCTGCCGGTCGAGCCCGGCCTTCAACCCAGAACCAGCGCGTCGGCCGTCACGTCCCTCACGCTCCGGCACCCCGCCAACCCCATCGTCAGGTCCAGCTCCGCCAGGATGTTGCGCAGCACCGCCGCCACGCCGGCCTCGCCGGCGATCGACAGCCCGTACACGTAAGGCCGCCCGATCAGCACCGCGCTCGCGCCCAGGGCGATCGCCTTGAACACGTCCGCGCCGCTGCGAATCCCGCTGTCGAACAGCACCGGGATGCGGCCCGCCACCGCTGCGGCCACCTCTGCCAGCGAGTCGAGCGCGGCCACGGCGCCGTCGATCTGCCGGCCGCCGTGGTTGGAAACGACGATGCCGTCCATTCCGTGCTCGATGGCCAGCGCGGCGTCGTCGGGGTGGTTGATGCCTTTCAGCAGGATCGGCATGCGCGTGTGCTGGCGCAGGAAGCCCAGCCTGTCCCAGGTGATAGTCGGGTTGGAGTAGGTGGTCATGAACAGCAGGCTGGCGGCGTGCGGGTCGCTGGCCTTGTCGCCCAGCATGGATTGGAAGACAGGGTCGGAGGTGTATTGCGCGATGCCCTTGCCTTCGAGGAACGGAAGGTAGGCGAGGTCCAGGTCGCGGGTGCGCCACCCGAGCATGGCGGTGTCCAGCGTGACCACTAGCCCGGTGCACCCGCACGCCTCCGCCCGGCGGACCAGGCTGGCCACCAGCTCGTCGGACTTGCCCCAGTAGAGCTGGAACCAGCGCTCGCCGTCGCCGTTGGCCACGGCGATCGCCTCCATCGGGTGGCTGGCCTGGTTGGAGATGATCATCGGCACGCCCACAGCGGCACACGCCCGCGCGGTGGCCAGGTCGCCGTCCGCATGCGCCATCTCCTGCACGCCAATCGGTGCTGCCAGGATGGGGTTGGGCCAGGTGCGGCCGAGCATGGTGGCCGAGAGGTCGCGCTTGCCCATGTCGCGCAGCATGCGCGGACGGATTCGGGCAGCGTCGAAGGCGGCCAAGTTGGCGCGCATGGTCGCCTCCCGCCCGGCGCCCCCGGCGATGTAGGCGAAGGCTTCCGGGGACATCGCTGCCTCGGCTCGGGATTCGAGCACGTCCTGCCGTGTCGGCACGGTCTGTTTCTGCTGGTGCAGCATGCCGCCCACATAGATCTCGCCCTGCCTCACGGTGCCCGGCGCGGCAGTCAGGCTGGCAGGCGTGGCGGTATGCGACATGGCGGACGATCCCTTTCTGTTCTTTTCGCCCGAGACAGGCGGGCGTAAGCTTTGGCATGGATCTGTCTTTGCCGGAACGCTCAGCCGCCATTCGCCGCCAGGCTGCCCGTTTGTGCCGTGACCTGGGCTGGGCGCCGCTGCACGAGGTGAGCCTGCCGAACGGCCGGCGGGCCGACATCCTGGCGTTGCGGCGGGACGGTGATTTCATGTGCGTCGAGGTGAAATCCGGCCCGACCGACTTCCTGACCGACAGCAAGTGGCCGGAGTACCGCGATTATGCGGACGCACTTTACTTCGCCGTGGACGCGGATTTCCCGTTGGTCCTGCTGCCGGCCGACGTAGGGCTGATCGTGACCGCTGCAGAGGACGCGGCCGTGCTGAGGGAGGCGCGGGTGCACCGCATGGCCGCCGCCCGGCGCCGCGCGCTGACGCAGCGGTTCGCAGCTTTGGCAGCGTGCCGGCTGGAGTCGATCAACGATCCGGTGGATCGATTTGCGCTTAGTTGCGAGTAGAGATGCCTGCGCCGCGGTAATCGCTGTTCCGCTGGGTCACATGCACTGCTCCAAACGAGTGGTGCTGGGCGGGGCTCGAGGGCAGCGTCTTTCATCGCCAGAGTTCTCTCGGCAAGCTAGGACCAGGCTGCTTCACACGGCAGCTTTTGCCGTAGCGTTACAGAGCTTCCACTGCAGATCCAGGACCGTGGTGTCATGCTGGACAGGGGCTTGGCTCCCTCGGTCTTCTGAAACCGTCAATGAACCCAGCTCTGCGACGACCTTTTTGTTACGCTAACATAAAAATAGCCTGTGTGTGAAACGTATCACATACGCTCACGAGAAATTTAGGTTAAAACATGCTCACCAACGAGTGGCGAGCATTACCATGCCTTCGACTCAACCAGCAGTTGCCGGCGCCGTGATATCTTTCGCGCTACATGCAGCCCGTGCATCGGCTGTAGTCCAGGGCACATGCCTTACCCCTCACGATCGGATGCAAGTGGCAGCTTGGCAGGACCGGGCCAAGCTGGCTGGCTACGACCGCATGGTGATCCACGATCGAGACGAGGGTGACGCATCGGAGGTGGGCAACTTCCTGAGCGTATACAGGCGGGGTCAGGCCTGGTCGCGCTGGGGCTTTGCCCGGTCAGGCGCGCGTATCGGCGCCTGGTGCTGCCTGACAGGGGCCGATGTCGGTGATTTCGCCAGCCTGTCGGATGCCTTGCAGAGCGTGCTGACGGGGGTGACTGCGGAAGCTCAGCCCGAAGCCACCAACCTGATCCCGTTTCGGACCAGGATGGGTAGCGCGGCCTAGGCGGCCAGCCAGGCCGCCCCGTTCCGGCTGGCCCGGCGGCTACTCCGCCGCCAGTTCGCCGCGGGCGACGGGCAGCAGTTCGCGTTCGAACGATTTGAGCGCCGCCCCAATCGCCTGGTGCATGTCCAGGTAGCGGTAGGTGCCTAACCGTCCGCCGAAGATGACGTTCGGCTCGCGGGCGGCCAGGGCGGCGTAACCGTCGTAGAGGTCCTTGTCCGCCGGCGTGTTGATCGGGTAATACGGCTCGTCTTCCCGTGTGGCGAACCGCGAGTACTCGCGCATGATCAGCGTGCGTTCGGCGGTGTAGCGCCGTTCCGGATGCAGATGGCGGAACTCGTGGATACGGGTGAAGCGCACGTCGGCGTCGGGGTAGTTTACCACGCTGGCACCCTGGTAGTCTTCGAGCTCCGGCCGCTCAATCTCAAAATCGAGCGTCCGCCAGCCCAGTGTGCCGAGCCGGTAATCGAAGTAGCGGTCAATCGGGCCGGTGTAGATGAGCGTGGCGTCCGGCCGCAGCGTATGGCGCACGTCGAAGAAGTCACAATTGCAGACCACCTCGATGCGCTTGTCGGCGAATACGCGCTCGAAGATCGCGTGATAGCCGTCCAAAGGCAGGCCTTCGTAGGTGTCGTTGAAGTAGAAGTCGTTGTAGTTGGCCCGCACCGGCAGGCGGCTGATGGTGGCAGCCGGCAGCAGCTTGGGGTCGGTCTCCCATTGCTTGGCCGTGTAGTGGCGGATGAACGCCTCGTAGAGCTCGCGGCCGACGAGCGAGACCGCTTTCTCCTCGAAGTTTTGCGGGTTGCTGTAACCTTCCCGACCCGCGCGTTCGGCGATGAACGCTGCCGCCTCGGACGGCTTGAGATCCACGCCGAAGAAGTTGTTCAGCGTCATAAGGTTGATGGGCATGGTGTACATGCGCCCGGCATGACGGGTGAGCACACGGTGGCGATAATTGTTGAACGCGGTGAACCGGTTGATCCAGGCCCACACGTCGTCCTGTGAGGTGTGGAACAAGTGGGTGCCGTAACGGTGATACTCGATGCCGGTCTCGGCATCGCTCTCGGAAAACGAGTTGCCACCAAAATGATCGCGTTTCTCGATGACCAGGACAGGCTCGCCCAGCACGGTGGCAATGCGTTCGGCCATTACGGCGCCGAAGAAGCCGCTGCCGGCAATAACGTAGCGGAAGTCCCCGGCGGAGATCATGGCATAGCCCTCGTGTTTGTCTGTGGCCCCTTCAGCGAGGCCGCCAGGTTGCCCAGGTTGAACTTGGCCTTGCCGGTGAAGGTGGCAGCCAGCACGCCCAAGTAGCGCCGGGGTGTCAGGCGCCGCAGCTTGCGGTGGAACTGGCTGGCCGGGTTCAGGTAGCCGACCAGCCCGACGCGGTATTTATGCATGCTGGCAATGAAGCGCGGCTCGTCGAGCACCGGGTGAACGAAGTCCTCGCCCGCCAGGCGCGGTACGTCAGCCTCCAGGAAGGGCGGCCAGTGGTCGTAAGCGGCCGTGCTGCCGAGCGCGCTCAGCTCGCGGCAGACGAACCCCGCGATGGCCAGCTCGGTCGGGATGAAGCCCTCGCAGAACGGCCACACTTTCAGCGTGCCGGCCTCCCACGCGCGGGACTGTGCCAGGCGCGCCTCATACAAATGGCGGAGTGCCGCGCCGGAGAACACAGACAGGCAGATCAGCTGCTTGCGCACGTCGTCATGGCGGTAAGCCGCCGACATGGTGTCGCGCCAGAACCAGTCGGCCACGACTTCGCCCTTGGTCAGGCCCACGTAGTCCACATGGTCCGCGCGCAGGCGCTCCGTCAGCGCGGCGATCGGCTGGTTGATGATCACGTCGTATTCGAGTTGCAGGTAGGTGTCGTAACCCGGGTGGAGCGCCTGGAAGTGGTAGAGGGGGTAGTCGCCATTGAACCACAGAAGGTTACCCTCGCCGGCACGCGCCAGCCCTGTAATCAGCAGCCCCGCCTCTGTCACCCGCACCACCGCCGGGTGGCTGATCCCGGCCACCTTTCCGTTGGTTTCGTCAACCAGCACGAAGACGTCGGTGCCTTGCGCCACGGCAAGCAGCCTGTCGAACTGGCGCTGAGCAAACGCGTCCCAGAAATGGGTGCGGAAGATCACCGCCGTACGGGTTGGATACGTCATCGGGCCAGCTCCTGCCGGGTAGCGCGGGTTTGAAAGGGCAAAAGGGCCGGCGAGGCCGACACGGCGCCCGCGTCCTGGTAGACGCCCATCGTCAGGCGGGCGATCTCGTCCCATCCCGGCTGCGACCCTGCCAGCGCACGCGAAGCGGCAGCGTAGGCGGCCGCCATGCTCCGGTCCTCGATGACGGCCTGCATCGCCCGACTCAGCGCCGCCACGTCGCCGGGCCGCAGCAACCGACCCTGCACGCCGTCTTGCAGCGTCTCGGCAAAACTACCGAGCCTGGAGGCGATGACCGGCCGCCCATGCGCCAGGGCCAGCGACAACACGCCGCTGGCCTCAATCTCCCGGTAGGGAAATACGGCGACGCTGGAAGGGGCGAAGACGGCGCCGATCTCTGAGTCCTCGACGAAGCGGGTCTCCAGGCTGAGCCGGTCGGCCACGCCGCGGGCGCGGGCCAGCGCAAGAAGCTGGCCGGCATCCATGTAGGGCTGTCCGATCACTCGCAGCCTCGCCTGGAGCCGCAGCGCCTCGGGCAGGGCGGCAAAGGCCTCGATCAGCAGGTCGGCACCCTTGTAGGGTTTGATCTTGCCGAACAGCACGAAGCTCAGTTCGCCCTGCATTGTATCGGCAGGTTCCGTAACCACCGTCTCGGCCAGCGGGCCGTGGGGCAGTTGGACGATCCGCGACGGCGGAAGCCCGAGCGCTGCGAGCCGGGCAGCTCCCTGTGCGGTGTGGACGATCAGTCTATCACAGGCGGCCAGCGACTTGGCGAAGCCAATGCGCTGCAGCCGCGCCGTCGGGCTGCCGTTGAAAGGGTCCGTATCGTGCACGGTCAGCACCACCGGGGCGACACGGCGGAACGCCGGCACCAGCCGGGCGTCCAGCGCCGGCAACGGCAGCCACTGGAAGTGGATAACGTCCGGCCTTACCGCGCGCACCGTGCGCAACAGGCGACGCATGCCCGCCACGTGGTCGAGGCCTTTCACGGCAAGCCGCAGCACGCGCGGCAGGCGCTTGGCCATCGGGCTCGCAGCGATCCGGTAGAAGTCCGGCAACACACGCGCCGTCGTGGCGCCGTCCTGCGGGGTCAGCGCGCGGCCATGCAAGTCCACCTGGGCGCCCTGCCTCTGCAACGCCGTCACCAGTGCCGTATCGTAAGGCAGCGTGAACAGCGAGGGGTCAACGATCGACACACGCATCATGCTTGCGCCTTCGCATCGTGCAGGCGGGCTTGTACCAACCCCCTGGCAGACGCCGGCGGGTTCCAGGTCTGGAACGTCTCGCCACGGAGCGAGCGCAGGACCCCAGCCCCGGTGGCGATGAAGGCCGCCAATACCTCGCGCAACTGACCGAGCTTGCCACCAGGCGAGGCCGCAACCAGCGAGCACCCTAGCAGTCCGGCAGCCAGCGCCACCCCGAACGCCGGCAGGCCGGCACCGGCTCCAATGGCCAGCAGGGCGGCCGATGCGGCGCCGGCCAGTAGGAAAATGGAAAGCCAGCGGAGCAGCTTGTGGGACAGGTATTTGTAGCGGTCCAGTGCGCCCAATTGCATCAGCTGCGGCCACAGGGCCCGGTTCACGTTGAACGCCTGGCAGGCAATGCGCACCTTGCGCCTGAACTCCTCGGCCGGGCGGGAGACGGCGGCTTCCGTGGCGACCGCGTCGGCCACGTGGACCACGCGTCCGCCTGCGCACAGAACGGACAGTGAGACGTACATATCATCGATCAGCCAGGCCGGCGGCGGCCGGTGCATGACACGCCGTATCGCGAAGATGGAGCCGTCGGCGCCCATCACCGACCCGGTGGCACTCTCCAGCGCTTTGATGTGCTCTTCGAGGCGCCAGTACAACGATCCGGTGGCGGCAGTGCTGCTGACCGCACCGGCCTCGGAGTCCACATAAACCAGGTGACCGCACGCGCAGCCCACCTCGGGGTCGGCAAAAGGCGCCACCAGCCGGGTCAGCGCACTCTCGGCGAAGCTGACATTGGCGTCTGTGAACACCACCACTTCGGCATCCGTCATCGACACCAGCTTGTTCATGCCGGCCGTCTTTCCCAACCGCTCGGCAGAGACCACCAGCCTGACTCGGTCCGCGTAGGCCTGCAGAACCTGCGCAGTGCCGTCGCTGGCCGCATCCACGTAGACGAGCACGTCCAGGTCCGGATGGCCCGCGCGCAAGGCGAGCAGGTTGTCCATCCGTGCGGCGATCACCCGTTCCTCGTTATAGGCGCAGACGCACACGGCCACGCGCTGCGGCGGCGGACCACCGCGGACCGGACGGGCATGACGCCGGGCCATCAGGCGCAGGCTAAGCGGGTAGGTGGTGAACGGGTGCAGGGCCAGCACAAGCAACACCAGACCCAGAACGATCAGGGCCACCATCAGGCACGCGTGAGCAGGATGGCAGCCAGCGGGCTGCGCGACTGGCTGCGCAGCCGGACACACGCCTCGGAGGCTGCCTGTTCGCGCAACGCTGCTTCCTCCAGCACCACCACCGTCACGTCGCTGCTGCGAACCACCCGTGTGGCGTCCGCATGCATGGCCAGCGGCGCGCCAAGGATAATCTGGTCATATTCGGCCCGCGCGTCGGCCAGGAGGTTTTCCAGCCCGACTGCGCCACGCGGTGCTGCGGCACGCGACTGGGGCTGCGTGGCACCAACCAGCACGTCCAGGCCGGGCACCCGGTCGACTACGACCGCGTCGCGCCAGGCGGCGTCGCCGCTCAGCACCGCGGCCAGGCGGCCGTCCTGGATGCCGAGCAGGCGGACCATCGATGCCAGCTCGCCATCCTGGTCGATCAGCAGCACGCGTTGGCCATCGCGCGCGGCAGCGCGGGCGTAGGCGCAGGCGAGCGAACTGCCGGCCATGCCTGGCTGGGCACCCACGAAACCCGTCACGCGCGGCGGAGTGCGGGATAGCTGGCCCACGCGCGTGCGCGCCATGCGTACGGCGTCGGCTTCCGGCCCCGGGGCGCTCGCCAGCATGCGGTCGGCAAGGCTGCGGACGGCGCGCCCGCGCAGGGTGGCCACCACGTGCAGCCCGGCGGACCGGGCGAAGGCCGCCCCGTCCACGGGACGGCCTGACCGGCGGGTAAAAGCCAGCGCCGCCATGCAGGCAAGCAGGCCGCCGCCTACGCCGCCGAAGGCAGCGGCAACCTTGGTGTTGGGCGCGCTCGGCAGGCCGGGAACGCTGGCCCGGCTCAACACCCGAATATCGGGCGTCTGCGACCCGACCGGTTGGGTGGTGGTCTGCTGCGCGCGCTCAAGCAAGGTCCTGTAGAGGTCCCGTCTCGTAGCCGCATCCTGGCTCAACTGGTCCAACTGCGCCTGCGTGTTCTGGGCCGAGACGCCGGCGTGTCGTGCCGCGGCGAGTTGGGCTAGCACGTCGGCCTCGTGCGCGCGGGCCACCTTCAGCTGCGTCGCCAGCGAAGCGACGATACGGTGCGTCTCGCCGGCGATTTCTCGGCGTGTGGACGACAAATCCGCCTCCGCGCTGCGTAGCGCGGGGTAGGCTGATCCGTAGCGCTGCTGCAGGTCGGCTACCTTCTCCGCCGCCTGAGATTCCTGCTCGCGCAGTCGGGAGATAGTCTCCGACCCCAGCACGCTGGCCAGAGCGTCCGAGGAGCCGCCGGCCGCTAGTGCCTGAGCCTTGTTGTAGTTCGCTTCGATCTGGCTACGGTCCAGCGTGGCCCGGGAGGCGGCTGTCGTCAGGTCCTCGACTTGCTGCTGCCCCACGCTGCCGGCCCGCAGCCCGACCAAGCCGGATTGATTGCGCAGGTCGCGCATCTGCTGCTCGATGTGTTCGATGTCGGCACGCACCTGCTCAATTCGCTGTGAGACCACGGTGTTGGCGCCCTGATCGGCGGAGTTGCGGCGTTGCGCGCGCTTGTCGATGTAGTCCTGGATCAGCGTGTTGACGAAGCGGGCGGCCAGCGCGGGGTCGTGCGCGAAGAAGCCGATGCCGATCACCAGGCTTCTGTTGTCCTGACTGATGACCAAGTTGTGCTGTACGGCGTTCAACAGGCCGTCCTGCGCCGCCTGCGCGCCGTCCGGGGCGCTAACATCGCCCGACGAGCCCGGCAACAAGGACTTCAGCCAGTCCCGCACCCGGCTAAATCGGGTGGGGAGGCGGAGCGCCGCGTTGAACTCCGGGTCGTGGTCGAGATGAAGCTGGCCGGCTACCTGTTCGACGAGCTGACGGGCCGACAGCGCCTGGACTTCCGTATGCACCATCGGCATCGGATCGGGCGCGTTGTCGGCGCGCAGCGCGCCTTGCAGTTCCGGGATTGCGATCTGGTCGCCCTCCACGGCCACCACGCCGTAGGCGGTGTAGGACTTGTCCAGAGTACGCGCGTAAAGGTAAGCGCCAGTAGCGCCCAGCAACGCGCAGACACCGATCGGCAGGATCGCGCGCCTGATCGGAGCCAACACCATCGCCGTGGACCGCACCGCCTCGGTTGCAGGAGGCTGGGCCGGCCGTTCCGCCAGGCTATCCATGGCCGCTCTCCTTGGGTTGGTTCATTCGCCCGACGCCATGTGGAGCTGCTCGGGCTCAGACGGCGCATCCGCGCCTGGCAGCCGGGCAGTAAGGGACTTGCGGGCTGCCAGCAACAGGATGTGATAGACCAGTGGCCGGTCACGGAACTGGACGGGACCGGAGGCGCCGTCGGGCTGCGCCACCACGCCACACTCTAGCAGGCGCTCCCACTGCACGAATGTGATCCTGGCACCGCCTACCACTACCTGCTCGGCCGACCTGTTGAACGGCATGCGCCCCCACCGGTCCTGCTCGGCCCCGGCTAGCCGGAGGAGCATACCCTGCATGCGCGGCTCGGCAGATAGCGTGGCATACGTCATCGTCACCGCCGAGCCCACCTCTTCGAGTAGGCGCTGCACGGCGCCGAGCACGTCGGACTCTGCAACCTGAGCCTCGTCACCGTCGGCATGCCGCAGCGCCGACTGAGCAATACGTAGGCCAAGTAGCTGGGCCATGTAGGGCATGCCGCGGGACACGCCCTGTACAGTTTGCACGGCGGCCTCGGTGAACAAGATACCAGCCTGCTGCCCGCCCTTGGTCAGCATGTCGGCAATCTCGTCGTCACGCAGCAGTGGCAGGTGCACGCCGACAATGTTGCGCTGAATGGAGGGGTGCTGGCCGATGATCTGTTCGAGCGTGTCCGAAACGCCGACCACCATGAAGTAGAGACGCAGCCCGCGGTCCGACAGCAGCTTGATCGTGTCGGCCAGGCGGGTGCGGGTCTCCAGGTCGGTCACCCGATCGAACTCGTCGATTACGAACACCGTCACGTCGCAGCCCAGGCCGGCCGGCATCGCCGCCACGTCGGCCGGACGCACGCCGCGCGGCGGCAGCAGGCTCTCGCAACCCTCGCCCTCCGCATCAGCGCCACCCTGGACGAGCAGGGACGGCGGCAGGTCGCGTGCCAGCGCCCTGATCATTGTGTCGAACGTGGTCTCCGCCTCGCAGGCGCACCGCGCGACGATAGCGCCGCGCCGCCGCAACTGCTCGATGGCGAGGTTTGACAACGAAGTCTTGCCGCGTCCACGCTCGGAGTAGAGTACCACGTGGGCCGTATCGTCGAAAATGCCGTCCAAGATGCGCTGCAGTTCTACTTGCCGCCCGACTAGCGTGCGCCGTCCGGCGCGCGGACGCGTCGGGGTGAACACGTCGTTTGGCGATGCCGAAACCGGGCGCTGGACAGACGGCGCCGAGGCGCTAGAGGATCGCGCGGGACCGACGGGCTCGTAGGCAACGCGCGACGCCCGAAGACGTCGCCACCAGCCCAGCATGCTGCCAATCACTCCCATTCTAATATCAACCGGCGCCACGACCACTAAGAACGGCAGGGATCGTCCGCGCAATTATCGAGAAATCCTGCCAGATACTCCAGTTTTTTACGTACCAGCTATCCAGCCTTACCCGCTGCGCATACGTCGTATCGCTACGCCCACTTACTTGCCACAAGCCGGTGATCCCGGGGCGGGTTTCATAGTAGTAGGCGATGTCCTCAGCATACTTCGGGATCTCAAGGCTGACGATCGGCCGGGGTCCTACAAGGCTCATATCGAGCCGCAGCACGTTAAAGAGTTGCGGCAGTTCGTCCAGGCTGGTTTTGCGCAGCATGCGGCCGACCCAGGTCACCCTCGGGTCGAGGCGCAGCTTGTGAGTACGCGTCCACTCCTCGGCGGCCAGCGGGTCGCGCGTGAACAGCGCCTGCAGCGCGGCCTCGCTGTCTGTGACCATGGAGCGGAACTTCAGGCAGCGAAAGACCTTTCCGCGGGCGCCAATCCGAGTATGGGCGTAGAACACCGGTCCGCCGTCCAGCCCGACGAGAGCTGCCACTACCAGCATGGGCGGCGCCAGGATCACCAGGGCGGCAGCTGCAACCACAACGTCAAACGTCATCTTGGCGGCCCGGGCCAGCGGCTTGCGCAGGTTGTTCCGGTAGCTTACCAGCACCGTCTCGCGACCAAGATAGGTATGGCGGGCGCCTATCACAGGCAAACCGTCCAGCTTGGGCAAGAGCGCATAAGGCACGCGCTCCCGTACCAGGTCCGCGACAATGGACGGCGGCAAGCTACCTTCGGTGTCGTGCGCCAGAATCAGCAACTTGGCCTGGTGCTGTAGCAAAAGCCCTCTCCAGAAGCCTTCGTAAGGGGCACCATCACCGAGACCGGCCCGTAACGCCGACGAGCTGGCGTGGCCAACGACGTCATAGCCTAGGCTTGGCTCAGCCCGCAGCGCTACTTCCGCCTGCGCACTCCAGGCGCCGTCGCCCACGATCACAACGGGCAACCGCCACAAGCCAGCTGCCGTAAGCGCTCGCCTTGTCAAACCGCGCATCGCCAGGACGGCCGGTGGGAACAGCAATGCTGCAGTAAGCAGCGGCAGGCGTGGCTCCGGGAGGTTCAGCAGGAACGCTGCGGTGGCCGCGAGTACCAAGGCTGCACCCGTTGCACGCAGGATGTCCCGGCACTCTGTCCAGAATGGCACGCGGTGCTCGTAATGCTCGTGGGACATGAAGTAGCCGAGCATACCAGCCAGAGCAGAGGCGGCCAAAGCCAGGCTGGATGCGGCGTTTCCGGAAGTTGCCTGGGACTGGACCCAGGCGCTGACGTTGCACGCCCCGGCTACGGCGATCCCGAAAGCCAGAAGATCGGCAGCCAGAAGGCCTCCAGCGCAGGCGGTTTGCGAACCGATCTGACGCCAACCAATCGCACTCGGCCGGCTACCCGGCTGAGCTACGCGCCCAAAGGCCGGCTCGAACTGGAAAGGGTAGAGGCGCTGGATGCGCTGGACGACTGCCATAGGCCGACTCCGATGATGACTTACACTATGCTTGCGGTTGATCCGCCTGCGAGTTCCACCCCGTATTAGGGGGGTGACCCAACCCTTAGCGGGCTCACACGACAGAAGTTTCCAACCCGTTTGTGCAGTGCAGCAGTCACATTTTTTTCAACTTTCTGCAAGCATCCGATTGCCTTGTCGGCCATCACGGCACTGAATCACGGGAATGAGGCAACACCTCCAACCGAACATATATTACTAATACGTAACTCTACTGATTTTGCAACGTATGGTCGTGCTTGCCCGTGCTTGGCCTGTTTTCTAGAAGCTGACGGAAGGTGTCCTGGCCGATCCTCGGCCTGTGAATGCTCATACAGGATCATCAGCATCACGGATCTGTCAGCGCACGACCGCGTGATCCCAGTAAAACTGTGTTTTTCGTACAACTCACACGCCAACACGCGCTTTGGTCTGAAACTGTTTGATACTATTTTAACGACAAGTGCTTTCACGGTCACGTGGCGACATCGTCTGCACCGCGTAAAACAATGGGTGTCTCCGGCGAGGCATGTGCTTCGGGTATTTCCCTTTCGGCACGCAGGCGGGAGCACGCAACGGTAACGTAGGCGGGATCGATTTCTATGCCCACGCCCCACGCGCCTTCCTGCGCCGCTGCCACAAGCGTAGTACCCGTGCCTGCAAACGGGTCCAGCACCACAGCGCCGGAACGGCCGTGCAGGCGAATGCACCAGCGGGGGAGGTCGACTGGAAAGGTGCCGGGGTGGTTATACTTGGCGGACCGGGTCTGCACGGTGCGGTAGGGGATGAACCAGGTGTTACCCCGGCAGCGCGCATCACGCGCGTGGCCCCGGCGCGCGATGTTAGACTTGTCCTTGAACGGCACACCCACCGCCAGGCGGTCCAGTTGCACGTCTCCCGAAAGCGTCAGGTGAAAGATGTGCTCGTGGTTGTGGTTGAGGAAACGGCGGCCGCCGAGGGGTTTGTGATGGCCCACGCTATCCTGGCCGACGCTGACCGACTTGATCCAGGTGATGTGGTTCTGCAGGACAAACAACGGGCGCAGCCGCACGATGAGCTCGAACGGCAGCCATGGACGGCTATTGGAGCCGGCGATGTTGAGGAAGAACGACGCGTCCGGCCGCATCACGCGGCGCAACGCGTCGGCGACGTTCGTCAGCCAGACAAGGTAGTCTTCCTCCGGCTTAGTGTCGGCGTAGGCGCTGTAGGCGAGGTTGAGATTGTAGGGCGGCGAGGTGACGATCACGTCGACGCTGGCCGGGGCGAGTTGCGGCAGGATGTGGAGGCAATCGCCCTGCCAGAGCTCGTGGCCTTGGATACGGGTGTGCACGCGCGGCTTCCGGAAGAACGAAGAAGTTGTGCTCCTCGATGCGCGCTGAAGATACCGCCGCGGTGCCAATGGCCTAAAATATTTCTCGTGAGGAAGGCCAGGGGCTCTGCCCTGAACCCCTCTAAGGACAAGTCCTTAGAGTCCGTTTGAAAACTCGCTCGAGCTGTTGGTTAAGCGTACAAACTTACCAAAAGCGGTATCTGGATACCACATTTTGGCGAGATTTACCCAACATCGGCCTCAGATTGGCCGCTTCGCGGCTGTTAAAGCGAGTTTTCAAATAGCCTCTTAGAACCTGTTCGTTAGGAGTCCTAAACAGATGGGGGTCTGGGGCCTCGAGGCCGCAGGACGCGCACGCGCGCTGCTTATGATGGGGTTTGACAGAGCGTAAGCTTGCCTGAAGGTTCAAGACTTCCGCCCGTCGGCATAGCTGGCTCGCGGCAGCAACACGTACTCCGCCCCGGCCTGATGCATCCGCCCAGCCTCAGCCTCGGCCAAATTCCCCGCGCCCAGGAAGATGTCCGTGCGCGCCGGCCCTACAATGTCCGACCCCACGTCCTGCGCCAAAAGCAACCGGCGCCAGGGCTGCGCGTCCAGCGGGTCGGTCGTGTCCACAAAGATGGGCGCCCCGAGCGGGATGCTGTGGCGGTCCACCGCGGCGGTGCGCCCGGCCAGCAACCGCACACCCAGGGCGCCCGGGGGGCCCAACCCCGAGTCGGTGTCGGTCAGCACGCGGAAGAAAACGTAGTCTTCGTTGAGATCCATCACCTCGTTCGCCTGGTCGGGATGAGCCGCCAGCCAGGCGCGGATAGTCTGCATGCTGACGTCGTCAGTGGCCAGTTCGTGCCGGTCCACCAGCACGCGGCCGATGGGCGTGTAAGGGCGGCCGTTCTTGCCGTCGTAGCCGAGGCGGACCACGCTGCCGTCCGGCAGCCTTACGCGGCCGGCGCCCTGAACCTGGAGGAAGAACAGGTCTACGGGGTTGGCCAGCCAGAACAGCGGCCGGGCCGCCTGGCCCATGCGACCCTCGGCGATTTCGGCACGTGACCAGTAAGCTACAACTCTGCCTTCCACGATCCGACCGGAGGCGGGCTGGCCGCCTGCCATGGGGCCCTGAAGAAGGTCGCGCGGGCGGGCCAGCACCGGCGTTTGGTAAGCTCCGCCCTGAGCCAGTGCTCCGCGCACCTCAGGTTCGTAATAGGCAGTGAATAGCCCGGGCGTGCCGATCCTGTAGGGCTGAAACCAGGTCTCGTAAAACCGGCGAATGCTTGGCTCGTCACCCGGCACCAGGGCCGCCGCGGCCGCGCAGGCGGCGGCCCACTGGCCGGCGACGCCGCCGTGTTGAGCGGCTAGGCCGGCGCCGCCCAACGCCGTGTCGGCCGGCAGCGTGACCAGCCGCCGGCAGCCTGCGCGCAACGCCGGCAGGGTCTTCGCCAGCGTGTCGGCTTGCCAACCGGGCAGCTCGCTGAAGCTCACGGCTGAAAGCTGGTTCTCCTCGGCCGGCTTTACGCAACCGGCGGTAAGTGCCGCCAGTGTCAGGGCCAAGGCACGCCAGCGCATTCAGGCGCTACGCGCCGCTGCCAGGCGCCAAGTCAGGTCCGGCTGGCCGAGGTCTCGTACGAAGCTCCACAAATCGTGGATTTCGGTCAAAGAGTCGGTGCCCGACACCGGCTGACCGGCAGAGTCGCTGGTGATGTTCACCTGGGTGGAGACAAAGCGGACCGAGAGGGTCGCCAGGCTGCCGGCCAGGATGGCGTCAGTGATGGTCACCTCCTCGACGGCGCGCAACTCCGTGCGCTGCGTGTGACCCTCCGCCTGACGTGCGGTGATCACGTTGTCGAAGGCGGCAAACGTATCGGGCGAGAGCAGCGACTGCAGCTTGGCACGATCGCCGGCGGCAAAGGCCGCGACGATCATGCGGAACGCATGCTCGGCGCCCGCCAGGAACTGCGCGGGATCAAACCGCCGGTCGACCGCCTGCATGGCGACCATCGTGCGTCCTACCGGCCCGGCCGCGTCCGGCAGCGGCCGCAGTGCGGGCTCGGTGCCGGGCTGCCCTTCCCGCGGCTGCGCCGGGCGGACGGCCTGCGCCACGGCCGGCGCGGGGGTGCCGTCGAAGCCGGTGCGGCGGCCGAGGATGCTGCGCAAGCGCAGCACTAGGAAAGCCGCAATCATCGCGAACAGGATCAGGTCGATCGGGAAGCCGCCGGCCGCTTGCACATCACTCTCCCGAGACAGGCGTCTGCACATAGGCTTGGTGGGGAGGCTGGGCAACGCCCCTCGCGGCTTTGAATGATGTAGGAAAAGAAAGGTCTTTCTTCTCGAGACAGAGAAGCAAAACCTTTTGTCTGTCTGGCACGTCGTCCCGTCCGACGAAGCGACTTGGCCTCGACGCGGTTTGCGGGCGAGGCGCATCACGTCTAGCACCACGCGATGATCCTGATGCGGCATGGCCAAAGCGAGTTCAACCTGCACTTTTCCGCAACCAAGCGGGATCCTGGCATCACCGACCCGCGGCTGACACCGCTTGGCCAGGCGCAGGCGGAGGTCGCAGCGGCCGCCTTGCGAGAGCAGGGCGTCACCCGCATCCTCGCCTCGCCCTACACCCGCGCGCTGCAGACGGCCGCGCCCACCGCGCAGGCGCTGGGCCTCCCCGTTCAGGTGCATCCCGGCGTGCGAGAGCGCTACCATTTTAAGTGCGACATCGGCTCCTCGCCGGCGTCGCTGGCGGCGGCCTGGCCGGCGCACAAGTTCGGACACCTCGATGAGGTGTGGTGGCCGGCTGCCACCGAGAGCGAAGACAGCGTGGCGGCCAGAGCAGCCGCCTTCCGGGCCGAGATGGCTGCCGCCGCCGATGAAGCCACCACGCTGGTGGTGAGCCACTGGGCTTTCCTGCTGACGCTGACCGGGCAGAGCCTGGAAAACGGCCAGTGGATCCACTTCGAGGCGTCCCAACCCGCGCCCGCCTAGCCTTTGCGCCGCACGGCACCCGTGCTACCGCGCCGGCAAACCAGGAGCTTCGCCATGTCCGAGACGACCGATCCTTCAGTCCCGCAGCAGGCCGTGCCGCCGCTGGTCGTCAACGTGCAATACATCAAGGACCTGTCCTTCGAGGTGCCGAACGCGCCGGAGATCTACGCCACCCTGCGCAGCCAGCCGAGCGTCTCGATTAACCTGGACGTGCAGGCGCGCGCCCTGCAGGAGGGCCAGAACGTGTTCGAGGTGGTGCTGGCGGTGAAGGCCGAAGCCCGCGAGGCGCCGGCCGGGGCTGCGGCCAACGGCAGCGCCCAGCCTGCCGAAGGCCGCCCGGTGTTCATCGCCGAGATGCAATACGCCGGCGTGTTCACCTTGAACGGCGTGCCGCCCGAGGCTGTAGAGCCGCTGCTGCTGATCGAATGCCCGCGGCTGCTGTTCCCGTTCGCCCGCTCCGTGCTGTCGGACGTGACCCGCGAGGGTGGCTTTCCGCCCGTGCTGCTGCAGCCGATCGACTTCGTGGGCTTGTGGCAGAGCCGCAGGCAACAGGCCGAAGCCGCACAGCAGGCGTCGGCACCGAACTGAGCCAGGCCGACGCTAACGGCCTCTGATTTCAGGGCGGCAGCCGATCAGAGTGTCATTTCAAAGCCGGCTTCAGCGGTGTGTGAAAGTCGTCGTCAACGCTTTCAATAAGACCAGTTGGCTGAATGTTGCCTTTCTGAAAGGCCAGGGGCTCTGCCCCTAGACCCCGCTAAGGACAGATCCTTAGAACCTATTCGAAGAGATCCTTAACGAATGGGGGTCTGGGGCCTCGAGGCCCCAGCAGGGTTTGGGGCAGAGCCCCATTCTTCCTTACAGGTCGAAGCTTCGGCGGTTGGCATAACAAGTGCGAACTCGCTACGCGGCCTGTCGAACGAGTGAAAGCGCACGATCAACAGCGGCCTCCGTGTGAATGCCCGTGATGTCGAATAACGGCACCGGGCTGTCTTCCGGCTTCACCAGCAGCATGATCTCCGTGCAGCTGAGGATGATCGCTTCGGCCCCATGTTCGACCAAGCGGGCGATCACTGCACGGCAGGCGCTGCGAGATGCCGGTTCGGCCCGCCCCTGAACCAGTTCATCATAGATGATCCGATGCACTCTGGCGCGATCGTCGGCTTCCGGAATTACCACATCAAGACCAAAACGATGTTGCAGCCGGCCCTGGTAGAAGTCCTGCTCCATGGTGAACGCGGTGCCGAGCAGGCCGATGCGCTTGACGCCTTGCGCTTTGATCCGCTCCGCCGTGGAGTCGGCGATATGCAGCAGCGGGATGCGGACAGCGGACTGCACCTGGTCGGCCATACAGTGCATGGTGTTGGTGCAGATCAGAAAAAATCGGCGCCCCCTCGCTCCAAGCGCTGTGCGGCATCGTTCATCAGCGCCGCCGCGTCATCCCAGCGCCCGGCGTGTTGCAATGCCTCAATCTCACCGAAGTCGAACGACCACATCAGGCATCGCGCGGAGCGCAGGCCGCCCAGCCGAGACCGTACCATCTGGTTGATGATCCGGTAGTATTTCGGCTGAGCTCTCCCAACTCATGCCGCAGATCAAGCCGATGACGCCCTGCTGCGACATGGATCAGTTCCTTTACTGGCTGCGCAATGCGTCTGGGCGTTCTTTGCCTACCCGGCACGCTACGAACATCGGGACGCACTTGCCTTCAGGCGTGACATGGCGGCAGAGCGTCTGGCAGTGAGCCAACTCGGCACGCAGACCGCCGACCTTGGTGCCGGGCTACGATCAATGTTAGACAGATCAGCTTATGGAGCGCGTTCGTCTTGTGTTGTCCGCGGCCGTGAGATTCGCTGAATGCATGATTGCGTCGCTGCGCACATGAGCGCTCACCAGCAAGGGCTGCCGTTCGCCGACCCCGAGGCGCGGTCATTGGATCCGCCACCGGTGCCAATGCTGGAGGTGGAGCGTCGCGCCATTCACGTCTCGGGCTTTCCTCGGGAAGGGCGAGACTTCTACGCCACCCCAACTTGGGTCACCGAGGCATTGCTGCGTCACGTCCGCTTCCGTGGCCCGATTTGGGAACCCTGCTGTGGGAACGGTGCGATGTCCACCGTGCTCGCATCGCACGGCTACGAGGTTACCTCTTCGGACATTGCCCACCGCGGCTTTGGCACGCCCGGAACCGACTTCCTCGCCTGCCGCGACATGCCCCACGGATGCCGTGGCATCGTAACAAACCCTCCCTACGGAGACACCGGATCGCACAAGGGGCAGGCAAAGTCCTCCCCGGCGATGCTGAACTTCATGAGCCATGCGTTGGCTCTGACCGCGTCAGTGCAGGGACAGCTCGCCTTGCTGGTCCGCCTGCAATGGATCGCCGGAAGCAGGGCCGCGGACGTGCTTTCCAGCGGCCCGTTTGCCGCCATTGTGATACTGACGCGCCGCATCCAGTGGTTCGACATGGGCGAGCGCACGAACACCGCGCAACACCATCATGCATGGGTGGTGTTCGACCATGACCATCCGGTCGGATCTCCGCCGAGCCTGCTTTACGCCTGACAATCGAGGGCTATCCAAAGGCAGCCGCTCCCATTAGCAGGCGTTACCGCGCAGGTTCCACGACTTTACTACGCCGGCCTGCAACTCGAACGTCGTGTTGCAGTCGCGCTGAACGATTTCCGGCCCGAACCCGTCATAGCCGAATCCGCCGTAGCCGAGGCCGCCATACCCGAAACCACCACCGTAGCCGAAGCCGCCATAGCCTCCGCCGAACCCGCCGCCACCAAACGACTCGATGCGGCTCATTGAATATGTCACGAAGCGCAGGCCGCTGGTGTCGTAGGTGCGATTGGGCACGCCGTAGCTGCGCAGCAGGTCGGTCTCGGACCTGCCTATGAAGGCGTTCAGCTCCTTCACGTGGATGGGGTTAGGGTAGGTGCAGCCGGCCACCGCAAGCAAGGCTGCTAAAGGTAGGAACCTGCGTATCACGTCGTGGACTCCGTCTGTCTACATGGCGGCTGGATCGCCGGGCGGGTTTCAGCCCGGCGGACCAATTTCACATGGGGAGGCCAGGGGTCGGCAACCATTGCACTTGGTCAATTCTTTGCGCGCCGGTGGCAAGCATCGCCAGCCGGTCGAACCCGAGCGCTATGCCGGCCGAGGGCGGCAGGCCGTGCGCCAGGGCGGCAAGGAAATCCTCGTCGAGCTCCCAATCGGGTCCTGACGCTGCGTGACGCCGGGCGCGGTCGGCCAGGAACCGGCTGCGCTGTTCGGCGGCGTCGGTGAGTTCCTCGAACGCGTTGGCGATTTCCATGCCGCAGGCGAACAGCTCAAAACGCAGCGCTACGCGGGGGTCGGCCGTGTCACGCACGGCCAACGCCGCCTGGGCGGCCGGCCAATGGGTGAGGAAGGTGGGATGCCCCCGGCCGATCCGTGGCTCGATGCGCTCCAGGATGAGGCGGAAGAAAAGGTCCTCCCAGGATTCGTTGTCACGCAGGGTCGCCCCGGCAGAAACGGCCAGGGCGGGCGCGTCGTCCAGCGTACCCAACAGGTCGGCCCCGGCATGGCGGGCGAACGCGTCCGCCATGGTCAACCGCTCGAAGCGGGAGAGGTCGACGGTGATGCCGGCGCGGGTGCACAGCGGGGGCAGCACGCTGCGCAGGAAAGCCTCGGTTTCGTCCATCAGGCCGGCCAGGCCGGCACCCGGACAGTACCACTCCAGCATGGTGAACTCCGGCGCGTGCAGGTCGCTCGCCTCACCGTTGCGCCAGACGCGGGCGAGCTGGAAGATCGGCCCGGCCCCGGCGACGAGCAGGCGTTTCATGGCAAATTCTGGGCTGGTGTTGAGCCAGAGCGGGCGGCGCGTGCCGTCCGGCAGGGCCAGCGTGGTGGCGAACGTCTGCAGGTGCACTTCCTCGCCGGGCGCCGGTACCGCGTAGGGCGTCTCCACCTCCAGGTAGCCGCGCGCGTCGAAAAAGGCGCGGGTGGCTTGGGTGAGGCGGGCGCGGCGGCGGAGGAAGCCTATACGGTCGGCAAGGCTGTCGGGATGCCAGGAGGGGCGCATGGGGGTGGTGGAGTCCGGCTGGGGAAGGCAGAAAGGAAGCAGTTCTTTTTTGGAAAAAAGAACCAAAAAACTTTTGCTCCCTGTCGGGTGGTGCGGAACGGTGCGCGCCCAACGAACAAAAGTCTTTTGCTTCTTTTCTTCAGAAAAGAAAGCCTTTCTTCTGAAAGCCTCACAATGCCCGACGGCACCCTCCGTACACCCGAAGCTCTGATCCAAGCCGGCCTGATCCCCCCCGAAGCGCGCGACGCCGTGGCCCGCGTGGGTGCCCGCTACGCCATCGCCGTGCCGCCTGCCTTCGCCAGCCTGATCGGGCATGCCGACGACCCGATTGGCCGCCAAGTGGTGCCGCATGCCGACGAGCTGGTGTTGGCGGCGCACGAGCTGGGCGACCCCGTGGGCGACGAGTCGCATGCGCCGGTGCGCGGCGTGGTGCACCGATATGCGGACCGGGTGCTGATCAAGCCGCTGCTCGTGTGTCCCCTCTACTGCCGGTTCTGCTTCCGTCGCGAACAGGTGGGGCCGGATGGCGGGCTGCTGACCCAGACGGAGCTGGACGCGGCCATCGACTACGTACGCGGCCAGCCCGGCGTGCGCGAGGTGATTTTGACTGGTGGCGATCCGCTGCTGCTCTCGCCGCGCCGGCTATCCACACTCCTGAGCGCGCTGGCGGCGATCCCGCATGTGGAGCTGTTGCGGGTGCACAGCCGAGTGCCGGTGGCCGACCCGGCCCGGGTCGACGACGCGGCGGCGGCTATGGCGTGCGACAAACCGGTGTGGATGGTGCTGCACGCGAACCACGCGCGGGAGTTTACCGGCGCGGCCGCGGCGGCGATTCGGCGTATCCAGGCCCAGGCGGTTCCGGTGCTAGGGCAGTCCGTGCTGCTGCGCGGCGTCAACGACAGCGTGGCCGCGCTGGAAGACCTGTTCAGGGCGATGCTCCGCAACCGGATCAAGCCCTACTACCTGCACCACCTGGACCCGGCGCCGGGCACGGCGCGCTTCGCCGTGCCAATCGAGGAGGGCCAAGCCTTGCTGGCGGGCTTGCGCGGCCGGGTGACGGGCTTGGCCTGGCCGACCTACGTGCTCGACATCGAGGGCGGGCACGGCAAGGTGCCGATAGGGCCAGCCTACCTGGACGGTGCCGGCGGGGTGCGTGATCCGCAAGGCATCCTGCACGCGCTTGCCGCCCCGCACGCCTGCCGGTAGACAGCCCGCCACCCTTCCGCGTCCCGGCGCCCCCGAATAAAGAGTGTTTCCGTCCATGAAGCAGCAGGCCAACCTTATCCGCGCCGGCCAGGTGATCGAGCATGACGGCCGCCGCTGGACCGTGCTCAAGCAGCAGATCATCACGCCCGGGAAGGGCGGCGCCTTCATCCAGGTGGAGATGCGCGACCTGAAGACGGGCAACAAGACCAACGAGCGCTGGCGCACCGCCGACACGGTCGAGCGGCTGATGACCGACAACAAGGATTTCACCTACTCCTACACCGAAGGCGACAACATCGTCCTGATGGACCCGGAAACCTTCGAGCAGACGATCGTGCCGCTGGGCTTGCTGGGAGACCAGGCGCCATTCCTGCAGGACAACATGGTGATCGACGTGGACCTGGTGGAGGGCGAGCCAGTAGGCGCGCACCTCCCGCAGATGGTGACGCTGGAGATCGTGGAGGCCGACCCGGTGGTGAAGGGGCAGACGGCGAGTTCCAGCTATAAGCCGGCCAAGCTGTCGAACGGGGTGAAGACGCTTGTGCCGCCGTTCGTGGAGGCGGGCGAAAGGGTGGTGGTCCGTACTGAGGACGGAAGCTACGTGGAGCGGGCCAAGGGGTAGCTAGCAAGGCCTTCTTTTTCGAGAAAAAGAAGCAAAAAGCTTTTACTGACTTGGCGCGGCTCTCTCCGGACACACCCGACAGGGAGCAAAAGTTTTTTGGTTCTTTTTCTCGAAAAAGAACTGCTTGCCTTCCTTGCCTCGTTGGCGGGACCCGGCACCTGAAAGTCCCCCAATATGGCGCTCCGCCTCTCGCCGCACATGACCATCATGCAGAACGCCGCGCAGAAGGCGTCCAAGCGTCTGTTGCGGGACTTCAACGAGGTCGAACAACTGCAGGTCAGCATCAAGGGACCGTCGGATTTCGTCAGCCAGGCGGATTTGCGGGCCGAGGCCACGCTACGCGAGGAGCTGACCAAGGCGCGCCCGGGTTACGCGTTCCTGATGGAAGAGAGCGGCGCGTCCGGCGGAGACAACTGGACATGGCGCTGGGTCATCGATCCGCTGGATGGCACCACCAATTTCCTGCACGGCATCCCCCATTGGGCGATCAGCATGGCGCTGCAGCGGCGGGGTATGGACGGCACCGCCGAGGTGGTGGCCGGCATGATCTACGCACCCGCAGCGGCCGAACTGTTCTGGGCGGAGAAGGGCATGGGCGCGTATTTGAACGACCGCCGCCTGCGCGTCTCCGCCCGCCGCGACCTGAGCGACGCGCTGTTCGCCACCGGCATCCCGTTCGCCGCCGTGACGCCGCGCAACCGCCTGGCCTTCGCCCGCACGCTGGGCGCGCTGATGCCCGCCACCGCCGGCGTGCGCCGCTTCGGCAGCGCGGCACTCGACCTCGCCTGGGTGGCCGCCGGACGTTACGACGGCTATTGGGAGCTGGGGCTTAAGCCGTGGGATTGCGCCGCCGGGCTACTGATCGTGCGCGAGGCCGGCGGCACCGTCACCGACCCCGCCGGGGCCGAGTTCAGCGTGAGCGACGGGCCGGACAACGACGTGGTGGCCGGCAACGCACATCTGCAGCCAAAATTGCGCGAGCTGGTTGCCGATGGTGTAGCCGCCGCAGGCTGATCCCATATCTGCGCCGCACCGACCGAGGCGCCCATGACCCTCCCCCTGCCGTTCCCCGACTGGATGCCGCCCTGGGCACAACTGATCCTGGTCGTTGCCGGCCTGCTCGCAGGCCTGGCCTTTCTCGCCATGCCGTTCAGCGTGTTCGGCATCAAAGGCCGGCTGGACGCGATCGAGAACCGACTCGACGAAATGCAGGGCGACCTGCGCAAGTTGGCCCAGCGCCTGCCCGACGTCCCGCTCGGGCCTTACGATCCGCCGGCGGTGTTGCGGGTGGCGGCTGCCGCAGCCTCCAGGGCGCCGGCCCCGCTACCCCCGGCGCCGATCCCGCCTGCCTCCTGGGTCGCAGAGCCGGCGCCCGTCGCGCGGGAACTGCGCAGCCCGACGTTGCGTGCTGCGGCGCGGCTGGGCGAGGCGGCGCGGGAGCGTGCTGAGCCTCGGCTGGACCGCCGGCCTTGAGACTGGCGCGTTGAAACGTTGACCCGTAGGCGAGAATGGAGCTCTGCCCCAAACCCCGCTGGGGCCTCGAGGCCCCAGACCCCCACCTGTTTAGGCATCGCTAATGCGTGCTGCGTGTGACGGGGTCTGGGGCAGTGCCAATACTTTTTATCGATTGGCGCTTCCCGCCAAGTCCGCCAGGACCGCCATGGGAAACCAGGCGACATCCTTGAGGTAGCGGCCGGCCAGGCGACGCGGCTCCTGCCGTAACCGCCACAGCCACTCCAGCCCGGCACGCTGCCAGAACGCCGGCGCGCGTTCCGTCAGGCCGAGATGGACGCGGACGGCCTGGCCCAGGCAAAGCGCCCAGCAGGGCGGCAGCACGTGCCGGTGTTCATGGACGAACACCTCGCTGAGCGGTGCGCCCAAGGTGATAACCAGGATTTCGGGCGCAGCCTCGGTGATGGCGCGTGCCAGGCTGTGCTGGGCCTGACGGTCTTGGGCCAGGCCAGCCGGCGCGGTGAGCACCGCGAGCCTGCTCGGCCCGCCCGTCGCCGCCCAGCGTTCCAGGGCCGCGGCGGTGGCCTGTGACTCCGCAACGACGGCCACGCGCTTGCCGACCAGCGCGGGATGTTCGGCCAAGCGCTCGAACAGCTCGCACCCAGTCACCCGTGTGGAGAGCTTCAGGCCGCGCAGCCGGGCGTAGAGGAGAACCGGGAAGCCGTCCGGACACACCAGGTGGGCCGCGGCGTAGGCGGCTTTGAAGGCCTGGCGCCGCAGCAGGCGTACGTGGTCGATGTTGGGCGTTACGATCAGGCGGACGCCATCGGCAGCGTCGTCCATCACCCGCGCGGCGACCGCCCTTGCCGACAGCGTTGAGAGTGGCAGCCCGAACGCACGTCCGGGCGCAGTGAGCCGGGCGAAAAGAACTTGGTGCGCGTCGGCACAGGCGGCGGCCGTGAACGCGGCCGCCCGCGCACGCAGCGAGGAGGCGGCCGGCGGGTTATCCAACACACGGCCGATGGCGTGCGCCAGGCCTGCGGCGTCACCCACCGTCGACAGCTCGCCAAGCTGGCCGCCGAGCAGGATCTCCGATGGCCCGTGCGGGCAGTCCGTGGCCACGGCCGGCGTGCCGCAGGCCAGCGCCTCGACCAGCACGTTGCCCAAGCCCTCGTAGCGCGAGGGCAGAACAAGGCAGGCGGCCCGGGACATCCAGGCCAGCGGATCCTGCTGAAACCCGGCAAACGCCACGCGTGTCTCCAGCCCGAGCTCGCGGACACGCTCCTGGAGGCTAGCCAACAGCTCGCCCTCGCCGAGCACGATCAGCCGCGGCCGGCTGCGTGTCAGCAGCGCCAGCGCCTCGATCAGCAACGCGGGGTCTTTCTGCGCCGTCAGCCGTCCGGCAAACAGCAGCACCGGCGCGCCGCCATCGGCCAGCCATGGATGCAGCGTCGGCCTGGCCATCCTGGCGGGGAAGTCGGCAGTAACCACCGGGTTGTAGATCGGCGTGATCCGGCCGCGCGGTATGCCGGCTACCTTCGCCAAGTCGTCCGCCACGCCCTGGCTGACGGCGACTAGGCCATGGGCGCGGCGCTGCAGCAGCCAGTACAGCCAAGGGATGGCGCGGTAGCGCCAGCCGGCGGCACGCTCGGCCGAAAGCGCGTTGTGCTGGCAGATCACCACGCGGATGCCGGTGCCCGCCAGCGTGCCTGCCAGCATCGCGGTCACGTTATTGTGGTCCAGGCTCGCCACCAGCACGTGAGGGCGCCGCTCGCGCAACACGCGTGCCAGCGGGAGGACGGCGCGCAGCATGCCGCGGCAACCGAGCTCGACCAGGTCCAGGCTCTCCGGCACCGCCTGGCACAATGCCCCCCGGCGCAGCCCGACGATGAGCGTGACCTCCACGCCGCGCGCCCGCAGCTCGGCAATCAAGGCCAGGCGCATGCGCTCCACGCCGCCGCCAGAGAGGTCGTGCATGTAGAACGCCACGTGCATCGGGGTCATGCCGGCATGCCGAGCGGGGAGCCACCGGCGTCCAGGCCTGCATGCGAGCGCGCGGGGGAGGCTTCCACCTTCTCCACGCACAGCGTGCCTGCCACCAGGCAGACCAGGACGGTGGATTTCCGGCCCAGCGAGTTGCTCGCGGACGCGACCACCAGCGCGCCCAGCATCAGGGCGCGGCCTTGAGGGCCGGTCCTGCGCCAGCACCAGGTCAGCAGACCCCCAAACCCGGCGAGGAACAACGGGAAGCCCAGCACGCCGAGGCTGACGAACATCAGCAGCCAGAAATTCTCGATCACTTCGACGCCGGAGCCGAGCCGCAAGGCGTTCAGCGCCCGCAACAGGTCCTCGCGCGGGGTGCCGAACAGCAACTGCCACGCATCGAGGCGGCCGAGGATCTGCCACTGTGCCAACCGCACCTGCGCGCTGCCGTCCCAATACAGGTGGCCGGCCAGGCGGTCTCCCAGGCCAGCCGCGAAGGCCGCGCCCAGGCCCGCGGCGCCGGCCAGCACGCCGGCGCCGCCCATCAGCAGAGTCCAGGCGGCCCGCGGATCGCGCGCCAGCACCCGTCGGCCGGCTTGCAGACCGGCGCCCGCTGCCACCGTCAGCACGCTCATGCCCAGAGCCATGCGTCCGCCGAACGCCACCAGGGCGGCCCAGAGCAGCCCTTGATAGGCGAGGCGCCAGGGCAGGCGGGACGGCGCCAGGGCCAGGCCGATCATCATCATCAGCGCGCCCGTCAGCGGGTGATCGAACAGGGCCGTCGGCCTGAAATCCTCCGTCAGGGGATGATAGGCGGCGTCGTTGAGGTAGAGCGGCACCAGGGTGGACTGGGCCGCCTTTTCCACCAGGGCCAAAGCGGCGTTGGCGGCAAGCAGCACCTGCATCGCCCGTCGCAGCGTCAGCAACGCACCTGGCCGGGCCTGGCTCAGCACGCCAGCGAGCAGGCCGGCCGGCAGGAACGTGTCGAGCAGCACGATCAGGTTGCCCGGCCCCGACAGCAGGGCGATGCTGAGGACGCACGCGCCGAACCCGGCGAAGCAGGTCCACAGCGCGGGGCCTAGCCGCCCGACCCAGCCTGCCTGTCCCGAGGCCAGCGCGGCCGCGCCGGCGGTCAGCAGCAGGTCGGTGCCCGGGTGCAGCTTGAGCGGCAGCGCACCTCCGTCGCTGACGTAAGGGACGCCCGCCCAGGTGAGCAGGTTGGCGCTGACGCAGAGCTCGGCGCAGACGGCCATGATGCCCAGCGCCGTAGCCACCTGCCTTGGCCGGCCCCTAGGCATCAGCCGGCCCGTGGCGTGCGGCCGGGCATCATGCTGATCACCGGCGCGTCATGCAGGACGCTGCCCAGAAGCTGCGTCCCCGTGCTGGCCAACTGGCGCGCTGCGGCGCGCACGTCGGCCTGAGTGCTCGCACCCGCCGCCACGGCCAGGATGCAGCCGTGGCAGTGTGCGGCCACGGCCAGCGTGCGGGGATCGCCGGCAACGGCCGGGCTTTCGACCACGATCATCCGGAACGCCTGCGGACCGGCTAGCCAGGCTTCTACCGGCGCGTGGACCGGCCCGGGCTGCTGCATGTCCAGGCCGGCGTAGTACAGCCCGGCCACCGCAGCGTCCGGAACGATGCCGTCGGGTTCGCTGCCCAGCAGCCCTGTCATCAGCCAGGACAGCCCGCGGGCGGCACGCTCGTCGGCGCTGTCCTGGCCGGCAGGGCTGGCAAGGAGCGTGCGGCCGAAGCTCGCGGCGGCTGCCGCAGCGAGATCATGCCCGACACGGCCGGTGCCGGAGCCGGCCGATGCCGACACGATCTGAATCACCGGCCGTTCGGTTCCCGGCAGGCGGGCGAGAACCTCTCCCAGCAGGCGCAGCCCCGCAGCCGGCGCCCTGCCGACCGTCACCTGCCTTGTCGCGGCACGGCTCATCAGCGGGACAGCGAGTTTCCGCATACCCGCACGCGCGGCGAACACGCTCAAAACGCGTTCTCCCCACTCAGGCAAAGCGGCGTTTTCAGCAGGATCTTCAGGTCGAGCAGGAGCGACCAGTTCTCGATGTAGTAGAGGTCGTAGTCGACCCGCCGGCGGAGCTGGGCCAGCGAGTGGGTGGCACCACGCGCGCCGTTCACCTGCGCCCAGCCCGTCAGGCCAGGCTTGACGCGGTGGCGCTGGGCATACTCGGCCACGATCTCCCGACCTGCACGGTCGATGTCGTGCAGCGCCTCTGCGTGCGGGCGGGGGCCGACCAGGGACATGTCGCCGCGCAGCACGTTCCAGAGCTGCGGCAGCTCGTCGAGGCTCGTGCGGCGCAGCAGGCGGCCGACCCGGGTGCATCTCGGGTCGTCGCGCAACGTCTGGCTGCCGAACGCCGTGTGGCCGGATCGCATCGTCCGGAACTTGAAGATCACGAACTCCTGCCCGCACCAGCCGCGTCGCGTCTGACGGAAGATCACCGGGCCGGGGCTGCTCGCCATGATCGCGAGCGCGATACCCAGCAGCAGCAGCCCGAGCAGCCCGAGCAGCAGCAGGGCCCCGGCCTTGTCGATCACCATCTTGATCAGGACGTCCCAGTGCTTGATCGGGCGGTCGGCCACAACGCTCATCGGCATCCCACCCAAAATGCGCATCTGCGGTGCCGCTTCGGCTTTCCAGCCGTCATCGCGGTACACCGCCACTTGCACCGGCAGCGCCTTAAGCCGTTCGATGATGTGGGCGGTGCCCTCGTGCTGACCTCGCTCCAGGGCCAGGATCACCGAGTGCACGCCGCCGCTTCGCGTGAGGTCGAGCAGTTCGGCCAGCTCGTCATCATGCTCGGTGGGCGACAGGCCGCCCGTGTGCCCGGCGGCGAATAGGCCCACCACGTCCACCTCCGCGGCGATACGCGCGGCCATGCGTTCGCGCGCGCCCGACGCGCCCACCACGGCGACCGCCTCGCGCAGCGCGCCCCGGCGCTGCAGGTGACCCAGGTAGCGCCCGGCGGCGAAGCGCGTGCAGCCGACCAGGACGGCAAAGACGCCGAACCACGACACCAGCCATAGCCGGGCCAGGTCGTCCGTGGCACGCGTGGCCAGGCCGACAGCGATCAGCACGGAAAAGGCCATGACGCACCTTCTCTCCGCCCTGAGCACTAGCCGTCCGCAGGATGCCGCCTGTACGCCCAGCTCCGCCGCGGGGCGGCGCAGAACCAGCGCCGCAATCACGCTTCCGAAAACGATATCACGCCAAAATGGTCCGGATGCAAAAGAGTCGAGTGGGCCGGACAGCACGTATTTCGCGTAAAGCCCGAGTGCCGCCTCGCCCGCCGCAACACAGGAGAGGAAATCCCAAAACGTCAGGACGTCAGACAGGAACGGCAGGAAATCTTGAGGCTTGCGAAGCCTCGGAGGTGCAGCGGCAAACTCGATATCCGACCAATCACTCACGTTCACCGCCCGTTTGTTGGAGAGCGTTTTCGTTTCCAGATCGTCACCGTTGCACAACAAAAACACAACCGCAAGTTTTGTTCACAATTTTTTGAGCTTCGGAAGCGCGAGGCTGGACGCCGGTTACCTCGATGCCGGACCGCTGCTTTGTTTCGGTTGAGTGGCCTTGGCGGCTGGCTACCGGTCAGGTCGGGGCTCTGCCCCAAACCCCGCTGGGGCCGGCGGCCCAGACCCGCATTCTGCTTGCGGCGCTACTTTGCTTGCGCGGACGCTTCGCTGCGTGTGGCGCCAACCCTGGCGGCCAAGGCTGCCGCCATGAAGTCGTCGAGCTCGCCGTCCAGCACCGCGCCGGGGTTGCCCTTCTCCACGCCGGTACGCAGGTCCTTGACCAGCTGGTAGGGTGCTAGGACGTAGTTGCGTATCTGGTGGCCCCAGCTGTTCTCGGTTTTGCCGGCCTCGGTCAGCGCCGAGGCGGCCTCGCGTTTCTGCAACTCGGCCTCGTACAGCCGCGCCTTCAGCATCCCCATCGCGGTGGCGCGGTTGCGATGCTGGCTGCGGTCCGTTTGGCACGCCACGATGATGCCGGTCGGCATGTGGGTGATGCGGATCGCACTCTCGGTCTTGTTCACGTGCTGGCCGCCGGCGCCCGAGGCGCGGAACGTGTCCACCTTCAGGTCGGCATCGCGTATTTCGATCTCGATGCTGTCGTCGACCAGGGGATAGACCCACACGCTGGCGAAGCTGGTCTGCCGCCGCGCGGCGGCGTCGAACGGGCTGATGCGCACCAGGCGGTGCACGCCGGCCTCGGTCTTCAGCCAGCCATAGGCGTTCGGCCCGCTCACCTGCAGCGTCACGGATTTTAGGCCGGCGCCCTCGCCCTCGCTGGCCTCCAGCATCTCCACCTTGAAGCCGTGCTGCTCGGCCCAGCGCGAGTACATGCGCATGAGCATCTCGGTCCAGTCCTGCGCCTCCGTGCCGCCCTGGCCGGCGTTAAGCTCTACGAAGCAGTCGTTGCCGTCCGCCTCACCGGAGAGCAGGCCGAGAACCTCCTGCCGCTTGGCCTCCTCGGCGATCGTGCGCAGCGCGCCGATGCCCTCTTCCACCATGGCCGGCTCGCTTTCGGCTTCGGCAAGTTCGATCAGGCCGAGCGCGTCTGCCACGTCGGCTTCCAGTTTGCGCAGACCTTCGATGCCGCCGGCCAGGCGGTTGCGCTCCCGCATGATCTTCTGGGCGCCCTCGGCATCGTCCCAGAGGGCAGGGTCCTCAACCTGGTGGTTCAGTTCCTCGAGGCGGGCAGTCGCGACGTCCCAGTCAAAGATGCCTCCGGAGCAGGGCGACGGACTGGGTGATCTGGTCGCGGAGGGTGTCTGCTTCAGCTGCCATCGGTACACTCGGGATAGGGAGGCAGTTCTCTTTGGAAGAAGGCCGTGCCTGCTAGTACAACCCACCCACCCCGGTGTCCACGCCGGTCCCGCTCTGCGGCTTGGGCGGCGGTGGCGGCGCGTCCGGATCGGGGTTGACCATCTCCACCGGGCTCTCGGCCGAAACCGTGCTGACCGACGGGGTCTCCCCACTGCCGCCACCGCCACCGCCGATGCCGCCCGAGCCGGGGACCTGGTCGGGCTTGAAGGCGTCGATACATTCGTGCCGGCCGCAGCCCCAGCGGGCAAGCTCCAAGCCGTCCGGTACGCGGAAATCCAGCACCGGCGTATCGCCCAGGGCGGCGAGCATGAAATCGCGCCAGATAGGCCCGGCCACGTGGGCGCCGTCCTGCTTCTCGCCCAAGGATTGCGGGTTGTCGAAGCCTACCCAGACCACGGTGACCAAATCCGGCGTAAAGCCCGCGAACCAGCCATCGTTGAAGTTCTGGGTAGTGCCCGTCTTGCCGGCGATGGGCCGGTCGATCCCGGCGCCAACCGGCCGGCCGGTGCCATATAGCACGACGCCCTGCATCATCTTGAGCACCTGGAACGTGCTCTGCGGGTCGGCTAGCTGGGGGCGGGGGTCGTTGAGCGCGGGCGGCTGGGCGGGGTCGCCGGCGCCCAGCACTAGGCCGGTCGGCCGCCAGATCACGTGGCCGTCGCGGTCCTGAACGGAATCGACCAGGCTGGGCACGATCTCGCGCCCGCCTTCGGCCAGCGCCGCGTAGGCGCCCGCCTCGCGCAGCACGGTGGTTTCCACCGCGCCCAGAGCGGCGGGCAGCACGTGCGGCATGGCGTCGTAGATGTGCAGGCCGATCGCCGTCTTGGCCACCGCCTCCATGCCGACATGCGCGGCTACCCGCACGGTCACCAGGTTCAGCGATTGTTCGAGCGCCACCCGCAGCGGCGTCGGGCCGCCATAGGTCAGCTCGTAGTTCTCCGGGTGCCAGTCGCCCATCGAGAACGGCTCGTCCTCGAACCGCGCGCTGGGCGAGATGCCTTGCTCCATAGCCGTAAGATAGACGAACGGCTTGAACGAGCTGCCCGGCTGGCGCTGCGCCTGGGTGGCACGGTTGAACTTGCTGGCCTCCGCACTCCAGCCGCCCGACATCGCCAGCACGCGGCCGGTGCGCGGGTCCAGGCTGACCAGCGCGCCCGCCACCTTGGGAACCTGCCTGAGCTGCAGCTTGTCCAGGCTCACGACCTGCACCGGCCGGGCGTGGCCATGTCCGGCATGCCCACCGCCCAGCCGCATCTCGGCGGTGCCGTCTTCCGGCTCCACCATCACGATGTCGCCGGCCGTCAGAACGTCGCCGATCCGGTGCGGGGCGCCGCCCACCCCGCCGCCGGACAGCACCGGCCGCGCCCAGGACAGCGCCGAGAGGGCAACCTCGCCCATCCGCGGCTGCATCGGGCCGTCCGCCTGAGGCTGCAGGTAGCCCACCCGCGCGCCTGCCGGGCTGTCGTCGAGCACCACGCCTAACCGCCACGTGGGCAGCAGGCCCGGCGGCTTGGCGATGCGGCCCAGCGCGTCCGCCCAGTCGCCCGAGAGCGACGCCATGCTGCCGATCCGGCCGACCGGGCCGCGCCAGCCGCCATGCGCGCGGTCATAATGCATCAGCCCGGCGCGCAAAGCCTGGTCGGCCTTGCCCTGAAGGCCAGCGTCCAGGCTTGTGTGCACGATCAGGCCGCCTTCGGTCGCCTGGTCCTGGCCGAAGCGGAGGTTGAGCTGGCGGCGCACCTCCTCGGTGAACCACTCGGCGCCGGGCACGGTGGCGGGCGCGCGGTACTTGTTGGGCGTCAGCGGCTCGGCCTGGCCGGCCCGCGCCTCGGCCAGGGTCACCGCGTGGGTCTCCACCATCCTGTCCAGCACCCAATCGCGCCGCGTCTTCGCTGCGTCGGGAAAGCGGAACGGGTTGTAGTTGCTGGGCGATTTGGGCAGCGCGGCAAGCATCGCCGCCTCGGCCACCGTCAGCTGGTCGAGCGGCTTGTTGAAGTAGGTCTGTGCCGCGGCCACCACGCCGTAGGACCCCTGACCGAGGTAGATCTGGTTGAGGTAGAGTTCCAGGATGCGCTGCTTGGTCAGCACGTGCTCGATCCGCAGGGCGAGCAGGATCTCCTTGAACTTGCGTTCCTTGCTCAGCTCGTCCGAGCCCAGCACCATGTTGCGCGCTACCTGCTGGGTGATGGTGGAGGCGCCCACCGGGCGGCGCCCGTTGCCGATGTGTTGCAGGTCGGTGAAGGCGGCGCGCGCGATGGCGAACGGGTCGATGCCCTTATGGGTGTAGAAGTTCTGGTCCTCGGCGGCGATAAACGCGCGCTTCACCTGTTCGGGGATGGCGCTGAAAGGCACGAAGATGCGGCGTTCGTTGGCCAGCTCGGCCATCAACCTGTCGTCGCCGGCGTAGACGCGGCTCATCACCGGCGGCTGATAGGTGCGCAGTCCGTCCAGCGTCGGCAAGTCGGCCGAGTAGCGGCTGTAGACGTTCCAGCCGATCAGGGCGGCGGCACCCGCGCCCACTAGGCCAACGGCGGTGATCAGGCCGAACAGGCCACGGATGAAAGCCAGCACGGCGCTCTGCTTGCGGCGAGGCCTGGGCGCGGAAGCCTGCGGCTGCTCAGACGGCACGATCAAGCGCTCGCGTGGTCCGTCCATCGGCAACATCATCCTATACCAGCAGGCAGCACCTCGCCTGGCGCGCCATGCAGCGAACGCGCAGGACCTCAGCCGAACTGTGCCGGCTGGCTTTGCGCTGCAAAATAGCCGTCCACAGCCTTGTGGATTGCACTTACCACCATCGCACGATGGCCGGACTGGCACAATGCGGCCTCGTCGCGCGGGTTGGACATGAAGCCCATCTCGACGAGCACGCTCGGGATGTCGGCCGCTTTCAGAACAGCGAAGCCGGCGTGCCGTGCTGGGTTGTCGAGCAGGTGCACGTCCTGGCCGAGCGCGGCCACCACGTGCTGCTGCATGTGGGCCGAGGCGACACGGGTTTCGTGCCGGACCAGGCTGGCGAGGATTTCGGCGACCTGAGGGGAGACACCGGCGGTGGCCGGGCCGCCGTACCGGTCGGCCGCGTTCTCGCGGTCCGCGAGCCGGGCACTTTGGACGTCCGAGGCTGTCGCCGACAGGGTGTAGACGCTGGCGCCGCGCACCGTGTGGTCCGCCACGGCGTCCGCGTGGATGGAGATGAACAGGGCGGCCCCGTTCGCCTGGGCCATGGCAACGCGGTCCTCGAGCGGGATGAACACGTCGTTCTCGCGGGTGAGGCAGACGCGGTAGCGGCCGGCAGCGCGCAACTGGCGGGCCAGCTCGCCGGCCGCGGCGAACGCCACGTGCTTCTCGTAGGTGCCGGAGGTGCCAATGGCGCCCGGATCCTTGCCGCCGTGGCCCGGGTCCAGCACCAGCAGTGGGGCGGCGCGGACAGGGACGGGATGGCGGGCGATACGGGCGCTGGCCGATGCGGCCGAGGCAGGTAGCAGCAGCGCCGCACCGAACCCGTGCCCCATCAGCAGCCGTCGCGTGAACGCAGGGTCGTTCGCCATGCGGCAAACTAACATGCGAGGTTCGGAACCAGGCATTAGCCATTGATTAATCGTCAGACATGTGGCGGTAAGGCAACAAATCCCGTCAGCCACTTATGCCCGGTTCGAACGCGGACGGCGCGTGCAGGTCCCCGCTCTAACTTGCTCACAGCATAGGCGTCCCGGTCCGGCCGCCCGATCGCCCCTTGCGGCCTCCGGCGCTTTGCTGCAAGTGTCAAGAGGCGTGCAGCTTGTCAGAAGCGCGCGCAGATCGCGCCTCGCGCGGAAGATACTCCTACACGTCCTGCGCGGTTCTCGCCCGGGCGACTTGCTTGAAGGCCATGGCAGCACAGCGCAGCGCCGCGACAGAGTTCAGGGACACCTTCACGGCCGCCACGCGGCCCGGTGCCCTTGGTCGCCGGCTCCGCCTGCGCGCCTGGCGCCACCATTCTACCCAATCGGCCTGCCAGGCCGCGCGCCCCGCTCCTTCGCAGGAGACGGGCAGACGCGCGACGCCGGGGCTTCGGAGTTGCCCACCCCATGACCAAGCGCCTGCTCATCGATGCCAGCCACGCGGAAGAAACCCGCGTCGTTGTGCTGGACGGTAACCGCCTTGAAGATTTCGACGTCGAGACCCAATCGCGCCGCCAGCTCAAGGGCAACATCTACCTCGCCAAGGTCGTCCGGGTAGAGCCGAGCCTGCAAGCCGCCTTTGTCGAGTACGGCGGCAACCGCCACGGCTTCCTTGCCTTCGGCGAGATCCACCCTGACTACTATCAGATACCGGTGGCCGACCGGCAGCGCCTGATCGCCATGCAGGAGGAGGAGGCGCGCGCCGAGGAGGAGGACGACGAGGACGAGACGCCCGTTGCCGTAGCTGCCGGGCCCGAACTCACCGAGGTGCTCGACGAAGCTCCCATCGTCGAACCTGAGGGCAGTGCAGGCGAAGATGGCGCGCCGGCTACGCTGGCCGTCGACGAGCCGGGCGCCGAGCTGGAAACCCAGCCGCTTCTGATCGCCCAGGACAGCGTGCAGGGTGTCGCCGAAACCGTGCCGGACGCAGCGACAGGGCCGGCCGAAATCGCCGATGTCGGCCCGGATACCGCGCCGGAAGCCGTGGAGCCGGGCAGCGAACCGCAGGAGGGTGCTGCCGGCGGCGAGCAGGAGCAGGTCGGCCACCGCGTCCGCCAGCTCAACGGTGGCGAAGCGCCCTCGCCCGAGACCGTGGGCGGCGAGCACGATACCGGCGACGAGGCGCGCACGCCGCGCCAGCCCTCGCGCTTCATGCGCAGCTACAAGATCCAGGAGGTGATCCGCCGCAGGCAGATCCTGCTCATCCAGGTCGTCAAGGAAGAGCGCGGCACCAAGGGCGCGGCGCTCACCACCTACATCTCGCTCGCCGGCCGCTACTGCGTGCTGATGCCCAACTCGCCGCGCGGCGGCGGCATCAGCCGCAAGATCACCTCGGCGGCCGACCGCCGGCGGCTGAAGGAGGTCACCGCCGAGTTGGAGATACCGCGCGGCATGGGCCTGATCGTGCGCACCGCCGGCGCGGCACGGCCTAAACCCGAAATCAAGCGGGACGGCGAGTACCTGCTGCGCCTGTGGGACGACATACGCGAGAAGACCATGGAGTCGATGGCGCCCGCGATGATCCACGAGGAAGCCAGCCTCATCAAGCGCGCCATACGCGACGTCTACTCGCGCGACGTGGACGAGTTGCTGGTGGACGGCATCGACGGCTGGCGGGCCGCGCGCGACTACATGCGCATGCTGATGCCGACGCACGTCAAAAAGGTGCAGCTGTGGCCGGGCAACGCGCAGCCGCTGTTCGCGCACAGCCAGGTGGAGTCGATGCTCGACTCCATGCTGAACCCGACGGTGCAGCTCCGCTCCGGCGGCTACCTGGTGATCAACCAGACCGAGGCCCTGGTCGCCATCGACGTGAACTCCGGCCGCTCCACCCGCGAACGCGGCATCGAGGAGACGGCGCTGCGCACCAACCTAGAAGCCGCCGAGGAAGCCGCGCGCCAGTTGCGCCTGCGCGACCTGGCCGGCCTGATCGTCATCGACTTCATCGACATGGAGTCGAAGAAGCACAATGCGATGGTGGAGCGCCGCATCGCCGACGCCCTGCGTAACGACCGCGCGCGCATCCAGCTCGGCCATATCAGCCATTTCGGCCTGCTGGAGCTCAGCCGGCAACGCCTGCGCCCGTCGCTGGCCGAGACCAGCCTGAACGTCTGCGCGCAATGCGGCGGCACCGGCCACGTGCGCAGCACGGAGAGCGCGGCCCTGCACGTGCTGCGCGAGATCGAGGAGGAGGGCGGCAAGCGCCGCGCCGCCGAGATCCTGGTCCACGTGGCCAGCTCGACCGCGCTCTACATCCTCAACAACAAGCGCGAGCGGCTGACCGAGATCGAGGCGCGCTACGCCATGCGCGTGTGCTTCGCGCCGGACGAGAGCCTGCTGCCGGCGCAGACCCGGATCGACCGGCTGCGCGCCGCCATGCCGCAGGACGCAGCACCGCAGGTGCTCGCGCCGCAGCCGATGCCGGAGGACGACGCGAGCGAGGCCGACATCGCCGAGGACGAGGACGATGTGGTGTTCCAGCCCGCCGCCGAGGCCGCCGCGCCCGAGATCGGCGCGTCACCTTCGGGCGACTTCACGACCGATGCCGACCATGTGCCCGGCGAGACCGCGGCCGAAGGCGAGCAGCGCCGCCGCCGCAGGCGCCGCCGCAGGCGTGGCGGCCGGCGTGAGGACGGCGTGAGTGCCGAAACCGCAGCCCCGCTGCCGGAGGGTGCCGAACAGCCGGACGTGCCCGACGCGGTGTTCCAGCAGGAGCCAGTTCCGGTGCCTGGCCATGATGAGGCGCTCGAAGCTGGCTCTGAGGCGTCCGCGGTGGAGGCGGCTGCAGGCGATACGGTCGCGACCATGCCGGCCGACGCCGAGCCGTCTGCCCCACCGGAAGGCGACGGCGAGGCGGTTCGCGCCAAGCGCGGCCGGCGTGGCGGACGGCGCCGGCGCAAGCCGGGAGAGGAGGACGCGGCTCCGGCCGACAGCGAGGCACCGGTCCACGTCCCCTCCGCCCAGGCCGAGCCGGCCTACGTTCCCTACTCCGGCCCTACGCCTGCCGACCCGTTTGCTCTGGCGGGCATGGACATCTTCGACGCCCTGGAGCATGCAGAGCTGAACCCGGTTGCGCGCATGCCGGCCGAGGTACCGCAGCCGTCTCCGGAAACCGACGCGGTCGTGGAGGCGACTGAGCCCACGCCTGTTGCTGGACCGGTGATCGCGCCTGTGCTGGTCGGCAGCGCGGAGGTGACCTCGCCGGCCAAGAAGGGGTGGTGGCGGAAGTGATTCTGGTGCCTTGAATCATCATTGGCAAGGAAGGCCAGGGGCTCTGCCCCTGGACCCCGCTAAGGACAAATCCTTAGAACCTATCATAAGTTTCTAGATAGACCGGGGTCTGGGGCTCGGGGCCTCAGCGGGGTTTGGGGCAGAGCCCCATGCTCGCCTAATGTAAAGACCCCAGCTGTTTAGAAAAAAAAGGCCTGCTTCCTCTTCGGCCGCCGCATCAGGCGCCTGAACCCCGCCGCCTGCTGCTCCCGCCAGCTTCCTGTGGCCATCGCCTCCTCGGCCGAAGGGTCGCCCGTCCGGGCATACGCGCGGTCGAAATCGGCCGAACCAAACATCATGTCCCAAAACGGGAAGATCGCTCCGTAATTGCAGCTACGCTGGCCCGCCGCGCGCAAGCCATGATGTGCGCGGTGGAACCGTGGCGAGATCAGCAGACGGTCGCCCAGCCAGCCGAAGCTGACCCGCGCGTTGGCGTGGCTCATGCTCTCCAGCAGTCGCAGCAACAGGATGATGAGCGGAAACTGCATCGGCGGGATGCCGATCAGCAGGCCGATCACCAGAAACCAGCAGAACGCGATGACATCGTCGGCAACGTGGTTGCGGTCGTCCGACCAGAAGGTCATCTGCCGCTGCGCGTGATGCACCGCGTGCAGCGCATACCACCAGCGGAAATTGTGACTGAGGCGGTGGCGCCAGTAATCCGCGCAGTCCAGGATCAGCACGTAGATGACGAAGGTGAGCGCCTGGCGGCCCATCAGGAACGGCACCAGGCCTTCCAGCGTGGGCGGCACGTAGCCGTGATCGGTCAGCACGCCGCTCAGCCATACCTGCAGCTGGTAGAACAGGACGAAGGTGACCAGCGGCATCACCCCGATGCGCGAGAGCAGGGTGTAGAAGATGTCCACCGTCACTGCCTTCTGATCCGGCCAGCGTTCCAACCGGGCCCAGCGCTCCATCGGCCAACATATCGTCAGCATCAGCACCACCTGGGCCACGCCGTAGAGCGCGAACAGCACCCAGCCGAAGGCGATGTCGTCCCACTCCATCATGTCCAGCCGGTAGAGCAGGGGCAGCACGACGGCTTCGTGGATGTGTCCGGCGAGCATCGAGAACGGGTCGATCATGATGGGCCTACGATAGCACATGCGCCCTATGCCCAGGCCAGCCCTTGTTCGGGGCGGGTGACCTGTGGCAGGCGCGCCGCAAGGTCGTTGTGTTCTCTGCGCGTTCAGGGCATTTCAGCCCGATCGTGGCGCGAGCGGACCGGGATAGCAGCATCAGCATGACTGAGAGACGCATACTCGTCGTCGAGGACGATTTTCTGATCAGGATGACGCTGACCGAGTCGCTGGAGGGCGAGGGGTTCACGGTGATCGAGGCCGACAGCGGCGAGGCGGCTCTGGTCCAGCTCCGTTCAGACCCCTCGATCCGCCTTTTGCTGACGGACATGCAGCTCTCCGGCAACCTGGACGGCCGCGCGCTGGCCGAGGCCGTGCGCGCGGAAAACCTCATCCTGCCCATCATCTACATGACAGGCCGGCCGGACCGGGTGGGGATCATCGATCCGGCGCGCGAGATGGTCATTGGCAAGCCTTACCTCCCATCGCAGATTTGCGCCGCAGCCCGGGCGATGCTCGCCCGGGACTGACGTCCCGGGCGAGCGTTCGGTTAACCTTTCGGCGGCTCCTTCTTGCCTGGCGCCGGGTGGGCCGGCGGGGCCGGACGCGGCTCGGGGCGGGGTGCTGCAGGCGCGGGACGGGGTGGCTCGGGTCGCGGGGCCGGCCGGGCGGGTTCGGCGCGGGGTGCGGGACGAGGTGCTTCCACCCGAGGTGCGGGGCGTGGTGCCTCCGGCCGTGGCGCCGGGCGCGGCGCCTCCACGCGAGGTGCTTCCGCCCGAGGTGCGGGACGCGGTGCCTCCGGCCGTGGCGCCGGGCGCGGCGCTTCGACTCGCGGCACAGGCCGCGGCTCGGGCCGAGGTGCGGCCGGCCGTGGTGCCGGAGCCGCCTGGCGTGGGGCCGCCTCGGGCGCAGTCCGCGCAGGCTCCGTGCGGCGGGCTGCCGGTTCGGGCGTGGACCGCTCCGCCGGGGTGCCGGGCGTCCGGAGCTCGGGCCGTGCCGACGCGCCGGGACGCGGCGCCTCCACCGGACGCGTGCCTGGCGCCTGCGCGGGCTGGCGCAGCTGCGGAGCCGTCTCCGGCCTCGCCCCTGCCGCTGGCCGCGTGGCCTCTGCCGGGCGCCCGGGCTCGGCCGCACGCGGCGCCCCGATGACCGGCCGCCCGCTCGGCGATAACCCGCCGCCCGGACGCGTGCCGGCGGGCGGGACACCCCCGGCTGGTGCCGCCGCCCCCGGCTGGCGCGCTGCGCCCCTTGGCTCGCCGGCCGGCTGCAGGTCAGGCCGCGCGGCTCTCGCGTCGGGCCGGGCTGTACCGGGACCACGCAACGCCGGCAGGCCGGCCGGGGTGCGTGCCGCGCCCGGACCGGTCAAAGGACGTCCGGCCTCCGGCCCGCCGACGCGTGGCGCGCCTGCCGCACCCTGGTCGCGTGCCGCTCCTGGGCGCTGGTCGCGTGCCGCTCCGGGAAGCTGGCCGCGTGCCGCTCCGGAACGCAGGTCACGTCCCGCTCCGGGCGCGTTCTGGCGCGGGTTGGCGAGGGCAGGGTTTGCCCCCTGCGCAGGCCCGTTGCGCACCTGGGCTGCCGGAACCACGCGCACCCCGGGCGGGGGCGCGGCCCGGCGCAACTGCGGCACCGCGCGCGGCTGCGCGCCGGCCGCCTCGATCCGCGGGCCGGCCGCCACGCGCTGCACCGGGGTGGCCGGCAGTGCCACGTTGTAGCGCCGTGCTGCCGCCGGCGGCAGGTTGGGGGTCTGCTGCGTGGGTGCGACGGCGAGCCGGCCGACGAGCGGACGGGCACGGGCCAGGTCGGCCACCGGTAGCGGCCGGCCGAACGAGCCAACCGGCTGGCCGCGCGCGAAGGCGGCGGCCGGGATCACGGTGGCTGCACGCTGGTTGATGAACACGTTCCGCGTGATGTTCACGTCACGCTCGTTGTTGATGTAGGTGGGGCCGCGCTCGATGATCGTCCGCGGCACGCCGTAAGGCGTGTTCAGCCTGGAGAAGTAGCTCGGCTGGCAGTGATACCAGGGATAGTAGGGCTCGCGCGGCCCGAGCGGGATCCACGCCGGCGCGTAACCGCCGCCGCCGCCGAAGCCCACGCCGAGCCCGACGCCTACGCCGGCCACCCCGACGTCGACGAAGCTGACAAGGGCCGGCGAGTAGACAGGGTAGGGCGAAGCTTCCGCGACGGCCTGCTCCTCGCCACCGGCCACCCAGCCCCAGCGGTTCTCCACCTGCACCCAGCGCCCGTAGTGGAAGGGCGCGAAACCCCAGCGCGCGTTGTCCACCCACGTCCAGCCCCAGGGCTGCACGTAGGACCAGTGACCGTCCCGGTACGGCGCCCAGGTGCTGGCCACGTCACGCGGGTACCAGACCTGGCCATACTGGGCGGACTGGGTGAACGAGCCGTAGGTCTGCAGGTCGTCGGCACCGGTCATGTACTGCACCTGGCGCGGCACGCCGGCCGCGAAGGCGCGATGCGCGGGCGCGCTCAGCAGGCCGTGCAGGAACGCATCCTCCTGCAACGGCCCCACCGAGCCCTGCAGCGTGTCGGTGCCGCCGATGGTGGCGGTCTGCTGCGGCCCGATGTCGAGCGACAAGTCGGTCGCCGCCACGTGGGCGGCGCCTTCCACCACGCTCACCGTCGTCGCGTCGTTGGTGTCGCCGGCCACGATCTCGTAGCGGCCAACGGCGGTGATCGTCACCGCGCCGCGGGGCGTGTTGATCGTCACGTTCTGGCCTTGCGGCAGGCTGCTGAGCTGCAGGAACACCGCGCCCTGGGCGGCCGTGGTGGTGAACTGGTTGACGTCCAGCTCGCTCACGTCCAGCTCGGTCGAGGCGGCCAGGACCATGCGATCGTCGGCGATCTCGAGCGTCGCCTGCGCCTGCGGCTCGGTCCAGAAGGCCTCGCCGTTGGTCACAGGGTAGTTCAGCGTGGCGGCGCTCCACTGCGTCTCGCTACTGGTGTGGAACGATACCGAACCGGTGATTGCGGCCACGCGGCCGGCCAGCGCAGGCGGGTCGCTGCCCTGGTCGCCCGCCAGGTCCGCACCCGGCTGGGCTTGGCCAGGAGGGGCCGCAGGCTGGGCCAAGGCGGACAAGGCCGTGGTGAGCGACAGGCTGGTGGTGGCCAGCCAGACTCCCATTCGCATCAGCCGGGTATGAGAACGCATTCGAGTCTACTCCATTGGCACTGGCGACCGTTTCGCCTGCTACCCAATAACTGCAGGAAGATGGCGGGATCAGGTCGGGCGGGGTAACGCCACGTAACGAAGGGCGGTTGCGGCAGTGACATAGTGTGACTCCGCACCGAAATCGCCGAATACCCCCTGACTTGGCGGAGGGAGCGCCTAATCTGGAAGTCAGCATTGGGCCGGGACCCCGGCGGAGAGGGAGAGACTTCTGATGATTGGACGCATTCTACGCCGGGCGGCCCTGCCGGTCGCCCTCGCGGCGGCAACCACGCTCGGCGGCTGCTATTACCCCGGCTACTACGGCGGATATGGCGGTTACGGCGGCGGCTATTACGGGGGTGGCTATCCCTATGGCGGTTACGGCTACGGCTACCCCGGCTATCTGGGCACGGGGGTGTTCGTAGGCGGTTGGGGCGGCGGCTTCTATCGTGGCGGCTACGGCTACGGCGGCGGCTTCTACAATCGCGGTTGGGGTGGCGGCTTCCGCGGCGGCCGCTGGGGGGGCGGGTATGGCGGTTTCCACGGCGGCGGTGGCGGCGGCCGTGGCGGCGTCGGCAACCCGGGCGGCTTCCACCACTGAGCAAGGCTGAGCGCAGCTTGTCCTCACGGGCCTACATAACGGGGCGGAACGGGCGGTGGTGACGGAACCACCGCCCAACAATCTGCGCGGCCGCCTGGTTGCGCTGGCGTTGCTGGCTGTCCTCGTCGCAGGCAGCCTCTGGCTGGTTCACCGCCTGGGCAACGCCGGCGCCGTCCAGGATTGTGTCTCCTCCGGCCGCCACGATTGCTGATGGCGCGTCGTCCAAAGGCCGCACGCTCGCTGTAGGCCGGACAGAACAATCCCCCTGAACAAAGCTTTTGCTTCTTTTTCGAAAAAGAAGGCCTTCTTCCTAGTACCCATTGATCCACCGCCACAGTTGACCAAGCGAAGCCCTTTGCGCGATGGGCCAGTTTGACTATGCCAGGCCAGGCGGCACCACCGGAACGGGACAGGGATGAACTTGCCAGAGGCCGCAACGGCCCCGCCGAGCCGCGCGGCGCAACATCCGGCCCTGCGCGCGCTGCAACGCCACCACCTAGCTGCGGACGCCGTAGGCAGGGTCGGGGACCACGCCACCGCATCACCCTTCCTGCAGCGTTACCGGTTCGAGGCCGCCCGGTTGCACGCGATGCCCGGGATCACGCCTGCGGTGGCAGTCATCCTCGCCGCGCGCGCGGCAGCCAGCCAGCCGGCGCCCGGCCGCACCGGCAGGGGTGACGAGGCCTGGCCGGAGAGCCGGCTTGCGCCGTTCAGGGCCGCCATGCCCGACCCTGCCGCGCTCGTGGCCGACCTGCCCGCACCCGCCGGCCAGGTCTCGCGCCTGACCACGGCGGAGTGGGCCTGCCTGCGCGCCGCCTGGCCGTTCGCCCTGGCCACCGAACACCTGCTGGCCAGCGGCGGCGACGACCGGCTGACGCTAGACCCGGCCACCGGCCTCAACCGCTATGGCTGTGCACCCTGGCCCAGGCCGCACGTGGTGGGCTTCGCCTCCTGCACGGCGTCCAGCCTGTCGGACGAGGCCTTCGTCGCCGCCGACCAGGCGCGGCGCGGGTTGATCGCCAACGCCCTAGTGCACGGTCCGCAGGTGGCGCTCGCGCAGGCGAGCGAGCGCGCCGCCGCCCTCATCCTCGCGCATTTCGACGTGGCCGACCTTGCCCACGCGGTGCTGACCGCCTCGGGCACCGACGCTGCGCTCGTCGTGACCGGACTGCTGGCTGCCGAACATGACGGGGCGGCGATGACCAGCCTGCTTGTCAGCCCGGCAGAGACCGGCAGCGGCGTGCCGGACGCGGTGCAGGGCCGGCACTTCGCAGGCGTGGCTCCGACAGGTCACACGGTCTCCAAGGGCGGTGTGCTGGACGGCTTGTCGCAGGCGCCCCGCCTCGCCACCATCGCACTGCGCGATGCGGCCGGAACGCCGTTCACCGCGGCCGAGCTGGCCGCATCCTGCACCGCCGCGATCGAGGCGGCCTTGCCGGGCGGCCGTGTCGTCCTGCACGCCATCGACGGCTCGAAAACCGGGCTTGCCGCTCCCGACCGCGCCACCCTGCTGCGGCTGGCGGCACGGTTCGGCGCCTCGCTCGACATCGTCATCGATGCCTGCCAGGCCCGGATCGAGCCGGCGCTGGTCCGCTGGTACCTGCAGCAGGGTTTCCCGGTGCTCGTCACGGGATCGAAGTTCTTCGCGGCCCCCGGGTTCTGCGGTGCCGTGCTGTTCCCCCGCGCCCGGCTGTCCCGCATCGCTGCGAACGGCCGCGTGCCGGCGGGCCTGGCGGGCTACGCAAGGCTGGAGGCGGGCGTGGGCTCTCGCCTCTGTCCCGGGCTGCTGCTGCGCTGGACCGCCGCCTTGCACGCGATGACCGCCTTCCGCGCCCTGACGGCGGGCGACGCCGCCGCGCGCCTGGACACGCTCGGCGCGGCAATCCGCAACGCCCTGCGGCAGGACCGCCGGCTCCGCCTGGTTACCGCGCCGCAGCCGCCAGGCATGGGCTGGTCGGACAGGCGCAGCGTGTTCACCTTCGCGGTGCGCAACGAAGCGGGCTGGATGAGCGCCGAGCAGTTGCGCCCGGTCTACCAGGCGTTGCAGGAGGACGTTTCCGACAGGACGCCCGGCCACGCCGGCACGCAACTGGCGGCCACGCTGTGCCAGGTCGGCCAGCCGGTGCAGCTAGGTAGCCACGCGCTGGGCGGCCTGCGCCTGGCGTTAAGTGCGGAGCAGGTGGTGCAAGGCGGCGACCAGGCGGACGCACTGTCCTGCGTGACCGGCAAGCTGCGCCTGCTGCTCGACGCCAGGCAGCAGCCCGCCGAGGCCTGGCCAGTGGCCGAGCCCGCGTTGGGCTAGGGGTTGACCGCGCTGCCGCTGCCCAGGCCGAAGCCGTGGCGCACGGCCCAGTCCACCGCCTCAGCCCTGTCTAGGTTGCCGAGCACGATCCGCGCGGCGCCCGCCAGCGTCACGGCCGCACCCGGCGCGGCCATCAGCTCGGCCGAGCAGGCGACGTGCACGTAGTCCAGCCCGGCGGCGGCCGCGTCCAGGAAGCGCAGCGCCGGCAGGCTGGCGCCGGCGAGCGCAAGGCGGTAGCCGCGTGCCTGCGCGAAGCCGCGGGCGAACGCGAAGCCGTCCGGATCGGCCAGCATGTCGGCGAGATCCAGCATCAGGATTACCTCGCCGCGCAGCGCCAGCGGCAGCGCCTCGTCGAAGCTCACGAAGTCCGCGGAAAGTACGGTCTCCACGTTGAGGTTAAGCGCGAAGGTGCCGCAGCCGCGCAGCTCCCGCGGCGCGGCCAGCATCGCCAGCAGGCGACGGTCGAGCGTGCGGGTCAGCCGGCGGAACAACCATGGATCGGCTTTCAGGTCGTGCTCCGGGCACAGGCTGGCTGCTACGTCGTGCAGGGAAAAGAAGCGCTGTTCCCACGCGAGCCCGCCCTTGGACCCCAGCCGCATGACCGGACGCCAGCGGGCGAAACGCGACAGGTCGGCCTGGGCCAGGCGTGTTTCCAGGCGTGCCAGCTGGCCGGCATCGAGCGGCTGCAACGGCGGCCCGCACGCCGCCGGCATCTCCTCCTCGGCAATCTCATCGAGCAGCCAGGCCGCCTGTGCCGGCAGGTCGTACAGGGTGAGCAGCTCGCCCACCGGCGGTGCGGTGCCTTCCGGCTGGCCTGCCAGCAGGTGACCTAGCGCCACGCGGGCGTGGGCGAGCTCACGCTCGCCAGGCCCGCGCCAGACAATGGCGAGACGGCCTTGCGGCAGGTCGAACGCCTGCGCCCGGTCCGCGCCGGCCAAACTGGCCAGCGCCTCTCGGGCCAGCCGCAGGTGGTGCGGCTTGCCCAAGCCGGGCGGCAGGCGGTCCGCATGCAGCACCACGGCCCGCCGTGGGGTGCCGGAACGCTGGCTTTGCGCCAGCACGTCGCGCAGCCCTGCCGCCTGGGTCATGGACCGGCCCCTGCGCCTTCGGACAGCAGCGCGGGGTTGGCGCAGCCGACGCGCCCCGGCGCCGCAAGCGCTGCTGCGCGGCTTGCGCATTGTGTCAGCGTGCAGGCAGCTGCGCTGTGGCAGCGCTGCATGCGCATCGCCCCCTGGACGTGGTCGAGGAACGGCCCGGCGAACAAGCCGATGCCCTGCGCCTGTCCCCAGGCCAGCGCCGGCTCGCCGTCCACCCCGGCCAGCACCGGCTGCGCCGCACCGGTGCGCAGCAGCTCCGCAAGGCCGGCGGCTTCGGCCACGTCCTGCCGCAGCCGTGCACCCCACGGCAGCACCACGAACTCCGGCCGCAACGCCTCCAGCCGCACGAGGCCGAGCACCGCCGGGTCCACCCGGTTAACCGCAAGTTGGCATCCGGTCAGCCGCAGCACGCCGCGCGCGTGGTCCAGCAACTCCAGCTCGGCCGTCGCCTCCAGCAGCGGCACGGCAACCCACAGCGGCAACCCGCCGGATGCAGCCCGCCGGGCCAGTGCTGCGAATCCCGGCGAGACGATGGCGCGCAGCCCGAGCGTCAGCAGCAGCGGCACGCCGGGGTAGGACGCCGGCCGCAGCAAGCGTGCGCGCCCGGCCAAGTCATCTTGCAGGAGCTGAATCAGCCGCAGGTCGAGCGCCGCCGCGCAGTGGCGCGAGAGGAACGGGTCGCCCAGGGCATGGCTGATCAGCGGCTCGAGCCGCAACCCCGCCAAGTCGACTGACACCTCCCGGAAGGCAGGGGCGAGCCGCACGGCCAGCGGCCGCGCGCGGTCCGGTCCCAGCGAGAGGCCGGTCTGCTGCACCATCAGGCCGGGTAACGGCGCCTTGGCGATGATCTCCTGCAACCCGGCCAGGCTGACGGGCTGGCCGCGTGAGATGGCGGGCGGGATCGTCAGCGCGGCGCCTGCCCGAGCCGAGAGGAAAGCGGCGACCTCGCCTGCATCCTCGTCCAGCCGCCACAGCGTCGTCAGCCGCGCCGGATCGGGCACGTCCACCGCGAACAGCTTGGCCAGACGCGCAGGGAGGCGGGCGGGCGCGTGGGCGTCGGCGGCCTGGCCTTGGCCGGCCTCGTGGCAGAGCAGCACAAGGTCGTGGTTGGCGAGCGCGAACACCTGGCCGCCGAAACGCTGGGCGCAGTCGCCCATCAGCACGCGGGCTACGCGGACGTGGTAGTCCCGCGGCGCTCCCACGCGCGAGAGGTGTAGCACGAGCACCCGCTTGCCCGCCGGGTTACGCCCCGCCCGCTCGCACGCCTCGTTCAACTGCCGCTCGGCACCCGTCAGCTGAGGGAGGCGAGCCGGGACGACATCAGCGCCAGGCAGCGGCCACGCCGTGCCGGCCGGCAGTGACGCCGCACGGCCAGCGAGGTGCCCGCTCGGCACCGCGCCCGCCTGTCCGCTCTCTGGAACCCGATATTTCCCGCCGATATGCATCCCGTGTAGTCTTGCACCCACATGGTTGAACTCTCGTTAGCGCCTGCAACCCTGCGACCGGGCCTGCGCGTCTACGCCGTGGGCGACGTGCATGGCTGCGTTGACCGGCTCGTGACGCTGCACTGGGCGATCACCGCCGACCTGGCCGCCCACCCGGCGCGCGAGAGCGTGCTGGTCCACCTGGGCGACTACATCGACCGCGGACCGGACAGCGCCGGCGTGATCTGGCTGCTGACCGGCACGGTGGCCCCGCCAGTGACGCGGCGCGTCGACCTGCAGGGCAACCACGAGGTCATGATGCTGACCGCCCTCTCGGGTAACGGCCGGGTGGCAGAGAGCTGGCTGGAGAACGGCGGCAACACAACGCTGGAGAGCTACCGTGTGCCCGAAGAGGCGGGCCTGGCCGAGTGGGGCCAGTTTGTGCCGCTGGCGCACCGCCAATGGCTCAAGACACGCCCGCTCACCCACCAGGAAGGCGGCTACCTGTTCGTCCATGCCGGCATACGGCCCGGTCGCAAGATCTACCGGCAGAACCCGGACGACCTGCTGTGGATACGCGAGCCGTTCCTCTCCAGCATGGACAAGCACCCGTTCGTCGTGGTGCACGGCCACACGCCCGGCGCCACCCCGGTGGTCCGCCCGAACCGCATCGGCATCGACACCGGCGCCGCGCTCGGCGGCGCGCTCACCTGCCTGGTGCTTGAGGGCAACCGCCTGCGTTTCCTGACGGCCTGACGGCAAGCTGGGCATCAGGCTCAGCATAGCTCGTTTGGTTCGTCTTGGAACCGTCTGCCAGGGACTGAAAAGCCCAAAAACGCGCTTGCTTCAACTTTCCCAGGCCGTTACGCATGGCCCGATGGACCTAGATGAAACTCCTGTCATGGATGCGGAACTCGCCGACGCGATCCCGCGCCTGACCAGGGCCAGCGTTCTAGTGGTCGGCGACGCCATGCTGGACCGCTACGTGTACGGCAGCGTGGCCCGAATCAGCCCCGAGGCGCCGGTCCCCGTGCTCGATGTCTACCGCGAGCTGGCGCTGCCCGGCGGGGCGGGCAACCTGGTGCGCAACCTCACCGCGCTGGGGGCCGCCGTGGCCTTCGTCTCCGTGGTGGGCGACGACCAGGCCGGCTCTGACCTGACCGGGCTGATCGGCGGCCAGCCGAACGTGGAGCCGTGGCTGCTGGTTCAAGGCGGCCGCTGCACCACGGTCAAGACGCGCTTCATCGCCGGTGGCCAGCAGCTTCTGCGTTCGGACCAGGAGGTGACGGGCGCCATACACCCCAAGCTGGCCGAGCGCATGCTGCGCATCGCCGGCGACGCGCTGGCCGCCACGTCCGTCACCGTGCTGTCGGACTACCGCAAGGGCCTGCTCTCCGGCGACGTGCCGTCCCGCATCATCGAGGCGGCACGCGCCGCCGGCCGCCCCACCGTGGTGGACCCGCGCGGCCCGGACTACGACCGCTACGCCGGCGCCGACCTGGCGGTGCCGAGCCTGCGCGAGCTGGCGACAGTGACCGGCATGGACGTGAGCACCGACCGGCACATCGCGGCAGCGGCCGGATGGCTGCGGACGGCACACGGGTTCGGCGCCGTGGTAGTCAACCGCGGCGCGGACGGCCTCTCGCTCGTCAGCGCCGATACCGTGCTGCACGTCCCGCCGGCGATGTCGGAGGTGTTCGACCTGTCGGGCTCGTCCGACACGGTGGTCTCCGCTCTGGCGGCCAGCATGGCCATCGGGTTGAAGCTGCCGGTGGCGGTGCGCCTGGCCAACCTGGCCATGGGCGTTGCGGCCGGCCAGCCCGGCATGGCGGTGGCTCAGGGCACCGACCTAGTGGCCATGCTGACGCCGCAAGGCCGGGCGCTGCGCAAGATCGTGGCCGCCGAGGTAGCCGTGGAGCAGGTGGACCGCTGGCGCCGCATGGGCCTGCGCACCGCGCTGATCACCACCTCGCCGCTGCGTTTCAACCGTGCCCGCCTGGACACCGCACGCGCCGCCTGCGACAGGCTGGTGCTGGGCGTGGAGGCTGCCTCCGCGGACGACCCGGACTTGGCCAAGCGTACGCTGGCCGAGGCGGCCGGGCTGGCGTCTGTCGACCTGATCTGCTTGATCGCCGAAGGATCGCAGACCGAGACTCTGTTGCAGTTGCGGCCGGACCTGCTGATCGACGTGACGCCGGCGGCTTCGGTGGCCGAACTGGTGCGCGGTTGGGGCGGCGAGGTGCTGGCGGGCTAGGCGTGGAATAAGCCCGCGACGGATTTCGCAACCTTCCTGCTCGTAACAACCGCCGTTAAGGCTGACTTATTCAAAGGCAAGCAGTCCTCTTTTGAAGAAAAGGACCAAAAACTTTTACTTTCCGCAGTTGAAACAACCGGGTGCTGCAGGAAAATCGAAGCTGCCAAAACAGCGCAGGGACAAAAGTTTTCTGCTTCTTTTTTTCAAAAAAGAAGATCTTGCTTCCTTCGCAACAATCGGCCTTAACGCGGGCTGGTATCAGGTTGACGAAATCTGCACTTAGCATGTTCAAGCGCGTCCCGTTGACCGCCGCGCTCGCCGTCGGCGTCCCGGCGCTGGCGTCGTCGGCAACGGCCGCAATGCCGGCCTTGCCGCCTGTTCCCGTCCTCAAGGATAACTTATACTAACGGCCGTAAACTTTGACCTATAGACAAGCATGGGGCTCTGCCCCA
>CAXTBC010000021.1:0-57879 GCA_964242595.1 uncultured Acetobacteraceae bacterium | reverse complement strand
ACTCTAAGGACTTGTCCTTAGCGGGGTCCAGGGGCAGAGCCCCTGGCCTTCTTAAGAGGTCAACCTTTTAGGCAACTCTTCGGTCTCAAACGGCACCGTCGAAGCCAAGGCGTACGGCAGGGGTGTTGGCGTGCAAGCTGCCGGGCACGCCCCAGCGCACCTTGCCGGCGGTGTGGCACACGCTGCAGGCTGGGTGCCAGCCGTCGAGCATGCTGCCGCAGGCCTCGCAGCGCCAGCCTGAGTCGGGCGCGGCCATGGCGGCGCCGCGCAGCGCGTCACGCTGGGCCGGCTCGTTGCCCTCCGCCTCGGCGATGTCGGCCAGCAGCAGGTGCACGCGGCGCTGGTCCAGCCCGCCGGTGCGCGCCAGCTCCACGTGGCGCTGCGCCTCGCCGGTGAGCCCGGCCGCCAAGGAGAGGCGGGCCAGCAGCAGGTGGCTTTCGGGGTGCTCGGACGCGCCGCGCACCAGCTCGGTGCCGGCGCGGAGCTGCGCCATGCGGTCCGGCTGCGGCGACAGCGCGAAGTCGGCCAAGTCGGGGGCGGGTGTGGCCGCCCAGCTTCGGCGCAGCACGTCCTGCGCGGCCTTTTCGCGGCCGCCCTCGCGCAGGCGGCGGGCGTAGGCGATGGCGGCGGCCGGCAACGCCGGGTCCCGCTTCCAGGCCTGCTTGGCGAGCTTGTGGGCGGCGGCGGGATCGGCCTCGGCTTCGGCCGCTGCGGCGCCGAACCCGGCCTTCGGCGCGTCGTCGTGCGTCAGCTGCAACGCCTCGGCCCAGGCGCCGGTGCGCATCGCCAGCTGCGTGCGCTCGCCGCGCAGCCATGCGGCGCCGGGATGGGCGGCCTCGGCCTCGCGGGCGAGCTGGGCGGCGCGCGGGTAGTTCTCGTGCGCGATGGCCAGCCGGAGCAAGCCGCGCAGGCCCAGGAAGGCGGCGTCCTTGCGCTCGGCCAGCTTGGTGAAGGCCGCCTCCGCCTCCTCGTCGTTACCGGAGATGGTGCCGGCATAGGCGGTCAGCAGCAGCGTCTGCGGCGTCTCGCCCAGCAGCTTGGCGGCGCGCGCCGCCTCCCGCCGCGCGTCGGCCGGGTCGCGCGCGGCCAGCGCGATCAGCGTGCCGGTCACCGCACGGTCGCCCTTGCGGCGGCGGGAGCGTTCGTTGCCGCGGCGGAAGGCGCCTGGCAGGCCCAGCAGCGTGGCGAGCAGCCGGAACACCACGTAAAGCACGACAGCAAACAGCAGCAGCCCCAGCACCGCCACGCTCAGCGGCGCCTGGATAGTGGTGGCGCCCACCTGGATCGACACGGCGCCGACCAGATGCTGCACCCACCACGCCGCACCGACCGCAGCGGCGGCGAACAGCAGGATCAGCAGGATGGCGCGCATCAGCCGCCCGCCGCCAGCGCGCCCAGCGCCGCCCGGGCCGCCAGCAGCGCGTGCACCTGGGCCACCCAGGGGCGCACGGCGTCCGCGGCGGGTCCTGTCAGGCCGCCGAGCGTGTCGGCGGCGCCTTTCAGGTCGCCGGCCAGCACGCTGTCCTGCGCGCGGGCGAGCACGCCGGCGGCGGGGTCACCCACCACCACGTGGTCGCCCTGCCGCACCACCACGCTCTGCTGCAGCCGAGCCAGCGCACGGTCCACGAACGACCTGTGCGCTGTGTCGGTCTGGCTCACGGCACGCGCCGAGTCGGCCACGCGCGGGTACTCGGCGCGCAGGCCTGCCTCGGTGGGCGGGGCGACGGTGGCGTAGCGGCTGAGTGCCGGGGGCGCGCCGGCGATCGCGCCCAGCGGCTGGCCCGCCTGCAGCGCGGCGGCGGCGGCCTGCAGCTGGATCGCGCGGGTGGCGTCGCGCGCCGCCCCGCTCGCCGCGCCCTGCGCCTGCCCTGCGCCCTGCTCCAGCTTCTCCACCCGGCCCGCCAGCGTGGCCAAGGTGGCGGTGCTGTCGGCCTGCGCCTTCTGCACCGTCTCGTCCTGGGACTGCACCTGGCCGGAGGCCTGCTCCAGCCTGCCGAGGCGTTCGGTCAGCGCGGCCAGCGCGGTAGCGTCACCCTGCTGGGCCTGCAGCGCCTGCTGCTGGGCCTTCTGCGCTTCGGCGTCCTGGGACTGTACCTGTCCGGAGGCCTGCTCCAGCTTGGCCAGGCGGTCGCCCAGCGCGGCCAGCGCGGCAGCGTCGCCCTGCTGCGCCGTCTGCAGCGCCTTTTCGGCGTCGGCGTCGGGCGCCGCAGCCGGGGCGACCGGCTGTGCGGGCGGCGGCGGGCTGGCCTCCAGCTTGGCCACGCGCTGCTCCAGCGAGTCGAGCGCGGTCTTCTGTCCGGCCAGCGCCGCGCCGTTCGACGCTGCGTCGGGGGTGACGCCCTGCCCGGCCAGCGCCGTGCCGGGTGCCACGGTAGCCTGGCCCGGCGCATGGTTGACCTCGGCGGCGTCGGAGGACTTCTGCTGGGCGATCAGGCCCGGCACCTCCTTGGCCGTCTGGTCGGGCGGTGGCGCGGCGCCGTCGGCGGACGGCGTCTTCTGGCCGGCGATCTCCACCGCCTTGGCCGCCTCGGCCTGCATCTGGTCCTGCTTGCCGGCCAGCGTGTCCACCCGCGCGGATAGAGCATCAACCCTTTTGGTCTGCTCGGCGGCGGCGTCGCCGGCCTCGGCGCCGTTGTGCTTCTCCAGCGCGTCCACCCGGCCCGCCACGGCGCGCAGCTGCTCGCCGAGCTGGGTGTCCTGCCGCGCCGGGGGTGCCGCCATAGGGTGGGACCACGCCCAGTAGCCCGCGCCGCCCAGGCCCGCCGTCAGCAGCAGGGTCAGCGGCAGCGGCGTGCCGCCCCGGCGCCTGGCGACGACGACGGGAGCCGGGTCGGAGCCGGGATGGTGATCGATCACCTTGGGTCCGTCGAAGAGGCCGCGCGGCTCCGGGCCGGCCGCGTCTGGATCATGCTCGCTCATAATAGGGCCAGGACACCGTCGAGAGTGGGGGTAGCGGCGCGACATATCCGCAGCCAGGGCAAGGCGTCCAGCGCGCCGGCGGTCGAAGTCCCGATAGCCAGGGCGCTCACCGTCGTCAGCATGGCACTGCACTCCGGTGGCAGAAGACGCACGAAACACATTGCGGTTTCTGCCGAGAGGAACAGGGCGGCGTGAAGCTGGCCGCCGCCGATGGCCTGCAAGGCGGCGGGCGGCAGGCGGCGCGCCGGCCGCGCCCGGTAGCCCACGCGGCGGACCACGCGGAAGCCGCGCGCGCGCAGGGTGGCGGCCAGCGCGTGGCCCTGACCGGCGCCGGCCGCCAGCAACAGCGGCCCTGCCCGCGCGTCGCAGCGCCGCGTCACCAGCTCGGCCAACCGTGCCGCGTCGCCGTCCGCGCTTTCCACCTCGGCAAAGCCGTGCGCCCGGGCGCAGGCGGCGGTGGCGTCGCCTACCGCCAGAAGCCGGCCGGCCGGCCGCAGGGCCGGGATGGCGTTGCGGCTGGTCGCCAGGGTGGCCTGCACGCCGGACAGGGTGGCGATCGGACGGACGACGATGTCGAGCAAAGGGGCGATGACGGGCTCGTAGCCCATGGCAAGCAGGCGCACCGCAAGCTCCGGGGCGTCAGCAGCCGGCCGGGTGACCAGGACCTGAAGGGTCAAGAAAGCAAGGCCTTTGGTCGTGTAGCGCGCACCGTTCCGCACGGCCCGACAGGGAGCAAAAGCTTTTTGGTTCTTTTTTTCGAAAAAGAACGCCTTGCCTTACTCCGCAAACACAAACGCCGGACTGTCCGCCTTCAAGCTAGCGCCCAGCTCCGCCCCCAGCCGCGCCGCGTCCGCCGGCAAACCCTCCAGGCTGCGCTTCAACAGGAACGTCCCGTCCTCGCTGGCCACCAGACCGGTCAGGCGCAGCATGCCGCCCGAGCGGATGCGGGCGTGGCCGCCGATCGGCGTGTGGCAGCTGCCGTCCAGCACGGCCAGCATTGCGCGCTCGGCGGTGGCCACCGCTCGGGCCACCGGGTCCTCGATGCTGGCCAGCAGGGCGCGAAGCTCGGTGTCGGACGCCCGGATGGTGACGCCGACGATGCCCTGGCCGGCGGACGGCACCATCACGTCCGGATGCAGGATCAGGCTGGCCCTCCCGTCCAGCCCCAGGCGGCGCAGGCCGGCCAGCGCCAGCAGCGTGGCGGCGAAGTCACCTTGCGCCACCCGGTCCAGCCGGGTCTGCACGTTGCCGCGGATCAGGCCGATCTGCAGGTCCGGCCGCACGTGCAGCATCTGCGCCTGACGGCGGACCGAGGAGGTGCCGACGAGCGCGCCCGGCGGCAGCGCCGCGAACGGCGCCTCCGGGTCGGGCACGGCGGCGCCCGACGGCAGCACCAACACGTCGCGCGCGTCCTCGCGCGCCAGGGTGCAGGCGAGCACGATGCCGGGCGGCAGCGTGGTCTCCAGGTCCTTCAGGCTGTGCACGGCCATGTCGATGCGGCCGTCCATCAGCGCCTCGTGGATCTCCTTGGCGAACAGGCCCTTGCCGCCGATCTCGGCCAGGCGGCGGTTCTGCACCGCGTCGCCGGTGGTGCGTATGGCGTGCTCGGCGAACACCGGCGTGTCGTCCGGGTCGCCCGGCGCGCGCAGCACCGGGCAGAAATGCGCGATCTGGCTTAGGAAAGCGCGGGTCTGCACCAGCGCCAGGGGAGAGGCGCGGCTGCCGACGCGCAGCGGCAGCGGCCTGCGGGCGTGCGGTCCGGTGCGGACGGGCACCGGGCAGCCACCCTCGGTGAAGACCAAGGCGGCGGGAGGGGGGTGGGCGGCGGTCATCGCGATGTCCTATTACCCCTGGCATGCTGTGGAAAGACTGTGTGGGATTGGGGACCGGACGGCGCTTGCCCAGGGCGGCGGGCGGCCGGCATGGCTGGGTTGCCGCGGACGCGCGGAAGTGAGCTGGAGTTCGGGCCCCGTGCTGGGCATCGAGTCCTCGTGCGACGAGAGCGCGGCGGCGGTGCTGGCCGCCGACGGCGCCGTGCTGGCCGAGGCGGTGCTGAGCCAGCAGGAGCACGCGGCGTTCGGCGGGGTGGTGCCGGAGGTGGCGGCGCGCGCCCACCTGGCCCACCTGCCCGGCCTGGTGGCCCAGGTGGTGGACCGGGCCGGGCTGACGTTCGGCGCGCTGGCCGGCGTAGCGGCCACCGCCGGGCCAGGGCTGATCGGCGGGCTGATCGTGGGCGCCGGCATCGGCAAGGGCATCGCCATGGCGGTGCGGGCGCCGTTCGTGGCGGTGAACCACCTTGAGGCGCACGCGCTGACCGCCCGGTTGCCGGGGCTGGCGCCGGAGGGGGCTGCGTTCCCCTACTTGCTGCTGCTGGTCTCGGGCGGGCACTGCCAGTTGCTGGCGGTGGACGGCGTGGGCGCCTATCGCCGGTTGGGCGGCACCATCGACGACGCGGTGGGCGAGGCGTTCGACAAGGTGGGCAAGCTGCTTGGGCTGGGCTGGCCAGGCGGCCCGGCGCTGGAACGGCTGGCGGCCAACGGCGACGGACGGCGTTTCGCCCTGCCCCGCCCGCTGCTCGGCCGCGCCGGCTGCGATTTCAGCTTTTCCGGCCTGAAGACGGCGGTGGCCGGCCTGCTGGCCGCCTACCCCGCCGGCCCGTTGCCCACGCAGGACGCGGCCGACATGGCTGCCGGCTTCCAGGATGCCGTGGCCGACGTTATGGCTGACCGGGTGAGCCACGCGCTGGCGATGACGCCGGAAGCCGGGCTGCTGGTGGTGGCAGGCGGGGTGGCCGCCAACCAGGCGCTACGCACCCGTCTCGGCACGCTGGCGGCGGCGCGCGGCGTGCGGCTGGTGGCACCGCCGTTGCGGCTGTGTGGGGACAACGCGGTGATGGTGGCCTGGGCCGGGATCGAGCGGTTGCGGCTGGGGTTGGTGAGTGGGATGGACGCGCCGCCTCGACCTCGGTGGCCTTTGGACGATAGGAAGAATGGGGCTCTGCCCCAAACCCCGCTGGGGCCTTGAGGCCCCAGACCCCCGTTCGTTAGGATCTTCTTATGAAGAGGTTCTAAGGACTTGTCCTTAGCGGGGTCCAGGGGCAGAGCCCCTGGCCGTCCTTATCTCCAGGCCGTCGATATCCATGAACTACCGCCACGCCTACCACGCCGGCAACGCGGCCGACTGCCTGAAGCACGCTGTGCTGGTGTGGGTGCTGCGCGCGCTGGCCCGCAAGGACAAGCCGTTCTTCGTGCTGGACACCCACGCGGGCCTGGGCCGCTACGACCTGGACGACACACCGGCCCGCCGCACTGGCGAGGCCGCACGCGGCATCTTCCGGCTGATGGACGACACGCCGCCTGCTTTGGCCGACTACGTGGGCCTGGTACGGTCGCTCGGCCTGTATCCCGGCTCGCCCGCCCTGATCGCGGCCTTGCTGCGGCCGGAGGACCGCGCCGTCGCCTGCGAGCTGCACCCCGAGGACGCGGCCGGCCTGCGCGCCCATCTCGGCGGCGACCCGCGCGTGGCGGTGCACCTGCGCGACGGCTACGCGGCCATCCGCGCGTTCCTGCCGCCCGCCGCGCGCCGCGGGCTGACGCTGATCGATCCGCCTTACGAGGCACCGGACGAGGCGGAGCGCGTGGCGGAGGCAATGCGCACGGCCCACCAGCGTTTCGCGGGCGGCACCATCCTGGCCTGGTACCCCATCAAGCATCGCGCTCCGGTGCGCGCCCTGCACGCCGCCCTGCAGGCTGCCGAGATACCCGACATGGTGGCCGCCGAGCTGTTCACCCGCGCGCCACTGGACCCGGCGCGGCTGAACGGCAGCGGCCTGGTGGTGGTCAACCCGCCCTACCGCTTCGAGGCGGAGGTGCCCGCCATCCTGGGTGCCCTGCTGGCCCGGCTGGGCGACCGCGAGCCGGGCGAAGGCATCGCCGTGATAAGGCTCGCCGATGAGTAGGGTCGTCATCGTGGGCGCGGGCGCCTGGGGCACCGCGCTGGCCATCCTGGCCGCCCGCGCGGGAGCCGACGTCACGCTGACGGTGCGCGAGGCAGCGCGGCACCGCGCGGAGCACGTTGCCCTGCCGGCCGGCATCACGCTCGCCATGCGGCTTCCCACCGGTATTCCGGTGATCCTGGCCGTGCCCACCCAGAGCCTGCGCGCGGCGCTGGGCTTGCTGGCGTCCGACACGCCCGGCCTGCTGGTCTGCTGCAAGGGCGTAGAGGCCGGCACGGGTATGCTGCCGCTCGAAGTTGTTGCCGTGTCGGCTCCCGGCCGACCGGCAGCCGTCCTGACCGGGCCCAACTTCGCCGGCGAGGTTGCCGCCGGCCTGCCCGCAGCCTCGCTGGTGGCCAGCAGCCGCGCCGACGCGGCGTTCCGCGCGCAGATGATCGGCCTGCTCGCCACGCCTGCCTTCCGCCTTTACGGCAGCGATGACCCGGTAGGCGCCCAGCTCGGCGGCGCGGCCAAGAACGTCATCGCCATCGCCGCCGGCGTGGTGATCGGCGCCGGCTACGGCGAGAACGCGCGCGCCGCGCTGATTGCGCGCGGCCTGGCCGAGCTCTCTCGCCTGATCGTGGCCCAGGGCGGCCGCGCGGAGACGGCGTCCGGCCTGTCCGGCCTGGGCGACCTTGTGCTCACCTGCACCGGGCCGGCCAGCCGCAACTTCGCCTACGGCCTGGCGCTGGGCCGCGGCGCGTCGCCGCCGCCGGCGGGCGGCCCTGTCGTGGAGGGGGTGGCCACCGCACCCGCGCTGGTGGGCAGGGCAGCGGGGCTGGAGATGCCGATCTGCGCCACGGTTGCCGACCTGCTGGCAAGACGGCTGACGGTGGCCGACTCGCTGGCGCGGCTACTCTCTCGGCCACGGCGGGATGAAGAGTAATGAAAGACAAGCAAGGAAGCAGTTCTTTTTTGAAAAAAAGAACCAAAAAACTTTTGCTCCCTGTCGGGGACTCACAGAAGTCAAAAGTTTTTTGCTTCTTTTTTTCAAAAAAGAAGGCCTTCCTTCCTCATGCTTAAAGGCATCATGACCGTCGGCAGCTGGACCATGGCCAGCCGCATCCTCGGCCTGGTGCGCGACCAGCTGATCGCCGCCTTCCTCGGCGCCGGGGCACTATCGGACGCCTTCCTCGTCGCCAACCGCCTGCCCAACCTGTTCCGCCGGCTGTTCGGCGAGGGCGCGTTCAACTCCGCCTTCGTTCCGGTGTTCTCCGGCCTGCTCACCACCGAGGGCGAGGACGTCGCCCGCGGCTTCACCGAAGAAGCCGCGGCAGTGCTGGCCTTCTGGCTGGTGATCCTGACCGTGCTGGGCGAGGTGTTCATGCGCCCGTTCCTGCACGTCATCGCCGCCGGCTTCGCCGACGACCCGGCCAAGTTCGAGCTGACGGTGGTGCTCTCCCGCCTCGCCTTTCCCTATCTGCTGCTGATCTGCCTGGCCGCCCTGCTGTCCGGCGTGCTGAATGCGCTGAACCGCTTCGTGGCGGCGGCCGCGGCGCCGCTGCTGTACAACGCGTTCGCCATTGGCTCGATGTACGCGCTGGTGCCGTTCGTGCCCACCACCGCACACGCGCTGGCGATTGGCGTTTCGTTGAGCGGCATCGCACAGCTGGCGCTGCTCTACTGGGCGGTGCGGCGCAGCGGCATGCGGCTGCATCTGCCGCGCCCGCGCATGACGCCGCGCATGCGCCTGCTGCTGCTGCGCATGGCGCCCGGCCTGGTGGGCGCCGGCGTCACCCAGATCAGCCTGGCGGTGGACACGGTGATCGGCACCTACCTGCCGCAGAAATCAGTGTCGTTCATGTACTTCGCCGACCGGGTGAACCAGTTGCCGCTCGGCGTTTTGGGCACCGCCGTCAGCACCGCGCTGCTGCCGCTGATGGCGCGCCAGATCAGTGCCAACCGCGCCGACCAGGCGTTGGACTCGCTCAACCGCGGCATCGAGTATGCGATGCTGCTGACGCTGCCCGCCGCCGCCGCGCTGTCGATCATCGCCGACCCGGTGATGCAGGTGCTGTTCGTGCACCGCGCCTTCACCAACGCGGACGCCTCGCAGAGCGCGCAGTCGCTGTCCGCCTACGCCGCCGGCCTGCCCGCCTTCGTGCTGATCAAGGTGCTGGGCCCCGGCTTCTTCGCGCGCGGCGACATGGCCACGCCGGTGAAGATCGGCACCGGCATCCTCGGCCTGAACTTGGCACTCAGCCTGGCCCTCATGCGCCCGTTGCAGCATGTGGGCCCGCCGCTGGCCACCACCCTGGCGATGACGGTGAACGTGGTGCTGCTGACCATCTTCCTGCTGCGCCGCGGCTACCTGGTGCCGGACCGCATGCTGTGGTCGCGCCTGGGCCGCATGTGCGCCGCCACGGCGGTGATGGCGCTGGTGCTTTGGGGCTTGCGTGACCGCCTGGTGCCGAATGCCGGCGTGCACGTCAGCGTGGTCTCGCTGGGCGCGCTGGTGGCCGGCGGCGCGGCCGTGTATGCCGCCGGCGCGGCGGCCCTGGGGCTGCACCGCGTGGTGCGCCGCAAGGCGCCGGTAGTGGCCGCGGCGGCGGCCGTTTGACCGATATCGCGGCACACCACCAGTCCGGCGCGGCCCCCCGCATCGGATTTGCCGCGCTGGCGCCAGCCACCCGCAGCGCAGCGCCGGCGCCGCTGTTCCTGTTCGGCCCCGCCAACCGGACGGTGCACGAGGAGCTGTTCGGCCAGACGGCGCTGGGCGCGGTCGGCTGCTACACGGTGGAAGACGCGACCCTGGCGCCCACCGGGATCGCGATCAAGGACGGCGTGGCGTTCAGCGGGCAGGCCTTCCTGCACTCGCCGCACCACGTGGCCACCGTCACCAGGCGGCTACGCGCGGCCGACCTGCCGGTGCGCCACGTGCGCGGCCCGCTGGCGGTGGTGTACGGCCCCGGCCACGAAACCTACGGGCACTGGCTGGTGGATTTCCTGCCGCGGCTGTGGGTGCTGGCGCAGGCCGGCTACGACATCCTGACCACCCGCTTCGCCGTGCCGCCCGACCTCCGGCCGTTCGCCACCCGCCTGCTGGCCCGGCTCGGCATCAGGGACAGCCAGCTGGTGCGCTACCGCTACTGGCACGAAAGGCTGCGGACCGACCTGCTGGTGATGCCCACCGGCCTGCGCACCCACAACCGGGTCTCGCCCCTGCTGGCCCCGGCCACCGCGTTCTGGACGGCAGGGCCGCGCGCGGCGGCGTCCGGCCGCCCGGGCGCGGGCCCGCGCGTGTGGCTGTCGCGCGCCCAGGCGCCGGCGGCCCGCCTGCTGACCAATCGCGCCGCTATCGAGGCGGTGGCCGCTGCGCGCGGCTTCAGGATCATCCACCCGCAGGGGCTGGACCTGGCGGCCCAGGTGGCCGTCTTTGCCGGCGCGCGTATTGTGGCCGGCGAGTACGGCTCGGCGATGCACGGCACGGTATACGCGGCGGCGGGCACGCTGGCCGTGGCGCTGCGCGGCACGGCGCGCCACCCCAGCTTCATCCAGTCCGGCGTGGCAGACGCGCTGGGCCAGCGCGCGGGCTACGTGCTGGGCCGCACCGAAGGCGACACGAACCAGCGCTTCACCATCCGGCCGGAGGAGTTCGAACGCGCACTCGACGTGGCCGAACTCGCGGCCGAGGAGACCAGGCGATGAGCCAGAACCAGCCCGTGGCCCCGACGCTGCGCATAGCCGACCTGGCCGGCCACGCCGCCCGCATGGAGGAGCCGCTGGCGAGCTTCCGCCTGGTGGAGGCTGCCGGGCGCTCGCCCGCGCCGCCGCCGGCGTTCCTGTTCGGCGCCTCGGGGGCAGCCGCCGCGCGCAGCATCTACGGCCAGATCGAGACGCCGGAGACCGGCTGCTACGCGCTGGCCGACGCGGCGGTGGGGCCCACCGGGGTTGCTTTGCGCGACGGCGTCGCGTTCTGCGGGGCCAGGCTGAACCTGCCGCCCGAGCACGTAGCCGCCATCGCCGGCCGGCTGAACGGCGCGAACCTGCCGGTCCGCTTCGTGCCGGGGCCGCTGGTGCCGCTGTTCGGGCCGGCCGAGGAATCCTACGGCCAGCTGGTGATCGACTACCTGCCGCGGCTGTGGCTGCTGGAACAGGCAGGGCACGCGCTGGCGGGGTTGCGGTTCCTCGTGCCGGCCACGCTGCCGCCGCGCGTGGAGGACGTGCTGGCGTGGCTTGGGTTCGCGCCGGAGCAGGTGGTGCGTTACGCGCATTGGGAAGAGGTGATCCGGACGGACCTGCTGCTGCTGCCCACGGTGCTGCGGCAGGGCGAGCGGCTGAGCGCGGGGTTCGGCGCGGCGGCACGGTTCTGGGTGGAGCGCGCGCGGGCGGGCCTGGGCCTGGGCGCACCCGAGTTGAAGGACAGGCTCTACGTGCAAGGCGGCGGCGGGCCTGGCAACGCCGAGGTGCTGGAGGCCGAGGCGGTGAGCGCGGGCTTTCGCGTGGTGGCTCCGGCGGCGATGGACCTGGCCGAGCGCCTGGCGGTGTTCGGCCGAGCGTCGCACATCGTTGGGCCCTACGGGGTTGCGTTGCACGACAGCGTGCTGGCCGCGCCCGGTGCCGCGGTGTGCGCGTGGCGGGGCGTGGGGCACGAGCCTGGGTTCTTGCAGACGGGGCTGTGCGCGGCGTTGGGACAGTCGGTGGGGTATGTATTTGCGGGGGAGACTGGCGTGGTCGAGGTTGGGGAGTTCCGGCGGGGGCTGGAGGTTTTGTTGGTTTGATGTTCAGCGCGCTGGTGCGAGTAAGGAAGCATGGGGCTCTGCCCCAAACCCCGCTGGGGCCTCGAGGCCCCAGACCCCCGTTCGTTTAGGGTCCCTCGCGGTAGATTAATGCCAGCCTGACGTAAGGCTGATCGTTGCGAAGCCAGCAAAGCCCTTTTTGAAAAAAGAGAGGCGAAAGATTTTTGCCCCTGAGCCGCATCAACGAGCTCGATTTATCCAGCAGCACACGGCTGCCTCGAACGCGGGAAGCAAAAGTTTTTTGGTCCTTTTTTTCAAAAAAGGACTGCTTGTCTTCGATAAGCTAACCTTCGCCTTTCTCAAGCAGAAGTCCGCAACCGCTCCACCAGCAAGTGCAAATCCGCAATCGCACGGTTCTGCTCGGCCACGCTCAGCGGCAGCAGCGCCGCGTCGCGCAGGAACGGCATCACGGCGTGCTCGCAGCCCAGGATCGTCTCGGCCAGGTCCAGCAGCCGCGCGTCGAAGCGCTCGCCGGCCGCCGCGATCGCGCGGTGCAGCCGTGCCGCCACCGGCGGCACCGGGTCGGCCATCGCCAGCGCGTCGTGGCGCAGCCCCTCGTCGATCACCGAGACCAGCTCCGGCCGCGCCGGCAGGCCGACGAAGTGCGCGAGGCGGTCCAGCGTGGCGGCAGGGTCGGTGAACCACGCCTCGTAGTTGATGACGCAGACGCGCCCGGTCCCTACGCCGTGCACGGCCTGGGCGTTGTAGACGAGCCAGCGGTAGGCGGCCTGGTCGGCGGCCAGGCGGTCGCGGTCGTTGATGCTGCGTGCCACCTGCGCGGGGTCGCGGACGCAGAAGACGGTGACGGGCTGCAGCCCCAGCTCGTCCAGTATGGCAGGCCAAAGCGGCAGCAGGCGCGCGGTGCGCGGGTCCTTGAAGCCGAACAGCCGCGGGCCGGTCATGCTGCGCTCCAGGAAACCGGCGATGTCGCGGCGGATCGGCTCCACGCGCGGGTCCGTCCACCAGTCCTCGGGCAGCGCCAGGTGGTGCGCCGGCAGGTCCCAGCCGCGGCCAAAGATGGCGAGCACGGCGTCGTGCAGGTCGTTGATGCGGGGGCGTTCCCAATGGCCGCGCTGGTTGGCGGCCGACGGGCCGGCGGCTTCGGCGATGTCCACGCCGAGCTCGTGCAGCATGTTGGCGCAGAGGGAAGTGCCGCTGCGGTGCATGCCTAGCACCATGACCAGGGGGCGTTTGGTTCGACGTTTAGGCAAGGGAGAAAGGCCTTCTTTTCTGAAGAAAAGAAGCAAAAGACTTTTGACTCCGCTGTCGCGCCCCTGCCCTGAACCACCCGACAGGGAGCAAAAGTTTTTTGGTCCTTTTTTTCAGAAAAGGACTGCTTTCTTGCTTAGGCAAACTACCCGCGCTCCAGGTCCCGGAACGCCCGGCGCAACGTCGTCTCCTGCTGCAGCGTGGACGCCTCCATAGCCGCCAGCCGTGCATCGAGCGCGCTGAACCGGTCGCGCACCGCGCTGGGCGGGGGGCCGTCCGGTGTAGTGACGAAAGGCGGCCGGGCGCGCATCACGCGGGCCAGGACGACGTAGGCGATCAGCGCGAGCAGCCAGTGCAGCACGCCGAAGATCAGGAAGGCCAGGCGCGGCATCCAGACCGGCACGCCGGCGCGTTCGGCGATGCGGACGCAGACGCCCCTGACGATTCCGGTATCACGCGTACCCCAGGCCTGGACCCTGGCCGCGATCGTCGCACTCATCGCACATTGCTCCTGTTGCGCCAGCCGGGCACCTCGGTGTCCAGCACCTGTTCAAGATAGCCGATCCGCTCTTCCATGCGCCGCGCGGTGTCCCACAGGCCCTTCGTGGCGGTGCTGTCCTGTGACTCGGCCGCGGCCAGGGCACGGGTCTTGAGGCGATAGTTCATCACCAACGCGGGCACGCCCAGGCAGATGAGCAGGATCGTGCCGAAGACGATGGCGGTGACGTAGAGGGCCTCGCTGGCGTGGTTGCCGGCGATGGCCAGGGCTGCGACGTCTTCGCCTCTCATGGCACGGCCCTAGCCTTCTGTCTTACTGCCGGCCGGGGAGCCATTGGGGGCGCCGTTCGGGATGCGGTTGCCCAAGCGCGCCTTCAGCGCTTCCAGCTCATCGCTCATGCTGGCGTCGGCCGCCAGCGTCGCCAGCTCCTCGTCCAGCGTCGGGCCGCGGGCCGGGGTGCGGCCGAGGTCGTAGGCTTCCACGCGACCCTCCATGTGGTCCAGCTGGCGCTCGGCCGTCTCGAAGCGAAGGAAGGCGTCGTTGATCCGCTCGTCGTGCAGCTTGTCGCGCACCCGGAAGCGGTTGCCGGCGGTGGTGCGGCGCTGGGCGAAGCTCTGCTCGCGCGCCTTGGCGTCTGCCAGCTTGGTCTGCAACTTGCTGATGTCCTCGTTCTGCTGGGCCAGGCCGGCCACCAGCTGCGCCACCTGCTGTTCCACGCTCACGCGGGCCTGGGCGCGGTGGCTGCGCGCCAGCAGGGCGCCGCGGGCCAGGTCCTCGCGCCCGCGGGTCAGCGCCAGCTCGGCCTTGGCCTGCCAGTCCTCCTCCTCGCGCTTGAGCGCCTCCAGCCGGCGTTCCATCTCGCGCCGCTCGGCGATGCTGCGGACCGCCGAGGAGCGGACCTCTACGAGCGTGTCCTCCATCTCCTGGATGATGAGGCGGATGATCTTCTCCGGGTCTTCGGCACTGGCGAGCAGGGCGTTGAGGTTGGAGTTCACGATGTCCGCAAGGCGGGAGAAGATGCCCATGGCAGGGTTCCTTGGCTCAGGGGTGGGATGATGCCGCGTTCAGACGAAGACGAACAGCCAAGCCAGCGCGCCGGCAGGCACGGCGGCCAGGGCGAAGCGGGCGGCCACGCCGAACACGGCCGTCAAATGCGGCGCCTGCTCCTGGCGCGCCTGCAGCACCGCCAGGCGTGCGGCGAAGGACTGGCGCGGCGAGCGGTTCGCGGCGAAGGTGGTGAAGCCGGTGGTGTCGAAGCTCATGGTCGTCATGGTGTGTCTCCTGGTTGATGTTGCGGCCTTCGCTGGCCTGATTGAGTGATTGCAGGTGCCGTGCCAGAGACGTAAACCGTTGATCTGGATGGACTTTTGACCGGCCTTGCGGTTCGCGACCTCCAGCCTGTATGGTGGTTTGGCCAGATGGTGGCAAAAGGAACCAGGCCTTGGCGCGATTAGCTAATCCAGCCGAACTTCCCACGCCGATCGGCCAGTCGCCGGCGTTCCTGGACATGCTGGAGCACATCTCCCAGGCCGCGCCGCTGAACCGGCCGGTGCTGGTGATCGGCGAACGCGGCACCGGCAAGGAGCTGGTGGCCGGCCGCCTGGCGCTGCTCTCGCCGCGCTGGTCGGCGCCGCTGGTCAAGCTGAACTGCGCGGCGCTGCCGGACGCGCTGCTGGATTCGGAGCTGTTCGGGCACGAGGCGGGGAGCTTCACCGGCGCGGCGAAGCGCCGGCCGGGGCGATTCGAGCAGGCGGACCGCGGCACCATCTTCCTCGACGAGATCGCCACCGCGTCCGCCGCGGTGCAGGAGAAGCTGCTGCGGGTGATCGAGTACGGCAGCTTCGAGCGGGTGGGCGGCAGCGAGACGTTGCACGTGGACGTGCGCGTGGTGGCGGCGACCAACGTGCACCTGCCCGGGCTGGTGGAAGCGGGCAAGTTCCGGGCGGACCTGCTGGACCGGCTGGCCTTCGACGTGGTGAGCGTGCCGCCGCTGCGGGCGCGGCGCGACGACATCGCCCGCCTGGCCGAGCATTTCGCGACCCGCATGACGGCCGAGCTTGGGCGCGCCTTCTTTCCCGGCTTCGCCGACCGCGCGATGGAGGCGCTGACCCGGCACGACTGGCCGGGCAACGTGCGCGAGCTGCGCAACGCGGTGGAGCGCAGCGTGTACCGCATGGCGGATCCGGAGAAGAAGCTCAGCCGGATCGTTCTCGACCCGTTTGCCTCGCCGTTCTCGCCGGTGGCCGGGCCGGCTCAGGCGGCGGTGACTGCGTCGTCGGTGGCGGCGCCGGCAGTCGTGCCCGCCGGGCCGGCGCCCGAGGGCGGGTTCGAGGCGGCGACGCGGGCCTACGAGGCGCGGCTGCTGCAGGCGGCGCTGGAGAGCTGCCGGTTCAACCAGGCGGAGGCGGCACGGCAATTGGGGCTGAGCTACTACCAGTTCCGGCACCATCTGCGGGTGCACGGGATGCTGGGCGAGGGAAAGCGGGCGGTGAAGTCGGCGGCTTAGTGGCGGAAGGTAAGCATGGGGCTCTGCCCCAAACCCCGTCGTGCGCAGCACGCAGTCGCGTGACGGGGCAGACCTGGCGCTCCGGACCGGGCCGCTCACCGGCATACCCGGCCATGTCAGCCAGAAGCTGCTCTCGTCGCCGTGGTGCGCGTTCGCGGCGCCCGGCTACCTCGCGCGCAACGGGACGCCATCGTCTCCGGACGACCTGGCACGCCACCAGCTAATCGGCTTTCGCAACAGCGGTAGCGGTCGGGTGGATGCGTGGCGCTTCCAGCGTCCTGGCGTGAGCGGGGAGGTCGGGGCGGTGCGCCACGATGCCGACGCCCGCGTCGTCTTCGACGACGGCGCGAGCGCCTACGAGCTGGCTTGCAGGGGCTTCGGGATCGTCTGGGCGCCGCAATGGCTGGCGCTCGACGACCTGCGTCGTGGGCGGGTGGTCGAGGTGCTCCAGGACTGGCGCGGCGGCGAGATGCTCATGTCGGTCGTGCGTCGCGACCGCCGGCTCACGCCGCACCGGGTCAGAGTGGTGATCGATTTTCTGTGCGACGCCGCGAGGCTCTGGCAGGCTGGCGAGGCGCTGTCCTGAGCGCAGCAGAGATGGTGGACGCCACCGGTGTCGGCTGGCCTCGATCGCGGCCGAGTCCGACCGGTGCGGTGGTCGGAAAACCCATGTCGCTTTGCGTATGCCTCCCGGTCAGGAGTGCGGCTTGAAGCCCCTCCCCCTTTGGTCTAGCACCCCGCCAGACCCACCCACCCGCACAAAGGACGACCATGGCCCGCAACAAGATTGCGCTGATCGGCGCCGGCAACATCGGCGGCACGCTCGCCCACCTGGTCGGCCTGAAGGAACTGGGCGACGTGGTGCTGTTCGACGTGTTCGGCGGCGTTGCGGCGGGCAAGGCGCTGGACCTGATGCAGTCCGGCAGCGTGGACCTGTTCGACAGCCACATGAGCGGCGGCAGCGACTACGCCGCCATCGCCGGCTCCGACGTGGTGATCGTGACCGCCGGCTTCCCGCGCATGCCGGGGATGAGCCGCGACGACCTGCTGGCCAAGAACGCCGGCGTGATCAACCAGGTGGCCGACGGCATCAAGCAGCACTGCCCGGACGCCTTTGTCATCGTCATCACCAACCCGCTGGACGTGATGGTGTGGCAGCTGCAGCAGCGCAGCGGCTTGCCGGCCAACAAGGTGGTGGGCATGGCCGGCGTGCTGGACAGCGCGCGCTTCAAGCTGTTCCTCGCCCACGAGTTCAACGTGAGCGTGGAGGACGTGACCGCCTTCGTGCTCGGCGGCCACGGCGACACGATGGTGCCGTTGACCCGCTACTCCACGGTGGCCGGCATCCCGCTGGCCGATTTGGTGGCGATGGGCTGGACGACGCAGGAGAAGATCGACGCGATCTGCGCCCGCACCGCCAACGGCGGCGGTGAGATCGTCAAGCTGCTGGAAAAGGGCAGCGCCTTCTACGCGCCGGCGGCGTCCGCCATCGCGATGGCGGAGAGCTACCTTTTGGACAAGAAGCGGGTGATGCCGTGCGCGGCGAAACTGACCGGCCAGTACGGCCTGAACGACCTCTACATCGGCGTGCCGGTGGTGATCGGTGCGGGCGGCGTGGAGCGGATCGTGGAGATCAAGCTGCAGCCGGACGAGCAGGCGATGTTCGACAAGAGCTGCGACGCGGTGCGCAAGCTGATCGAGGACTTCAAGAAGCTCGAGGTCTAAGGCAAGTGCTTCTTTTTTGAAAGAAAGAAGCAAAAAACTTTTGCTCCCTGTCGGGTGCTTACCGGCTAGCGCGCGACAGCGGAGTCAAAAGTTTTTTGGTTCTTTTTTTCAAAAAAGAACTGCTTCCTTTCTTGTTCCAGTCGCGGAGGCCAAGCCATGAACATCCACGAATACCAGGCCAAGGAGCTGCTGCGCGGCTACGGCGTGAGCGTGCTGCAGGGCTTTGCCGCCTGGACGCCCGAGGAAGCCGAAGCCGCCGCCGCCAAGCTGCCGGGTCCGGTCTACGTGGTGAAGAGCCAGATCCACGCCGGCGGCCGCGGCGCCGGCTACTTCAAGGACGACCCGGACGGCAAAGGCGGCGTGCGGCTGGCGCGCTCGGCCGCTGAAGTGCGGGCGGCGGCCGAGGCGATGATCGGCCATACGCTGGTGACCAAGCAGACCGGTGCGGCCGGGCGGGACGTGCGCCGCGTTTACGTGGAGGCGGGCTGCGACATCGCCCGCGAGCTCTACCTGTCCCTGCTGGTGGACCGCGACACCTCCCGCGTGGTGGTGATGGCCAGCACCGAGGGCGGCATGGAGGTAGAAGAGGTGGCGACCCACGCGCCGGAGAAGATCCTGCGCGTGGCGGTGGACCCCGCCACCGGCATCTTCCCCTACCACGCCCGCAAGCTGGCCTTCGGCCTGGGGCTGGAAGGCAAGCAGATCGGCGCCTTCGGCAAGTTCGTCGACGCCATGTACAAGGCGTTCATCGCACTCGACTGCGCCATCGTGGAGATCAACCCGCTGGTGGTGACCAAGTCGGGTGAAGTTGTGGCGCTGGATGCCAAGGTGAGCTTCGACGACAACGCGCTGTACCGGCACGGCGAGCTGGCGGCGTTGCGCGACGAGGCCGAAGAAGACCCCAAGGAGCTGGAGGCCGCCCGGTTCGACCTGAACTACGTGGCGCTGGACGGCGTGATCGGCTGCATGGTGAACGGCGCCGGCCTGGCGATGGCCACGATGGACATCATCAAGCTCTACGGCAGCTCGCCGGCCAACTTCCTGGACGTCGGCGGCGGCGCCACGCGGGAGAAGGTGACGGCGGCGTTCAAGATCATCCTGTCCGACCCCAACGTGGAAGGAATCCTGGTCAACATCTTCGGCGGCATCATGCGCTGCGACGTCATCGCCGAGGGCGTGGTGGCGGCCGCCAGAGAGGTAAGCCTGAACGTGCCCCTGGTGGTGCGGCTGGAAGGCACCAACGTGGCGCTGGGCAAGGACATCCTGGCCCATTCCGGCCTGCCGATCATCTCGGCCGACAATTTGGCGGACGCTGCCGAGAAGATCGTGCGCGCCGTGAAGGAGGCCAACTGACATGGCGATCCTGGTCGACAAGAACACGACGGTCATCACCCAGGGGTTCACCGGCGCGCAGGGTACGTTCCACTCGGAGCAGGCGATCGCCTACGGCACCAAGGTGCTGGGCGGTGTCACGCCCGGCAAGGGCGGCACCACGCACCTGGACCTGCCGGTGTTCGACACGGTAGCCGAGGCGCGCCACGCCACCGGGGCCACGGCGACGGCCATCTACGTGCCGCCACCGTTCGCCGCCGATGCCATCCTGGAGGCCATCGAGGCCGGCATCCCCCTGATCGTCACCATCACCGAGGGCATCCCGGTGCTCGACATGGTACGCGTCAAGCGCGCGCTCTCCGGTAGCAGATCCGTGCTGGTGGGCCCCAACTGCCCGGGCGTGATCACGCCGGACGCGTGCAAGATCGGCATCATGCCGGGCCACATCCACCGCCGCGGCAAGGTCGGCATCGTCAGCCGCTCAGGCACGCTCACCTACGAGGCGGTGGCGCAGACCACGGCGGCCGGGCTGGGCCAGTCCACCTGCGTGGGCATCGGCGGCGACCCAGTGAAGGGGCTCGACTTCATCGAGGTGCTGCAGATGTTCCTGGCGGATCCGGAGACGGAGAGCATCATCGTGATCGGCGAGATCGGCGGCGCTAGCGAGATCGACGCTGCCGAGTTTCTGGCGCGCGAGCGCTCACCCAAGCCGGTGGTGGGTTTCATCGCCGGCAGCACGGCGCCGCCGGGACGGCGGATGGGGCATGCGGGCGCGGTGATCAGCGGCGGGCGTGACACGGCTGCGGCCAAGTTCGAGGCTATGCGGGTGGCGGGGATACATGTGGCCGATTCTCCTTCGGCTTTGGGGAGCACCATGGTGAAGGCCTTGAAGAAGTAGGGAAGGCCTTCTTTTTCGAGAAAAAGAAGCAAAAAGCTTTTGTCTGTTTGTTTCTCGTCGGTTGATGGGTGCTTGGCCGTTCTTGCTATGCTTTCAGCACAGGGCACCTACCTGCCGCATCCCGCCCGCATCAACCTATTTTTGCCACAAGCGGCGTAGAGCTAGGGCCGCAGGACTTTCAGGAGAGTACGGCCGATGCCCGGCGTAGACATGTTCGCAACCGCCCTGAACGGCGGCAACGCCGCTTTCATCGCCGACCTCTACGCCCGCTGGGCGGCTGCTCCGACCTCCGTGGACGCCAGCTTCGCCGAGCTGTTCTCCTCGCTGAACGACGAGGCACGGTCGGTGCTGACCGACGCCACCGGAGCCTCCTGGGCGCCGCGACCTTCCACCCTGGACGACGCCGGAACGGCTGCCCCCGCCCCCTTGCGCGGCCGTCGCAGCACCGACGAGACGAACGTTCGCGCCGCCGTGCTGGACAGCATACGCGCGTTGATGATGATCCGCGTCTACCGCGTGCGCGGCCACCTGGAAGCCAGGCTGGACCCGCTGGGCCTGACCGTGCCGAAAAGCCACCCCGAGCTGGACCCGCGCACCTACGGCTTCACCGAGACCGACTGGGACCGCCCGATCTTCATCGACCGCGTGCTGGGGCGCGAGACGGCCACCCTGCGCGAGATCATGGACATCCTGCGTACCAGCTATTGCGGGCCGGTGGGCGTGGAGTTCATGCATATTCAGGACCCCGAGCAGAAGGCCTGGATCCAGCGGAGGATCGAGGGCGCACCCTGGCTCACCGCGTTCGACGCGCCTGCCAAGCGCACCATCCTGAGCCAGCTGACCGATGCCGAAGGTTTCGAGGCGTTTTGCCAGAAGCGCTACGTGGGCACCAAGCGGTTCGGGCTAGAAGGCGGCGAGGTGACGATCCCGGCGCTGCACGCGATGATTGAGAGCGTGGTGGCGGCCGGCACCGATGAGATCGTGATCGGCATGCCGCATCGCGGCAGGCTGAACACGCTGGTCAACATCGTCCAGAAGAAGCTGACGGCGCTGTTCAGCGAGTTCGCCGGCGCCAGCTTCAAGCCCGACGACGTGCAGGGCTCCGGAGACGTGAAATACCACCTGGGCACCTCGACCGACATCGAGATCGGCGGCCGGCAGGTGCACATCTCGCTGCAGCCCAACCCGTCCCACCTGGAAGCTGTCGACCCCGTGGTGGTGGGCAAGGTGCGCGCCCGGCAGGACATGGCGGGCGACATCACCGATCGTCGCAGCGTGATGGGCATCCTGCTGCACGGCGACGCGGCGTTCGCCGGCCAGGGGCTGGTCTACGAGACGCTGGCGATGAGCCAGCTTATCGGCTACCGCACCGGCGGCACCATCCACGTGGTGGTCAACAACCAGATCGGCTTCACCACCGTGCCGGCGCACGCCTATTCCGGGCTGTACTGCACGGACATCGCCAAATCCATCCAGGTGCCGATCCTGCACGTGAACGGCGACGAGCCGGAGGCGGTGGTGTTCGCCGCCCGGATGGCCGCCGAGTTCCGCCAGCAATTCGCCACCGACTTCGTGCTGGACATCGTGTGCTACCGACGGCACGGCCACAACGAGAACGACGAGCCGGCCTTCACCCAGCCGATCATGTACCGCGCCATCAAGGAGCGGCCGACCACGCGCGAGCTCTACGCCCGGCGACTGGCGGCCGAGGGCGTGGCCAGTGCCGCCGACGCCCAGGCTCTGTGGGACGCGCTGTTCAAGCGCTACGACGAGGCGCACCAGGCGGCGCAATCCTACCGGGTGAACAAGGCGGACTGGCTGGAAGGCAAGTGGCGCGGCCTGAAGACCGATGACGCGCAGGACGAGACCGAGCAGGCGACCGCGGCCGACGCGGACAGCCTGCGCATGGTGGGCCAGGCGCTGGCGACCGTGCCGGGCAAGCTCGACCTGAACCCCAAGATCGCGCGCCAGCTCGAGGCCAAGCGCGCCATGGTGGAGAGCGGCGAGGGCGTGGACTGGGCGACGGCGGAGGCGCTGGCGTTCGGCACCCTGCTGCTGGAAGGCCACCACGTGCGCCTGTCCGGCGAGGACACGCAGCGCGGCACCTTCAGCCAGCGCCACGCCGTGCTGATCGACCAGACCAGCCAGGCCGAATACGTGCCGCTGAACAACATCCGCCCGGGCCAGGCGCGCTTCGAGGTGTTCAACTCCCTGCTCTCGGAAGCCGGCGTGCTGGGCTTCGAGTACGGCTACTCGCTGGCCGATCCGTGGACGCTGGTGCTGTGGGAGGCGCAGTTCGGCGACTTCGCCAACGGCGCCCAGGTGATCATCGACCAGTTCCTGGCCAGCGGCGAGACCAAGTGGCTGCGCATGAGCGGGCTGACCCTGCTGCTGCCGCACGGGCACGAGGGCCAGGGGCCGGAGCACTCCTCGGCGCGGCTGGAGCGCTATTTGCAGCTCTGCGCCGAGCGGAACATGACGGTGGCCAACATCACCACGCCGGCCAACTACTTCCACGCGCTGCGGCGCCAGGTGAAGCGCAACTTCCGCAAGCCGCTGGTGATCATGACTCCGAAATCCCTGCTGCGCGCCAAGCTGGCGATCAGCCCGATGAGCGAGATGGCGGGCGACAGCCGGTTCCGCACGGTGATCGGCGAGACCGACGAGATCGCGCCCGGCGACGTGCAGCGCGTGGTGATCTGCAGCGGCAAGGTGTACTACGACCTGCTGGCGGAACGACGCGAGCGTGGGGTGCGCGACGTGGCGATCCTGCGGCTGGAACAGATCTACCCGTTCCCGGAGAAGACTCTGGCTTTCACGCTGAAGGCCTACCCGAAGGCGCAGACCGTGGTGTGGTGCCAGGAGGAGCCGGAGAACAACGGCGCCTGGACCTTCGTGGACCGCCGCATCGAGCGCGTGCTGAGCGCGCTGAAGCACAAGGCGAAGCGCCCGCAATACGTCGGCCGTGCCGCCTCGGCCAGCCCGGCCACCGGGTTGGCCAAGACGCACGCAGCCGAGCAGGCGGCGCTGGTGGCCCAGGCGCTCGGCCTGAAGGAGATGGCACAGTGACCGACATCCTCGTTCCTGCCCTGGGCGAAAGCGTGACCACGGCCACCGTGGCACGCTGGCTGAAGAAAGCCGGCGAGGCGGTGGCGGCGGACGAGCCGGTGGTGGAGCTGGAGACCGACAAGGTGACGGTGGAGGTGAACGCCAGCGTGGCCGGCGTGATGGAAGCGCCGGTCGCCGACGAGGGTGCCGAGGTGGAGGTGGGCGCCGTGCTGGGCTCGATCTCCGCCGGCGGAGTGGCGGCAGCGCCCGCGCCGGCCGCCCTGCACGACGAGCCGGCGCCGGTGAAGCTGGACCCGCAGAAAACCGGCGCCGGCGTGCACGCGCCGCCACTGACGTCAGGCCCTGTGGCACGGCCCGCGACTCCGCCCTCGGACGTCCAGGCGGTGGCACCCGCGCAGCCGGCGCAAACCGCGCACGCGCCGCTGCCCGCAGCGGCCAAGATGATGGCCGAGCGGGACGTCTCCGCTGCCGCCGTGGGCGAAGGCTCCGGCAAGGATGGGCGCATCACCAAGGGGGACGTGCTGGCGTTCCTGGAACGCCCGGCTGCCGCTCCGGCGCCCGCCGCCGCGCCCAAGCCGCCGCGCCCGGCGGACGCACGCGAGGAGAGGGTGCGGATGACGCGCCTGCGCCGCACCATCGCGCAGCGCCTGAAGGAGGCGCAGAACACCGCCGCCATGCTGACCACCTTCAACGAGGTGGACATGAGCGCGGTGATGGCTCTGCGCAGCGAGTACAAGGACGCGTTCGAGAAGAAGCATGCCGGCGTGCGGCTGGGCTTCATGAGCTTCTTCGTGCGCGCCTGCGTGGCCGGGCTGCACGAGTATCCGGCGGTGAACGCGGAGATCGACGGCGAGGACATCGTCTACAAGAACTACGTCAACATGGGCATCGCCGTGGGCGGCGCGAACGGGCTGGTGGTGCCGGTGCTGCGCGACGCGCAGGAGCTGGGCTTCGCCCAGATCGAGGGCGCGATCGCCGGCATGGGCAAGCGCGCGCGCGACGGCCAGCTGAAGCTGGAGGAACTGACCGGCGGCACGTTCAGCATCACCAACGGCGGCACGTACGGCTCGCTGATGAGCACGCCGATCCTCAACCCGCCGCAATCGGCGATCCTGGGCATGCACAAGATCCAGGACCGGCCGGTGGCGGTGGCCGGGAAGGTCGAGATACGGCCGATGATGTACCTGGCCCTGTCGTACGATCACAGGATCATCGACGGCAAGGAAGCGGTGAGCTTCCTGGTGCGGGTGAAGGACGGGATCGAGGATCCGCGGCGGTTGCTGCTGGGCTTGTGACGTTGGCGTCGACGCGGAGGCCAGGCACGTTCGGGACAAGATTGCTTCTGGCGACAGCGTTTTTCGGGCTCTGTGGATGCGCTGCCCAGGACGCCGGCCGTCAGGCGCCGTCCGTTCCGGCGATAGCCGAGAACACGCCGGCTGGCGCGGTGTTCGATGACCGGCCTGAGACCTCGATCGTGTTGAACGGTGTCATGCGAGACCTCGCGGCACGGTCGCTGATCGCGGAATCGCTCGGAGGTGCCCGGATCGACTGCATGATCTCCGTTGATGGTCATGCCAGCGGATGCAGCGACATGACACCGAACGGCCCGAACGTTTTCTCTGCCTCTTTCCTGCGCGGACTGCAGCAACCAGATATCCGGTTTACGCCGATGACGTTGAACGGTTCAGCGAATTCGGGGCGGCACGTGTTCGCCATCACCGTCCACGCGCGCAAGCGCTGGGTACCGAACGGCGCGCCAGCCACGCCATGATGAGGTTGCATGTCTTCGAATATTCTCGTTCCCACGCTTGGCGAAAGCGTCACCACCGCCACGGTCGCCCGCTGGATCAAACAGCCCGGCGATGCCGTGCAGGCCGACGAACCGGTCGTTGAACTCGAGACCGACAAGGTCACCGTCGAGGTCAACGCGCCGTCCGCCGGCGTGCTCGGCGCGCACGCGGCGGAAGACGGCGCCGAGGTCTCGGTAGGCGACGTGCTAGGCAGCGTCGGCGAGGCCGGCGCGTCCGCCTCCCCGCAGTCACGAACCGTCTCCGCCGCGCCCGAAGCGCCGCCCGCGCCCGTGCAGGCCACCCCATCGCAAGCCGCTCCCACCACCAAGGCGGACGGTGCACAGGCTACCGACACCTATGACGTCATCGTCATCGGCGGCGGCCCGGGCGGCTACGTGGCCGCCATCCGCGCCGCCCAGCTCGGCCTGCGCACCGCCTGCGTGGAGAAGCGCGCGACCCTGGGCGGCACCTGCCTCAACATCGGCTGCATCCCGTCCAAGGCGCTGCTGCAATCCTCGGAAAACTTTCACGAGGTGCAAGGCTCCTTCAAGGATCACGGCATCAACGTCAGCGGCGTCACGCTCGACCTTGCGCGCATGCAGGCGCGCAAAAGCGAGGTCGTCACCGCCAACGTCAAGGGCGTCGAGTTCCTGTTCAAGAAGAACAAGGTGGCCTGGTTGAAGGGCGAGGGCCGCATCGCCGCGCCGGGCCAGGTCAGCGTGGACGGCAAGGCCTATGCTGCCCGCCACATCGTCATTGCCACCGGCAGCGAAAGCGTCCCGCTGCCCGGCGTCAGCGTGGACGAGCAGCGCATCGTCACCTCCACCGGCGCGCTCGAACTCGATGCGGTGCCCAAGCGCCTGGCCGTCATCGGCGGCGGCTATATCGGCCTGGAACTCGGCTCCGTGTGGCACCGCCTCGGCGCCGAGGTCACCGTCATCGAGTACCTCGACAAGCTCGTGCCGGGCATGGACGGCGAGATCGGCAAGACCTTCGAACGCGTGCTCGGCAAACAGGGACTCAAGTTCAAGCTCAGCACCAAAGTCACAGCCGCCAACGCGACCGACGACGGCGTAGACCTCACCATCGAACCCGCCAAGGGCGGCGCGCCTGAGACGTTGCAGGCGGACGTGGTGCTCGTCTCGATCGGCCGCCGGCCCTACACCGCAAACCTCGGCTTGTCCGAAGCAGGCGTGGCCATGGATGAGCGCGGCTTCGTCAGGATCGACCCGCACTACCGCACCAACGTGGACGGCATCTACGCCATCGGCGACGTCATTACCGGCCCCATGCTGGCCCACAAGGCCGAGGAGGAAGGCGTGGCGGTCGCCGAGCTGATCGCCGGCCAGGCCGGCCATGTGAACTACGGCGTCATCCCGGGCGTGGTCTACACCTGGCCGGAGGTCGCCAGCATCGGCGCCACCGAGGAGATGCTGAAGCGCGACGGCATCGCCTACAACGCCGGCCGCTTCCCGTTCACCGCCAACGGCCGCGCCCGCGCCATGGGCGCCACGGACGGCTTCGTGAAGATCCTGGCGGACAAGACCACCGACCGTATTCTCGGCGCCCACATCATCGGGCCGGATGCGGGCACGCTGGTGGCCGAGATCGCCACGGCGATGGAGTTCGGCGCTTCGTCCGAAGACGTGGCGCGGATCTGCCACGCGCATCCTTCGTTGAGCGAGGCGGTGAAGGAGGCGGCGTTGGCGGTTGAAGGGCGAGCGATCCACATCTAGGCAAGGAAGAGTTCTTTTTTTGAAAAAAAGAACCAAAAAACTTCTGCTCCCTGTCGGGTGGTTCAGGGCAGAGGCGCGACAGCGGAGTCAAAAGTTTTTTGCTTCTTTTTTTCAAAAAAGAAGGCCTTGCCTATGCTCGCTCTAACTTCCGGCGACCCCGCCAGCATCAGCGCCGAAATCACCGCCAAAGCCTGGCAAGCCCTGCGCCACACCGGCCCCGCCTTCACCCTGCTGGCCGATCCCGCCTGGATCGCTCTCCACGCGCCGCTCGCCGACGACTTCGCCGACGGCATCCCGGTCACGCCGATCCGGCTGGCCGCCCCCGCCATCCCCGGCCAGCCAAACCCGGCCAACGCGCCGGCCACCATCGCCAGCATCGAGCGCGCGGTGGCGCTCGCACGGTCCGGCCAGGCGAGCGCCGTGGTCACCAACCCCATCGCCAAATCCGTGTTGATGGCGGCCGGCTTCCCGCATCCCGGCCACACGGAGTTCCTGGCGCACCTCACCGGCGTGCCAGGCCGCGAGGTGATGATGCTGGCCTGCCCCGGCCTGCGCGTGGTGCCCGTGACCATCCACGTCTCCTTGCGCACCGCCTTGGCCACGCTCACCACCCACGCCATCGTGGCCGCCGGGCGCACCACCCACGCGGCGCTCGTCACCGATTTCGGCATCGCCGTCCCGCGCCTCGCCATCGCTGGCCTCAACCCGCATGCCGGCGAGCAGGGCCGCATGGGCACCGAGGAAATCACCCTGATCCAGCCCGCCATCGACACGTTGCGCGCGGAAGGCATCCACGCCACCGGCCCCTACCCGCCCGACACAATGTTCACCGAGGCTGCCCGCCGGACCTACGACGCGGCCATCTGCATGTACCACGACCAGGCGCTGATCCCGCTCAAGACGCTGGACATGAACGGCGGCGTGAACGTGACGCTCGGCCTGCCGATCGTGCGCACCTCGCCGGACCATGGCACCGCGTTCGACATTGCAGGCCAGGACAGGGCGAACCCGCAGAGCCTGATAGCGGCGTTGAGGCTTGCGGATGTCATCAGCCGGGCGCGGGCGGGTTGCTGTTGAAGTAAGCAAGGCCTTCTTTTTCGAGAAAAAGAAGCAAAAAGCTTTTACATGCGCTGTCGCGGACGGCTGAAACACCACGCCTCAACAACGCGCACCCGACGGAGCAAAAGTTTTTTGGTTCTTTTTTTCAAAAAAGAACTGCTTGCCTTCTTTCGAAAGGAGCCCCCATGCCCCGCCTAGGCGTCAACATCGACCACGTGGCAACGCTGCGCAACGCCCGTGGCGGTAGCTTCCCCGATCCGCTGCAGGCCGCGCAGATCGCGCTGGAAGCGGGCGCCGACGGCATTACGCTGCACCTGCGGGAGGATCGCCGCCACATTCACGACCACGACCTGGCCCGCTTCTGCGAGGCGCTGTCCGCGCCCATCAACCTGGAGATGGCCGCCACGGCCGAGATGCTGGCCATCGCCACGAAGCACAGGCCGCACGCCGCCTGCATCGTGCCCGAACACCGCCGCGAGGTGACCACCGAGGGCGGGCTGGACGCCGCCGGCCAGCACGCCACGCTGCGCCCGATCATCGACAGCCTGAAGGCGGCCGGCATCCGCGTGTCTCTGTTTATCGATCCCGACCCGGCGCAACTGGAAGCCGCCGCTGCGCTGGGCGCGCCCGTGGTGGAGCTGCACACAGGCGCCTACGCGCTAGGCCGCTTGGGCGAGCTGGAGCGGCTGGCCGCCGGCGCCGACCTGGCCGCACGCCTGGGCCTGGAATGCCACGCCGGCCATGGGCTTACCTACGACAACGTTGGCCCTATCGCCGCCCTGCCGCAGGTAGCCGAACTCAATGTCGGCCACTTCCTTATTGGCGCCGCCATCACCCAGGGCCTGGCCGGCGCGGTGCGGCAGATGCGCGGGCTGATTGCTGCGGCCTGACGCGCTGCCAGCCCGCAACCGCCTCCATCCACGCGTGTTCTGGCCTGCAGAAGACAGCCCAAGGAGCACGCCGTGGACACCTCGCAATCCGTCATGCTGCAGATCGTGGCCTTGGCCAACGGCCGCTATACCGTCAGCGGTGTCGGCGAAACGACCATGGACAACGAGCAAGGCGAGTTCGCCACGCTGCAGGAAGCCGAGGACTGGATGTTTCGCCGCACGGAACTCCTGGACGCCCAGGCCAACGAACCCGGAATCATAAAACCAGCAGATGGACAAGGCCTGCGCTAACCCACGCGCGGTTACTCACCAGACGCGCAACAGTTCAGCAAGAGTTTCAGGTTCTTTTTTAAAAAGAGAACCGCTTTTTACTGCAGAAACGGATTGCCCATTCGTTCAGCTCCGATCGTCGAAGCTGGCCCATGCCCGCACACGAACGCCAAGTCGTCACCCAAGGGCAACAGCTTGTCCTTGATAGACGCGATTAGCGCGGCGTGGTCTCCGTAAGGGAAATCCGTCCGCCCGACGGAGCCCTGGAACAACACGTCGCCGACTTGCGCAAACCGTGCTTTAGCGTTGACGAACACCACGTGCCCCGGCGTGTGTCCCGGGCAGTGAAGCACGTCGAAGCTGTGAGTGCCGAGCGAAACAGTCTCGCCCTCCGTCAGGTAGCGGTCCGGCGTGCAGTTACGCAAACCGGTGATCCCGTAGGCTTCACCCTGGCGCACGATGTTGCCGAGCAGCATCTGGTCGCGCCTGTCCGGCCCGATGATCTGCACGCCCAGGAGTTCCGCCAGTTCTGCAGCCCCGCCTGCGTGGTCCAGGTGTCCGTGGGTCAGCCAGATGGCCGAGGCAGTAAGTTTGCCGGCCTGCAACGCGGCCACGATGCGCGGCACGTCGCCGCCAGGATCGACCACCGCCGTCTGGCCGCTCGCCTGGTCGGTGATCAGGGTGCAATTCTGCTGGATGGGCGTGACGGGGACTATCGAGATTTTCAGTCCTGCCACGAGTTGTGTCTCCAATCGGCTAACAGCTAGGAAGGCCTTCTTTTTCGAGAAAAAGAAGCAAAAAGCTTTTGTCCGGATGTTGCGTTCCATCCGGCAACACTTGCATATGAACTTGCAGTCAAGTGGCCGGACGACGTCTTGCGTTCGTCCGGCCGCTCAGTCAGACGGCTTTCTTCAAGTTCGGGCTGGCCTTGAAACGTACCGTCTTGCCGGCCTTCACCTTCACCGGCTCGCCGGTGCGCGGGTTCATCGCCTTGCGCGCCTTGGTCTTGCGCACCGTGAACGTGCCGAACGAGGGTAGCGTGAAGCCGCCGTCCTTCTTCAGCTGCTTGACGATGGAGTCGATCAGCACGCCGGCAGCCGCGTTCGCGGCCACGCCGGTGCATTCGGTGCTTTCCTGGATGATCCCCGCGATGAAAGCCTTGCTCATGGTAGTGCTGTGTCCTTCTCGTCGTTGTGCTGCGCCGCGCGGACGCTGGTGTGGTTACGACCGGTTACGTGCTGAAAGCCTGGCGATCCTGATGCGCACTTAACGGGATGGCGGGTGGGTAGACAACTACCGCCCTGAAACACGCCCGTCCCCACCATGCGACTCTGGAAGCATCAACCTTCCGTGTGCTGCAATAACTGTTTTTGCACTCTGGCGCAACAGTGCAGCTTGCAAAATCGTCAGCGCAGGGCTGCATTCCTGTGGCCGATCCAGCTAAGTGGTGTCAGGCGCGGAGGAAAAGCCGGTTGGAACTCGCGTCCCGGCTCCAATGACGCCTGTGGGTTGTAGAAAGGATCGTCTGCAATCAGAGATTGCCAACGCGCACGTAATCGTTGCACTTCCAATATTTCTAGCCTGGCGCGTGCGCCCTGGTAGTGGCGGCCGAGCGATCTTCCTTCGTAATGGAATAATGCTGCGTCGGCCGCCAGCACCACGCGTGCGCCGCGCGCGCCGGCACGCAAACACACATCGACGTCGTTCAGTGCCACGGTGAAACCCTCATCCATGCCGCCCAGCGCCTCCCACAGGCTGCGCCGGACCAGCATGCAGGCGCCGGTGACGGCCGAGACCTGCCGCTCGGCCAGCGCCAGGCCGTAAGGTCCGGCATCGTCGCGCGCCGCCAGGCGGAAGGCGTGCTCGCAGAGATGCGCCAAGCCCATGATCACGCCGGCATGCTGCACGTGGCCGTGCGCGTAGAGCAGCCGGGCGCCCACCATGTCGGCTACCACGGCGCCGTCACCGAGCGTGGGTGCCACCATGCGCGCCAGCCAGTCCGGCCGGATCGGCGTCACGTCGTCGTTGAGCAGCAGCAGCAGGTCGCCGCCTGTCGCGCGCACGGCCGCGTTGTTCACCGCGGCGTAGTTGAAGCCGTCCATGCCGAAATCGAGCACCCGGACCCGTTCCAGCGCGGCTGCCGCGGCCAGCACGCGGCGCTGGACCTTGTCCTCGGGATACACACGGGAGACGGCCAGGGTGACGTCGAACCGCGTATAGGCGGTGGTGGCGAGCACGCCGCGCAGGCAGGGCAGCACGTGCGGCGCGCGGCCGGAGGTTGCGACGACGATGCTGACGTGCGGCTGGCTTGCTGCCAACACCGGGGCGGCGGCCGAAGCGGCCGCAGGCGCGACGCGGGCAGCGTGGGTCAGGATGAACGGGATGCGGCACGGCTCACCCGGCAACACGCCCAGCGGGTTGGCGCCGTCGGCGAGCGGCGCGTCGGGGTGCAGCAGGCACGCGCCCTGGCTTAGCAAAGGGCCACGCCGCAGCCACGGGTCGGATTGCGGCTTGAACAGCGGCGCGGCGCGGCGGCCCGCCTCCAGCCGGTCGACATCGGCGTAGAAGCCGGGCGCGTCCGGTGCGGCCTGGGCGGCCAGCGCAAAGCAGGCGAGCGCCTGGTCGGCCAGCACGTCGCCCGCGCGCAGCACGAGCAGCCAGGCGCCTGGCAGGCGCGCGAAGCCGTCGCACGCCGCCGCGTGGCTGACCCGGTCGGGCGGCCGCCATTGCCGAGCCAGCGACTCGGCCGAGAGTCTGTGGCCAAACTCCCCCTGGGCCGCCCTGCCCAGCACCAGCACCTCGATGCGGCAGGGGCCGGATGTCGCCTGCGTCAGGGCCGCGCGCTCGGCCGCGCCCCAGGCATCGTAGCGGCGGACCCAGTCGGCGTAGGGCGGCGCCTCGCCGGCACGGGCCGGTGCCTGGCCCAGCTCCACCCTGATCCGCCCGGCCAGGCCCGACGGGCCGCCGCGCAGGCAAGCCGGCAGCTTGCGCCAGCCTGCCAGCACGAGGCGGAGCGCCGCCTGCCGCCGCCCGAGCACGCGCAACGTCATGCCAGGCGCGCCGTTCCCGGCCGAAGTCCCGCCTGCATGCAACAGGGTCAGGACAAGCTGCGTCGCCTGGAAGGGCACGTGCATTAGCAGGCTCCGCCGCTGCCCGCGCCTGCGGCCGAGGAAGGCGGAGCGCACCACCTGGCCGCGCGCGAGGTCGGTGGCCTCCACCTTCGCCCACCAAGTGGCGCAAGCGGGCAAGGCTACCGCAAGGCTGCACCATTGCCCGGCGGCACCTTGCGGCAGAGCGAGGGAAAACGCCTCGTCCGCGCCGCACGCGGGAACCGCCTCGCACACCACGGCTTGCGTCATCCTGCGGTCCTGGACGGCATGTGACCGGCCAGGCCGGTCACGCTGTCGGAAGGAACCGTGACAAGCCCCGGATCGCCCCTAAGTAGCAGTCCGGTCAGGACAGGAACCATGGTTGCATGCCCGCCTTTTGCCCTAGCGCGTTGATGATCCTGCTTTTCCAGGGCGCCGCACGTTGAGTCGTCGCATCGCCATCATCGGCGCCGGTCCGGGCGGCCTGTCGTCCGCCATGCTGCTGGCCCGCGCCGGGGCGGACGTCACCGTCTTCGAAAAGGCTCAGCGCGTTGGCGGTCGCTCTGCCACCATAGAAGCTACAGCGCCGATCGGCTCCGGCCCGTCTGGGCCAAGCCAGGGTCGCTTCCGCTTCGACATGGGGCCCACCTTCTTTCTCTACCCCCGCGTGCTGAACGACATCTTCGCCGCCTGCGGCCGCGAGATGGATCGCGAGATCGACCTCATCCGGCTCGATCCGCAATACGATCTGATCTTCGAAGCCGGCGGCCACATCCGCGCCACCGGCGACCCGACCCGGATGGCTGCCGAGATCGCGAAGATCGCCCCTCAGGATGCCGCCAGCCTGCCGCGCTTCATGGCCGACAACCGCGCCAAGCTGGCTGCCTTCCGCCCGGTGCTGGAAGCCGCCTTCCACGGCTGGCGGGACCTCATCCGTCCGCACATGTTGAAATCGCTGCCGCTGATGCGGCCGCTGCGCACAGTGGACAGCGATCTTGCCACCTACTTCAAGGACGACCGTGTCCGCCTGGCGTTCAGCTTCCAGAGCAAATACCTCGGCATGTCGCCGTACCGCTGCCCGAGCCTGTTCACCATCCTCTCGTTCATGGAGTACGAGTTCGGCGTGTACCACCCGCGCGGCGGTTGCGGCGCGGTGATGGACAGCCTGGCGCGCGTCGGTGGCGATCTGGGCGTGAACTTTCGCCTGGGCGAGCCGGTGCAGGAGATCCTGTTTGCCGGAAGGCGCGCCACCGGCGTGCGCACGCAGGCTGGCGAGGAGGCGTTTGACGCCGTGGTGGTGAACGCCGACTTCGCGCACGCCATGCAGAGCCTGGTGCCCGACCGCCTGCGCCGCCGTTGGACGGATGCCAAGCTGGCCACCAAGAAGTTCTCCTGCTCCACCTTCATGCTCTATCTCGGGCTGGAGGGCATCGACGACGAGCTGGCGCATCACACGATCTACTTGAGCGCCGACTACAGGCGCAACATCGCCGAGATCGAGGCCGGCCGCGCCCCGCCAACCGAGCCCTCGTTCTACGTGCAGAACGCGTGCGTTACGGACCCAGGGCTGGCGCCGCCCGGCCACTCGACGATGTACGTGCTGCTGCCCGTCGGCAACCGCAACGGCGAGGGGATCGACTGGGCGAAGGAGGCGCCGCGCCTGCGCGCCACCGCCATCGACCGCCTCAAGCGCATCGGCGTCAAGGACCTGGAACGCCGCATCCGGTTCGAGAAGATGATTACGCCGCACAACTGGGAGCACGACCTGTCCATACATCGGGGCGCCACCTTCAACCTCGCCCACTCGCTGGACCAGATGCTGCACTTCCGGCCGCGCAACCGGTTCGAGGACCTGGACGGCGTCTACCTCGTGGGCGGCGGCACGCATCCCGGCAGCGGCCTGCCGGTGATCTTCGAATCCGCCCGCATCACCAGCCGGCTGATCGCCGACGACCTGGGCCTAGGCGGCCACTGGTCGGCCGGCTCCGAGATGGCAGCACCCGACTACACGCCGGTATTGGCCGAAGCCCTCTAGAGTCGCGCGCCAGCCGAACGGAACCGCGACAGCGGAGTCAAAAGTTTTTTGCTTCTTTTTTTCAAAAAAGAAGGCCTTCCTAGCCTCAACCACAAGGACCACCCCATGCCGGACGGCCAGAATCTCCCCGCCCCCTCCCCCCACCCCACCGCCGTCATCGGTGCCGGCCTGGCGGGCCTGGCCGCCGCCTGCACGCTGGCCGCCCGCGGCCACAAGGTTGTACTGTTCGAACGTAACGACTGGATCGGCGGCAAGGCGGCGCTGTTCGAGCAGGACGGCTACCGGTTCGACATGGGGCCCACCATCCTGACCGTTCCTCGTGTGCTGGAGCGCATCTTCAGCGAGGCCGGCCGCCGCATGTCCGACGTGCTGGACCTGCGCCGGCTCGACCCGCAATGGCGCTGCTTCTTCGAGGACGGCTCCGTGCTCGACCTGCAGCAGGACGTGGCGGAGATGAAGACGACGCTCGCCGCCTACGCGCCGGGGACGGAGAACGGCTACGAGGATTTCATCACCATGTCGGCCAAGCTGCACGAGGTGAGCGAGAAGTTCTTCTTCTGGCGCTCCGTGGAAGACGTGTTCGACACCATGGACTTCAAAAAGAACATGGACCTCGCCACGCTGAAGGACGTGATGAGCCTGCGCATGGGCACCACGGTGGCCGGCCAGATACGCAAGCGGGTGAAGGACAAGCGGGTGGCACAGATGCTGGACCATTTTGTCCAGTACGTCGGCAGCTCGCCCTACGGCTCGCCCGCCGTGCTGTGCAGCATCGCCCACATGCAGACCAACGACGGCGTTTGGTACCCGATGGGCGGCACGCGCGCCGTGCCGCTGGCACTCGAGAAGCTGGCGCGGGAGTTGGGCGTGGTGGTGCGCACCAGCACCGGCATCGCGCGCATCCTGAGCGAGAACGGCCGGGTGACGGCGGTGCAGACCGAAGCCGGCGAGACGGTGCCGGTAGCCGCCGTGGTGTCCAATATGGACAGCGTGCGCACCTACCGCGAACTGGTGCGCGGTGTGCCGGCGCAGAAATTTGCCCGCCGCTGGAAGCGAGAGCCGGCCTGTTCCGGCGTGGTGCTCTACCTGGGCCTGGACCGCGCCTACGAGCACCTGGCGCACCATGATTTCGTCTTCTCCCGCGATCCCGAGGAGGAGTTCGACTACATCTACAACCGTGGCGAGCCGGCGCCCGATCCCACCTGCTACATCGCCGCCCCGTCTCGCACGGAACCGGGCGTGGCGCCGCCGGGCGGCGAGGCGCTCTACGTGCTGGTGCACACCCCCTACCTGCGGCCGCACCACAACTGGCAGGAGATGCTGCCGGCTTACCGGCAAGTGATCCTGGACAAGCTCGCCCGCACCGCCGGCCTGACAGACCTGGAGAGCCGCATCAAGGTGGAGCGTATTCTGACGCCGCAGGACATCCACGACCGATACAGCGTGCTGGATGGTGCGATCTACGGCCTGGCCAGCCACGGCCGCATGTTCGGCGCGTTCAAGCCTGGCAACCGTTCGCGCGAGCTGGCGGGCCTCTATTTGGCCGGCGGTGCGGCGCATCCCGGGCCCGGCATGCCGATGGTGCTGATGTCGGGGTGGATCGCGGCGGACACGCTGGATTCGGACGTGGCGGCTTCCGCCTTGGCGCAGGCGAGTTAGGCAAGCAGTTCTTTTTTGAGAAAAAGAACCAAAAAACTTTTGCTTCCAGTCGGGTGGTGCGGGAAAGTCCGCGACAGCCCGGATAAAAGTTTTTTGCTTCTTTTTTTCAAAAAAGAAGACCTTGCTTCCTGATGCTTCCCGAAGACCACCCGCTTGCAAGCTACGCCCCTGGCCTCACGGCCGCGTTCCGCCTCTATTTGCGCTGGTATTTCTGGCGCAGCTTTTCCGCCGTGCGCGTCGCCCGCGGCACCATCCCGCCGCCCTTCCCCGGCCGCCCGCTCGTCATCTACTGCAACCACCCTTCCTGGTGGGACCCGGCGCTGCTGCTGCTGGTGCTGCCCGGCCTGCTGCAGCGCCGCGGGTTCGGCCCGATGGACGCGGCCGAGCTGCAGCGCTACGGCCTGTTCAAGCGCATGGGCGTGTTCGGCCTGGAGCCGGGCAGCAAGCGCAGCGCGGCGGCTTTCCTGCGCATCGCGGCCGCGGGCCTGGCGCAGCCCGCCACCTGCCTGTGCATCACCGCCGAGGGCAGCTTCACCGACCCCCGCCTTCGCCCCATCAGCCTGCGCCCCGGGATCGCCCACTTGGCCCGCCGGCACCCCGAAGCGGTGTTCCTGCCGCTGGCTTTGGAGTACAGCTTCTGGAACGAGAGCAAGCCGGAGGCGCTGCTGCGGTTCGGCACGCCGGTGCAGCCGGCGGCGAATAAAGTCGGGGGAAGCACACGGGTGAATGACTGGCAGCAAGCCCTGGAGGCGGGCCTGACCGAAACGCTGGACCAGCTGGCGGCAGCCTCGGCTACGCGCGAAGCTGGACACTTCACTCGCCTGTTCAGCGGCACCGCGGGCGTGGGCGGCATCTACGATACCTGGCGCCGCACCCGCGCGCTGGCCGCCGGCCGCCGCTTCCACGCGCGCCACGAACCCGGCCAGCACTGATGGCGGCCGCGCTCTGCTGGGCCAGCCTGGCGCTGGCAGCCTTGCCGTTCTGCCTGCTCCTGGACAATTTGTGCCGCTTCCGCCGCCCCGCTCTGGCCGAAGGCGTTCCTGCCGTCTCGGTGCTGGTGCCTGCCCGCAACGAGGAGGCCAACATCGGTGCCGCGGCGGCCGCCATCCTGGGCAGCCACGGCGTCACGCTCGAGCTGATCGTGCTGGACGACGGCTCCACGGACGCGACGCCCGCCATCCTGGCCGCCATCACCGACCCGCGCCTGCGTACCGCCACCGGCACGAAGCTGCTGCCCGGCTGGTCCGGCAAGCAGCACGCCTGCGCCGCATTGGCCCGCCTGGCCACGCATCCCCTGCTGGTGTTCGTGGACGCCGACGTTCGCCTGGCGCCGGACGCGCTCAGCCGCATGGCGGGCTACATGGCTCGGCACGACCTGGGCCTGGCCAGCGGCTTCCCGCGCCAGGTCACGCGGACCTGGTCCGAGAAGCTGCTGCTGCCGCTGATCCACTTCCTGCTGCTGGGCTACCTGCCGCTGGGTCAGATGCAACGCTCCCTGGCCCCGGCGCTGGGCGCCGGCTGCGGTCAGCTCTTCATCGCCCGTAAGGACGCCTACGAGGCGGCCGGCGGCCACGCCGCCATACGCGCCTCCCTGCATGACGGCATCACCCTGCCGCGCGCCTTCCGCCGCGCCGGCTTCATGACCGGCCTGTTCGACGCCACGTCGTTGGCTACTTGCCGCATGTACAGCAGCGCCGGACAGGTCTGGGAAGGGCTGACCAAGAACGCGACCGAGGGCATGGCCAAGCCCGCCGCCCTTCCGGTCTGGACGTTCATCCTGGCCGGCGGCGCCGTTCTCCCCGTGATCATGCTGCTTGCGGCACCCGGGCCCGTGCCGGCCGCCGCCTGCGCGTGCTGGCTGGCCACCCGGCTTGTCCTAGCGTGGCGGTTCCGTCAGCCTTTGCCCAGCGCGCTGCTCCACCCTGTCGGAGTCGCCGCACTGCTCGGCCTGCAATGGGCTGCCCTGCTGCGCGCCGCCTCCGGCCGTCCCGCGACGTGGCGTGGCCGGGCCTACCCGGCGCAAGGCTGATGCGCGGTCTGCTCGCTTGCGCCTTGCTTCTGTTGGCACCTGCGGCGGCGTTCGCCAGCACGGTGGAGGTGAGCGTATCCGGCGTGCGCGACGCAAAGGGGGAGGTGCTGGTCGCATTGTGCAGCCGGGCCGAGTTCCTGCGGCCGCACTGCGCCTGGCGCGGCCGGGTTGCGGCCAGCATCGGCACCGTCACCATCAGCATCGCCGGCGTGCCGCCTGGCACTTACGCCGCGCAGGCGTTCCACGACGAGAACGGCAACGGCCGACTGGATCGCAACATCCTGGGGTTGCCCAAGGAGGCGATGGGCTTCTCCAACAACGCACCGATGCGCATGGGGCCGCCTCGGTTCGATACGGCATCGTTCGAGGTGGGCGGGGATGTGGCCCGGATCGCGTTCGGGTTGCACTATTATTGAGGAAGGAAGGCCTTCTTTTCTGAAGAAAAAAAGCAAAGGACTTCTATCCGGGCTGTCGCGGAGTTCTCTCGACCGCGGGTCACGTCGCTATGCTGCTGGCACTTGCAGTTTGCCTAGCGATTCTTCCAGCTCCTGGAAGCTGGGCATGAACTCATTGGGCACCATCTTGCGGCCGGTCTCCACGCTCACCTGCGGGGCGTTGCCGTGCAGGTGTGCCACCAGCACCGCGCGGATCACGTCGCTGTAGCGCGCATCGCCTTCCACGATGCCCTTGATGCGTGACGCGCAGGGCGCCGCGATTCCGTAGGCCAGCAGCACGCCTAGGAACGTGCCCACCAAGGCGCCGCCGATCATCTCGCCCAGCACCGCTGGCGGCTCGTTGATGTGCCCCATCGTCTTGATCACGCCCAGCACGGCCGCCACGATCCCAAGCGCTGGGAGCGCGTCGGCCATCGTCTGGATGGCGTGGCTGCCGTGCAGTTCTTCGTGCAGCGTCTTCTTCAACTCGCGGCCCATCAGGTCCTCGATCTGGTGGGGATCGTCGGCGTTCATCCCCATCATGCGCAGGTAGTCGCACACCAGCGCCGTGGTGTGATGGTCCGCCAATATCTTGGGGAAATGCTTGAACGCCGTGCTGTCGTCGGGCTTTTCGATGTGCGGCTCCAGCGCCATAGCCCCGCGCTGGTTGGCCAGCTTGGTGAAGAAGAACAGCAGCGACAGCAGCTCCACGTATTCCGTTTTTTTGTATCGCTCGCCTTTGAGGATCATGCCGAACCCAGCCAGCGTGTGCTTCACGCCGGTCATGGAGTTGGCCATGATGAAGGTGCCGATCGCGGCTCCCAAGATGGTCAGAAGCTCGAACGGCATCGACGCCAACAACGGCCCGATGGCGCCACCGCTCGCGATGAAGCTGCCGAACACGCAGGCGAGCAAGAAACCCAATCCGCCGACGGTCAGCATGGTACGGCGTTCAATGCTTGGCCGGCGTGGCGGCACCGGCCTGGGGTGCCGCTTCACCAGGCTGGGACGCCGGCGCCGAGCGCAGTAGAAGGATGGCGATGCGTCGGTTAGATGCCGCTTCCGGCGTGCCGGGCAACAGGGGATCGCGGTCGCCATGGCCGCTCACGTCGCGTATCCGGCCGTCCGGCAGCCCGGCCTCGGTAAGGATGCGGCGCGTAGCGTTGGCGCGGTCGGCCGACAGGTCCCAGTTCGTCCGCCCGGCGCCGCCCGCGTAGGGGGTGGCGTCGGTGTAGCCGGCGATCGCCACCGCCTCGTGTAGCCCCATCAGCATCGGCGCTAGCCGGGTCAGCACCGCACGGGCACGGTCGTTGGGTTCGGGCGAGCCTTGAGCGAACATCGGCAACCCTTCGGAGTCCCGCAGTTGCACCCGCAAGCCTTCGGGCGTGAGGTCGACGGCAAGCTGGCGCGCGAGCGGTGCCAGGTCCGGGTCGGCGGCGATCATGCGGCGCATGTCGGCCGCCGCCTTGGCAAAACTCGCCTGCTCCTGCTTGCGGGCCTGCTCGGCCGCCTGTCTGGTCGCCGGCGCGGTCGCGCCTGCCGGCGTCGTGGCGCCGGCAGGCCCACCTGCCACCCCGCCGGCCGCCGTGGCGCTGACCTCCCGGTGCACGGTCGTGGTGGCCAGCGTGTCGCTGCCGTCGTCCTCCTCGTCCACCGGGGGGGCGTTGGCGTTCATCACCGCCAGCGTGCCGCGGTCCGAGATCGCCAGCCCGTCGGTGAACGGCGACTGGCCGCCCAGCGGCCGCCCGGTTCCCGAGCGTTGCACGGACACCGATGCGCTGGGGCTGAAGTAGTCGGCGAGCCCGCGGCGCTGCGCCTCGGTGGTGGCGTTCAGCAGCCACATCAGCAGGAAGAACGCCATCATTGCCGTTACGAAATCGGCGTACGCCACCTTCCACGCGCCACCATGGTGCCCCGCCTCGATCACCTCCTCGCGGCGGATGATGGTGATGCCTTTCGTGTCGCGCTTGCCCATCCGAAACCACCCAAGCTGCCGGCCGCTGGGCAATTTGGCACAGGCATGGTTAAGGGGCTTCTAAGTGTCTGTTGAAGACACGCGCTGGCGATCAGGTGACGCACTTTTCGCCCCGTCGGGTATTGCAGGACAGGACCCTACCAATCCAGCAAGAGCTTTTTGCTTTTTTTTCTCGAAAAAGAAGGCCGTCCTACCTACCCGCCGGCAGCCAAGCCGCGCCACGCAGGCCATCAGCAGGCGCCACCACCCGATAGATTTGGTAAGTCTCGGCCGTCCGTCCGACGCGGCCCCGCTCCAGTGTCCCCAGCTTGACCACCGACACCCAGGGCCGCGCGTCCGGCGGCCCGAACGCCCGCATGCTGCGCACCAGGATGCCGGTCCGGCCGGCCACCGCCGCGCGCGGCAGCGCGAACAGCGCCCACCTGTGCTCCAGGCCCACCACGCCGCCATGCAGCCGGAACGCCAGCTCGCTTGCCAGCCCGTACTCGTCGGCCACCACGAACCCGGCCTGCGCCGCCTGTTCGGCCACGTAAACCTGGCCCGCCAGGTCCTGCCAGCCGGCCAGCCGCACCAACGTCACGTCCAGGAAGCGGGGCAACGGCAGCACGCCCCAGGCCGCCTGCACGTAGACCAGGGCCGAGACGGCCAGGCCGAGCCCGGCCGCCGGTCGCCAGTAGCGCACGGGGGCGGCACCCAGGCAGCAGGCCGCCAGCACTGCTGCGGGGTAGGAAACGGCCGGCCAGTTCGCCTGCACCCGCCCGCCCAGCGCGTGCTGCAGGAACACCGCGGCCGGCACCAGCACGGCGCAGGCGAGCAGCCCGGCCGCCGGGGCGCCGCCGCGCGCGCCGCGCCACGCGCGCCACACGCCCACCGCCAGCACGAGGGCCACCCCAGGCGTGGCCAGCCCGACCTGCCCGGCCGCCAGTTCGGCCAGGAAGCGGACGGCCTCGGACGGGTGCCAATCGCCGGTGCGCCCGCCCTGCTTGGCGAGGCTCGCCCATCCATGCTCCGCGTTCCAGGCCAGCACCGGCGAAAAGACCGCCAGAGCCAGCACGCCGCCTGCCCAGAGCTGCCAGCAGCCCAGCCAGCGCCGCGCCTGCGGCACCGCCACCAGCCACACGGCCAGCGCCAGCCCTAGCAGCGCGGCGGTGTATTTGCTGTCCATCGCCAGACCGCAGGCGAGCCCCACCGCCAGCCACCAAGCCGGCCTGCCGGTGCGCAACAGCCGCGCCAGCGCAGCTAGCGCCGCCGTCCAGAAGAACAGCAGCGGGGTGTCCGGCGTCATCACCACCGCGCCGGCGCCTAGCACCAGCGTGGCGTTCAGCAGCACGCCGGCCGCCACCCCGGCCCGCCGTCCCGGCACCAGGTCCTCGGCCGCGCGCGCCAGCAGCAGCGTGCCCAACAGGGTCGAGACGGGCCCGAGCAGCCGCACGCCCAGCGCGGTGTCGCCGGCCACGGCGGTGCCGGCGCGGATCCACAGCGCCACCATCGGCGGGTGGTCGAGGTAGCCGCCGGCCAGCGCCTTCGACCACACCCAGTAATACGCCTCGTCCGGCGAGAGCGGCGCGCGTGCCGCCACCAGGAGGCGGATGGCGGTGAGCACGAGCAGGCCCAGCCGCAGCATGTAGCCTCCCGGCAACGCGGACGCCGGTCGGCCGATCCCGCGCGTGCCTAGCCGACTGACGGACGTCACCGCCGCGGCATCTGAGGTGTCATCCCAGCATCTTCATGAGGTCGCGCTCCCGGCCGTGGCGGGTCCGCAGCTCTGCCAGGTTGGCCTGCTGCTACGCCGCGGAGCGCAGCCCGGCCAGGCGGGCGACCAGGAGGAGAGCCTTGTCGTACGTCCCCGCCCGACCAGTTCCTCCACCCGGGCCGTGTAGACCTCCGTTGCTTCACGCGGAAAACGCGCTCGCTCCTGCGCGCCAACGCTGTCGTCGCAGGCAGCGTCGTGGCGTCCGCGCAAGCCTGCGCAGGGCGGCCGTATCGAAACGGGGCGGCTGCCTGCCGGTCACACCGGCGGTCGCAGCACGGGATCGGTCACGATCAGGCGCAGCGCTTCCTCGAGCGTGACCGCGCGATGCAACGGCCACCACTGGCCCGTGTGCCTGTGCCACATCACGTCGAACCGCGTTTCCGACACGAGCTCGTCCAGGTGGTCCAACCTGGCGAAAGCGACGTCGAACTCGGCTCCCGCCGTGTCAGCGAAACCCGAACGGAACCGGGTGACGAAGCTGTATTTGCTGCCCCGCCACCTACCGAAGATGTCGATCGGGTAGTTGTACGGCGTGGGGTGGATGTCCGGCAGGTGAAGCGGCTTCAGGTGCTCGGCGACAACCCGCTCGCAGGCGGCACTGACCGTCGCCTTCTCGTCGGCACCGAGGTGCCTGACCCTGACCCAGCGTGCCTCCCGCTTAGCCACCACACGCTCCGCCGGACGCACGCAAGCCCGTCACTCCCACTCGATCGTCCCGGGCGGCTTGCTTGTCACGTCGAACACCACGCGGTTGATGCCCCGCACCTCGTTGACGATGCGGCCCGCCACGCGGGTCAGGAATCCCATGTCGAACGGGTAGACGTCCGCCGTCATGCCGTCCGTGCTCGTCACCGCGCGCAGGCCGCACACCTGCTCGTAGGTGCGCTGGTCGCCCATCACGCCCACGCTGCGCACCGGCAGCAGCACCGCAAAGGCCTGCCAGATCGCGTCGTATAGCCCGGCGGCGCGTATCTCCTCCAGGTAGATCGTGTCGGCCCGGCGCAGCACGTCCAGCTTCTCGGCCGTCACCTCGCCGGGGATGCGTATGGCCAGCCCCGGCCCAGGGAACGGGTGGCGGCCGACGATCGCGTCGCTCAGGCCCAGCTCGCGCCCCAGCACGCGCACCTCGTCCTTGAACAGCTCGCGCAACGGCTCCACCAGGGCCATGCGCATCCGCTCCGGCAGGCCACCCACGTTGTGGTGGCTTTTGATGGTGACGGATGGCCCGCCGGTGACGGACACGCTCTCGATCACGTCCGGGTACAGCGTGCCCTGGGCCAGGAAGTCGGCGCCGCCGGCGCGGGCCGCCTCCTCCTCGAACACGTCGATGAACAGCCGGCCGATCGTCTTGCGCTTGGCTTCGGGGTCGGTGACGCCGGCCAGGGCGCCCACGAACAGGGCGCTGGCGTCGCGGTGCACCAGCGGCAGGTGGAAGCGGCCCTGGAAGGTACCGACCACCTGCTCGGCCTCGCCGGCGCGCAACAGGCCGTGGTCGACGAAGATGCAGGTGAGCTGCTCGCCCAGGGCTTCGTGCAGCAGCATGGCGGCCACCGAGCTGTCCACCCCGCCCGACAGCCCGCAGATCACCCGGCCCTGGCCCACCTGGGCGCGGATCCGTGCCACCGCGGCCTCGCGGAACGCCGCCATCGTCCACTCGCCGCCGCAGCCGCACACGCCATGGGCAAAGTTGCGCAGCAGCGCCGCGCCGTGCGGCGTGTGCACCACCTCCACGTGGAACTGCGTGCCGTAAATCCGCCGCCGCTCGTCGGCGATCACCGCGAACGGCGCCCCCTCGCTGCTGGCCACCACGCTGAAGCCCGGTGGCAGCGCGGTCACCCGGTCGCCGTGACTCATCCATACCTGCTCGCGCGCACCCACTGCCCACACGCCGGCGAACAGCGCGCAATCCGCCGTTACGTCCACATGCGCGCGGCCGAACTCCCGATGGTCACTGCCCTGCACCGTGCCGCCCAGTTGCGCCACCAGCAGCTGCTGGCCGTAGCAGATGCCGAGGATCGGCACACCGAGCGCGTAGATGGCCGGATCGGCCAGCGGCGCGCCACGATCGGCCACGCTGGCCGGCCCACCCGACAGGACGACTCCCTGCGGTGCCCAGGCGGCGACCCGGGCCGCGTCTGCAGTGAAGGGCAGGATCTCGCAGTAGACGCCGGATTCGCGCAGCCTGCGGGCGATCAGCTGAGTGACCTGGCTGCCGAAATCCAGGATCAGGATGCGGCTGGTTGTGGCGTCTGACATGGCCGCACTCAGCACAGCAGGACGGTGCGCGGCAAGCCGGCAGCGTAACTGCGGCCGAAACGTGGCCCGAATGTGAAAAATCTGTTGTGCTGGTCTTTTACCCGGCGTTCATATACCCAGGTCACACTCACAGTTCCGTCATACAAAAAGTGAGCACGCCTGAAATTAGAAGACGCGGCTCAGCTGCGCACGTAGGGGTTGAAATGGCTGCCCAATCAGAGTCGATCAACTTGTCGTCCGCATCCAGGCTGGCACCTATGCCGGCCGAGGCGCGGCCTTCGGCCATAGTGCTGCCTTTGCGCCTTGTTGACTCGCAGGGACGAAAACTCGTCGACGAAGCGCCAGGCGAACGGCTGGGGCCAGCGAAGGGGCTGGTCGTCGGGCTTGTTCTCGGCGTAACGCTGTGGAGCGGGTTCGGACTGTCGATGTGGCAGCTGTTCCACCACTAGGATCGGGCCACAGCCGTTCAACGATCCTGGCGAGGCGTCGGTGTTTAGGGCCTCTCACGATACGGCTTTCTGAACCCACCGCTAGGCGTACAACATCCGATGGATACCGCCCTGGGGCCGCCGGCGATGGACCCAGGGGCTCCGGCCGCCCGCCCCGAAGGCCCGCGCGTCGCTGGCGCTCTGGGTGGCACTGCCGACATGTCGACACTGCAGCGCGCCTCGGTCCGGGGTGTGGCACTCACCTTCGGCTCGCAGGGCGTGCGCTTCCTGCTGCAGTTCTCCGCCCAGATCGTGCTCGCGCACTTCCTGCTGCCGGCGGAGTTCGGCCTGATCGCCATGGTGGCGCCCGTCCTTGCCCTGGTGCAGGTGTTCAACGACCTGGGGCTGGCGCAGGCCACCGTGCAGCGGCCCAGCATCAGCCAGAACGAGCTCTCGGCGCTGTTCTGGATCAACCTGGGGGTCAGCCTGGTTCTGGCCACCGGCCTGGTTCTTGCCGCACCGCTGGTCGCCTGGTTCTACCAGCAGCCCAGGCTGGTCGGCATCACCGCGGCGGTAGGCGCCATGCTGGTGCTGAGCGGCGCCGCAGCCCAGCAGATCGCGCTGATGAACCGGCAAATGCGCTACGGCGCGCTGGCCACCATCGACATCGCGTGCGCGCTGGCCGCCTTCACGGTGGGCGTGGGCGCCGCCGTCGCCGGGTGCGGCGCCTGGTCTCTGGTGCTGATGCAGGCGGCCAACGCGGTGACCATCCTGGTGCTGGCCTGGACGATGTCGGATTGGCGGCCGCAGCGCCCGCGCCGCGAGCAGGGGTTGGGAGGCCTGCTGCGCTTCGGTGGCCACCTCACCGGCTTCAACCTGCTAGGCTACCTGGAGACCAACCTGTCCACGGTGCTGATCGGCCGGCTGGACGGCACCGCGGCGCTGGGCCTGTACGACCGTGCCTACAAGCTGGTGATCGTGCCGTGGTGGCAGATCAGCCTGCCGATGGACCGGGTGGCTGTCTCGCTGCTCTCTCGCCTGGCCGGCAGCGGCGCGACCTACGCGCGCGCGCACCGGCAGATGCTGCAGGGCCTGCTGCTGGTGGCCGCTCCCGGCCTGCTCTGGGCCGGCACGCAATCAGCCCTGCTGGTGCCGCTTGTGCTCGGCCCGGCTTGGCGGGACGCCGCTCCCATCGTTGGCACCCTCTCGTTGGCCACCGTCCTGGTGCCATTCGGCGCCGCCGCCTACTGGCTGTTCGTGAGCCAGGGCCGGGTGAAAGCGCAGTTGCGCTACGGCCTGGTCAGCGGCGTCGCGCTGCTCGCCTCCATCCTGTGCGGCCTGCATTGGGGGCCGCTGGGTGTGGCCCGCGCCTATGCCTGTTTCTCACCCGTTATCGTGGGCGTGCCGCTCTGGGGCGCCACGCGGCAAGGCCCGGTGGGCCTGGGCGACATCGCGCGCGCTACCTGGCCGATCGGCGCCGGCCTGGCGGTGGCGTGCGCCACGCTGCTGCTGTGGCAGGCACGGACCAGTTTGGGGCTCGTAGGAGAGGTGGCGCTGTCCTACGCGGCTTGCCTGGGGACCATGCTGGTTCTGCCGTGGGGACGGGCGATTTTGGGCGACGTCTGGTCGCTGCGAGCGTTGTTGAAAGGATGAAAGCAAACAGTTCTTTTTCGAGAAAAAGAACCAGAGTGGGGCTCTGCCCAAAACCCGTCGTGCGCAGCACGCGTTCGCGTGACGAGGCCTTGAGGCCCGGACCCCCTCCGTTTAGGCGCTCTTATACTAACGGCCGTAAACTTTGACCTATAGACAAGCATGGGGCTCTGCCCCAAACCCCGCTGGGGCCTTGAGGCCCCAGACCCCCATCTGTTTAGAATATCCTACAAAATAGGTTCTAAGGACTTGTCCTTAGCGGGTTCCAAGGACAGAGCCCTTGGCCTCGCTCAGGCTTCACTCCTACGTTCTTCGTGTCACCCGCAGGTAATCTACGCAGTAGTCCCACCCGTCCCCCTCGTCCTTCATCCCCGTCATGTCCGTCCCCTTCAGCAACATGCCGATCTGGTTGGTGATCAGCACGTGCGCCGGCGGCGCACGCCACGCGTACACGCTCTTCTGGATCACCTGGCCGTCCAGCAGCCAGATGGGCCGGTCCTCCTGCCAGTCCAGCCCGAACACATGGTAGCCGGCCGAGAAGTCGATCCTAGGATCGTACTCGCCTCCGTTGAACTTCGTCATCAGAACATGCGGGTTGCCGAAATCCTGCGGCCGGCCGGCATCCTGCACGTGGGCGGTCATGATGCGCGGCCGGTCGCGGCCTTGCCAGTCGAAGAACTCGAAGATGTCGATCTCGGGCGGCCAGGGTGTGGCCGAGAAATGCCCGTCCGGATACTCCACTCCGGGATTGAGCCAGAACGCCGGCCAGGTGCCCAGGCCGCGCGGCAGCTTGGCGCGCATCTCCACCACCATGCCGGGCTGCACCGGTATCAGCGCGCGCAACATGCCGGATTCGATACCGCCCGGCCGCAATCCACCACCCGGCGGCACGCGGCCCTTCAGCGCCAGGTGATCGGCGCCGAACACGTGCAGCGAGCGTGGGTCGCCTTCCGGGTAGTCCCGGTGCTTGGACCAGTAGGAGTCCAGCCTGTCCAGCCGCCCGTTATCGTAGATGTAGCGGAAGCGGAAGTGGCGGCGCAGGTCGGCCATGCTGCGCACCGTGGCGTCGGCGCGGTTGTTGCCGAAACGGTAGTCGGCCAGGATTTCTGTGCGGCTGGCGGGAACCAGGCTTGTGGCCATGCCGGCTAGGACGGCTCGGCGGGGGAGTGGGGGAGAAGGAAAGGAAGCACTTCTTTTTTGAAAAAAAGAAACAAAAAGCTTTTGTGCCGCAGTCGCGGCGTGTTGCAGCCGCGCGCGCAGAAATTCTTTGATTCGACTTTTCAATACGACTTCCTTCTAGAAATGCCGTTCATAGACCTTGATCACGTCGCCAGGCGCCAGGAAGCTGTGCGGGGTGATCTTGCCTTCGCGCGCCGCGCCACCATCGGTGCGCACGTCCGAGGCGTAATCCTCCACTGCCCGGTAGGTGAACCCGCCGGCCACCGCCACGGCGGTCAGCATGGTCATTCCCGGCGAGAAGTTGTACTGCCCCGGCTTGGCCACTTCGCCCAGCACGAAGATCGGCCGGTACGCCAGCACCTCCACCGAAACTTTTGGTTCCTTCAAGAACTTTTGAGATTCCAGCTGGTCCTGCAGCTTCGCGGCGAACTGCGTGGAGGTCAGGCCGCCGGCCTGGATGTTACCCACCAGCGGCATCGCCACGCTGCCCTGGTCGTCCACGTGAAACTGGCCGCTGAGCTGGTCGGACCCAAAGGTGATCACCCGGATCTGGTCGCCACCACCTAGCCGGTAGGCGCCCTCCGAGTACTCGGCCAGCGGCGGCAAATTGCCGCCCGGCGTGCAAGCGGCCACCGCGGCCGCCAACACGCCACCCGCTATCAGGCGGAAAAAGACAGCACGGAAGAACATCGGCAAACACTCCTGTAGTCATTGCAAGATCATAACAGATCGTATCGAGCCCGGGACGTCAGCACACACGGACGCTGCCGGACAAAACCACGACAGCACGAGCAAAAGCTTTTTATCTCTGTTTCTCGAAAAAGAAGGCCTTCCTCCCTTCGCCTGCCTGACACGCGCCAAAGTCACAGGGCAAAGCGAAGCGTCAGCCGGAACGTGTTCTCCGAGTAGTTACCGCCGAAGATCACCCCGTTTGGCCCGAAACTCGGCGGCAGCACCGTGCTGGCCGTGTTGTTGCCGTTGCGGGTGGAATACGTGTAGTCAGCCGCCAGCCGCAGGTTGCGGTTGAGCGCGTAAGAGCCGCCGAGCCCGCCGGTGAAGAACGTCTGGCTGCCGCCACTGCCGGTGGTCGAGCTGCCGTAGTCGTCGATGAAGTAGGTGCCGTGCACGGTCAGGATCACGTTGCGCAGGTACTCGTGGTCCAGCTGCAGCCTCAGCGCGGTTTCGGTGAAGCCCACGGTCGCCTCGGCGGCCGAGTCCTCGATGTAGCGCGCGGCCGTGCCGGTGATCGTGGTCAGCCCCGTGGGAGTCCAGGTGACGGCTCCCTCCACGATGGGTGCCTGGATCATCTTGTAGCTGTTGCTGGCGGCGAAGCTGCGCTCCTCGTAGCCCGCCAGCAACCTAAAGCCGATAATCCCGTCCGCGTCGTAGGCCACGCCGCCCAGCACGGAGGCATCGTTGAAGTTCTGCCGGGCCTGGCCGGGTGGCGCACGGTCGTAATCGGCCTGCGTGTCGCGCAGGATCACCACCACGCGCCGGCGGGTGGCGAACTCGTAGCTGCCCACGACCTCCGGCGAGACGGTGATCCTGTCGCGGTAGTTCTGCAGGTACTGCACCCCGCCCACGGTGCCGTTATCGTAGTTGTAATACGACAGGTCTACGCCTGGCTGGATGAATATCCTGCCCAGGTCCACGTGGTAGTTGGCGCGCAGATCCTCCACCCGGTAGGCGATGGTTTGCGTCAGCCCGGGCACGTCCAGGTCGCGCGGCGTCTGGGTCAGGTTCAGGTGGGTGGCGCCGATGCTCAGCGTGTCCCGCCCGAAATCGTGGCTGCCGCCGATCGCCGCCGTCCAGTTGGTGTAGTCCTGGCCGGATTGCTCGGGGTATTCGAGGTTGTCGACCGTGAGCGCCCCGGCAAACCGTGTGTCGGACCATCCTCCGGTCGCGTTCACCGAGGCGTTGGTCTCGACCAGCGCGCTGCCGTGGGACTGCCTGGTGCCGGTCACGTTGTCGTCGTAGCCGACGCTCTCGCTGAGCACCGGGGTGATCACGTAGTTGCCAAGGCGCACGCCCTGCGCGTCGTAGTCGGGGTGCTGGCGGGTGGCTACCGTTACGCCGGCTGCGGTGTCGTAGCCCGGTATGCCGGCGTCCAGGTACTGGTTGATCGCCTGGGCGCGGGCTGCCCGCGTGCCGCCCAGCCAGGCGCCGGCTGCCACCAGGCCGGCCAGCAAGATGGATGATGACCGCAACGATCGGCCCGTGGTATGCGGCGACGCGCGCCTTGCCAGTTGCGCCATTGCGTCGCACAGAAGCGACTGACGCGAGAACCGCCCCGTGTTGAACCCCGCCATCGGTCTGAGCTCTTCCCCATCGTCTGTCCGGCCCGGTCCGACGGCGATCCCCGCCGACGGCAGGGCAACGCAGGCGGCTTGCCTGCGTTTCACCAGCGTATTGCTTTGCGTGTGCCTGTTCTTGCAGCGTTTCGCAATTCCCGCCGGCGGACAGCCGCTCAGCATCGTGGGGCCGATCGGGCTGGCGCTGGGCGCCTGGGGGCTGGCCACCGGCACGCTCGTGCTGCACCGCGGACGCACCGCCATCTATTTGGGAGTGGTCGGGCTGGCCCTGCTGGGTGCGGCCTGGCACGCCATGGCGCCCAACACGTTCGACGCGGCGGCCAGCAGCAACTCCCTGCTGCATTTCTTGGGCATCACAGCCTTTGCAACCCTGAGCTTTGCCCAGCCGGTCGAGGAGGGCGCGTTCTTCGCCCGAATCAACCGCCTGTTGGCGCTCGTCGCCATCCTCGGCATCGCCCAGTTCGCCGCCCAGTTCGCCGGCCTGCGCCTGTTCGCCTTCACCGGCTTCGTGCCCAGCAACCTGCTGCTGGAGTCTTCCTACAACCTCGAGATCCCGGTGGGGATCGGCGAGGTGCTGAAGTCCAACGGCCTGGTGCTGGTCGAGCCCAGCGTGTTGTCGCAGTTCATGGCGGTGGGCCTGATGATCGAGGTGCTGACGGCGCGACGGATGCTCTATGTCGGCCTGTTCGCCGCCGGGCTGCTGCTGTCGTTCTCGGGCACCGGCTGGATCGTGCTGGCCAGCTTCTTCCTTTTCGCGGGCATCCGGCTGGGGCCGCAATTCCTCAAGGTGGCGCTCGTCTCGGCCTGCGGGCTGGGCTTGGCCGCGGCCTTGCTGGTGCTGCTGGCACCGGACTTCGCCACCGCTCTGTCGGACAGGCTGGGCGAGATTTCCCAGCCGGGCACCAGCGGCCACATGCGCTTCATCACGCCGTTCTGGTTGATGGCGGACGTGCTGGCGCGCGAGCCTTCGGCCCTGCTGGCCGGCATCGGCGCCGGGGTGAGCGAGAAGCTGAGCCTGCCTTACGCGTTCGACGTGAACACGCCCATCAAGGTGTTCCTGGAGTTCGGCCTGCCGCTGCTGGTGGCCTACCTGGCGCTGTTCTGGCGGGCCGAGCGCACTGCGCTGCAGGGCGCGCTGTTCGTGCCCTGCATGCTGCTGTTCCTGTTTACCGGCGGCTACCAGCAGTTCCCGCCGGTACTCTTCCCGGTATTGCTGCTGCTGGCGGTGGCCCGCCTGAAGGCGGGCCGCGCGCCGGCCTGATCCCCGCCCGTCATGGACACCCACGCTGCCCCACACGAAGCCGACGCCGCCCGCCTGGACAGGGCCGGCGCCGAGGCGCTGGTCGCCCGGCGGCTGAACGCGCTCGGTCATCCGCCCGACCTGCTGGTGCCGGACGCGGTGGCGCTGCTGGTGGCCGACTCCGCCGGCTCCGGCCGGCGGCTGCGCAGCGGTCTGGCCGCCACGCTGTTCCTCGCCTCCACCGAGGACGCGCCAAGCATCGGCCCGGACCTGGTGCGCCGGGCGCTGGCCAGCGCGCAGCCGGCCTCACAATCGTCGCCGGCCGCCGGCCGGGCACTGCCGCCCTGGGTGACGCGCTCGCGGGCCTACCTGGTCGCCGGCTGCGCGGCGCTGGCCGCCGCGATGGCGTTGCTGGTGACGATGCCATCCAGGCCGCCAGCGTCCGAGGTGGCACCAGGGGTGACATCCTCCGCCGCACCCGGGCACGCCGCCAATCTTGCGCCCAGGCTGCTGCCCGACCCTGGGCAGGCACGGCGGCCGACGGCCCGCCCGGCGCCGCAGCCCGCCACCGTGGCGGCGCTGCCGCAGCCGGTCACGGCCCAGAACGCAGCGGTCGCCGCAGCACAGGGGCCCGCACAGAAGCTGCCGTCCCCGCCCGTGCTGGCGCCCTTGCCGCCGGTTATCGCCGTGCGGGTGCCTCCCGTGCCAAGGACGTCCGTGCCGTTGCCGGTGCCTGGCCTGGCGTTGCCTCCGGCGCTCGCCGTGCCGCGGCAGGCCAGTCCAGCGGTCCTTTCCGGCCAACCGATAGCCATCGCGGCCGTGCCTGCTTCCCAGGCTGCACGCCCGCCTTTGCAGGCCGGACCACCTGGGCTGCAGGTCACACCGCCGGCGACGCAGGGCACCCCACCGGCGCCGCAGGTCACGCCGACTGCCCCGGTGGCGCAGCCCTCTTCGCCGCAGACGGCCGCACTGCCGCCCGAGGCGAGCGCGCCCGCACCTTCCGCCGGGTCGCCGCCTTCGCCTGCACGACAGGAAGTGGCCCGGCCATCGCCGGCGCTGCAGGCCGCGCTGCCGCAAGGCGCTCCCGCCTCGGTCCTGCTGCTCTACGCTGCGGCCGACCGCGGCGCGCTGGCCCGCCTGCGGCCGCTGGCCGTGGCGTTGGAGAAGGCCGGCATCACGGACATCCGCGCCAAGCCGATCCACGCCGCGCCGCCCCGCCGCGCGGTATCGTTTTTCTACAGTGACGACTTGGCGCTTGCAGACGTGATCGCCAAAACGATCTTCAATACTGCCTGGCCCAACCTGGGCGGCAACTCCTTGCAGCCGTCGCTTGTTCTGATTCCGTCCGGATTGCCGCCCCGCAAGCCCGGCACCGTCGAGGTCCAACTCCCCTGAAAAGAGGTCATCATGCGCCGCTTCCTTCCCGCTTTGCCGATCCTCCTGACACTTGCCGGCACCGCGCTGGCCGCCCCGGCCGACGGAACACCGGCGCAGCCCGCCGCCCCTGACTCGATCAGCGTCTATTTCGACGAGGGCAGCGCCGTCGTCCACGGCGACAACATGGCCGAGCTGGACCACGCCGCCCGCCTCTACCGCGACGGCAAGCCGATCCTGATGACGGTCTCCGCCGGCACCGACTCCACGGGATCGCCGCAGGCCAACATCCGGCTGTCCCAGGCACGCGCCGACGCGGTGTTCCGCGGCCTGGTCGCCCGTGGCATCCCTGCCGACAGGTTCCAGATCCTGGCCAAGGGCGTGACCGACCCGGCGGTGCCCGACAACCCGCAGGACGGCCGCAACCGCCGCGCCCAGATCACCTGGAAGTAGGGCAGCTCTGTTTGGGGACGGACATCGGACACCTGGCCTGGCGCGCGACAAACATCCTTTGGCAGCCGGCGCGCACCAGGCAGGGACGTCCCAGCTCTTTCCTGCGCAGAACGATGGTCTACCTCTTTCTGTCAGCCTGGTCGCAGGCCAGCGCCCACCCGGATCCGCACGTGCTGCTCAACCAGGCCATCGCCGCCGACCTGGCGACCACCGGCGTCGCCGGCACCGCCCGCGCCCTTGCGCTCTACCGCATCGCCGCGGACGCCGGCCTGCCGGAGGCGCAGCTGAACGTGGCCGTGATGTACGACAGCGGGCGCGGCACCGTCCGGGACGCAGGGCAGGCTGCCGACTACTACGCGGCGGCGGCCACCGGCGGCGTCGCCCGCGCGGCGTTCGACCTGGGCCAGCTCTACGAGGCCGGCGACGGCGTGCCGCAGAACCCCGAGCTTGCGCGCGCCTGGTTCAGCCAGGCCGCAGCCGAAGGCCTGGCCGCGGCGGCCGGCCGGCACCTGCGTGCGATGGCAGCGCCGGCCGCCTTGCTGCCACCCGTCACGCGCTACCCGCGCGAGGCGGCTTCCGTGTCTGCGCCGGAAGCCGGGTTGGCGCTTGTCTGGACCGCGCCGCCTGCGCCCGGCCCGGCAAGCTACTTCGTGCAGGTGATGCTGCTGGACGGCATTGCGCCCACGCTCTCGTTCAGCACCACCACGGACGTCTCGGCTACGCGGATGCCCGCCCCTCGGCCGGGCCGCTACGCCTGGCGCGTGTTCGTCATCTGCCCGTCACTGGGCCGCTACGTCCCGTCCGGCTGGGCGGGGTTTTCAGTTACCTAAGCGCCTGTTTGAAAACATGTTTTGGCGGCCATGGTGCTAGACGGCCGGAAGTCCTGACGTGTGGGCAAGCATGGGACTCTGCCCCAAACCCCGCTGGGGCCTCGAGGCCCCAGACCCCCCTCTGTTTAGGATACCTCGCAAACAGGTTTAAGGACCTTTTCTTAGCGAGGGCCAGGGGCAGCGCTCCTGGCTTTTGAAGCGCCAATCTTCAGGTGGTTGGTATGGGTGGAGGTCTGGGGCTTCGAGCCCATCACGCGAATGCGTGCTGCGCCCCGCCCCTTGTGCACGCCCCCATGGCGTGGCCCTGCTGCACCCTCACAAAAGCGGAACCGTCGAGCACATGCGCAGACACGCCCTGCCCCTCGCGCTCATGCTGCTCGTCTCCCGCGCCTACGCCGCCGCGCCGGCTCTGCCTGACGTGCTCTCCGCCTACGATGCCTGGCTGGCTGAAGCCGACCCGCTGGACGCGTCGCGTCGCGGCGACCTGCAGGCCGCCGCGCGCTGGCCGGACGACAGCCCTGCCGCCCAGGCGGCGCGCATGGCGTCGCTCGGCCGCATCAAGGCCGCGCTGGACGCAATCCCGCCCGCCACGCTGGCGGGCGAGGACGCGCTGAACCGCAGCGTGCTGGAAGCCCGCATCGCCACCGACCAGGCCAGCGCCGCGTTCGACGAGCTGCGCATCCCGTTCGCCAGCGACCAGGGCTTCTTCACCGTGCCCGACGAGACCGCCAGCGGCACCGCCCTGCATAGCCAGGCCGAAGCGCAAGCCTGGCTCAGCCGGCTACGCACCCTGCCCGCCTTTTACGCCACCGAGACCGCCAACCTGCAGCGCGGAGTCGACACCGGATTCACCCTGCCGCACCGCATCGCCGAGGCGCAGACCAAGGCCGCCGCCGCCCGTGCCGCCGTGCCGCCGGCGCAGGACCCGCTGCTCGCGCCGCTGGACACGCTGCCCGCCATCCCTGAGCGCGCGGCGTTGCGCGCCCAGGCGCTGGCCACCATCACCGGCGCTGTCAAGCCGGCGCAGGCCAGGCTCGCCGCCTTTTTCGCCGATATCTACCTGCCGCACAGCCGCGCCAGCATCGGCGCCGGCGCGCTGCCTGACGGCCGCGCCTACTACGCCATGCTGGTGCGGCGGGAGACCACAACCAGCCTCACGCCCGACCAGGTGTTCGCCCTCGGCCAGTCCGAAATTGCCCGCATCCGCCGCGCGATGGACGCGCAGATCAGCGCCGCCGGCTTTCACGGCGACTTCGCGGCTTTCCAGGCCATGCTGCGGACCGACCCGCGCTTCTATGCCACCAGCCGCGAGGCGCTGCTGGAGCGCGCGAGCCGCCTGGCCAAGCGGGTGGACGGCCAGTTGCCGCGCTTCTTCGGCCGCCTGCCCCGCCTGCCCTACGGCGTGGCGCCGGTGCCCGCCGCCATCGAAGACGGCTACACCACGGCGCGTTACAACCTCGGCAGCCCCGAACAGGGCGTCTCGGGCGAGCTGCTCGTCAACACCTCGCATCTCGACCAGCGCCCGCTGTTCGAGCTGCCCGCCCTGGTCGCCCACGAGGGCGCGCCGGGCCACCACATCCAGATCGCCCTGGCGCAGGAGCTGACCGGCCTGCCGGCGTTCCGGCAGGATTCCGACATCACCGCCTTCGTGGAAGGCTGGGCGCTGTATGCCGAGCAGCTCGGCACCGAGTTCGGCCTGTACACCACGCCCTACGAGCGCTTCGGCCAGCTCTCCCTGGAGATGTGGCGCGCCTGCCGGCTGGTGATGGATGTGGGCCTGCACGACCGTGGCTACACGCGCGACCAGGCGCTCGCCTGTCTGCGCGAGAACACCGCGCTCTCGGAAGCCAACATGCAGTCCGAGGTGGACCGCTACATCGCCTGGCCGGGCCAGGCTTTGGGCTACAAGGTGGGCGAGCTGAAGATCATGGAGCTGCGCCACCGCGCCGAGGCGGCCTTGGGCCCGCGGTTCGACGAGCGGCGGTTCCACGACGTGGTGCTTGATGAAGGGGCCATGCCTTTAGGCGTGCTGGACGCGCGTGTTGGTGATTGGATCGGGAAGGAAAGGAATAAGTAAGCAGTTCTTTTTTCGAGGAAAAGAACCAAAAAGCTTTTGCTCCCTGTCGGGTGTGCCCGGAGAGAGCCGCGTCCGGTAGTAAAAGCTTTTTGCTTCTTTTTCTCGAAAAAGAAGGCCTTGCTTTCTTCGCCAAGCTGAAGCGGGCAACTCCCTTGACCCCGGCGCGCGGTTTGGCTACCCACCGTCGCCTGCCCGTCCCGTTCGTCTAGAGGCCTAGGACACCAGCCTTTCACGTTGGCTACACGGGTTCGAATCCCGTACGGGGCACCAGCTTGCCACGCTGGCAGCAATCCGGCGGAAGAACGGCGTTTCCCGCCCGGCTGCCCGCCACGGAAGTTTTCGGACGCTCGCCCGCCGCGGCTATGGGACCGCCTGACCATTGCGGTGGCAGCCCACGGCCTGTTTTACGATTTGTGCCTTGCAAGCGAGGGGTGCTCTATCGTTAATCGCGCCATGGACACTTACGCCGTCGACGTGCCGTTGGATTCCCTTGCCGATTGCCCCCGAACCGACCTGCGGCGGGTCGGCGCGCATCCTGACCATTGGTACCCGCTTGCCTGGTCGCGCGAACTCAAACCGGGTAAGGCATTGGGCGTCCGCTTCGCCGGCGAGCCTATCGTGCTGGTGCGTCCAAGCGAGGGCGCGGTTTTCGCGCTGGAGGACCGCTGCGCCCACCGCCAGGTGCCGCTGCACGACGGCGTGGTCGAGGGCTGCGCGCTGCGCTGCTGCTACCACGGCTGGACGTACGACCAGACCGGCAAGTGCATCGAGGTGCCCTATCTGGGCAAGGACAAGCTGCCGAACGGCGTGCGCGCCTATCCCTGCCGCGAGCAGGCGGGCTTGATCTTCGTCTTCCCCGGCGACCCCGCGCTGGCCGACACCGTGCCGTTCCCCACCCTGGGCGCCAGCGACGATCCGCGCTTCCGCACGCGCCGCTTCGGCCAGGAAGTGGCCTGCCACTACACGTTCATGCACGAGAACCTGACGGACATGAACCATCAGTTCCTGCATCGCAAGCAGATGGGCCAGATGCGGCCGCGCCATCGCGGCATGCGCATCGGCGATAACTGGATGGAGGTGGACTACACCTTCGGCCGCACCGGCGGGAAGCAGCCGCTGGGCGAGGCCGCCATCCTGGGCAAGCGCCGCAAGACGGGTGATCAGAACCACAAGGACCTGATGACCATCCGCACCGAGTATCCCTACCAGAACCTGAAGATCTGGACGGACGGCGAACTGCCGGTGATGAACCTGTGGATCGTCTACGTGCCGCTGGATCGTGACCAGCGCACCAACCGCACCTTCGGCCTCCTCTCCATCCAGCGCCCGGCCAAGGTCGGCTTTCTGCTCGATGCCGCATGGCCCGTCCTGGTCTGGTTCACCGAACGGATCTTCACCGAGGACCGCTGGATCGTCGAGGAAGAGCAGAAGGCGCACGACGCGCAGGGCGAGGACTGGAACCAGGAGGTGTTCCCCGCCATACGCGAGCTGCGCGGCCTGCTCGGCCGCAACGGCCTGCCGATCACCGCTTCGCGGAGACGCGTGACCGAGGATGCCGCGTGAGACTCAGCGCCCGCAACCAGTTCGCCGGCCGCGTCATCGCCGTGCAGAAGGGCCAGACCACCGGCCACGTCCGCATCCAGATCGCCGAGAGCGTGGTCGTGACCGCGTCAATCACCAACGAGGCGGTCGATGAGTTGGGCCTGGCCGTGGGCGACGAGGCCACGGCCGTGATCAAGGCGTCGGACGTGATGGTGGCCAAGTGACCCTGCGGCCCGGCCCCGCCGGCGTCCGGTTCGCCTGCATCCAACTCGCCTGCTGTGCCGTCGCGTGCCTGGCCGCTCATGCCTGGGCCGCCACGCCGACCGGCCTCGCCATCGGCGGCAAGGTAGCTCACCCGCTGACCCTAACGCTGGACCAGCTGCACGCCCTGCCGGCCCACCACGTAGAGGCCGATTTCACCACCATGCACGGCCAGGACCACCACAGCTGGACCGGCGTGCTGCTGTGGGACCTCGCAGTCAAGGCCGGCCCGCAGGACGAGCCCGGCAAACGCACCGGCATGCGCCACGTGCTGATGGTCAGCGGCCAGGACGGCTACGCCGCAGCCTTCGGCATCGGCGAGATAGACCCGGCGATCGGCGGCAGGCAGGTTGTCGTCGCCTACCGCCAGGACGACCAGGCCACCGATTTGCCGTCACTCCGGCTGATCGTGCCGGGCGACAAGCACGGGGCGCGGGACGTGCACGATGTGGTCGGAATAGAGGTTCGTTAGGCCGCGCAACGCGCGCACAGCAACACCTCCGCTGTCAGCTCCCACCAATCATAACGCTATAAGCAGACGGGTCTGGAGCCTCAGCACTCCGTCACGCAGGTGCGTGCTGCGCACGACGGAGTTCAGGCAGAGCCTCACCCGTCATACTAACGGCCGTAAACTTTGACCTATAGACAAGCATGGGGCTCTGCCCCAA
>CAXTBC010000020.1:0-58274 GCA_964242595.1 uncultured Acetobacteraceae bacterium | reverse complement strand
GGGCTCTGCCCCAAACCCCGCTGGGGCCTCGAGGCCCCAGACCCCCATCTGTTTTGAATGACGTAGTTGGAGTTTGGTGGTGTCTTAGTTTGGATTTCGTAAGCATCTCGAAGCTCGCCGCGCTGAACCGCCCATTAGCCAGTCTAGGGTTCGCGCAAGCACCCAAGCTGGCAACGCGATCACCAGGAGCAGAAGTAGCTCCCCTTTGAGAAGCCACCATGTAAACTCAGACCACGTGTGTGCTCGGTGCCGCGTTGATATTTCTAAGAGACTGTCAATTATGCTGGCCCAAATTATCAGGACGACTCCCATTTATCGGGCCACGCCACTCTATCCCTCCCGTGATCTTTGAGCGTGCACATCACTAGACTGTTTTCGGCGATGCATGCTCAGCGAATTCACGGCGAGCCTTCAGCTTCAAAGCTGAGGCTTTTTCATAAGTCAAATAGAAAAATTCTGGATTCTTTGTGTCAGAGCTTAGACGTTTGTAGTAGCTTGATCAATTCGGTCCAAATAGACATTTTTTTTGGGTTAGAGAAAGCAGAACCCAATGCTTGCGCGACATGGGCCACCTCATCTTGTCCGGCATGGTTCAGCAGGATAGGACGCCTAATGACCAAACCCGGTCCCGATCGGAGAGACAGCGGCGCGGACGTGGCTGTCGGGCTGCTTGTCGCCTGCTGCCTCGCGGCGCTCGCCGGCGCCGTGGATGCCTGCGGCCTGTCTGTGCTGCACGACCTGTACGTCTCGTTCATGAGCGGCAACACCACCTCGTTGGGTTCGGCGCTTGCCGGCGGCCACTGGGCTCGGGCCTGGCTGATCGCCGCCGTCATCGTCTCGTTCGTGGGCGGCGCTGCAGGCGGGACCGTGCTTGCCACCATTGCCGGGGGCTACCGCCTTCCTGTCGTGCTGGCGGCGGTGGCCGTGGTGCTGGCGGTGCCGTGTCTGGTGCCGCGCGGCACCGTGCCGGCCATGCCCCTCGCGATGGGGATGCTGAACGCGGCCATGCAGCAGGCGGGGCCTGTCTCGGTGAGCATCACCTACGTCACCGGCACGCTCGTCAAGCTCGGCCGCGGCCTCGGCCTTGCGTTGCTGGGGCAAGCGGACGGCAAGGACTGGCTGCTGCAGGCCGTGCCGTGGGTCGGGTTGCTGGCGGGCGCCACTGCGGCGACGTTAGGCCTGGCGGTGTTCGGGCGGCTGACGTTCCTGGCGCCACCGCTCGCCGCCATGCTGCTGGCAGGGGTGACCTGGAGGCGGTGAGGAAGGCCAGGAGCTCTGCCCCTGGACCCCGCTAAGGACAAGTCCGTAGAACCTCTTCATTAGAACCCCTAAACAGATGGGGGTCTGGGGCCTCGAGGCCCCAGCGGGGTTTGGGGCAGAGCCCCATGCTTGCTTACACGCCGAAGCCGGCTTGCGTCACCCGGCCAGCCGCCTGATGGCGTCGGCGAGCGGGCGTTCCGCGTCGCAGTACTCGGCCCAGGCCTTCGTCTTGGCCAGCAGGCCAGGCACGCTGCGGATCGTGTAGCGTTGCGGGTCCAGCCCCGCCTTCACCTGCGCCCAGGTGACCGGCATGGAGACGGTGGCGCCGGGCCGCGCGCGGGGCGAAAGCGGGGCGACCGCGGTAGCCAGCCTGTCGTTGCGCAGGTAGTCGAGATAGATCCGCGTCGTGCGCAGCTTCTTGGCCATGTTGACAAGGTAGCGGTCGGGCGAGTCCTTCGCCATCGCCGCGCAAACCGCTTGCGCGAACGCCTTGGCCTCGGGCCAGCTCGGGTTGGCGGTCTTCGCGCGCGCCAACGGCGTGACCACGTGCAGCCCCTTGCCGCCGGTGGTCTTGCAGAAGCTCTCCAGGCCGAGTTGGGACAGCCGCTCGCGTATCTCGCTTGCCGCCTTGATGACGGCGGCGAACGCCACCTGCGGGCCGGGGTCCAGGTCGAACACCAGGCGGCCCGGCACGTCGGGGTGGAACGGGTCGCAGTTCCACGGGTGCAGCTCCAGCGCGGCCACCTGGGCCACGGCGGCCAGGCCCTCGACACGGTCGATCTCGATGTAGGGTTTACGGTCGCCGGAGACGGTAACGAGCTCAAGCAGGCTGGACGAGCCGGGCATGGCGTGGCGCTGGAAGAAGGTCTCGCCCTGGAAGCCGTCCGGCGCGCGTATGATGGAGCAGGGGCGGCCCTTGAGGTGGGCCAGCATCCAGGGGCCGACGGCCTCGTAGTAGCGGGCGAGGTCCAGCTTGGTGACCGGCGTGGCGTCGCCGCCGGCCTCCGGCCACATCACCTTGTCGGGCCGCGAGATGGGCACGCCCATGACGGTTCCGGGCTTGGCCGCGGGCGTGCGTCTGGGTGCCGGCTTCGGCGCCGTCGCGGGCAGCTCGGTGGTGGCGGCCGGCGCCGGGGTTTCGGCTTGCACCTCGGCGGCCGGCTTGTCCTCGCGCAGGCCCTTGAAGGCGGCCTGGCGCACCATGCCCGCGTCCGTCCAGCCGGCGAACTCCACCTCGGCCACCAGCTCCGGCTTCAGCCAGTGGACGTCGCGCGCCGGGCGCGGCGCGCCGGGGCCGGTGAACGGGCTGCGCTCGGCGGCGGCTTCGCGCAGGCGCGGCATGAGGCGGTCCAGCTTGTCCTTGCCGAAGCCGGTGCCGACGCGGCCGACATGCACCAGCTTGCCGCCGCGGTGGACGCCGACGATGAGCGAGCGGAAGCGGCCGCCGGTGTCGGTCCAGGCGCCCACCACCATCTCGTGCCCGGCGCGGCACTTGGCCTTGGTCCAGGTCTCGCTGCGGCCGGAGACGTAGGGGGCGTCGGCACGCTTGGAGATGATGCCTTCGAGCGAGAGGCGGCAGGCGGAGTGCAGCACGGCGTCGCCGCCGGTCTCGAAATGGTCGACGTAGCGCAGCAGAGGCCCCGGGGATTTCGGCTTGGCGAGGAACGCCTGCAGCCGCTGCTTGCGCGCCGAGAGCGGCATCGCGCGCAAATCCTCGCCGCCGGCGTGCAGCAGGTCGAAGGCGAAGAACACGAGCTCGTCGGTGGCGCCGTCGGACAGCGCCGCCTGCAGGGCCGCGAAGTCCGGCGCGCCGTCCTCGCCCAGGGCCACCACCTCGCCGTCGACGATGCCGTCCGGCAGCTTGCCGCAGGCGGCAGCGACGGCGCGGAAGCGGTCGGTCCAGTCGAGCCCCTTGCGGGTGCGCAGGATTGCCCGGCCGGCCTCGATGCGGGCCTGGACGCGGTAGCCGTCGAACTTGATCTCGTGCACCCAGCCAGGCTCGACGGACGGCCGCTCGACGGAGCGGCAGAGCTGCGGCTCTATGAAGTCCGGCATCGCGGCGGGTTTCGGCTTGGCCGCGCTGGCCGGCTTGCGTTTGGCGCGGAGCGTCGGTGCCAGGCCTTGCGAGCTGTCCCACACAGCGTCGGGCGCCGCCTTGGCCGCCGCCGCCACGGTCATGAACGGCTTGGGCGCGCGCCCGCGTCCGGCGGCGATCTCGGCCATCTTGCGTCCTGAGGCGACCGAGACGTCCGCGGCGAGCAGGGCGTCGGCGTCTCCCTCGCGGGCGTGCTCGTCACGGTGCTTGATGAGCAGCCAGTTCACCCGCTTGCCGGACCAGCCCTTCATACGCACCAGCACCCAGCTGCCGTGCAGGTGCTGCCCCTCCAGGGTGAACTTCAGGTCGCCCTTCGCCAGGCCGTCCTCGGCCGTCATGCCCTGCGGCGCCCAGGTGCCGCGGTCCCAGAGCTGGACGGTGCCACCGCCGTACTGGCCTTCGGGGATGGTGCCCTCGAAGTCGCCGTAGTCGAGCGGGTGGTCCTCCACCTCGACGGCCAGGCGCTTGTCGTGCGGGTCCACCGAGGGTCCCTTGGCGACGGCCCAGGACTTGAACACGCCGTCGAGTTCCAGGCGCAGGTCGTAGTGTAGGCGGGTGGCGTCGTGACGCTGGACCACGAAGCGCAGGCGGTCCGACGGGTGCGTCGCTGCGTCGCCGCTGGGCTCCCGGGTCAGCTTGAAGTCGCGCTTGGATTGGTAGGTGGATAGTTTGGTGGCCACGGTTCACCCTGACGTTCGGCAGGCGGATTGGACCTGAAGAGCTTAAGTGAAGAAAGGCCTTCTTTTTCGAGAAAAAGAAGCAAAAAGCTTTTGTCCGTTTGGTGCGCCTCGTTCCGCCAGCACCCGACAGGGAGCAAAAGCTTTTTGGTTCTTTTTCTCGAAAAAGAACTGCTTGCCTTGCCTTACCTTTCGGTAGCGCTGCCGCGCCCGGGTGCCATATCCCACCGATGCTCAACCGCTTCCTCGCCTATTACCGACCGCACAGGGGGCTGTTCCTGCTGGATTTCGGCTGCGCCGTGCTGTCCGGCCTGCTGGAGCTCGGCTTTCCCATGGCCGTGCGCGGCTTCGTGGACCACCTGTTGCCGGGGCGTGACTGGGGGCTGATCCTGCTCGCTTCGGCGGGGCTGCTGGCGGTCTACCTGCTCAACACCGGGCTGATGGCGGTGGTCACGTATTGGGGCCACCTGCTGGGCATCAACATCGAGACGGAGATGCGCCGCCGCGCCTTCGACCACCTGCAGAAGCTGTCGTTCCGCTTCTACGACAACACCAAGACCGGCCACCTGGTGGCGCGCATCACCAAGGACCTCGAGGAGGTGGGCGAGGTCGCTCATCACGGCCCCGAGGACCTGTTCATCGCGGTGATGACGTTTGTGGGCGCCTTCGCGCTGATGTTCAGCGTCAACGCGCATCTGGCACTGATCGCAGCGGCCGTGGTGCCGGTGGTGACGGTGCTGTCCAGCCGCTACGGCGCGCGGATGGCGCAGAACTTCCGCGAGCTGTTCGCGCAGGTCGGCCGGTTCAACGCGCGCATCGAGGAGAACGTGGGCGGCATGCGGGTGGTGCAGGCCTTCGCCAACGAGGACCACGAGCGCCGCCTGTTCGCCACCGACAACGACAGCTATCGCACCACCAAGCTGGCGGCCTACAAGCTGATGGCGGGCAGCATGTCCATCACCTATCTCGGCATGCGGCTGACCCAGGTGATCGTGATGCTGGCGGGTACCTGGTTCGTGCTGCACGGCCAGTTGTCGGACGGTGGCTTCGTGGGTTTCCTGCTGCTGGTCGGCGTGTTCCTGCGGCCGGTGGAGAAGATCACCGCCGTGCTGGAAGTCTATCCCAAGGGCGTGGCCGGCTTCCGCCGCTACCTCGAGCTGCTCGACACCGCGCCGGACATCATGGACGCGCCCGGTGCGGTGGCGGCACCCCGCCTGCGTGGTGCGATACGCTACGAGGGCGTCACCTTCGGCTACGCGCCCGGCCGCCCGGTGCTGCGCGGCATCGACCTGGACGTGCGCCCCGGCGAGATGGTGGCCTTCGTGGGCCCGTCCGGCGCGGGCAAGACCACGCTGTGCGCGCTGCTGCCGCGCTTCTACGAGCCTGAGGCCGGGCGCATCACCATCGACGGACACGACATCGGCGGCGTGACGCTGGCCTCGCTGCGCGGCCAGATCGGCATCGTGCAGCAGGACGTGTTCCTGTTCGGCGGCACGGTGCGCGAGAACATCGCCTACGGCCGGCTGGGCGCAAGCGAGGCGGAGATCGTGGAAGCGGCGCGGCGGGCGCAGATGACGGCGACCATCGCGGCGATGCCGGCCGGGCTGGACACGGTGATCGGCGAACGCGGCGTGAAGCTTTCGGGCGGGCAGAAGCAGCGCCTGGCCATCGCGCGCATCTTCCTCAAGGACCCGCCGATCCTGATCCTGGACGAGGCGACGAGCGCGCTGGACACCGAGACCGAGCGGGCGATCCAGTCGGCCCTGGCCGAGCTGTCGCGCGGCCGCACCACGCTGGTGGTGGCGCACCGTCTGGCGACGATCCGCGACGCCGACCGCATCGTGGTGGTCGACGAGAGCGGCATCGCCGAGCAGGGCGCGCATGGCGAGCTGATCGCCAGAGGCGGACTGTATCGCCGCCTGCACGGTGCGCAGCACGGCGGCGAGGCCGCGGTGCCGGTGCACGTCGCTGGGGTGGGTTGAGGCCCGGCAGTGCCGGAGGTGACGGCGTGCTGGCTTCAGGGGCGAGGAAGCATGGGACTGTGCCTGAAAACCCTCTGGACGGTGCCACTCTGCTCCTGAACCGCGCGGGCGGGGTTCATGTGGAGCGTCAGTGGCCGCAATGTCGGGCGCAATTGCGTGATGGGTTGCACCGAACGATCGAGTGGACTGCCATCATTTTCCAAATGCCTCTCGACGCCTTGATGGCCACCCCGTGCAAGCGGGTAGGCGCAAGCGTCCAAGAGAATGACGCCATCGTCATCGCAGGTCGGCATGCACTCGGCCACAAGACGCCCAGGTGTTCGCAGCGGACAAAGCGTCAAGTTCGCAAATGCCTTAGTCACAGCAAGGAAAACAAGAAATGGCGAACGACAACCTCAAGAAGCTGGTCGCGCAGGGTTTGGTGGCGATGAAGGCCGGATCACAGGTGGCGATGAAGTCCACAGCCGAGATCCAAAACGATGCGAAGCACCCGGAGCTGGTCGCTGCCTTGCAGGTCGGCAACCAGGTGTCCGAGCAGTGGATGAGCCGTGTGCAGACGGCGTTGGCGGAAGCCGGTGGCGCTTCGGAGGAGGGAAACCCGATCCTGGAGGCGCATTACCAGGTCAGCCAGAAGATACGGCAGAACGCAAAGGATGACACGTCGCGCGACCTCGGCATCATCGCGTCGGGCCAGCTCGCGTTGCACTACTGGATCGCGGCGTTCGGGACGATGCACAACTACGCTGTGAGGCTCGGCATGACGCAGGCTGAGCATGACATGAAGAGCTGTCTTGAGGAGGCCAGGCAGGGTGACCAGCACATGACGCAGGTTGCCGAGAAGATTTTGAACGCTGGTGCTTAGACTTTAAGACAAGGCCAGGGGCTCTGCCCCTGGACCCCGCTAAGGACAGTCGTCCTTAGAACCTATTCGTAAGAGTTTCTTAACGAATGGGGGTCTGGGGCCTCAAGGCCCCAGCGGGGTTTGGGGCAGAGCCCCATTCTTCCTTCCTACCTCCCCGGCACCTGCAGAAACGGAATAGGCGCCCCCGCATAAATGTTCTGCGGCAACTGCCCGTTCCACCTCTCCGCCGTGCGCAGCGCCACAAGGTTGGCGTTCGCCGTCAATGACTTCGCCAACGCCAGGGCCGCATCCGCCTCAGCCTGACCGCGCAGCCGCGTCGCCTGTGCGTCCGCCGAGGCCTGCAGCAGCTTACTCTGGCTCTCGCCACGGGCCTGCTCGATGGCGGCGTTCGCCTCGCCGGCGGCGCGCACCTTGGCGGTCTCCGCCTCGATCGCCGCGCGCTGCTGGTTCTGCTCGGCCGACTGGCGTTGCGTGCGCGCCTGCATGGCCGCCTCGATGGCCGCCGCGTAGCTGTCCGGCATGCCCACAAGCGCGGTCTGCACGCTGTCCACCTTGATGCCGAACAGGTCCGAGAGGTCTCGCGAGAGCACGGTGCGCGCCTCGTCGACGATCTGCTGGCGGTCGGCACCAGCCACCTCGTTGATGTCGTGGCGGCCGATGACGGTGCGCAGGCGGTCGGCGATGATAGTCTGGTAGTTGCGTTCCAGGTCCAGATTGCCGGCGCGGCCCACCTCGTAGAGCAGGTGGTAGACGGCCGCGTCCGGCACCTGGGTGGTGACGGTCACGTGCATGGTGATGCGCTGCGCGTCGCGCGTGAAGGTCTCCATGTTGCCCAAATCCATCACGTCGATGCTGACCGGCATCCGGTCCACGTCGGTGAACAGCGGCGACTTGAAATGCAGGCCGGGGCCGACCGGGCCGGCGGCGGGGTTCTGCACGCGGCCGAACTGGCGCACGAAGGCGCGCTCGTTCTGGCCCACGGTGAAGTAGCTGTTGTCGGCCAGCACCAGGGCCGCCAGGCCGGCGGCACCCAAGGCGAGCAGGACGCCCAACCCTGCCCCGCGTCGGGCGGTGGCGCTGAAACGCGGCGTGCCGACGATCTCTGTCACGAAACGCTCTCCGGAAGTTGCCCTCCTGATATAGGTTGCCGATCGGCAACGAATCATGCGTGGGCGGAACGCCTCCAATGCTGCGCCGGCATCACTCGGCCAAGCCTAGCGCGCCAGCTCGCGCAGGCTGTTGCGGATCACCGCGTCCAGGCTCGCCGCCTCGCCGAGCGACTCGATGGCACGGGCGACCACCGGGTGGGCTTCCAGGCGGCGGTAGCCGAGGTTGGCCAGGGCGGAGAGCGCGTCCGCGGCCAGGCCGCCAGGCGCGGGTACGGCGCCCACCTGCAGCGCCGGGCCGGACGGCATGGTCCCTGCCCTGTCGCGCAGCTCCGTCAGCAGCCGCACGGCGAGCTTGGGGCCGACACCGGCCACGCGGGTGAGCGAGGCGCGGTCCGAGGCGGAGATGGCGCCCACGAGTTCGGCCGGCGAGAGCGCGGACAGGATCGCCAACGCCACCTTCGCGCCCACGCCCTGCACGGTGGTCAGCACGCGGAACCAGTCGCGCTCGGCGGAGTCCGCGAACCCGTAGAGCAGGATGGCGTCCTCGCGGACGACCGTCTCGACCAGGACGCGCGCCGGCGCGGGCGGCGACGGCAGGGCGGCGATGGTCCTGGTACTGGCCTGCACAAGGTAGCCTACGCCGGCAACGTCGATGATGCAGCTTGAGGAGTCTCGGGTTTCCACGCGGCCTGTCAGCAAGGCAATCATAGGAAGGAAGCAGTTCTTTTTTGAAAAAAAGAACCAAAAAACTTTGGTCCGTTTGGGCGCGCACCGTTGCCAACGTCGCGCCTAAACGAGCAAAAGTTTTTGCTTCTTTTTTCAAAAAGAAGCGCTTGCTGCCTCACTGCGCCGCCGCCGCGTAGATCAACCGCGTAGACCGGTTGTGCGCATGACAAATCGCGACGGCCAGAGCATCAGACGCGTCCGCGCGCCGCACCAGCGCGCCCGGCAGCAGCCGGCGCACCATGTCCGCCACCTGCACCTTGTCCGCGTTGCCGGTGCCCACCACCGCGCGCTTGACCATCTTGGCGCCGTACTCGGCGATCACCAGGCCAGCCAGCGCGGGCGTCAGCAACGCCACGCCGCGCGCGTAGCCGAGCTTGAGCGTGGCGGCGCCGTTCCGGTTGACATACGTCTCCTCCACCGCCGCCTCGGCGGGGCGATGGGCGGCGATCAGCCCCGTCAGCCCCTCGTGGATGGCACGCAGGCGGTCCGGCACGGGCGTGTCGGCGTCGGTGGCGATGACGCCGTCGGCGACGTGGCGCAGGCGGTTGCCGTCGGATTCGATGACACCCCAGCCAGTGAAGCGCAGGCCTGGATCGATGCCGAGGAGGCGGACGGCGGTCACGCGGAGAGGCGGGCGAGGACGGCTTCGGGGATGTCAAAATTGGCGTACACGTTCTGCACGTCGTCGTTGTCCTCCAGCGCGTCGATCAGCTTCATCACCGAGACGGCACGCTCCTCATCCAACGTCACGCTGGTGGCTGGCCGCCAGTCGAATTTTGCCTCTTCCGGCGGGCCGAAGGCGCGCTCCAGCGCGTCGCGCACCGCGAACAGCGAGTCCGTGGCGCACGTCACCTCGTGGCCGTCGCCGTCGCTCACCACGTCGTCAGCGCCGGCCTCGATGGCGGCGTCCAGCATGGCGTCCGGCGTGGCGGCTTCCGGCTTGTAGGTGACCACGCCCAGGCGGGCGAACATGAAGCTCACCGAGTTGGTCTCGCCCAGCGCCCCGCCATGCTTGCTGAAGGCGGAGCGCACGTCGGACGCGGTGCGGTTGCGGTTGTCCGTCAGCGTCTCCACGATCACCGCCACGCCGGCCGGGCCGTAGCCCTCGTAGCGCACGTCGGCGTAGTCGTCCCCGGCGGCGGCGCCGGCGGCCTTCTTGATGGCGCGGTCCACCGTGTCCTTCGTCATGTTCTGCTTGTAGGCGGTGGTGACGGCGGCGCGCAGGCGCGCGTTGGCGGACGGGTCAGGCAGGCCCTGCTTGGCGGCGACGGTGATCTCGCGGATCAGCTTGGCGAACTGGCGGGCGCGGCGGGCATCCTGCGCGCCCTTGCGGTGCATGACGTTCTTGACGTGACTGTGGCCGGCCAAGGGGGCGAACCTCGTGATGAGAGTTAAAGGGAAGGCAAGCAGTTCTTTTTCGAGAAAAAGAACCAAAAAGCTTTTACTCCCTGTCGGGTGGTGCGGAGAAGTGCGTGGCCAGGAGCAAAAGTTGTTTGCTTCTTTCTTTCAAGAAAGAAGGCCTTGCTTCCTGCCCAGCAGGCCCCAGAACCGCCTTGTTGGCTCCTGTGCCTTCGGCTCGGCCGCTTGGCGCACCGGGATGCTCACCTTCGGGTTGAACACCAGGCGCAGGCAGTCGGCGAAGTGCTCCTCGGGCACGGTGTAGTCGTTGGGCAAGCGCCCGGTGCCGGACTGGCCGAACACGTAGCCGGTGGGCTGGCCCAGCTGCTCGCCCATCGCCGTCTGCAGGAAGCCGGGATGCGGCAGGCTGCCGCGTAGGCCGCACACCACGGTGCCGCGCGGCGAGAACAGCGCGGTGTGGAAGGCCGAGCCGTACTCGCCGGCGATCTCGCGCGCCGCGCCGAACAGGCCGATCTGGGCGGGCAGGCTCATCGTCTCCGGCCGCACGATGGCGAAGCCGGCCTCGGTCGCCATCGCCTCGATGGCGCTGCGGTTCATCAGCCTGCGGTTGCCGCCGCCACGCGCCAGGTAGATGCGCGCGGGCGAGTCCGGCGCGGCCAGGCTATGGCCGGCCTTAACCACGCCGCGCTTGAACAGGGCCACCGCCTCGGCCAGCAGGGAGGCGTAGCGCACGGCGTTGTTCATCATCGTGGGCATCAGCAGCTCGTCGGGACACAGCACCTCCTCGGCCGCGTAAGGCAGGACCTGGCTGCGCGGCACGCCGCATAGATGCAGCAGTTCCAGCCCCCAGGCGGGCGTGTCGGCCGGCACCGGAAACACCAGCTCGCCGGTCGCGTAGCCGCCCGACTCCAGCACCGCCAGGCGGGGCAGGATTTCGGCCAGCCAGTGGCCGTAGATCGTGTGGCCGGGGGAGATCACCAGCGCGGTCCGGCCCGGCACGCGGCGGCGCGGGCGCTGCGCGTAGCCTGCCGCGCGCGCCGCCTGGAAGTCGGCCAGGTGCTTGGGGTGGATCTTCAGGTCGGGCGCCATCACGGGCTGGCCACCGTGGTGCAGGATGTAGCCGTCGCACAGCTCGAACCCGGTGCCGACGTAGATGCCCACCGAGGAGATGTGCTGCGGCCCGTAATACTGCACGGCGACCTCCGCCGGCACGGTGCCGAAGCTGAAGCGCGGCGGCTGGGCCAGGTGGGCCGAGCCCGGCAGTAGCTGGTGGAACTGCGCCGCCTTGCCGACGGCGAGGCTGGGGGGCGGCCCGGCCTGGACGGCGGTGGTGCTCACTTCGTGGCGGACGTCGCCGGTTCGGCGGCGACCGCCGCCCCTGCCCCGCCGCGCACGTCATGCGCGCCGAACAGCTTGTCGCCCGCCTCCGGCCGGGCGTTCAGCGGCAGCACGGCATCCTCGCTGGCGCCGCCGGTGGGCAAGAGCGCCGGGCTGCCGGCCAGGATGGCTTCGGCCACGCCCCAGGTGCCGCGGTCCTTGAACGCGTAGCCGCGCGCCACCAGCAGCGCGCGGGTGTCCGGCGAGAGCGCGCCGCGCTCGGCCTCCACCACGTCAGGCGTGCCCTGCATGTGGATGCGTGGCGCGTCGATCGCCTCCTGCACCGTCATCCCGTGGTCGATCACGTTGATGATCGCCTCGGCCGTGATGGTGATGATGCGCGAGCCGCCGGGCGAGCCCACCACCATCACCAGGTGGTCGTCCTTGCTGACGATGGTGGGCGACATCGAGCTGAGCGGCGTCTTGCCCGGCGCGATGGCGTTGGCGATGCCCTGCACCAGGCCGAACATGTTGGGCACGCCGGGCTTGGAGGTGAAATCGTCCATCTCGTCGTTCAGCACGATGCCGGTGCCCGGCGCCACGCGATCCGCGCCGAACCAGTTGTTCAGCGTGTAGGTGACGGAGACGGCGTTGCCGGCCGCGTCCACCACCGAGTACTGCGTGGTCTGGGTGCCTTCCTTGGCGGCGGCCTTGGCGGCTTCCGGCACCGGCACGGCGCTTGTTGGCGTGGCGCGCTCCGGCTCGATGGACTTGCGGATGTCGGCGGCGTGGGCGGGGCTGATCAGCTCGGCCACCGGGTTGGCGATGAAGGCCGGGTCGCCCAGGCGGTTGTTGCGGTCGATGAAGGCGTGGCGCATCGCCTCGGCGAGCACGTGGATCTCGGCGGCCGAGTGGAAGCCCATGGCGGCGAGGTCGTAGCCCTGCAGGATCTGCAGGATCTCGCACAGGGTGACGCCGCCCGAACTGGGCGGCGGCGCGCTGGTGATGGTGTAGCCGCGATAGGCGCACTCCACCGGCGGCAGCTCGCGGACCTTGTAGGCGGCGAAGTCGGCATCGGTCAGCAGGCCGCCGCCGGCGTGGTCGGCTTCGGCGATCTCGTGGCCGACCGGGCCGTGGTAGAAGGCGGCGTCCGGGCCCTGCAGGCTGATCAGCGTCAGGCTGTGCGCCAGGTCGGGCTGGGTGAGGCGGTCGCCGGGCTGCAGCGGCGCGCCGCGGCGGAGGAAGATGGCGGCGGCGGCCGGGTCCTGCCTGAGCGCCGGGGTGGCCACCTGGAAGATGCCCGCGTCGCCCTGGGTTAGGGTGAAGCCGAAATTGGCCAGGTGGATGGCCGGCGCCATCAGCACCGCGCGGCCCAGCGTGCCGTAGTGGGTGCGAGCGTATTCCAGCCCGGCCGGCGAGCCGGGGGTGCCGACCGACGCCCAGCTCTCGGTGGACTTGCCCCGGATCACGTTGCCGGACGCATCGAGGAACATGTTGGCGGTGGCGGCGAGCGGCGCGTGCTCGCGGAAGTCGATGAACGTGCTCTTCCCGCTGGCCAGGCGAATGACCATGAAGCCGCCGCCGCCGAGGTTGCCGGCCTCCGGGTAGGTGACGGCCAGCGCGTAGCCGGTGGCCACCGCGGCGTCGATGGCGTTGCCGCCCTGGCGCAGGATGGCGGCGCCGGCCTCGGAGGCCAGGCGCTGGGCGGAGACCACCATGCCGCCGCGCGAGGCGACTGGGGCAGGGTCTGCGGCACGGGTGGGATAGCCGGCGAGCAGGATTGTCGCGAGCGAGGTGGCGGCGAGGAGGGTGCGCATGGGCGGATGCTAGCCCGGGCAAGGTGGGTTCGCCAGATGGTCGCCAGGGGACGGCGGGGTTGCATGCGGAACCGGGGCGCACGCCCGGCGTCGGGACGACAGTAAGCGAGGTGCCCCCATGCGTCAGACAACCGCCGCAGCCCTGGCGGGCTCCGCCGTGATCGCGGCCCAACTGAGCGGGGCACGCTACAGCCCGACGCCGGCCCACCCGCGGACGGCGGCCTGGTACGCGGCCTTGCGCAAGCCTTCGTTCACGCCGCCCGGCCCGGTGTTCGGGGTGGCGTGGACCGGATTGGACGCCCTGCTGGGCTATGGCGGCTACAGGCTGCTGATGGCTCGGCCATCGGACAAGCGGAACGTGGCGCTCGGCGCCTGGGCGCTCAACCTGCTGGGCGTTGCGGGCTTCTCCTGGGTCCTGTTCGGCCGCAAGCGGCTGGACCAGGCGCTGGAGGTGACGGCGGGGATGGTTGTGACGGCGGCGGCCACGTCGGTCACGGCCGCGGCGGTGGACAGGCGCGCCGCGTATGCGTGCCTGCCATTGCTGGGATGGGTGATGTTCGCGGCCGTGCTGCAGGAGGAGGTTTGGCGGCGTAATGGGTGAGGCATTAATAAGAAGGCCAGGGGCTCTGCCCCTGGACCCCGCTAAGGACAGTCGTCCTTAGTGTCCGTTTGAAAACGCGGCATGGCGAGTCAGCTGGCGTGTTTTTCTGAGCACCGGAGCGGAGTGGCCGCTTGGCCATGAGCACCGGAGCGCAGGAAAAGCGCGCCAGATGGCCGTCAGGGCGTGTTTTCAAACGGACACTTAGAACCTGTTTGTAAGTAATCCTAAACAGGTGGGGGTCTGGGGCCTCGAGGCCCCAGCGGGGTTTGGGGCAGAGCCCCATGCTTGTTAGGACATCAATTCCAGTATAATAACGTAACAACCTAGAAAACGTGAGGAACATCTGGCTTGCGGACACCAGACTACCCCTCCGCCGATGCCCACCGATGGAGCGCGACCGACAGTTACTTCGCAAGCCTGCTGGCAAAAGACGATGCCGTGCTGGCCGACGCACTGGCTGCGAACGCCGCGGCTGGCCTGCCGGCCCATGACGTGTCCATCTTGCAGGGAAGGATGCTTGCCCTTCTGGTCCAATTAGTTGCCGCTCAGCGTGTGTTAGAGATAGGAACGCTCGGCGGATACAGCACGATGCACATGGCGCGTGCGCTACCGGTGAACGGCGTGGTCGTTACGATCGAGGCGGACGAGCGCCACGCTGCCGTCGCAAGTATGAACTTCAACAAAGCGGGCCTTCAAGCGCGGATCGACCTGCGCGTCGGCAAGGCGCTCGACGTGTTGCCCGGTCTGGTGGGGCCGTTCGACCTGATCTTCATCGACGCCGACAAGCCCAACAACCCGGACTACCTACGCCGGGCGCTGGATCTGTCGCGTCCGGGTACGGTGATCATAGGTGACAACGTGGTGCGCGGCGGCGCGGTGGCCGACCCGCACAGCACGGATCCCAACGTCCTTGGCGTGCGCGGCTTTCTCGAGATCATCGCCGCTGAGCCTCGCCTGAGCGCGACCGCCATCCAGACGGTGGGCGAGAAGGGTTGGGACGGGTTCGTGCTGGCGAGGGTTGCGGGCTGACGGCTCCGTTTGCTGACCTGTATTCCATTGCGCGCCGAGTGGCATCCCGTGCTCCCGTCTGGCATCGCTACCCCGGCATCGAGATGTCCGTCAGCCGCCGGTACTCCTCCTGTGCGAACCTATCCGTCATGCCGGCCACGTAGTCGCACACCACGGCGGCGGCCTGGGCGGGCTGGCCCTCGCCGGCCTGGGCGCGCCAGCCATCGGGCAGGGTGGCGGGGTCCGCGTGCAGCAGGCCGAACAGCTCCTCGGTCAGCCGGCGCGCCTTGGCCGTCATGCGGTTCACCCGCCAGTGGTTGTACATGCGGGCGCGCAGGAAGTCCTTGATCGCGCGGTTGGCCTCGGCCACGCGGGGGGAGAAGGCCACCACCGGCTTCTTCGCGCGCCTGATACGGTCGGCGCTGTCGGGGTCGAGTGCTGCCAGCCGGGCGCGGGTCTCGGTCACCATGTCGCTCACCAGCACGTGGATGATGCGGCGGATCGTCTCGTGGCGCAGGCGCTGCGGCGGCATGTCCAGGCTGGCGCGCCGGGCGTCGGCCAGCGCGTCGCCGACGATGGGCAGGTGCATGATGTCGGCCGGGCCAAACAGGCCGAAGCGCATGCCGTCGTCCAGGTCGTGGCTGTGGTAGGCGATGTCGTCGGAGATCGCGGCCACCTGCGCCTCGGCGGAGGCGTGGGTGCTGAGCATCAGGTCGTGGCGTGTGTTGTAGGCGGCGATGTAGGCCGGCGGCTTGGCCAGCGGGCCGTTGTGCTTGACCAGCCCCTCCAGCGTCTCCCAGGTCAGGTTCAGGCCGTCGAACGCCGCGTAGCGGGATTCCAGCCTGGTCACCACGCGCAGGGTCTGCGCGTTGTGGTCGAAGCCGCCGAACGGCTTCATGCGGGCGTTCAACGCGTCCTCGCCGGCGTGGCCGAAGGGCGGGTGGCCCAGGTCGTGCGCCAGCGCCAGCGCCTCGGTCAGGTCCTCGTCAAGCGCCAGCTCGCGGGCGGCCGAGCGGGCGATCTGCGCCACTTCGAGGCTGTGGGTGAGCCGGGTGCGATAGAAGTCGCCCACGTGGTTGACGAAGACCTGGGTCTTGTACTGCAGCTTGCGGAAGGCGGAGCTGTGGATGATGCGGTCGCGGTCGCGCTGCCAGGGGCTGCGGGAGGCGGCTTCGGGTTCGTGGTGGAGTCGGCCGCGCGAGTGTTCGGCCCGGACGGCGTAGGGGGCTGGCATGGGGGGCGAAGGAAGCGCCTATTTTGGGGAAAACAGAAGCGAAAACTGGGGCTCTCCGAAGGCGCGATGCGCGTGGGGGTGGCAGATGGCGGAGCGACGGCCTATGTGAGCCCGATGAGCTTTTCCGTGACTGACCGCGCGTTGAGCCGGGTTGCCGAGATCGTCGCGGCCGAGGGCCGGCCGGCCGCGTTGCGGGTGGCCGTGCTGGCCGGCGGCTGCAGCGGGTTCCAGTACAAGTTCGACCTGGACGAGACGGTGCAGGACGACGACTTGGTGATCGAGCGCGGCCAGGCCCGGGTGGTGGTGGACCCGACCAGCCTGGACCTGCTGGGCGGCGCCGAATTACATTACGCGGACGAGTTGATGGGCAGCTACTTTACTGTACGTAATCCCAACGCGACCAGTTCCTGCGGGTGCGGGACCAGCTTTTCGATTGATTGAGGAAGGAAGGCCTTCTTTTTTGAAAAAAAGAAGCAAAAAACTTTTGCTCCCTGTCGAGCGCTGGCGGAAATAGTCTTACTCAACGGATAAAAGCTTTTTGCTTCTTTTTCTCGAAAAAGAAGGCCTTTCTTTCTTGCTTCGGGATGCGCCATTGAAGATCGCCACCTGGAACGTCAACGGCAGCCGCGCCCGCGAGCAGAACATCTGCCGCTGGCTGGAGGCCAACACGCCCGACTTGCTGGTGCTGCAGGAGATCAAGTGTGAGGAAGCGAGCTTCCCGCCCGTGTTTGCCCAGATGGGCTGGCACGCCGCCGTGGTCGGGCAGAAAGGCTTCAACGGCGTGGCCGCGCTGGCCCGCACGCCGCTCGATGTGCGCCTGACCCGCCTGCCCGGCCTGCCGGAGGAAGACGCCCAGGCGCGCTACCTGGAGGTGGCGTTCGGCGGCTTGCGCGTGGGCAACCTGTACCTGCCGAACGGCAACTCAAACGGCGAGGCCGGCTACGCCTACAAGCTCGCCTGGATGGATTGCCTGGCCGCGCACGCCGAAGCGGTGCTGGCGGAGGACGAGCCGCTGGTGCTGCTGGGCGACTATAACGTGTGCCCAGAGGATATCGACTTCACGCCGGGCGTGCTGCCGTCCGACGACGCGCTTGTGCGGCCGGAGACGCGCGCGCGCTACTGGCGGATGATCTGGGGCGGGCTGACGGACGCCGTGCGCGCGGTCAAGCCGGAAGGCCCCTGCTACACGTTCTGGGACTACCAGGCCGGCTGCTGGGCCAAGAACCGCGGCCTGCGGATCGACCACGCGCTGCTCTCGCCGGGCGTGGCCGAGCGGCTGGTCTCCGCGGTTCCCGACAAGGCCGCGCGGGGCGAGGACACGCCCTCGGATCACGTGCCGCTGGTAGTGACACTGTCCTGAACATGGGCGAGCTTGCGGGTGCGTGCCCGCAAGGAGGGCCACGGCGAGCCGGCCGCGAAGGCGTGCAGGCGGGTGAAGCGCGGCGGATATCGACGCCGCTTCAACGGACCGGCCAAACGATTGCTTGGCGCTGGCGGCTTGCATCCGCGGCGAGATCGAGCGGATCGGCAATGTGCCATCTCGTAGACGCGGGTTGCGCTTTACGCGCAAGCTTGGGGTTCTAGCCCAACCCTTTTTACGCCCAGCACGCCATCTTGTGACAGGGCCTTGAGGCTTTAGAAGCCCGCCTTTTGGCGCCGGTCTCCAAAACTGCACCATAGAGGTCTATTCAAAAACCAAATTTCTTTAAGCTAATTTTGAGAGAACATTTTAGCGGAAATTTGGCTGATCTCGCCGTTCTGGGCGGTTTCTACAGATGGCCCGTGCAGAAAGGTCGCGTAATTGGACCTACGCAGGTGCTGGCGCTAAGAGCAGGCCTTCTATTTGTCTCTACAACGGAACCACTCAGTCGCGACAATAAATATTTCCGCATCTGCCGGAGAAGCAAACGGCCCTACCATTCTGCCAGAGTGCCGGTTCTTGAACGTCGTTCCCTCAACCCATTCTTCTTCAGAAAGATAGGTTTCTCCATTGGCAAACCCGCGCACTTCGGCGGCACGTTTCCCATCACGGCTATATAGAATGAATGCAACCTGATAATACTGCCCGGTGAGCCGACCCATATGTGGATGATCTCCATTTCATGCTCATTTAGCAGCCGGAGAACGTCAGGTGTCGGGCGCGAATGTCCTACGTGTGCTCGCCTTGGCGTATAGCTTAGGAGATGGGGGTCTGGGGCCTCAAGGCCCCAGCGGGGTTTGGGGCAGAGCCCCATGCTTGCTTACGTCTCGACCATCCGCCCGTAGGACTTAGATAGGCGACTTCGCCAGAACCTGCGTTACCACCGCAGGGGGCTCGCCCACCCGACCCTGCGACGCCGCCGGCACCTCATAGCGCGCGAGGTCCTGGTCGGTGTCGCGCTCCCACACGAAGATCGGGTCGCCGGCGATGTTGTGCCGCAGCGTGGTGGTGCCGACCACGCGCCAGCCGCGGTTGGTCACGAAGATGCCGTGACAGGAGACGCTGCCCTCCCCGGCATGCACGGACGCGGTGGTGACGTGTTCGATGTCGATCACCTTCACGCCGGCGTCGCGCATGGTGTCGAGGTTGTTCCAGCCCTCGATTACCTGCCGGGCGAGCTTGGCGTCGCGGCAGATGTTCTCGGGCGCCGCCTCGTCGCGGGCCAGCTGCGCGCTCCATTGCTGGCGCACGGCGGCCGCCTCGTCGTGCTGCCTGGCCGAGGCGAGCCTTGCCTGCTCCTGCCTGTGCTGCCGGCGCGCCTCGCTGGCCACCCGCTTGCGTTCGGCGGCCTCGTGCTGGGTCTTGTCCTGCGCGAGCTGCGCCGCGGCGGCGGTGTCGGCCGCCTGCTTCTGCTGGGCGGCGTCCGCCTCGGCCTTGTCGTGCGCCGCCTTTTGGCGAGCATTGTACTCGGCCCATTGAGCGCGCCGCTCGGCCACGCAGTCCTGCGCGCGCTGCGCCCGGGAGAACTGGCTGATCAGGCTGGCGATCGGGCTGCCGTAGCTGGCCTGCACGGGCTGGCAGGGGTCGCTCGACTGCGCGTGGGCGTGCGCGGCGGCCAGGACAAGGGCGGCAGCAAGGCAAATCGCACGCACGATCGGCTCCTTTCGTCTGGATATCGCAACGATACGAGTCTGTAGCGAAAATGCAAGCAATCCTTTTTTGAAAAAAAGGACCAAAAAACTTTTGCTCCCCCGCATCTGCAACAGCCGGGTGCTGCTAGACAGAACGAGGCTGCCGACAGGGCGCAGGGACAAAAGTTTTTTGCTTCTTTTTTTCAAAAAAGAAGGCCTTGCTTCCTTCCTTCAACGAGGCCCCTTCTTCAAGCGGCAGGCGTCGCTGCAGTAGCGCACCTCATCCCACACCTTCGCCCACTTCTTCCGCCAGGCGAACGGCCGCTTGCAGGTCTCGCACACCTTGGTCGGCAGGTCCGCCTTCTTGCGCATGCGCACCGGCGCTAGGCCGTTCGCACCCGCAGCGTGCCGTCTGTGTCGCGGACCTGCACCAGCTCGCCGCGGCGGCGCATGTAGTTCACGTGCGCCAGCACCTCGCCGAACGCGAAACCGGTCTGGTGGGCGTCCATCTCGCGGCGGAACAGCACTGGCAGCAGCTCGGCGGCCGTGCGGGGCGCCTGGCGGGCGGCTTCGGCGATCAGTGCGCAGCGGCCGGCGTGGTGGTGGGCGAGTTCCCCCAGCCGCGCGTGCAGGCCGGTGAAGGGTACGCCGTGGCCCGGCAGCACCAGCGCGTCCGGTCCCACCGCGCCGCCCAGCGCCGAGAGCGAGGCCAGGTACTCGCCCAACGGGTCGGCATCCGGCTCCATCGGCTGGACGGAGATGTTGGGCGTGATGCGGATCAGCACCTGATCGGCCGGCAGGAAGATGTTGTCGGCGGCACAGTGCAGCATGCCCTGCTCCGGCGCGTGCCCGCCGCCGGTGTGGATGGCGAACTCGCGGCCGCCGATACGCAGGCTCTCGCCGGCGCGCAGGCGGTGGTAGCGCGTGGGCAGGCCGGTCACCAGGCGCAGGTAGCCGTGCCCGTCGCCGGCCACGCGCCCGCCGGCGTTAACCTCCAGGCCGCGCTCGGTGTAGAAGGTGGGGTCAGCCGCCATTACGCGGTCCTGCAGCACGCGGGTCATCAGGAACTCGGTGCGCGGCATGGCGAGCGAGGCGCCGCAACGTTCGTTCAGCCAGCCGACCAGGCCCACGTGGTCCGGGTGGAAGTGCGAGCAGACGATCCGCGTCAGGCGCTGGCCGGCAAGCGGGCCGGCGAAAACCTGCTCCCAGGCGGCCCGGGTGGCGTCGTCGCCCAGGCCGGTGTCGACCGCCGCCCAGCCGCCGTCGTCCTCGATCAGGTAGACGTTGACGTGGTTGAGCAGGAAGGGCAGCGCGAAGCGGAGCCAGAGGATGCCGGGCGCCACCTCCCGCGCGCTGCCCGGCTCGGGCGGCTCGGGGAACGGCATGTGGATGGCAGAAGCGGGGCTGTGGTCGGGCATGGCGGGAGCCTAGGATTTACTACGCTGCGGCACAAACGGAGCCATGCAGTGTCAGCTTTCGGTTCGAAAGCCGGTCCAGGACTCTCCGCACCGCGCGTGCAAACTCGGCGCACTCCGGTCCGTCTGCACGCGCAGGTGCTAGAACTTGGCCGACAGCGCCAGCGAGCCGAAGTTGAACAGGCTCTTCTCCTTCTTGAACTCGCTCGTCTGCCAGGTCTGCGTGTAGCTGAGCCGCACGCCGTAGTACAGCACCGCCAGGCCGCCCTCGAACTCGCCCACGTCCCAGATGTGATGCACGTCGCGCGAATCGTTGCGGAACGTGCTGCCGTCGATCGTCACGTCGTAGCCCACCGCCTGGCCGTCCGCCCCGGCGAACGCGTACCACGCGAACGGCCGCACGTTGGTGTAGGCGTCCGACCCGTTCAGCCCCGGCGCGATCCGCGCGGTGCCGAAGTCGCTGCGCAGCCCCTGGCCGAAGCGGACGACGCCGCCGACCTGCGCGTAGTCGCGGATGTCGCCGATGCTGAGCGTGCCGGAGGGCAGCACGTCCGTCTCGAAGATGGAGAACTGCGCCACCGGCACGCGGTAGGTGCGCTGGGCCAGCAGCTGGAACGCCGGCTGGTCGGGCAGCTGGTAGTCCCAGCCGCGGTTGGACGTGTCGCCGATGATGCTGTGGAAGCCGTTCTGCACCTCCTCGCCCTGCGCCGCGGGGCCGACCACGCCCAGGCTCACGCTGAGCAGGTCGCGCACCACCTCGGTGTCGTGCACCAGCCCGGCGGTGGCGATCAGCACGCCGGCATACGGCCGGTCGTCGAGCGGCGGCGGGCTCACCTGGGTGTCGCGCGGGGTGAACAGGCTTTGGCTGATCTCCAGCGACAGCCGGGTGGTGCCGTCGCCCCAGATGTTGCGCCCGAGCACCGCCACCGGTCCCACCACGTCCTGCCCGGACGTCCAGCCGAGCCGCAGGCCGCTGGTGTAGTACTGGTCCGAGGTGCCCTTCAACGTGGAGACGGCGTCGTTCTCCACCTGCACCGTCCAGATGCTGTCCTGATCCGGCGGTGCCGCACCCAGCGCCGGCGTGGCGGCGGCAAGCAGCCCGCCCAGGGGAAAGCACCAGGTCGGAAGCCACCGGGTCCAGCGCGTCATGCTTGCATCCATCAGGTTGTCACCGGGGTTCTAAGCCCTGTCTCGGCTCGCTGGGAAGACGCAATACCGCGCGCCCCTCGACCGCGCGCGCCGGCTTTTGTAGGCTGGCGCCGCCCAGGATGGATGGCCGAGTGGTTTAAGGCAGCGGTCTTGAAAACCGCCGAGGGTGCAAGCCCTCCGTGAGTTCGAATCTCACTCCATCCGCCAGCGCGCCGCCGGCTCAGCCCGGGTCCAACTCACCCTAGGGCCGGCTCACCCGGGTCCGCCGCCCTGGCGTGGCGCAGCCGCCACAGGCGCTCATGCGCCTCCACCAACCCTTCCACGGCCCGGCGATGCTGGTAGTCCGAGGACATCTCCTTGGCGGCCAGCCGTTCGAGCATCTGCAGCAGCTGCGCCGCCGTTTCGAGCTCACCAACCTCGCACGCCTTGTCGAACGCGATGTGCAGCTTGTCGGAAAGCCGGCGTCCGAAAAAGACATAGTCAGGCGTCGGCCTATCGGACATCGTCATCGAGTTCATGGTTAAGCGCCTATCTACGCGGCTCTCGCCAAGTGGATACAATTACTAAACGTAAACCCGCCATCATCCGGCGTCGTGCACGCCGACGGCACCAGAGCCGCCGGCCGCGGCAAGATGCGCCTGGCCCTCCATCGCGGGTACCACCTCTCGCAACGCCGTCATCAAGCTGGTCGCCCGCAGCACCGACGCGGCAATCCTCTCGCCGGCCTGCCGGATCCTGGGATCGGGGCTGGCGTACAGACGTTCCACCGCCAGCAGGGCCGGCGTCAGCGCCCCGTTCAAGTCGTGCCGGACCTCGGCGATCAACACCTCCAGTTCGTCGATGCGCTGTTCGGCCTCGCCGAGGGAGCGCATCACGGCGGCACGAGCCAGGCAGGCCAGGCCTGGTCAGGCTTCTTACGGTCAAGACATCCAGGCCACCACCCATTCACAACCGAAGCTCCCGCACGTGAGGAGACCACAATCTAAGGTTGCGATAAATTTATTCAATCGTTGCAGTGCCGCATATGTCCGAACCACTGCGCAGTGCGGCCTCGCAGTCACACACGGTCGAACACCCACGGTCGGGGGTCCTGGCCTGCGAGCATCTATGGGGCTCTGCGCCAAACCACGTCGTGCGCGGCACGCGGTCGCGTTACGAGGCCTTGAGCCCGCATACCTCCATCCGCTCAGAGGTCTTCGATTGAAGACGCGGTCTTGCGAGTGGGCTAGCGTGTTTCGAATACCGAAGCGCAGGAAAGCGCGTCAGGAAGTCGCCATGGCGTGGTCTCAGACAGACACCACGGTCCGGCTAGCCCTCACGCGCCGTCCGCACCTGCTCCAGGCTCAGCGCCAGGCTGAGCGCAACCTCACGCTCGCCATGGAAACGGGCATGGGCGATCGCGTCCAGCAACGCGGTCTCTAGGGTTTGCGCAGGGCGCATCGTCGCACATCCTTCCAAAGCCAGATCCATCTGTCATCTTGTTCCAGCCGCGCCGAGTCGGCCTAACGTTCATGTGTCTAAACCCGGCCGGCGGGCACGGATGCATCACGATTGCCGGCCCGCCTGCCGCGCGGCCCGGTCAAGCGACCTGCATTTCCACGAGCCTGGGCCCGTTCGCCGCCGCCGAGCACCTGTTGCGCAGCACGACGCAGGACGGCACCCGCCGGCACGCCTTCACACGGCAGCGGAGCCGCGGCACCAGCATCACCAGCCGCGCGTCCGGCCCGAAACGGTCCACCAGGTCCCGCACCATGACGACCCTGTCCGTCCGGCACGTCCCGCAGGAGGCCACGAGCTGCCAGGTGACCAGGTCGCCGATCGGCAGGCGAAGGAGCGTCTCGCGCCGGCGGCTCGACTGCTCGCCCTCCGCCACCCCGGAGCGGACGCGGAACGACGGCGCAGTCAGGTTCTGTTCGGATGCCGACATGGAGGAAGGCTACTGGCAGGACCCGAACATATCAAGAACCTGCAGCAAGCAGGACTCTCACCCAAACCCGTCATGCGCAGCACGCATCCGCGTGACCGGGCATCGAGCCCCACACCCCCATCCATTAGGACTCATACAAACAGCCTCTAAGGACTTGTCCTTAGCGTGGTCCAGGGGCAGAGCCCCTGGCCTTGCTTAAGTCCGGTATCTCAGACCATCTGTGCAACGGCGCAAAGGTCTTCTACTTCTTTTCTTCAAAAAAAGGCCGTCCTCCTACTTCCCCTCGATCAACCCCACCAAGGTCTCCAACCGATCAGCCTCCTCGAAAGGCTTGTCCCACCGTAGCCGAGCCACCCGCGGAAACCGCAGCGCCACGCCGGATTTGTGCCGGCTCGAGTACTGCGCCGCGTCGAATATGATCTCCAGCACCAGCCCGCGTTCCACCTCGCGCACCGGCCCATAGGCGCGTACCGTGTGGTTGCGTATCCAGCGGTCCAGCCGCACCAGCTCCTCGTCGGTAAAGCCGGAATACGCCTTGCCCACCGGCACCAGCTCGCCATCCGCGCGCCACAGCCCGAACGTGTAGTCCGAGTAGTAGCTGCTGCGCTTGCCGTGGCCGCGCTGCGCGTACATCACCACCGCGTCGATGCTCAGCGGGTCGCGCTTCCACTTCCACCATAGGCCCTTCGGCCGCCCCGGCACGTAGGGGCTGTCCAGCCGCTTCAGCACCAGCCCCTCGATGCTGGCCGCCCGCGTGCCGGCACGGATCGCCGCCAGCTCCTCTATGCTGCCGAACGCGATCAGCTCGGAGACGTCCATCAGCGGCGAAGGGTGCCGCGCCAGCCACTCTTCCAGCCGCCCCCGTCGCGCGGTAAACCCCAGGCCGCGCAAATCCTCGGCGCCATCGAACAGGATGTCGTACAGCCGCACCCGCAGCGGAAAGTCGCGCACCATCTTGGCGGACGCCGTCTTGCGGTTCAGCCGCTGCTGCAGGTCGGCAAACGGGGCGATCACGCCGTCGCGCACCACCAGCAACTCGCCGTCCAGCACCGCGTCGGCCGGCAGCACGCCGGCCAGCTCGGGGAACGCGGCCGAGACGTCCTCGGCCCCGCGCGAGAAGACGCGCTCGCCACCCGGCGCGCGCACCAGCTGCACCCGTATGCCGTCCCACTTCCATTCGGCCGCGTGCGCCGCGGGGTCCAGCGCCGCCAGGTCCGCCGCCTCCAATGGCTGCGCCAGCATCGGCGGACGGAACACCGGGGCGCCAGCCGCGTCGGGCGCGGCCGCCCTGCCCTCCAGCCAGTCCCACAATTTCTCGTAGGGCGGCGAGAGGCTGTGCCACACCTCCTCCACGTCGTCGGCCGCCACCACCTGGCCACGCCCGGCAGCGAACTCCGCCAGCGCCGTCTTGGCCAGCCGGGCGGAGGCGCCCACCCGCAGGCTGCCGGTGATCAGCTTGAGCAGCGCGTAGCGCACGTTGGGCCCGGACTGGTCCAGCCAGCCGGCCAGCAGCCCAGGCAACTCGCTCTTCGGCCGGCCGGCCAGCGCGGCCACGATCTCGCTCACCGTGGGCGGGGCCACCTCCGTGCGCGCCGGCCAGATCAGCGCCACGGTCTCTGCCAGGTCGCCCACGAAGTCGTAGCTGAGGCCCAGCAGCACCGGGTCCACCCGCGCCTCGGCCACACCGCGGATCAGCCCGGCCTTGGCGGCGGTGAAGCTGAGCTCGCCGGTCAGCGCCGCCAGCGCCCAGCCACGGTCCGGGTCCGCCTCCGTCTCGAAAAAGCGGCGCAGCAGGGCGATCTTGGCCAGGCGGCCCGGGGTGAGGGTCAAGCGGTCCAGGAGTTCTGCGAAGGCGATCAAGGAAGCAAGGCCTTCTTTTCTGAAGAAAAGAAGCAAAAGACTTTTGACTCCGCTGTCGCGGGCCTTTCCGGACATGCACGCCATACGGAGAAAAGTTTTTTGGTTCTTTTTTTCAAAAAAGAACTGCTTTCTTCCTCACGCTGCCTCTTCAAGCGCCGCATCCCCATACCCCAACAACCTCAGCGCCCGACCCTTCCGCCCCTGCAACCCCACCGCATGGATCAGCGCGTCCTCCGCCCCGTGCGTCACCCACACTTCCGGGGCCGCCACCTCGTCCAGCGTGGCCAGCAGCTCCGGCCAGTCAGCGTGGTCGCTGATCACCAGCGGCAACTCCACACCCTTGGCCCTGGCGCGCTGACGCACCCGCATCCAGCCGCTGGCCAGGCAGGTCACCGGCTCGGCCATGCGCCGCGCCCAGCGGTCGGCAACCGCGCTCGGCGGCGCCAGCACGATGGCGCCGGCCAGGTCGGAAGCGGCCGCCCCGGTTGCCGGGCGTAGGTCGCCCAGGGGCACGCCCAGCCGCTCGTACACTTCGCAGAGCGGCATCAACGCGCCGTGCAGGTAGATCGGCCGCTCCCACCCGGCCTGCCGCAGCAACGCGATCAGCCGCTGCGCCTTGCCCAGCGCGTAGCAGCCGACAACGTGGCTGCGCTCGGGGAACAACGCCACGCTGTCGATCAGCTTGCCCGCCTCGCCCAGCGCCGGCGGGTGCACGAAGATCGGCAGCGCGAACGTCGCCTCCGTCACGAACACGTCGCAGGCAATCGGCACGAACGGCGCGCAGGTGGGGTCCGCGGCACGCTTGTAGTCGCCGCTCACCACCGCGCGGCTCCCCTGGTACTCCATGGCCACCTGCGCGCTGCCCAGCACGTGGCCGGCCGGCTCCATCCAGATGCGCACGCCGCCCTGCCGCACCACCTCGCCCGGCGCCAGCGCCTGCCGCCGCGCCCCGGCACGCCCCTCGCCCATACGCACGTCCATGATCGCCAGCGTCTCGGCCGTCGCCAGCACCGCCCCGTGGCCCGGCCGCGCGTGGTCCGCATGCGCGTGGGTGATGATCGCGCGGTCCACCGGCACCACGGGATCGATGAAAAACTTGCCGGGGTGGCAGTAGAGGCCTTCGGGGCGGGGGGTGAGCCAGGTTTCCGGGTGGGGCATCGGGCAGCGGTATCTTAGTTCAAGGAGGCCAGGAAGGAAGGCCTTCTTTTTCGAGAAAAAGAAGCAAAAAGCTTTTACTACCGGGCGCGGCTCTCTCCGGACACACCCGACAGGGAGCAAAAGATTTTTGGTCCTTTTTGTCGAAAAAGAACTGCTTGCCTTGCGTCGGCCCAACCCGGATTCTCTGCCCTGCATTACCGGAGCACGCCGTGGCCGCCGAAGCTGTCCGCCTCGTCGTTTGGGACCTCGACGACACCTTCTGGCACGGCACGCTGAGCGAAGGCGGCGTCCGCCTGCGGCCCGACACCATCGCCATCGTCCGCACGCTGGCGGCCCGCGGCATCGTCAGCGCCATCTGCTCGAAGAACACGCTGGCCGACGTGCGCCGCGTGCTGGCCGAGGCCGGCCTGTGGGACCTGTTCGTCTTCCCCAGCGTGGACTGGACACCGAAGGGCCCGCGCCTGGCCGCCCTGGCCGACGCCGTCCAGCTCCGCGCCCCCACCATCCTGTTCATCGACGACAACCCGACGAACCTCGCCGAAGCCGCCCACCACGTGCCCGGCCTGCAGACCGCGCCGGAAACCATCATCCCAACCCTGCTGACCGACCCGCGCCTGCGCGGCAAGGACGACCGCGCGCTCACCCGCCTCGCGCAATACCGCCTGCTGCAGACCCGCCAGACCGACGCTGCGGTCAGCGGCGACACCACCGCCTTCCTCCGCGCCAGCGCCATCACCGTGCGCGTCGACCATGACCTGGACCCGCATTTCGACCGCGTCGTCGAGCTGATCAACCGCACCAACCAGTTGAACTACACGAAAGCCCGGCTGCCCGAGGAACCCGAGGCAGCACGCGCCGCCCTCGCCGTCATGCTGCGCCCGCACACCGTGCAGGCCGGCCTGGTGGCCGTGCAGGACCGTTACGGCGACTACGGCCATTGCGGCTTCTACCTCATCGAGAACCGGCAGGGGCAGACGCGCCGCCTGCTGCAGTTCTGCTTCTCCTGCCGCGTGCTCAACATGGGCGTCGAACGCTGGCTCTACGCCGAGCTCGGCCACCCCGCCTTTCAGCTCGCCAACCCCGTCGCCACCAGCCTCGCGGGCGACGCGCCCGTGGTCGACTGGATCGCCAGGCTGGCTCCGGGCCAGACCGGCGCGCCCGCGCCCGGCAAACACCCCCGTCCCAGGTTCGACCACGCTCTGGTCCGTGGCGGCTGCGACGTCCACGCGGTGGCGCACTACGTGACACCTCTGGCCACCAGGTTCGTCGAAGAGCTGCACATCACCCGCAACCGGCGCCACATCCCCATCTCTCACTCCACCCTGCTTCGCCTGGCGCTGTCGGGCGCATCGGATGCCGTCATCGAGGCGGCCGCACCGCTAGGTTACGCGGCCGAGGATTTCCGCACTTTCATCACCCAGGCCCACGGCCCTGGCCACGGCGTCTGGATCATGAGTTTCGCACACGACAATTGGGCACCGGTCTATCGTCATCGCGCCACCGGTGCGCTCCTTCCCGTATTTATCGAAACATCCGTGCGTCCGATGCAAAGCTTCCTCACCCGCACACCGGAAGATTGCCGGATTCCGCCTGCCCTTTGGAACTATCTGAACGAGGAATTCGAGTTCGTGGGCGGAACCCCGGACGAGGTGTTTATCGACACCGTCAGGCAGGTTATCGCACGCGCCACGCCCACAACCCGACTGATACTGCTGCTTGGCAACGAGCTGGACGCCAGGCCGAACGGCAGCGTCTGCCCGGCACCCGGCATGATCCACCGAAACCGCCTCGTGCGCGAAGCGGCCGGCACCGATGATCCCAGGATTTCCTACTTTCGAATCAGCGACTACGCCGACACGAGCAAAGGTCCCTTCGGCGGACATCATTTCGATCGCGCAGTCTACCACCGCCTGTCCATGGCCATCCTGCAGTCGCTGGAACCCGCCACGGCAGCGCCCGCGAATCCTCTAGCCGCCAAACCCCATCAGCCCTGGCTAACCAAACCGTTCCGATGGATCGCCGGCCGGCAACATCCCCAGATGAGCGCCTGACCACCCGCTCAAAACAAAACCGCGACAGCACGAACAGAAGCGCTTTGCTTCTTTTCTCGAAAAGAAGACTTTCTTTACCCCACCCCACTACGGATCCAGATCGATCCAGCTAAGATGCCCGCCCTTCCCAGCCCCGGTGTCCATGAACATTGCCGTCCCCCCCTGATCCCCATGCGTCACCCACGGCCGGCCGTCCCGACTACGCTGGTCGTGGCCGCAATACACCGTCATGCCCCCCGGAATATGGTTCACCCAGCGCAGCAGCCGCTCGGGGAAGCCGTCCGGCTGGGTGCGGCCGGTGGTCTCGCCGAACAGCGCGCGCGAGAGCAGTGGGTCCACCGGGCCCAGCGGGTCGGGCGGCATGTTGGCCAGCATGCCGGTGTGGAAGGCGGCGTGCACGAAGAAGCGGTGCGCGTGGACGATCCAGGCCGGCGCCCGCTCCACCTCGGCCAGTGCCCGCGCGCGCAGCTCGGCGTCCAGCCCGGCCATCGTCGTCTCCAGCTGCGGGCCGCCGCGCACCCGCTCGCCGCGCAGCGCCCGGCCCAGCTTGCGGTCGTGATTGCCCACCAGGAACAGGCCGCGCCCCTCGTCGATCAGGCGAAACATCAGCCGCAGCGCCCCGGCGCTGTCCGGCCCGGCGTCGATCAGGTCGCCCAGCTGCACCACGAAGCGGTCGGTGTCGGCGGCGAACGCGAAGGCACGGATGTCGCCATGCACGTCGCCTACGATCCGCAGGCCACGGTCATTGGGGATACTGGGCGGCGGCTGGCCGGTAGGTGCGGCATCGTTCACGCCGCCGGCTCCCGCACGCTCCGCCTGTACACCTCCAGCGCACGGTCACGCCCTTTTGCCAGGTCCACCACCGGGCGCGGGTAGTCTTGTCCCAGGCGCAGACCGGCGCGGTCCAGCTCGGCCTGCGGCGCGGTCCAGGGGGCGTGAAGGTAACGATCGGGCAACTTGGCAATCTCCGGCACGAAGCGGCGCACATAGGCGCCATTCGCATCGAACTTTCCGCCCTGGGTCACCGGATTGAACACGCGGAAGAACGGCTGGGAGTCGATGCCGGTTCCCGCGATCCACTGCCAGCTCGCCGCGTTGCTCGCGAGGTCGGCATCAACCAGCGTGTCCCAGAACCACGCCTGGCCTTCGCGCCAGGAGATCAGCAGGTGCTTTACCAGGAAGCTGGCGGCGATCATGCGCACGCGATTGTGCATCCAGCCGGTCTGCCAGAGCTGCCGCATCCCGGCGTCCACGATCGGCACGCCGGTGCGGCCGCGCTGCCAGGCGGCCAGTTCCGGCTGGGCGTCGCGAAAGGCCAGCTTGGCAAATGCCGGGCGCAGCGGCGCCTCCGGCAGGCTCGGGTGGTGCCACAGAAGGTAGGCGGAGAAGTCCCGCCAGATCAGCTCGCGGCGGTAGGTGTGGTGTCCCTCCCCGTCATCCTGCGTGCGGCTGGCGTGCCACACGGTGCGCGGCGACAGCTCGCCGAAATGCAGATGCGGCGACAGCATCGAGGTGCCGTCCTCGCCCGGCAGGTTGCGCCCGGTGTCGTAGCGCCCGACCGCGCCCTCGCTGCCGACGAAGCGGTCCAGCCTGGCGCACGCGGCCGCCTCGCCGGGGGTCCACAGGTCGCGCAGCCCGCCGGCCCAGTCGGGCCTGGTGGGCAACAGCCCCCACTCCTCCAGCCGGTCCGACTCGGCCTTGGCGCCGTGCAGCTTGGCGGGCGCCGGCAGCGGCGCGGGCGGCTCGCCGCGCGCCTCCACTGCACGGGCGAACGGCGTGTACATGCCGTAAACCGTGCCGGTCTGGCTCTTCACCTGGTCCGGATCGATCAGTGTGGAGGTCCTGTGCAGCACCAGCTTGCGCCCGTCGCGCACCAAGGCGGCCGCCACCGCCGCCTCGGCGGCCCGCAACCCCGGCTCGTGCGCCGCGCCGGCATGCACCTCGGCTGCACCCAGCGCCTCGGCCAGCGCCGGGATCACCTGCGCCGGGTCGCCGCGACGTAGCACCAACGGCGCGCCAACCTTGCGCAAGCCGGCGCCCAGGCTGTCCAGGCTATGGTGCAGCCACCAGCGCCCCGCGCCGCCCGGCGCCCACGCGCCCTCATCGGGATCGGCCAGCACGTATAACGGCAGCACGCGCGCGCCGCCCTCTGCGGCCGCGTACAAGGCCGGCTGGTCGGTCAGGCGGAGGTCCTGGCGGAACCAGACGATTCGGGTGTCGGTCATTGCGCCAATGTGTGGGCCGGGGCGGCGACGGCAAGCGCGGGCGCGCAGGGGGCCAGCGCCGGCGCGGCGGGCCCGGGCGGGGGCACGGCAAAGCAGAACACCCGCGACTCGCCAAGCAGAAAGGCCCGGCCGCCATTCGGGAAGTGGCGGGCGATGGCGTCGCTGCGCACGTCCAGCCCGCCGGTGTAGGCGCCGAAGCTGGGCAGCATGATGCGGTCCGCGTCCACCATGAAGCACGGCCGGCACACATCGGCCGCCCGCGTGGCGATGCGCGCCTTGGGGTGGAAATGGCCGGAAACCTCGCCGCTGGCCGTGGCCCGCGCCTGGTGGCGGAACACCAGCGGGCCCACGGCGTAGGCCGGCGTGCTCTCGCCCTCCAGCCCTGCCGGCGGGTGCGGGTCGTGGTTGCCCTGCACCCACACGAAACGGGCACGCGCGGCCAGCCCCGCCAGCGTCGTATGGTCCGCGGCCGACAGGCGGGCGGCGGCCTGCGTGTCGTGGAAGCTGTCGCCCACCGCCACCACGGTGGCCGGCGCGTAGCGCGCCACGGCGCCGGCCAGCCGGGCGAGCGTGAGCCCGCTGTCCCACGGCGGCACGAGCTGGCCCTGCCTGGCCGCCGCGCTGCCCTTCTCGAAATGCAGGTCGGCCACGGCCAGCAGCGAAAGACGCGGCCAGACCAGCACACCGGCCGGGTCGAGCAGCAGCTGCTCGCCGCGGAAGTCGAAGGGGGTGGCTGGCATGGGAACGGTATAGGCCGGGAAGCCCGCGCTGCGCCACAGCGGTTGGAAGCGAGGAAGGCAAGCACTTCTTTTCCGAAAAAAAAGAAGCAAAAAACTTTTGCTGGTTGGGGCGCGGATGTGCCTGCTAGCAGCCGGCTCGGCGATGGCCGACCGCGCTTGAGCAACATCAAAACGAAGAACTCGTTGCCAGCTGATGCATCAGAAATATGAAAACATGACACTGACCCGGCCCGATCAGGCAAATCATGAGCGGGCAGCCACTATACTCGAACAACTCGAACCCGATCGCTACGTCATGCTGTCCGGCTGATCCGGCGGCGGAAAATCAACCCTGCTCGCCGAGCTTCACAGGCGAGGCTTCAGCACGATCCACGAGCCCGGTCGCCGCATCGTCAAGGCGGAAAACGACAGCACCGGAACCGCGCTACCCTGGGCCGACCCCGTGGCGTTCGCGCGGCGCGCCATCGAACTCTCATTGTCCGATCACGATCATGCCAGAACCTTGCCCGGCTGGGTATTCTTCGACCGAGGCCTTGTAGACGCAGCATCCGCGCTCGAACACGCAACAGGCGAACAGGTCCTCAAACAAATCAAATCCTCCCACTGCTACAACCGGACGGTTTTCCTGACGCCGCCGTGGCGGGAGATCTACGTCACCGATCCGCAACGGCAACACCGCTTCGAGAACGCGGTCGCCGAGTACAAGCGGCTGGAGCATGTCTATCCGATGCTTGATTATCGCGTGGTCGTCCTGCCCAAGGTAAGCGTCGGGTCGCGGGCGGACTTCCTTCTGGCAGAATTGCGGCCCATCGTTGACTGATTGGAGTCATGCGAGCGTGCGGCTGCCCGAGTAAGGCCAAGGGCTCTGCCCCTGGACCCCGCTAAGGACAAGTCCTTAGAACCTGGTTGTAAGAGATCCTAAACAGACGGGGGTCTGGGGCCTCAAGGCCCCAGCGGAGTTTGGGGCAGAACCCCATTCTTACTCACCGGTAGAACCCGCAACAACCGGCAGCAGCACAGCGCTAGCGCCATCAGGCCCGTGCTCAATCGTGACGGTCGCCTTCTGGTAAGCTGCCGGCCCGGCGAAAAAAATGCTCGCAACATAACTTTGTGGGTTACGGTCGTACAACGGGAACAGTGACGACTGGACCTGCACCATGATCCTGTGCCCTGGCTTGAACGTGTAATTCACCGTCGGCAGCCGGTATCGATACTCCTGCACCTTGCCCGGCGGAATCGCCGCGGGCTGCTCGAAGCTCCGGCGATAGCGGCCACGGAAGATGTCCATGCTGACCGGGAGCTGGTAGCCGGCGAGTTCCGGATGGTCGGCATCGTTCGGGTCGTAGACATCGATCAGCTTGACGACGATGTCGGCGTCGCTTCCGGTCGTGCTCATGAAGATGTCGGCGTAAGGCGCACCCTCCACCCTCACTGGCCGGTCGAGCACGGGCGTCTGGTAGCTGAGCACGTCGGTTCGAGTGGAGACGAAACGCTGGTCATGAACGAGCCAGGTCGACCAGGTCGCCTGATCCGCCATTCGTACCGGCAGAGGTTCGAAAGGAACAGGCTTGGCCGGATCGGAGACGTAGCTGTCTTCGCCTCCCGCCGGCCGCGAGAAGCCAAGCCCGCCCGACGCCTGCAGGTAGATCGGGGTCAAGCCGCCCGGCCCCGCGCCGGGCCAGTCGGCAAAGCGGTCCCAGTGGTCCTCCGCAGGGTTGTAAATGATAACGCGAGGCGTCGGCTGAGCCGGCGTTTTGTCCCTCAGGTAGGTATCGAAGAACGGAACCAAAACTTCACGCCGGAAATACGCGGTCGTGTCTCCGCTCCACTTGAGCGGGCCGAGCGCGTCGCCGCGGTCGCCGACCTGGCTGTGATACCAGGGCCCCATGGCCAGGTGGTTGCTGGCCGCCATGCCCTTCGCCTTGAGCGCCTCCCACGCGTGGACGGCGCCGTACATGTCTTCCTGATCCCACAGGCCTTGAAGCCACATGGTGGGAACACTGGAGGGCTTGGCGGCAACGAGCGTGTCGAGCGCCTGCCCGCGCCAGAATTCGTCATAGGCCGGATGCGATGAGAGCCGCCGCCACCAGGGCAGTTGTCCGAAGCCGTGTTCCTGCGCGTAGGCGCCGGCCGATCCCGCGTCCAGCATCTCCTGGTAGTCGTCGCCGCCTTCGCGCGGCACCCCCTCGCCCTTCCCTTTCTTGCTGGTCTGTTCGGTGAAGTAGTCGAGGTTGACCTGCCGGAAAGCGCCGTAGTGGAACCAGTCGTCCCCTATCCACCCGTCGATCATCGGGCTTTCGGGAGCCGCCACCTTCAGAGCCGGATGCGGCCCCAGCAACGCCATCACCACCGTCCAGCCGTCATAGGACGAGCCGATCATGCCGACGCGGCCGTTACTCTCGGGCGTGTGTTTCACCAGCCAATCGATCGTGTCGTAGGCGTCCGTCGTGTCGTCGGTCCGGGTGGGATTGAGGCCGCCGATCGGCGGCCGCGTCATGATGTAGTCGCCTTCGGAGCCGTATTTGCCCCTGATGTCCTGCTCGACCATGATGTATCCGTTGTCGGCCCAGTCGCGGTCTCCGGGCCAGAGGCGGTTACGAAGATGCGGGCTGTTGCCGGTCAGGAACGTGCTGGCATCGTACGGCGTGCGCTCCAGGATCATCGGCGCGTTGGCTGCGCCGCGCGGCACGAGGATGATCGTGTGCAGCTTTACCCCGTCGCGCATCGGGATCATGGCTTCACGCTTCGTGAAGTCGGCATGTGCGTCGGGCTCACGCCACACCGCGGGGATGTCGCTGCCGACCTGCACGGGGCTGACAGCAGGACCCCGCGCCCTTGCATTGCACACAGCCAGGCAAACGGCCGAAGCCACAATCAACCGCAGCCACATGACCAGTGCCCCTTACGCAGTGCCAGTCCCGCAACCACGTGTCCTATGCGCCTGGCGACCGCACCTCAATCCTGGCCCTGCAAGCCGCCCCGGATGCCACAGACGAATGGCGGGCTTGGCCGCCTTCGTGAACATGATGCAGACAAAGGCGCCAGGGTAGAGGTCCCGCACGGTCTTCCGCAGACGCCCGCAGTCCAGAACCGGCCGGCGTAAGCGCATGGTCCGGGCAAGCGGCCGCTCGACAGCCTATCGCCGGACAGCAGCACGAAGCCCCGTCTGGCCTCACCAACCCTGCTTGTGTGCCACGGCAATGCCATCTACCTCCGCTGCATGTCCAGCCTGCAACCGCCCCCCTCAGAGTCGGCCGAGATCGCCGAGCTGCGTGCGGCGCTGGAACGGATGACCAACCTGGCCGACCAGCTCGTGGCCAGCTCCACCGTGCAGGGCATGCGCTCCGGCGCCCAGGGGGGAGAGGCGCACGCGCTGCGCCACGACCTGCACGTCCTGCGGTCCAGCTTCTTCTGGCGGCTCACCATGCCGTTGCGCCTGGCCACCGACATGGCGCGCGGCGTGAAGGTGGACGCGTCACCCGAAACCCAACGCCTGCGCCGCCTGGCCGGCATGGCCCGCCGCGAGGGCCTAGCCCCTGCCTGGGCCCTCCTGCGCCGTCACCTCCGCCGCAAGCAGCGCCCTGTCGCCCTGCCCGCCGCCAACCCCGCCGTCACCGCCGCGCCGGACGCCAAGTCGCCGCAGGCGCGGCCGAAGCGGCCCGCACCCCTGCCGCCGCCCGGCGCCCTGATGGCGCCCAACGTGCTGATCATCGCCGAACTCACCCTGCAGCAATGCGCCAAGTACCGCGTCTGGCAGAAGCAGGAACACTTCGCCCGCCTCGGCGTGCCCTGCCGCGTGGTCGACTGGCGACGCACCGAGGAGTGCCTCTCGGCCGCCGCCACCGCCACCCAGGTGATCTTCTACCGCGTGCCCGGCTACCCCCACATGCTGCAGCTCATCGCCACGCTGGCCGCCCTGCGCCTGCCGCTCGCCTGGGAGGTGGACGACCTAATCTTCGACCGCGCTTTGTTCCTGCACAACCGCAACGTCGAGTCCCTCGACCCCGAAATCCGCCAGGGCATCCTCTCCGGCGTGGAGCTCTACCGCGACGCCCTGCGCGCCTGCCGCACCGGCATCGCCAGCACGCCCTACCTCGCGCAGGCGATGCGCGATGCCGGGCTCCGCCAAGTCCGCGTGGTCGAGAACGCGCTGGACGCCGAGACCCTGGCCCTGGCCGAACGCCTGCGCAGCGCCCGCGCCCCCACCCTGCGCGCCACCACCCCGCGCGCCCACATCCTGATCACCTACGGCTCGGGCACCAAGACGCACGACGCCGACTTCCGCGAGGCGGCGCCCGCCCTGCTGGCCCTGCTCCGCGCGAACCCGGCCGTCCGCCTGCGCATCGTCGGCGAGCTGACCCTGCCGCCGGGCCTGGACAGCCTGCCCGGCCAGGTCGAACAGCTCCCCCCCGTCCCCTACGCCCGCTACATGGCGCTGCTGGCCGAAAGCGACATCGCCATCGCCCCGCTCGAAGAGACGCTGTTCAACGATGCCAAGAGCAACATCAAGTTCCTCGAGGCCGCCATCCTCGGCCTGCCCTCTGTCTGCTCGCCGCGCGCCCATTTCAAGGACGTGATCGAGGACGGCGCCAACGGCCTGCTGGCCCAGGGCGAGGCCGCCTGGCTGGCCGCCCTCACCCGCCTGGCCAATGACGCTGGCCTGCGCGCCCGCCTAGGCGAAGCCGCGCTGCAGACCGCAGTCGCCCGCTACGCCCCCGAGGCGGTGGCCCGTACCCAGGTGGCCCCCCTGCTGGCCCGCCTGCGGGACCGCCGCCCGCCCGCCGCCGGCCCGCAGCCGGACGCCGGCCGGCCCGCCCTGCGCGTCCTGCTGGCCAACATCTACTACGCCCCGCGCAGCTACGGCGGCGCCACCCTGGTGGTCGAGGAGATGGCGCGCCGCCTGCACGCCCGCGGCGACACCGGCGTCTATGTCTTTACCGGCCTCCCGCAGGAGGCCCGGCCACGCGTCCTCACCCGCACGGACCAGGACGGCATCACCGTCTTCGCCGTGCCCACCGCCGCGGCCGACATCGTCGCCAGCTTCGACGACCCCAGCGCCGGCGTGGCGTTCGGCCAGGTGCTCGATGCCGTCCGCCCGGACGTGGTCCACCTGCACGCCGTCCAGGACCTCAGCGCCAGCCTGGCCGTGGCCTGCGCGCTGCGCGGCATCCCCTACGTCATCACCCTGCACGATGCCTGGTGGCTCTGCGCCCGCCAGTTCATGGTGCGCGAGGACGGCACCTACTGCTTCCAGACCAGCATCGACCTGCACATCTGCCAGAACTGCGTGCCAGGCGCCCACCACCTGGGCCACCGCGCCCGCCTGCTGCACGCCGCCCTGCGCGGCGCCGCCCTGCTGCTCGCCCCCAGCGAGGCCCACCGCGCGCTGCACCTGGCCAACGGCATCCCGCCCGACCGGATCGAGGTCGCCCCCAACGGCGTCCGCCTGCCGCAAACCCGCCTGCCTCGCCCGCCATCGGCCCGGCTACGCTTCGCCTATGTCGGCGGCAACGTGGAAGTGAAGGGCTTCTCCCTGGTCAAGCGCGCCTTCGAGGCGCTCGCCACCGCGGACTGGGAGCTGATCCTGGTCGACAACACCCTCAACCTAGGCTTCTCCAGCGTGGACCCCGCCGACTGGCACGTCCGCGGCACGCTGCGCACGGTGCCCGCCTACACGCAGGAGGAGCTCGACAGCTTCTTCGCCGGCATCGACGTCCTCGTCTTCCCCTCGCAGTGGAAGGAGAGCTTCGGCCTGACGGTGCGCGAGGCACTGGCCCGCGACGTGTGGGTGATCGCCACCGCCGGCGGCGGCCCGGCCGAGGCGATCATGGACGGCGTGAACGGCACGCTCATCCCGCTGGACGGCCGCCCCGAACCCCTGCAAGCCGCCATCGAGGCGCTGCTCGCCCGCCCCGGCCGCCTGGACGGCTACCGCAACCCGCATGCCGGCGAGATCATGGACTACGCGGCGCAGGCCCGGGCGCTGCACGCCACCCTCGCCCGCGTCGCGGCCCAGGCCCCCCTGCGCACAGCCGGCAAGGCGGGAGCCCTCTCGCATGAATGCTGAGGCCCGGCCCGCCTTGCCGGCGCTGACCGAGCACGCGCTGGACCCGCTGTTCTGGCGCCCATCCCGCCTGGGCACCGACAGCGCCTGGTACGGCCACGTCCCCTTCGGCCACTGGATCGTCGCCGCGCACCGCCCGTCCAGCATCGTCGAGCTCGGCGCCCATAACGGCGTCTCCTACGCCGCTTTCTGCGAGGCGGTGCTACGCTGCCGGCTGGACGCGCGCGCCTTGGCCATCGACACCTGGCAGGGCGACGAGCATGCCGGCTTCTACGGCGACGAGGTCTACGCCGACCTGCGCGCCTTCAACGACCAGCGCTACGCCGCCTTCTCCACCCTACTGCGCGCCAGCTTCGACGACGCCCTGCCCAAGATCGCGGACGCCAGCATCGACCTGCTGCACATCGACGGCCGCCACCGCTACGAGGACGTAGCGCACGACTTCACGAGCTGGACGCCCAAGCTGTCGCGCCGCGCCGTGGTGCTGTTCCACGACACCAACGTGCGCGAGCAGGATTTCGGCGTCTATCGCCTGTGGGCGGAACTGCGCACCACCTACCCCGCCTTCGAGTTCCTGCACGGCCACGGCCTGGGCGTGCTCGCCGTGGGTCCGGACGCCGCCGGCCCCGCCGCCGCGCTCTGCGCCCTGGCAGACCCGGACGCCATCAACACCGTCCGCGAACGCTTCGCCCTGCTGGGCGAACGCTGGGTCGCCACGCGGGAGCTGCAGGACGCCCAGCGCGCCCAGGCCGCCCTGGCCGCCGACATGGCAGCCACGAAAGGCTGGGCCACCACCGCGCAGGACGAGGTCAACAAGCTCTACCCGCTCTACCAGGCGCTGACCGAGACCCATCGCGGCGTGCGCGCCAACCTGGCCCGCGCCCGCCACGACGTCGCCGCGCGCGAGCGCGAGTTGGCCGAATGCCACGCGTCACAAACGCTGCGCGACCGCCAGGCGGCCGAGCGCGAGGCCGGGCTCGCCGCCCGGTCCGCCGCCGAAGCCGCCGCCCAGCTCGCCCACCAGGCCGCCGCCCACGCCGCGGAGCTCGCCGCCATTCGAGCGGAACTGGCCGACACAAGGGCAACTCTGGACAACACTCACCTTGCTTTGCACGGCACCCAGGCGGCCCTGGAAGGCACCCAGGCTACCCTGGACACCACCCTGGCAGCCTTGGACGGCACCCGGGCGCATCTCGGCGCCACCGAGGCCGCACTGGCCGGTGCCCGCGTAGAGGTCGGCGCCCTGGAAGACGCGCGGGCGCAGGTCATGCGCTCCACAAGCTGGCGCGTGACCGCGCCGCTCCGCCGCGCCCTGGGCGCCCCGCGGCCAGGGAAGCTCACGCCGCGTCCGGCAGCGCCGCTGGCCCTCGCACCCCCCGCCGCCCCGCCCCCCGCTCCCCCGCCGCCTGCGCCCCCCGACGCCCCGGCGGCAGAGACCCAGCCGATCCCTGCGGCCGAGATCGAACCCCCGTCGGCGGCATCGCCCGAGATCGCCCCCGCGGATGAAGCCGAACCCGCCCTCGCCCCGGTGGCCGAACCGTCGCCCACGGCCAACACCGCAGCTGCGCCGCCCGAGGCGGAACCCCAACCCGCGCCCGACGCCACCCCCGCCACCCACCATCCCGAACTGCTGTTCCTCAGCGGCGAGGACCACACCCCAGGCCACACCTACCGCATCGAACGCTACGTCGCCGCCGCCCGCGCCCTCGGGCTGGACGCCGGCTGGTCGCTCGTCGGCCCCGTCGGCCCCACCGAACTCGCCGGAATCCGCCTCGTGGTGCTCTGGCGCGTGCCTTACAGCGAGCACATCGCCGGCATCATCCAGGTCACCCACGAACAGGGCGGCCGCGTCGTCTTCGACGTCGACGACCTGATGTTCCGCCCGGAGCTCGCCACTATCGAGGTCATCGACGGCATACGCAGCCAGCACTTCTCCGAACCAGACACCCGCGCCTTCTTCGGCCTGATCGCCCGCTCCCTGCACGGCGCCGACCTCGTCACCTGCCCTACCGAGGAGCTGGCCCACCAGGCCCGCCTGCGCGGCCGCCCCGCCTTCGTGCTGCCCAACGGCTTCGACGCCGCCGGCCACGACGCCGCCCGCCGCGCCCACCGCGACTGGGTGGGCTACGCCGACGACGTCGTGCGCATCGGCTACGCCGGAGGCTCGCGCACCCACCAGCGCGACTTCGCCGCCGCCGCCCCGGCCCTTGCCCGCGTGCTGCGCGCCCACCCCGACACCTGCCTCACCTTGTTCCGCGACCCCGCCAGCGGCGAGGGCCTGGTGCTGATCGACGAGTTCGAGGCCTTCGCCGACCTCGCCCACCGCATCGAGTGGCGCGACATGGTGCCGCTGGCCGACCTGCCGCGCGAGCTCGCCCGCTTCGCCATTAACATCGCCCCGCTGCAGGCCGGCAACGAGTTTTGCGAGGCGAAGAGCGAGCTGAAGTTCTGGGAAGCAGCACTGGCCGGCGCGCCCACCATCGCCTCGCCCACCGGCCCCTACCGCCGCGCCATCGAGCACGGCGTCACCGGCCTGCTCGCCGACACCGAGGAGGCGTGGTTCGCCGCCCTCACCCGCCTGGTCGGACACCCCGCCGAGCGCGCCCGCCTCGCCCAGGCCGCCTACCACGTGAGCCTCGCCCGCTTCGGCCCCGAAGCCCGCGCCGAAGCCTTCGGCCAGATGCTGGCGTTGCTCGAGGGCGGCCAGCCGGGCGCGGACGCCTTCGAACGCCAGCTCTACCGCAACGCCCTGCCCGCCAGCCCCGTCCCGCACGTGCCCGAGGCCGAGACCCTGTTCGCCGTCGACCGGCTGGGCCAGGCCGCCGTCACCGTCATCGTGCCGGTCTTCAACTACGCCGACTACGTGCCCGAAGCCCTGCAATCCGTCTTCGAACAGACCCTGCCAATGCTCGACCTCGTCGTCGTCGAGGACGCCTCGCCCGACGACTCAGGTGCGATGGTGCTGGACTGGGTGCGCGCCCACGAACACCGCTTCAACCGCGTCCGCGTGCTGCGCCACCGCGCCAACGCCGGCCTCGGCTTCGCCCGCAACAGCGGCTTCGCCGCCGCCGAGAGCCCCTTCGTGCTGCCGCTGGACGCCGACAACCGCCTCCACCCGACCGCCTGCGCCACCCTGCTCGCCCGCATCGAAGGCACCGGCGCCGCCTTCGCCTACCCCGCCATCCGCAAGTTCGGCGAGGCCGACGGCGTGGTCGGCCAGGGCGCCTACTCCGTGCTGCGCCTGCAGCCCGGCAACTACATCGACGCCATGGCCCTGGTGCGCAAATCCGCCTGGGCGCGCGCCGGCGGCTACGACCACGTCCGCCACGGCTGGGAGGATTTCGATTTCTGGGCCCGCATCGCCGAACGCGGCGGCTATGGCCTCGACACCCCCGAAATCCTCGCCGACTACCGCGTCCACAACCGCTCCATGCTGCACACGACGACGGAGGTACGCGACAACAGGGAAGCGCTGGTGGCCGACCTGGAACGCCGCCACCCCTGGTTGGACGTGGCGCCCGGGGTGTCATTGCTGAAAGGGAAGTAAAAGGAAGGAAGCAGTTCTTTTTCGAGAAAAAGAACCAAAAAGCTTTTGCTTCCTGTCGGGTGTGCCCGGAGAGAGCTCTACCGAACAACATTACTAGGTTATGTCGAAACTACTCGTTATGAAAAAGGCAAGCCCTTCTTTTCGGATTTATATATCATTGTAGTCCAATGACGATCTCTTCGTCATTGAACCAAAACGCCACGTCCTACTCCTGCAAAACAGGTATGGTGCCACTTACTGTTAGCTAAGCTTGTGTCCGTTATTTCCACCGAAGTGGGGCGCGGTTGTCCACAAGAAGATACTCCCCGTATACGAACGGTTCGTGGATTGAGCACCCTTACAAAAAGAAGTTCTCGTCCCCCGCGATCGTGCACAACCAAGCCGCTCAAATCTCCCATTTTCTCAATAGTCAATCCACTGTCATTCGACATGCTAAACTTGTTAGCTGTAATGGTGCCCAGAGATGCGCCGTTAAGGCCATTTAGTTGAGCATCAACAAGAATGCCGTTGGCGCCTTCAATAATTGAGAGAACAGGACATGCGCCCACCGTAAGAGCGTCAAACCTACTTGCTCCGTTAAGCAGCGTCATGCCGTTATCACCAAAAAGGACAACCAGACGATCGCCAAGCGGAACTTGCTCAGGCGGTAAATTTTCACAACCGTTTGGCGGGGTAGGCTCGTTAGCGGGCTGAAGCCATCCGATTTCCGGCGGGGGCGGAGGAATAGGTCCAACAATCCAGTAGATGAAACCAATCGCGGCGCAAATTAGAACCGCCGTAGCCGCCCAGACAGATTGTGGGATTTCGTACGTCACTCGCATTTCGTAAAATGCAAGCAGACAAAGAACAGACGCAAAAAACAGAAGCGCAAAAAAATGGTTTTCAGGCCATAGAAACGCAAAATCGGCAACACTGAAAATCAGGCTGACGCCAAACCCGTACACCAAGTGATACAAGCGTTCTCTGGAGACTTGATTATCCTCGACTTGCTCGGCGTCGCGGCCTGCGCTGCCATTCTCACAACTGTTCTTAGCCACTGTTACAGAATGTCCTCGTCGATGAGTGTGGCCGAATTCCTACGCTTTCGAACTGTTCTGTCGATACAATGCAGCGATCTCGATCTGTTTTGCAGCACCCGGCTGTTGAAATGCGGGAAACTAAAGTTTTTTTGGTCTTTTTCAAAAAAATGCCTGCCGTCGATGCGCTTCGACTAGCCGCCCCCACCCGCACGCCGCCAAGCACTCCTGGCCAACCCCACCCCGCCAGAAACCACCGCATCCCCCAACCCGCCGCCGAACCGCCCGCGCCGCCACAGCAGTCCCGGCCGCCCCCGCCGCACCGCCGCCCGCAGCACCTCCCACCGCAGCACCCCCGCCAGGCCCTCGGGGTCGCCGCACGCTGCCGCTACGGTGCCGATGATCCCCAGCACCCGGTCCAGCGTCGCCGCGTCCGGCACCGGCACCCGGTTGCTCAGATGCCGCACCGCCAGCACCGCCGCCGCCTCCGCCCCGTCGCCGAACCACGCCGCGTAGGACCGCCCCAGCACCCGCGCCGCGCACGCCGCCATCCGATCGGACGTCACGTACGTGGTGTTGCCGGCGTGCCACCTGTATTCGGTCAGCACCGCGTCCAGCCGCGCCACGTTCCCCTGCAGCATCAGCCGGTGGTACAGGTCGAAATCGTCCGCCGGCTCGAAATCCTGCCGCAACACCCGACCGTCCTCGGCCACCGCCTCCAGCGCCGACCGCCGGAACATCACCGAAGACCAGGTCAGCGCGTTGGCCAGGTGCATCTGCAGCCGCACGCCCGCCTCCCCGGCCGGCGCCGGTCGCCCAGCCAGGCTACTCCTCTCGCCACGCAGCGTGCGCACGCCGGTGCCCACCAGCACCGTCCCCGGGTGCGCGTCCAGGTACGCCGCCTGCGCCGCCAGCCGCCCGGGCAGGCTCACGTCGTCATGGTCCAGCACCGCCACGTAAGGCGCGCGGCACGCCGCCAGGCCCAAATTGCGCCCCCCGGCGATGCCCCGCCGCTCCTCCTGCCGCAACACGCGCAGCCGCTTGTCGCCCACCGCCGCCAAGATCGCCGGCGTCGCATCGCTCGAGGCGTCGTCCACCACCACCAGTTCCAGGTCGTCCAGCGTCTGCGTCAGCACGCTCTGCAGGCTCTGCCCGATCCACGCGGCCCCGTTGCGCGTGGTCATCAGCACGCTCACTTGCGGCACGCTCATGCCGCCTCGCCCGCGGCAAACCCGCTGGCCCACGCCCACTGGAAATTGTAGCCGCCCAGCCAGCCGGTCACGTCCACCGCCTCCCCCACCACGAACAGCCCCGGCACGCTGCGCGCCTCCATCGTCGCCTGGTTCAGCGCCTGGGTGGCAATCCCGCCCAGCGTCACCTCGGCCTTCACGTAACCCTCCGTGCCGGACGGATGCAGGCGCCAGCGTCGCACTTCCGACTCAAGCCCGGCCAGCACGCGGTCCGGAATGTCGGCCATCGCACACCCCGCGAGCGGCGCCGGAACGAACGCGTCGGCCAGCCGCTGCGGCACCATCTCGGCCAGCGCGCCACGCAGCCTCGCCTTGCCGTTCCTCTGCTTGCGCGCCCGCAGGTAGCTTGGCGGCAATCCCGGCGCCAGGTCGATCTCCACCGCCTCGCCCTCCCGCCACGCCGAGCTCACCTGCAGGATCGCCGGCCCGGACAGCCCGCGATGCGTCACCACCATGCCCTCCTCGAACCGCGCCCGCCCAGCCTGCGCCACCACCCGCGTGGAGACTCCGGCCAGGCCCTCAACGCGAGCCAAATCCTGCGCGCCGAGCGTGAACCCCACCAGCGCCGGCCGCGTCTGCACCACCGGCAGCCCGAACCGACCGGCAATCCGGTAAGCCAGCCCGGTCGCCCCCATCTTGGGGATCGACAGCCCGCCGCTCGCCACCACCAGCGCCCGCGCCGCGATCGGACTCCCGTTCGCCTCCGCCCGGAACCCCTCCCCACCGGAAACCTCGCCCACCGCCTGCCCGAGCCTGATCTCGGCGCCTGCCGCCGCGCACTCGGCCAGCAGCATGTCCACGATCTGCCGCGCCGAGCCGTCGCAGAACAGCTGCCCCAGCGTCTTCTCGTGCCAGGCGATGCCGTGGCGCTCCACCATCGTCACGAAGTCGCCCGGCGTGTAGCGCGCCAGCGCCGACCGCGCGAAACGCGGGTTCTCCGAGAAGTAACGCTCGGCCGCGCAGCCTGTGTTGGTGAAGTTGCAGCGCCCGCCGCCCGAGATCAGGATCTTCTCGCCGGCACGGCGCGCATGGTCCAGCACCACCACGCGACGGCCCCGCCGCGCGGCGGTCAGCGCGGCCATCAGCCCGGCGGCACCCGCGCCCAGGATCAAAACGTCGGTTTCTTCCAAGATGCGCCGCCATGCACCCGAAAACAGCAGCAAAGCAAGACCCTAGCCCGGGAAACAAAGAAACAAACAATCTCCGCCATGGCGGGGTTAGCCCAGGACAGGACCGCGACAGCACGGACAAAAGCTTTTGCTTCTTTTTCTCGAAAAAGAAGGCCTTCCCAGAACAGCCGAACCACCCCCAAGACGTTGCCTCCTCATGCAACCCCTGGACCGCACCCTGGCCCTGGCCGCCGTCCATGCCGGCGCCCAAACCTACTTCACCGCCACCCGCGCCCGCGTCACCCCCTTCGTCGACGCGCATTTCTCCCTGCCGGGCACCCTGGCCCTGCACCGCGCCGCCCTGGGGTGGGACGTGCTGAAGGCGCCGGCCAACCTCTCCCTGGCCGTCCCGCAGATCGCGCTGCACCTAGGTGCCCACGCCGCCGCCCGCCTCGGCGCCCCACGCGCCGCCAGCCTGCTGCGCCGCCCTATCCTGCTACCCACCGCCGTCTCCCGCCAGATCGAGTGGCTGGTCCACACCGAGCTGCTGGAGCTCCCCATCACCCAGCCACACCGCCACAGCACCGCCAACGCGCTGGCCGACGCCATCCTTCAGACGCCGGAAATCACGCTCGCCCTGCAACCTGCCTTGCAGCAGATCGGCCGCCACGGCGAGGACCCGGCCTTCCGCGCCCGCCTCCACGAGGCGCTGCAGACCTACGGCCTGGCCCGCAGCGCCGCGGCCGAGATCACCACCGGCCTGCTCAACCTCAGCCTGGGCGCCGTCGCCCTCAACAAGGTCACCCCGGGCGCCGCCTCGCTGGGCCCGGCGCTCGCCGGCGTGCTCGCCCACCAGACCGCCATCGGCGCGTTCCCGCTGGGCGCCTGGCTCGGCACGGCCTGGTATGGCGCCTTCCCCGCCATCCCGTCAGCCGCCCTGATGATGACCACCACCGGCGGCCTCATGCTGGCCGCCACCACCTTCGCGGCCTTCGCCGGCGTGGTGTCGGACCCCGTGCAGCGCCGCCTCGGCCTCCACCAGCGCCGCCTGCTACGCCTGATCTCCAGCCTCGAACGCCAGTTCTCCGACCCCGCCGCCGCCGGCTTCGCGGTGCATGACCACTACGTGGCACGGCTGCTGGACGTGTTCGACCTGGTGAGCGCGGCCTTGCGGGTGATTCGGGTCTGATCTCACGGCTCCATAAGAAAGCAAGCAGTTCTTTTCGAGAAAAAGAACCAAAGAGCTTTTGCTCCCTGTCGGGCCGGGCGGAAAAGACCGACAGCACCGGCAAAACTTCGTATAGCTTCGTTACATGCTTCCAGGAACGGGGTCGCGATGAGAGACTGGATGCTACGATGCGTCTACTGGTTCGGGTCGGAGTGCAGGCTCATGGGCCGGATCGCCGTCGGCGGCAGAAGCTTCCTGCCGTCTCAGGTCGCTCTTACAATCGGCGTCGCCTACCTCTTCGTGCCGATCGACCTCATCCCCGACCGCACGCCGGTGATCGGACATGTCGACGAGCTGGCCTTTCTCGTGGTCGGCTTCGTCGCTGCCCACAAGCTCGTCCCTCCCAGAAAAGCCATCCGGCAAGTCGGCAAGGTCGACTCGCTTGCGCCTAAACCGGCAAGCTCCGTACGGGTCGTACCCAACTTCTTCATCGTCGGCGCGCCGAGATGCGGAACGACGTCTCTCTTCGACACGATGAGCCGCCACCCGGACGTGTTCTGCTGTCCGGTGAAGGAGCCGAACCATTTCGCAATCGACCGGAACACCAACCCGCACGTGATCGCCAGTGCCGTCCGCCGAGGCGTGCTGCTGACGGAGGGTGCCGCAGGGATGGCCGTCCTGCCCCGTGTGGCCACCACGCCAGACTACGAAACCTACCTGAGCCTGTTCAACGGCTGGACAGGCCAACACGCGGTCGGCGAAGCCTCGACGTTCTACCTGATGTCAGAAGTTGCGCCCGCCGAGATCGCCCGGCGACGGCCGGATGCCAGGATCATCGTCGTCCTGCGTCAACCAGTGGAGAGGGCGCAATCGGAGTACCTGATGCACGCGCAACTGGGCCGGACGATGGGCAGCCTCGACTCAATCGATGCGGTGCTCCCAAACCCCGCCGATGGGGAGGGAGCGATCAAGTCCCGGACGATCATCGAGACAAGCCTCTACGCGCCGCAAATCGAACGCTACCTGCACGCATTCGCCAGAGAGCAGATGCTCTTCCTGCGTTTCGAGGATGTCGTCCATAACCCATCCGACGTTCTACGCCGCGTGTACCAGCATATCGGGGTGGACCCGGATTTCAGCGTCGAGACCAATCTGTCGCACCAGAACCAAACCCGTTCGGTACGCTTTCCGGCATTGAACCGACTCCTGTTCCGTAGTGGCCTGCGGGACGTGATCCTGCACGGCCTTCCCAGTCCGGTCCGCAAGCTCCTGGCGAAGCGCTACTACGGAACTGGAGCGCGCACGCGTCCCACCCTCCCGCTCGACCTGTTCCGGACAGACATTGCCAAAACTGAAAGGCTGACCGGCCTGGACTTGTCCGCCTGGATTCGGGAACCGGCGGCAGCGTAAGGAAGGCCGGGAACTCTGCCCCTGGACCCCTCGAAGGACAAGTCCTTAGAGGCTGTTTGGAAACTCGTATCCAAAGCCCCGAATCGCTCAATCCTTGCCGGTAGAAGGCGAATTCAGCTTGAATTTCGGTATGTAGTTACCGCTTTCGTCGGATTTCGGCGCTCCCCAGGCAGCTTGTGTAAGTTTTCAAACGGACTCTTAGAACCTGTTTTGTAAGAGATCCTTAACGGATGGGGGTCTGGGGCCTCGAGGCCCCAGCGGGGTTTGGGGCAGAGCCCCATGCTTCTTTACTTCCTCAAAAACAATCCCTTCCCGCACCAACCCGATCCGCTATCCTCCCCGCATGAAGCTCCCCACCCTCTTCACCCGCAAACCCCAGCCCCCCACCCCGCCTCGCGCCACGCTCGACCTCTTCCTCCTCCGCACCGGCCGCAACACCTGGCTCGCCGCCAACGGCTCCGAAGTCCTCATGGCCGAAACCACCGCCCCGGAAACCGCCCTCCTCCTCGCCGTCCCCCGTCACGCCCCCCAGGCCAGCCTCCTCCTCGCCCACGATGCCCGCCCCATCGCCATCGAGGGCGACGGCCTTACCGCTCCGGCCATCTCCGCCCGCCTCCGCCGCGTCCCAGGCGGGCGCGTGGAGCTGCGCCACCCCATCGCCACCACCCGCCACCTCGGCGTCGTCACCGGCGCCCCCGTCGGCAAACCGAACCGCGTCCTGTTCGACCGTGTGGGTGACAAGCTGCTGGACCGCTTCGAGCTTCACCCGGCCGACCCCGCCACGCTCGCCCCCGCCGGCCGCACGCTGCTCGAAGAACTCGCCGCCGCCACCCACGCCCCCACCAGCGCCAGCGTCCTGCTCGCCCTCCTCCACGCCGGCCAAATCCGCCCCGAACTCGCCGAAACCCTCGCCCGCGCGCTCCCTCCCGACGAGCTCGCCAACCTCGCCCGCCGCCTTGCCACAGTGCCGCCCGACCTCGCCCTGTTCCGCCGCGCCATGCCGCGCGACCCTTGGCTCGCCGAAACCCTCCCCGCCCTCCTCGCCTGGCTGGCCCAGGGCCGCCCCGCCACCCGCATCGCCACCTCGCCCGCCAGCGAGGACCACGTGAGCGTGCTGCAGACCGGCGCGCTCCGCCCGCAAGCCGGCCTGGCGCTGACGGCCCTCGCCCGCCGCACCGTCAGCCCGCGCCGCACCGCCGCATTGCTCGCCACCGCCCGCAACGAAGGCCCCTACATCCTCGACTGGCTCGCCCACCACCGCGCCTGCGGCTTCGAACACGCGGTCATCTACAGCAACGACAACGACGACGGCTCGGACGACCTGCTCGCTTTGCTCGCCAACCACGACGAGATCACCTGGGTGCGCAACGAACTCGGCCCCGGCGCCCGCGCGCAATGGAAAGCTTACGGCCACGCCTTCAAGGTGCTGCCGGACCTGCTCGACTTCCGCTACACCATGGTGCTGGATCTCGACGAGTACGTCGGCTTTCGAACCGACCTCTTCGCCGGCATAGCCGACCTGATCGGCTGGCACGAACACCAGCCCACCGACGCGCTGGCCCTGCGCTGGCTCACCTTCACCGCCAACCGGCTCGACACCTGGCGCGACGCCCCCTCCACCCGCCGCTTTACCCGCCGTGAACCCGAAGTCAGTCCGCTCTTCAAAAGCCTCGTGCGCTCAAACATGTTCTGGGACTCGCAGTGCCACTTCCCGTTTCCCACCATGGACGTGCCGTTCTCCTACCGGCTCGAGGACGGCGCCCCCTGCCACCACATGGGCCGCCTGCGCGGCATCAAGCTCCCGCAGGACGCCGTCAGCGCGGATTCCGCCTGGGTCGCCCACCACGTCTACCGCAGCGCCGGCGAGGCCCTGGTGAAGGCCACCCGCGGTGACGCCACCTGGGACGCCACCACCCGCGCCGAACCCGAACGCCTGGAGACCATCGTCCGCCGGTTCGTCGCCATGGCCGACAACCCAGGCCTGGTCACCGACGACCGTACCATCCACACCGCCCGCACGCTCGACGCCCAGCTCACCCGCCTGCGCGCCCTCCCCGGCATCCGCGCCTGCGACGAAGCCATCAAGCAACGCTACGCCACCCGCCTCGCCGCCCTCACCCAAGCCTTCCTCGACACCCCCGTCCCCGAAGGCCGCCTTGCGTTCACCCAGTTCCAGAACATCCTGCGCCACCAGGAAGAACACCGCCGCGCTCGGGCGGCTTGAAGAAAGCAAGGCCTTCTTTTTCGAGAAAAAGAAGCAAAAAGCTTTTATCTGTGCTGTCGCGGACTTCTAGAAAGTCAACCGGAGCCGGGTTCCGAAATTGCAAACGCGATGGTATAGGCTGCTGTGCGGGAGTCTTAACTTCCCTCCTTATATGAAGATGCCGCTCACTGCGTACGTGGCATCGACAGCATCATGCAAGCTGCGTCCTCCTGTTAAGGCAGAAAGGGACGATTGCCTGCGTTGTAAGCCGCCACGGTGTTTGCAAGTTTACGAGATCCGCCCGTCTTTGCGTCGGATAGTACAGCGGTTTGCGGGTCTCTAGAGTTCGAAACTTGCTCTTGGTAGAAGAGTAAGCCAATAAGCAATGATGAGCATGCATCCATAAATTGCTCTCGTGCGCTCAAGCCGGTTGGCTTCATAGATAAGCGCTCCATTCCTGGGAATGAATTATAATACTCTGAGATTTTCAGCTCACAACATGCCGCTTTAATTTCAGGCTTGTCAAAGTCTAGATATACAGGGCTGTGTGCGAACAAGTTTCGAATCTTTTGTAACTTATTCAATCCGTCTTTAGTCTTCTTCCCAAATATACCCAACGCAAAGGCCATTCGAAGCTTTGCGCCTGAAGTCTCTAACGGACCGGAGAAACTAAAAATTTCATGAAGTTCATCGTCTTCTACGCTTTTCACAAAGCTGAGCTTTATCGCGTCTTCTAGATGCCTATCGAGCCAAGCTGAAACCATCAAAGCTGCCGTTCCATCGGTAAGAGATGGTAGCTCATTCCATAGCTGCTCCATTTCCTTTCCGCGCGGTAAGTCGCGTAAAATCTGTTTGAAGGTTCGCATTTGGGAAACTGACAATGGACAACATTCCTGAAGCCGATGCTTGGTACGCCGAGACGCCGCACTGCGACAAGCGCTGATAGTTCATCTTAACGACGGATATTCCACGTAGTCCTCGAACTCCCAGAGTGCCCATCGAGCGAGCTTTGTTCCTATTTCTACCCATTCACTACCAATCGGCTGACATACTCGCTGCAAAACATATTTCTAGGCGGTGTCGTAACTGAATTCTGCCATGAACAAACAGAACCGACCCGATATTGGCTTTTTGGTGCTCGACTTCGGCTGATAGCCAAGCGGGCGAACAAACAATGAAGTCGAAAAACTCTTCGCCCGGCGATCCCCTCGGCCCGATGATCGCCCGCATCGGAAGATGGAACACCTCGCCCGGCGCATAGGCATGCAAGTCATCAAGATCGGTGCTGAATAAAGTGCGTAACTCGGCTTCCGTCGCAACTGTATCGACCGGATTCGCCTGATATGCAACGTCTACGGTTTAAGCCTAGCGCCTCCCTCACGTACTGAAACAACACCTCTCCCCACCGCCCCACAGGAACCAAAAGTTTTTTGGTTCTTCTTTCATCAAAAAAACCGCTTGCCTTGCCTGATCTCACCTTTCCTACCCAGCCCCCTCCCGAGCCGCCAGAACCGGGTTCAACACCCGGCTCAACCCAAAGATCGCCACCGCCGCCGCCCCAGCAATCCCCGCGATCATCGCGAAAAACGCCGCCTTCCCCATCCCGCTCCAGAACGAAGCCAGATACCCCGCCAAATAATTCCCAAACGCCAACGACAGAAACTGCACCGCCATCATCACCGAAGCCAACCGCGCCGGCGCCGTCCTGCTGAACAGAGACAACCCAACCGGCGACAAATACAGCTCCCCCACCGTCTGCAACGCCAGCGCCACCACCAGCCACAACACGCTCACCTGCGCCCCACGGTCCACACCCAGCCCGGCCACCGCCAGCAACCCGAAACAGCACGCCGTCAAAACGCACCCGATCGCCATCTTCATCACCGGCGCCGGCTCCCGCTTACGCCGAGCCTGCCACGCCCACAGCGCAATGATCGCCGGCGTGAACGCGAAGATGAAGAACGGGTTGAAGGACTGCACGTCCTCCGGATGCAACGTCGCAAACCCCACCGACAGGTTTGTGTTGTTCTGCGCCATCAGCGCGATCGTGCTGTACTGCTGCCCGTAGCAGCCCCAGAAAAACAAATTGCAGAACGCCACCAGGAACAGCGCCCCAACCGTCCGCCGCTCCACTTGCGTCAGCTTCTCCACCACCGCCGCCCGTCCGCCGTCCCGCCGTGCCGCCTCGGCCGCACGCCGGCGCGCCAGCACGTCCGGCGGCAGCCACCGCAACCCCACCAGGAACACGCACAGCCCGATCACCATGCCCACGCCCGCGGCCGCAAATCCCCAGTGCCACGCCGGCGGCGCACCAGGCGCCGCATGCCCCAGCCGCCCCACGACCAACGGCGCAATCAGCGCCCCCAAATTGATCCCCACGTAGAAGATGGAATACGCGCTATCGATCCGATGGTCCCCGGGCGCGTACAACCCGCCCACCTGCGTCGCGATGTTCGGCTTCAACAGCCCCACACCCAACACGAACACCAGCAGCGCCAGGAAGAACAGCGCCGGGTCGGTCAGCATGAACTCGCCCACCGCCATGATCACCGCGCCGATGATCACCGACCGTGTCTGCCCCAGGAACCGGTCCGCGATCGCCCCGCCCGCCAGCCCCATCAGGTAGGTCGCCGCCGCGAACGTCCCATACACCAGCGCCGCCAGCGGCTGCGGCCCAAGCGGCCCGTACATCCCCTCCAGCGCGCCCTTCACCGCCGCGTAGCCGATCACCCCCTGCGGGTTGCCGCCGGCAAACAGGAAATCCACCATGTAGTAGGTGACCAGCGCGTTGTTGCCGTAATAGCAGAACCGCTCCCACATCTCGGTGCCGAACAGCACGGACAGGCCGATCGGGTGTCCCAGGAAATTTCTCTGCACGCGCGACACCCCAAGGAAGGAAGGCCTTCTTTTTGAAAGAAAGAAGCAAAAGACTTTTACGCCCTGTCGGCTGCTAGCCGGCCACCGCGTGCCAAGCGGACAAAAGTTTTTTGGTTCTTTTTTTCAAAAAAGAACCGCTTCCTTCTCTTCCTCCTCCTCGAACCCCAACAAAGCCTCGGCCCTCGTCTCCTCCAAGACCTCCATCCCCCGCAGCTTCTTCGTCACCACACGCGTCCGCTTGCGCGCCTCCTCGATCGTCCGCCCCATCGTCCCCGCCGTCTTCGACAGCTTCTCCAGCGTGTCGTCCATCTTCACCATCTCGCGCTTCGTCGCCCCCAGCAGCTCGGCAATCTGCCCAGCCTTCTGCTCCAGCGCCAGCGTCACGTAACCCAGTTGCACCGTCCGCAGCAGCGCCGGCAACAGGCTGGGCCCCATCACCATCACCCGCAGCCGCTGCCCCAACTCGTCGATCAACCCCGGTATCCGCGCCGCCTCCGCGTACAACCCGTCGGTCGGCAGGTACATCACCGCAAACTCCACCGTGTTCGGCGGCACGATATACTTCTCCGCGATCTTGCCCGCCTCCAGCCGGAACTTCCCCTCCAGGCTCCGCCGCGCCGCCCGCTCCGCGTCCGCGTCCGACGCGTCCGTAGCGTCCAGCAGCCGCTCGTAGTCGCTCGTCGGGAACTTCGCGTCGATCGCCAGCAACGGCCGAACCTCGCCGCGCACCGGCATCCTTACGGCAAACTCCACCACCTCCGCGCTGCCCTCGCGCAGCCGCGCATTGCACACCACGCTCCCCTCCGGCAGCAGGTCGTCCAGCAGCGCCTTCAGCTGCGTCTCCCCCCAGCCGCCCCGACTCTTCACGTTGGAGAACACCCGCCGCAAATCGCCGATCTGCGCCGTCACCGCCGCCACGTCGGCCATCGCCTTCTGCACCGCCGTGAACTGGTCGATCACCTTGCCAAAGCTCGTCGACATCTGCCGCTCCACCGCCTGCTGCAGGCTCTCGTTGACGCTCCTGCTGATCTCGCCCAACCGCTGCGTCGTCTGGTCGGCCATCTCCCGCAGCTTGGCCTCCATCAGCGCGCGGTCCTCGCCGGCCTCACGCGCCAGCGTCGTCGTCAACTGCCCCAGCCGCTGCTCGGTCCCCGCGTTCAACCCGTCCAGCCGCGCCGCCACCGCCCGCTCCAGAGTCGCCACCACCGCGCGCACGCCCTCCGCCTCCGATCGCTGCCCCGCCAGCCCTTGCTCGCACAGCAGCCGCAGCACCTGCAGGTCGTGCTTGCGTGGCATCGCCATCGCCACCCACGCCAGCAGCCCCGCCAGCACCAGCGCGCCCACAACGCCAACCAAGATCATCAGGTCCAAACCCATAGCGCCCAAGCCCTCGCAAGCGTTCATGTTTTGGTCCATGGTGGCACAACCCAGCCGAGTCGCAACACGCGCCGACCACGCCCGCCGCCAAATCGCCCGCCTTGCACATCCCGCCGCCCCCCCGGGCGTTGTCCCCCCGAACCGACCGTCCGGAGCCCACCATGTCGACCAAAAAGACGCCCACCCTCATGCTGGGCGCCCTCGGCGTGGTCTTCGGAGACATCGGCACCAGCCCGCTCTACGCCATCCGCCAGGTCTTCCACGACACGCCGGCCTTCGCCCACAGCCCCACCGCCATCCTCGGCATCCTCTCCCTCGTCCTGTGGGCCGTCATCCTCGCGGTCTGCGTCAAATACACCCTCTTCGTCCTGCGCGCCGACCACGACGGCGAGGGCGGCACCCTCGCCATGCTCGGCCTCATCGAACAACGCCACCCGCCCAAGCCCTACGCCGGCCCTACCTCCCTCACCTTGCTCGTCCTGTTCGGCTCGGCGCTGCTCTACGGCGACGGCATGATCACCCCGTCCATCTCCGTCCTCTCCGCCGTCGAAGGCCTCAACACCGCCACCTCCATCTTCAAGCCTTACGTCCTGCCCATATCCGCCGTCATCCTGTTCGCCCTCTTCGCCGTGCAGAGCCGCGGTACCGAAGCCGTCGGCCGCCTGTTCGGCCCCGTCATGCTCGCCTGGTTCGCCGCCATCGGCGCCGCCGGCGCCTTCAGCATCGCCGCCCGCCCCGCCGTCCTCGCCGCGTTCGACCCGCGCTACGCCGTGGGCTTCCTGTTCGGCCACGGCTGGCTCGGCTACGCCACGCTCGGCGCGGTCGTCCTCGCCTTCTCCGGCGTCGAAGCCCTGTTCGCCGACCTCGGCCATTTCGGCCGCCGCCCCATCATCCTGGCCTGGTACACCCTGGTGCTGCCCGGCCTCATGCTGAACTACCTCGGCCAGGGTGCGCTGCTGCTGCGCGACCCGGGCGCCGCCGCCGAGCCGTTCTTCGGCCTCATCCCGCACTGGGGCATCTACCCCATGGTGGGCCTCTCCACGCTGGCCACCGTCATCGCCAGCCAGGCGCTCATTTCCGGCGCTTTCTCGCTCACGCGCCAGGCCGTCAACCTCGGCCTCGCCCCGCGCTACGCCGTCCACCACACCTCGGCCGACTCCAGCGGCCAAGTCTACATGCCCGTGGTCAACTACTTCCTCATGATCGGCTGCCTCGCCGTCGTCCTTAGCTTCCGCACCTCGGACGCGCTGGGCAACGCCTACGGCCTGGCCGTCATCGGGACCATGACCATCACGTCCATCGTCTTCTTCGTCGTCACCCGCCGCGTGTGGAACTGGCCGCTCTACACCGCCGTCCCGCTGGTCTGCGCCTTTCTCGTCTTCGACTTCGCCTTCCTCGGCGCGAACCTCGTCAAGATCCTGCAAGGCGCCTGGGTCCCGCTCGCCATCGGCGGCTTCGTCTTCACCATCCTCACCCTATGGACCGTCGGCCGCGCCCGCTTCCGCCGCGGCCTGGCCACCTGGTCGATGAAGACCGCTGACTTCGTAGCCGGCATGGACAGTTGGGAGCGTCGGGACGGTAGCGCCATCTTCCTCACTGGAAACCTCGACTACGTCCCGCTGGTCGGCCGTCACACCTGGCTGCGCGACAACTGCCGCTACGACAACGTCATGATCCTCAAGATCGACTCCGCTCGCACACCCTATGTCGACGATGCCGACCGCCTGCAGATCACCCAAATCTGCAGGGGCTTCTACACCGGACAAGCCCGCTTCGGCTTTATGGAGGAACCTTGCGTCGGCATCATCCTTGCCAACGCCCTGCCGTTCGACTGGAACTCCGCCGCCTTCATCCTGCCCCGCCCGATCGCCACCAACCGCGGCCCCTGGACCCGCCGCGCTCTGCAACGCATCTACCTGTTCCTGAGCAAGACGGGACTCACCCCGGTAGAGTGGTTTCAGATTCCGGCGCACCAGGCTGTGTCCGTGGGCCTGGAGTTGGAGATGTAGGAGAGCAAGCAGTTCTTTTTCGAGAAAAAGAGCCAAAAAGCTTTTGCTCCCTGTCGGGTGTGTCGGAGAAGTGCGCACCCTACTCGCAATGCGCGAGAGTCAGGTTCTAAGGACGACTGTCCCTAGTGGGGTCCAGGGGCAGAGCCCCTGGCCTTCCTTCAGTCGCCCTCAGGCATTCAATCGGAACAACAACGTGCTCCGCGCCGTCACGTCGTAAACCTCGCCGATGCTGAACGGCTCCTCGCGCATTTCGTCCGGCGCGTTCGTGTCGAACAGCAACTTCCAGTGCTTGCCGTCCGTGCAGTCCGGCAAGGTGAACTGCACCACGTCGTGGTAGGCGTTCAGCACCAGCAGCATCGTGGCGTCGCTGCCCCGGCGCCGTATGCCCGTCGCCTGCGCCCGGCCGTCCATCAGCATGCCGAAGCACCGCATGTTCGCGTCGTCCCAGTCGCCGCCGCTCATCTCCTGGCCCGAAGCGTTCATCCACGTCACGTCGCGGACCTCCAGCTCCTCGTTCATGTCCCCCGTCATGAACCGGCCACGACGCAGGATGGGATATTCGTGCCGCAACCGCGTCAGCTTGCGCACGAAGTTCGTCATGCTGCGGCCCTTGTCGCCGATGTCCCAATTGACCCAGGAGACCTCGTTGTCCTGGCAATACGCGTTGTTGTTGCCGTCCTGGGTACGCGCGAACTCGTCTCCGGCCAGGATCATCGGCGTGCCCTGGCTTAGCAGCAGGGTCGCCATCATGTTGCGCATCTGCCGGTTGCGCAGCGTGCAGATCGCCTCGTCGTCGCTCGGCCCCTCTGCGCCGGAGTTCCAGCTCCTGTTGCTGTCCGTGCCGTCCTTGTTGTTCTCGCCGTTGGCGTCGTTGTGCTTCTCGTTGTAGCTCACCACGTCGTTCAGCGTGAACCCGTCATGCGCCGTCAGAAAGTTCACGCTCGCCCACGGCTTGCGGCCGCGCTTGTTGAACATGTCGGCCGAGGCGCACAGCCTGGGCGCGAACGCCTTCGGCGCCACGTCGCCCTTCCAGAACTCCCGCGTCGTGTCGCGATACTTGTCGTTCCATTCCGCCCAGCCGGGCGGGAAGCCGCCCACCTGGTAGCCGCCCGGCCCGCAATCCCACGGCTCGGCAATCAGCTTCACCCCGCTCAGCACAGGGTCCTGGCTGCACGCCTTGAGGAACCCGCTCTGGTCGTCGAATCCGTCCGGCTCGCGCGCCAGGATCGTACCCAGGTCGAAGCGGAACCCGTCAACCTGCATCTCCTGTGCCCAGTAGCGCAGGCTGTCGGTCACCATCTGGATCACCCGCGGGTGGCTCAGGTTCATGGTGTTCCCGGTGCCGGTATCGTTGATGTAGAACCGCTTGTTGTCGGGCATCAGCCGGTAGTAGCTGGCGTTGTCGATGCCCTTGAAGCTCAGCGTGGAACCGCGCTCGTTGCCCTCGGCGGTGTGGTTGTACACCACGTCAAGGATCACCTCGAGCCCGGCATCGTGCAGCCGCGCCACCATCTCCTTGAACTCGGCGAACGCGAACGCCGGGTCGCGCGCGTAGCGCGGGTCGGGCGCGAAAAACCCGATCGTGTTGTAGCCCCAGAAGTTGGTCAGCTTCTTGTCGAGCAGGTAGTCGTCGTTGATGAAAGTGTGGATCGGCAGCAGCTCCACCGACGTCACGCCCAGCGAGCGGATGTAGTCCACCACTTCCTTCACGGCCAGGCCCGCGAACGTGCCGCGCATCGCCTCCGGCACCAGCGGGTGCCGCTTGGTGTAGCCGCGCACATGCGTCTCGTAGAAGATCGTGCGTTCCCACGGCACGCTCGGCTTCTTCGCCCGTCCCCAGGTGAACGCAGGGTCCACCACGCGGCATTTCGGCATGAACGGCGCGCTGTCGCGCTCGTCGAAGCTCAAATCGTCGCCCTCGGCGCCGATCGTGTAGCCGAACACCTCCGGCGACCACGACAGCTCGCCCACATGCGCGCGCGCGTAGGGATCCAGCAGCAGCTTGTTGTGGTTGAACCGATGCCCCTCTTCCGGCGCGTAAGGCCCGTGCACGCGGTAGGCGTAGGTGGTGCCGGGCCGTGCGTCGTGCACGTAGCCGTGCCACACCTCGTCGGTGAACTCCGGCAACTCGATCCGCTCCAGCTCGGTCTTGCCGTCCCCGTCGAACAGGCACAGCTCCACCTTCGTGGCGTTGGCCGAGAACAGTGCGAAGTTGACCCCCAGCCCGTCCCAGTTGGCACCGAGGGGATAGGGCAAGCCTTCGGAAAGGCGTGAGCTGCGCTTGGGATCGGCCATGGTGGGGAATAGCTCCGTGGGGGGGCGCAGTCGTAACAGGATGTGGGGCGTGGGGTTTCAAAGCATGGGGCTCTGCCCAAACCCCATGGTGCGCAGCACGCGGTCGCGTGAGGGGGCCTCGAGGCCCCAGACCCCCGTCCATTAAGGCGCTCTTACAAACAGGTTCTAATACTAACGGCCTTTAATGTTGACCTGTGAAGGAAGGCCAAGGGCTCTGCCCCTGGACCCCGCTAAGGACAAGTCCTTAGAACCTATTTTGTAGGATATTCTAGACAGATGGGGGTCTGGGGCCTCGAGGCCCCAGCGGGGTTTGGGGCAGAGCCCCA
>CAXTBC010000019.1:0-59703 GCA_964242595.1 uncultured Acetobacteraceae bacterium | reverse complement strand
GGGGCAGAGCCCCATGCTTGTCTATAGGTCAAAGTTTACGGCCGTTAGTATGATTTGCCAGCGACCTCAGAGCAGACACCCGTGCGACTTGCCTACTGGTGTAATCGTGCTGGCGAATGCGGGAGGTGAAAGAGACAGGTTTCTTTGGGGCTACGCGCGGTGTTTACCCCGTAGCGAGGCAGGAGGCTCCAACGCTTCCCCGTCCACAATGTGGTGTCTCGGACCGAAAATGTCGACCAGGACGAATTCGAACAATTGACTGGCGCTCTGGTCCAAGACTCCAGAGGCCTTGCCGCAACTGGTCAAGCTGAACGCGACGCCTTGGCCATACTCGTTGTCGATCGGTTGCACCTGAGGCTACTTGTCCTGCAACGGATGGTAGTGGAGGTCATGGGCTTGTTGCTCGTCTTTGTACTCTGATCTTGTTCGAGCAAAACAGGCGTATTTCGAGTTCGCTCAGAAACTCAGTGCAGCGATAGAGAACAGTTCGGCCTTGATAATGATTACCGACCGGGCTGGTACAATCGAGTACGTCAACAGCAGCTTCGTCTCCACCAGCGGCTTTACCATGCAGGAGGTGATCGGCCGTAAACCTTTCCTTCTCCAAAGCGAAGCTTGCGAGACAGCTGAGTGCATAAGGCAGGCTGTCGCAGAGATCGGCTTGGAAAGCGATAACAGGATGCAGGTTTGGATCACCGTGAGTATCGGGATTTCCACGTCCATCCCGGGTGACACGGTTGGAGAGATTGCTCGCCCGTGCTGACGGCGCTCTATGAAAGCAAGCGCCATGGCCGGAACCGCACAACGATCGAAGGCGCTCCTGGGCAGAGGCTCAAGGCGGACGGACCTGCATGATACGGCATCACGTAGTTTGAGATTTCGACAGCCTCAATGCCGTTGTGTGCAGGAGAGACGATCCAGTCCGCGCCCATGCTGGCCTATGGCGAATAACCCGTATGCTGGTGTGCGATTTCTGCGCCAGAATCGGCCTGCAACCAGCACGGCCCTTGCGATCGCCGGGTCGTTAGACGCACACAAGCTGGGCCGATCTAACTCTCTTTGGGCTGCATGAAGACAGGAATGTCGGCCGTTCTCAGGATGCTCTCGGTGACGCCGTCGAACAGCGCCTCCCGCACGCGGCCCTGATCGTAGCTGCCCATCACGAGCAGGTCGGCGCCGGCCTCGCGGGCCATGCCAAGCAGCTGGGCGCCGACATCGCCGCTCATGCCGGGTACCGTCCTGGAGTCGGTCGGCAGCGTCGCGAACACGTCCGGCAAGGCAACACTCTCTGTCGCTGGCGCGCCGACCTGCAGCACGACGACGCGTTGCGCCCTGGACAGGATCGGCATGGCCAGCCGCACGGCCTCGCGTGCCTGGGGGTCGTCGCGCCAGGCGACCGCCACCACGTGGCCGATGTCTTTCCTGGCGCCCGGCGGCACGAGGAGGACCGGGCGCGACGCGTGCACCAGGGCCGCGCGGACGCGGTCGAGGCTGGCGCGGTCTTCCGGCCGATGCTCCAGCAGCAGCAAATGCGCGCCACGCCCGTGCTCCAGGATGGCAGCCGTGCCGTCGCCCCGCACTTCGATCCAGCGGGCCCGATGCCCCTTTGCCTGCTGTTCCACGACCCAGCGGTCCAGCGCCGGGCGACAGGCCGCCACCCAGTCCTGGCGCCGTTTGGACACCTCCTCCCGGCGTTCCTTGGTGAGTACCTCCTCGGTCGGCAGCAGCCCGGCCAGCACCGGCCCGTCGATCGCCAGCACGGTCGTTCGGGTGTGTTCCTGCGCCATGAGGCGTCCGGCCATGTCCAGCATCGGCTCCACCGATTCCGGCCGATGCAGCGCGACGAGCGTCTGGTTGCCCAGGCTGTCCGGACCGGCCGCAGCCAGGGCCAGCAGCCCCGAATTCCGCACCAGCAGCGCGGCCGAGTAGCCGGTGGCGACGCTGCCCAGGCAGAGCAGGACCGAGAGCGCGATGTTGCCGAGCGCCTGTCCCGGCCGCCCGTCACGCAGCAGATCGAGCGTCTGCAGGCTGAAGGACGAGAACGTGGTAAATCCGCCGCAAACGCCCACCATGACAAAGGCACGCAGGTCCGGCGGCACGGCGAAGCGGCCGTCCGTCGAGGTCAGCGTCCCGAAGAAGCCGATCACGAACGAACCCAACACGTTGATCAGAATCGTCCCCCAGGGGAACGCCGGCCCGGTCAGCGCGACCATGAGGATCCCGAGCCAGGCGCGCAGCATGCTGCCGATCGCGCCGCCCAGGCCGATGAGGACGTAGGTCATGTGATCGCGGGCGCCTCCTAAACGGCGGACGGGAGGCGCTTGGGTGATGGTCGCGTGTTGAACATACGCCTCCCGTGGACATGCTTGGTCGCCGGGAGAATTTGGATCATGCCGCCAACAGCGCCCAATATACAAACCTGGCGTCACGTGGCCCGAAGGAGGGAGGACCGATGGCTGAGAAGAAGATCATCAGGCGGGGCTCTGGCCCGTTCGTGGTCAGCGGCAGCAGGTTGCTTCAGGGCGACGTCGTCTGGCTGGATGCAGGCCATGCCTGGACCACCACGCTGGAGTCGGCGGCGCTGTTGGAGACGGCCGAGCAGGCCGACAGCGCGATGTCGGTGGCCAATGCCGACCGGCGCCAGCTCGCCGTGGTGGACGTCCATATCGTCGACGTGATCGTCGAAGGCGGCCGCATCGTCCCGGTCACCAGCCGGGAAAAGGTGCGCGCGTTCGGACCGACGATCACGTTTGGCGCCCAAGCGTTGGAGACACTCTTGCCATGAACGACTCTGCCGAGGTTTCAAGGAATCTACGCAACGACGCTTCGCCCGACGCGCGGCTGTATCGCTACGACGAGGCCGACCGGCAGTTCGTGCGCGACAGGGTGACGCAGTTCCGCGGCCAGGTGGCGCGGCGCCTGTCCGGCGCGCTGAGCGAGGACGAGTTCAAGCCGCTGCGGCTGATGAACGGGCTCTATCTGCAGCTGCACGCCTACATGCTGCGTGTCGCGGTCCCCTACGGCGTGCTCAGCGCCACGCAGTTGCGCCAGCTTGCCACCATCGCGCGGCGCTACGACAGGGGCTACGGCCACTTCACGACCAGGCAGAACATCCAGTTCAATTGGCCGGCGCTGCAGGACGTTCCCGACATCCTCGACGCGCTGGCCGACGTCGACATGCACGCCATCCAGACCAGCGGGAACTGCATACGCAACGTGACCAGCGACGAGTTCGCCGGCGCTGCGGCCGACGAGCTGGTGGACCCCCGCGTTTATTGCGAGATCCTGCGCCAATGGTCCACCCTGCACCCCGAGTTCTCGTTCCTGCCGCGCAAGTTCAAGTTCGCCGTCACCGGCAGCCCCAGCGACCGCGTGGCTGCGCGCTTCCACGACATCGGCTTGCGTGCCAGGCGTGACGCGGCAGGTGGCGTCTGCTTCGAGGTATACGCCGGCGGCGGCCTGGGGCGCACGCCCGCCATCGGCGTCAAGATGCGGGACTCGTTGCCGGAGCCGGACTTCCTCGCCTACATGGAAGCCATCCTGCGCGTGTACAACGCGCACGGACGCCGCGACAACATCTACAAGGCGCGCATCAAGATCCTGGTGCAGGAACTCGGCGCCGAGCGCTTCCGCGCCGAAGTGGAGGCGGAGTTCGCCGCCATGCCGCGCGAGCGTTACGTCCTGGCGGGCGACGTGGTGGCGCAGATACGCGCCCATTTCGCGCCGCCGCCGTTGCTCGACCTCCCCGACGGCGCGGACGTGCTGCGCGCGCAGGGCGCAGGCGACCGGCAGTTCGCCCATTGGCTCGCCACCAACACCCACCCGCACCGGGTTCGCGGCTATGCCTGCGCGGTGGTCTCGCTCAAGCCGGTCGGCGGCATCCCCGGCGACGCCACCGCAGACCAGATGGACGCCATCGCCGATCTCGCCGACACGTATTCCTTCGGCGAGGTCAGGGTGACGCACACGCAGAACCTGGTGCTGCCGCATGTGCGCCAAGACCGGCTTCTGGCCCTGTGGACCGCGCTGCTGCCGCTCGGTCTCGGCACGGCGAACCGCGGCCTGGTGAGCGACATCATCGCCTGCCCGGGCCTGGATTTCTGCGCCCTGGCCAACGCGCGCGCCATCCCGATCGCCCAGCGGATCGCCGTGCGTTTCGCGGACATGGACGCCCAGCGTGAGATAGGCAGCCTGACGACCAACATTTCCGGCTGCATCAACGCCTGCGGGCACCACCACGTCGCCCATATCGGCATCCTCGGCGTGGACCGCAAAGGCGAGGAGTACTACCAGATCACCCTGGGCGGAGACGCCAGCGAGGACGCGGCGATCGGCGAGATCGTAGGGCCGTCCTTCAGCGAGAGCGACGTCGTCGACGCCGTCGCCAAGATCGTGGAGGTCTACGTCGCGCGCAGGCAGCCCGGCGAGCCCTTCCTTGGCGCGTACAGGCGCCTGGGTGCGGCGCCCTTCAAGGCTGCGCTGTATGGCAGCGTCTGACATGATGGTGATCGTCGGCGGCGAGGCCGTCGCCGACGACTGGATCTTTCTGGACGACGACGGCCCGCTTGGCACCAGCCCGTCCGTCATCTCGCCCGCGCGCCTGCACCGCGACGCGGCCACGCTCCAGGGCCACAACGGAAAGATCGGGGTCAGGCTTTCGCCGTCGGCCGATCTTGCCGTCGTGACGCCGTTCCTGGCGTTGCTGTCGCTGGTCGTCCTGGACTTTCCGGAGTTCCGCGACGGCCGCGGTTTCAGCCTGGCACGTGCTTTGCGCGAGCGCGGCTTTGCCGGCGACGTACGCGCGGCGGGTCACCTGCTGCCCGATCAGTACATGTTCCTGACCCGCTGCGGAGTGAGCAGCGTCGAACTGCCGGAACACGTCGATCTGGGTCCCTGGCGCGAGGCGCTGCAGGCTTTCCACGTCGCCTACCAATGCGCGGCCAATGACGTTGCCCCGCTCTCACCGCTGCGGCGGCGATTGCTGTGAAGGAAGGCCAGGAACTCTGCCCCCCACGCGGCAGGCTCGGACAATGACGCCTGTGCGCCGCCCACTAGGCGCAAATCCACAGAACCTGTTCTTAAGAGTTTCTAAACGAACGGGGGTCTGGGACCTCTAGGCCCCAGCGGGGTTTGGGGCAGAGCCCCATGCTTGCTTACCGGTCAAAACTTATGGCCCACGCTACCATCTCCTGATCGAGCCCAGTAGCAGGACCACACTGGGGACCGTCTTGAAGTCGTCAGACGAAGAGCGGGACCTGCTGCCTGGGGTAGAAGCTCGGCGCGAAGAACCAGCTTTCGACTGCCCAGCGCGGCTTGGTCATGGCAGGCGTGATGCCGGTCCGGTGCAGCATCAGGTGGTCGAACAGCAGCGCGTCCCCTGCCTTGAACTCGGGGCTGACGACAGGCGCGCCGCCTTCTGCCAGGACGTCCACGAGCCGCGGGCCGACGGACCAGTCGAAGATCGCGCCATGCGACCCGGTCTGCACGACGTAGGGCAGGCGCTGTGCCACGACTTCCAGCCCGGAGGCGTCCACGCCGCAGTCCGACAAGGCGAGCCAGACGTTCACCGAACGCACGTCACGGCCCAGGAAGGCGCCGTCCTGATGCCAGTCGGTGCCTGAGGTGATCGGCACGCGGCGCAGGGTGGACTTGCCGACCGACAGGCCGGGGCGTTCGCCCATGAACTGCTCGATGTGTCCGATCACGCCGCTCTGGTCGAAGGCTTCGATGAGGGCCGAGAGCATGGGCGGCGTGTCCGCCGTCCAGACAGCGCCGCCGTTCTCTACCCACGGCCTGTCCTGGGCCAGTTCCGGCACGTCGGCCGGCACGTACCAGCCGGCATCGGCAAGCGCGGCGAGGCCGGTGTCACCCGACTCCGCGGCAGCGGCGTGATGCGCATCGCGCGCCGCCAGCGCCCGCTCGATCCCCAGGCGGAGGCGTTCGGCCGACTCAGGCGACACCAGGCCGGTCACCCGCAAGGAGCCGTGGTGCAGGATGGCGCCACCCAGTATGTCGGCCGTCAGCTCGGCGGCCGGAACCGCCGGGATGCCGACCAGGCCGGGGTAGGGGTCGGGCAGCGAAGGTGGCCAGGTGCTGCGGCCAGGCGGATGCGCCATGGCCGCGAACCCTTTCAGGCGCCAGCCGACGAGCTCGGCCAGTAAACGGTCATCGGCTCCGTTGTGTAGCGCGTTGCTGGCCAGCGAGATGGCACCGATGAAGTCGCCGTTGCGTGCCATCTGCCGGGCGGCCGCGGCTTGCGCCCCGAAAGATTGCGCTCGGTTAAGATCGCCATCCACTTTGTCTTATCCTCATATCTGGGTGGCCGGCATGCGCGGAACAGAGCCGAAACCTGTGCCGTCGTGGACTCGCTTTAACGCAACCGGGCCAGTTGCTGCAATTGCGCCAGCACGAGCTGTCCGTAGGCGGCATTCGCGTGTGCCGGCGTGCCGTGGAACGGCTCCTGCAGGAAGCCGGACTCTGAGACGGATTGAGGAGGATGGGATACGAAGGTGATGCCCGTCGTCCCGCAATGCGCCGACACGATACCTGAATGCACCCGCCACAGCTTGTAACGTAGCCATGCCGGGGAGAACGCGGCGTCGCTGCCGAAATACTGCTGGAACCCGGGATCGTCCGTCGGCACCTGCTCGTCCGCATAGGTCGGCGGCGACTCCATGTGGAACATGGCGCCGTCGACTGTGTCGCGCACGACGCTCATGATGTCGAGGTAGGGTTGGGTGCGCGCCAGCATGGCGGCTTGGACGGCATCGTAGGGGATGATTTCGGCCCCAGGCGTCAACGGCAGGTTCGGCTGGCCGGGCAGCACGACGTCGAACGGCCGGGCGTGCTGGATCAGGCCCACATCCTGGTGCACCGCCCCGCCGATCAGCGAGAACACCGGCGCCGTCAGCCTTGCGCGCAACTCTGCCGACAGCCTGATCCGGCCGGCCTCGGTGATGATGGCACCGGGGAGGTGCCAGAAGTTCAGCACGTCCAGGCGTGTCCCGGACAGGGTTGCGGCCGCTGCGAGGTTTTCCGTGTGGCTGTGTCCGATGCAGACAGGAGGCTTGCTGGGGAGCAAGCGGTCGACTACCCGGCTCAGCATCGTCATTGCAGGGTCATGGGAAGGGATGGACTTTCTTCCGGCGGGACAGAGCAGAGAGCTTGCTGCCTCTGGCTGGGCGGCTTGCACCGGCTTGACTTGACGGGAAGGCAAACCGACGGTCTCACCTGATGACGGTCAACCCTTACCAGCATGCCGCACCCTATCAGCGTTGGCGGCACGCGATAAGCCGGACACCCGCGCCCGACGTCGACCCTGTGGTGCGCGCCAAGTTCAGAATCGGGCAGACCGACAAGATCGTCACTGCGGGCAGCTGCTTTGCCCAGCATATCGCGCGTGCCCTGAGCGCGTGCGGATACGGCTTCCTCGTCACGGAGACCGCGCATCCCCTGCTGCCGCAGGAGCTGGCCGAACGGTTCGGCTACGGCATCTACACGGCGCGTACGGGCAACATCTACACCGCACGGCAACTGCTGCAGCTGGTACAGCGCGCGTACGGCCGGCTGCATCCGGCCGACGATGTGTGGGAAGAGGCCGGCCGCTTCCACGACCCGTTCCGGCCCGCCATCCAGCCGGGCGGCTTCGCCGGCATGCTGGAATACCAGCGCGACCGCACGCAGCATTTCGCCGCGGTACGTCAGGCGATAGAGTCGATGGATGTGCTGGTGTTCACGATGGGCCTGACGGAATGCTGGGCGCACGCGGATGGCTGCGTGTATCCGGTCTGCCCGGGAACCGTCGCTGGCACGTTCGATCCGGCGGTCCACCGCCTGCTGAACTTCTTGGTGGCCGACACGGTCGCAGATTTCCGCGAGTTCCTGGCGATGGCGCGCGCGGTGAACCCCGGTTTCCGCGTGGTCCTGACCGTCTCGCCGGTGCCGCTGGCAGCCACCGCGATCGATCGCCACGTGCTCGTTTCCACCACCTACTCCAAATCCGTGCTGCGCGTGGCGGCCGAGATGCTGGCCGACGATCCGGCAGTGCAGTACTTCCCGTCCTACGAGATCATCACGGGCGCTTTCACGGACGGGCGGTATTTCGCGCAGGATCGCCGGTCGGTAACGCAGGCGGGGGTGGACCACGTGATGCGGCTGTTCATCCGGCATGTGACGGACGGCGAAGCGGCGATGGCGCCGCCACAGGCAGAAGACGACCATTTCGACCGGTCACAGCAGGCGGTTGCGGTGCTGTGCGAGGAAGAGGCGCTTGATCCGTCATGAAGCCGGCGGTGCTGTATGTCTGCCTGGCCGGGCTGGCAACCGGAACGGGTCTTGCACAAGCAGCTACTGTAGGGTTTCAAACGGTCGACATCCCTCGCACGGACGGAGCGGCGATCAAGGCGGCGTTCTGGTACCCAAGTGACTCACCCGAGACACTGATGCACCTGTTGCTGTCCGACCAGGAGGTCGCGCTCGACGGTCTTGTGTTGGGCCGAAAACTTTCCCTGGTGGCGATTTCTCCCGGCACGCTCGGCGATCGGCAGGAACACGCCGATACCGCCGTGGCGTTGGCAAAGGCTGGCTTCGTGGTGGTTTCGGCAACCCCGGACGAGTTCGGCCCAGACGGCAGGCTGAAAGTGGCCGATCGGGTGAGCCAACTTGATGACGTCATCGACTTTGCCCTGCACCGCTGGCGATCGCCGGCGCTGGAGCCGTCCTCGGCCGTAGGCGTTTTCGGGTTCTCGCTTGGCGGGTTTGCCACCCTTGTCATTGCCGGTGGCAAACCAGACACCGGCCTGGTGCAGGGACATTGCCGGCAGGTGCCATCGGAGTGGTCGTGTGTGAGGGAGGCCAGGCACCAACTCGGGTTGGGCGGGTCCGAGGCACGGCGTCTCGTTTGGCAGCACGACGCGCGGGTAGGGGCAATCGTGGTGGTGGCGCCGGCTCTTGGCTACGTGTTCGGCCGCGCCGGCCTGTCGGCCATCAAAGTTCCGGTCCAGCTTTGGCAGGCAGGCGAGGACAACGTCCTGGCAGAGCCTTGGAACGCGCAGTCTGTGAAACACGACCTTCCGATCAACCCCGAATTCCATCTCGTTCCAGAAGCGGCACACGCTGACTTCGCCGCGCCATGCGCTACGGACGACAAATTCGCTCTGTCAAAACTTTGTGTCGGCAAGGCGGGGTTCAGCCGAGCAGAGTTTCACGCTAACTTCAACCGGCAGATCGTTCGTTTTTTCCAGCAATGGTTGGTGAAGCGGTGATACCCTGCGAACCAGCCGCGACGCGTGTGCAGGCGCCACGACGATCGCGCCAAGCTCACAGGCCTGCATGCCTCATGGCAGCGGGCCCACGTCGCACACGGGGTTCAAGTCGCTACGCCAGGCGCCTGCCACCCCGCGGCGCGTCCGATCGTCAGGTAATGCTCAAGCGGGTTGAGGCTAGAGGCGATCACTTCAGGATGGGCTTCGACGTAGTGCCGAGTGGCGAAATGCATCCCCGGATTGCGTCCTTCTGCGGCGCCGCTTGCCAAGTAGTGCAATAGCGGGTTCAGCTTCTCGGCCGCAACGTCGGGGTAGGCCGAAAGGTAGTAGCCGGTGGAGAAGTAAGGTCCGGGGTCGCGCAGTTCGGCGGCGCCGTCGCGCAAATAGTGCAGCACCGGGTCCGCCCCGGCTTCCGCCACATCTCCGTAGGTGGACATATACCAGGCGGCATCGAAGATCGGCGATGCCTGCAAGCGGGCGAGCGCCGCCTGTTCCTGGCTGTCGTCGTCCTTGTTGGCGGTGCCTGCTCGGGCTGGCAGCAGGGCGGCGAGCCGGCGCTTGATCGGCAGGAAGGGCGAGGCGACGGCGGTAGCCGGCGTTGCCGCTTCTGCCGGCGCCGGCGTGTTGGCGCGCAACTTTTCGATCAGGGTGTTGGCGTGCCGCAGGGCACGCTTATCCTCGTCCAGTTGCACAGCTTGCTCCAGCCGGGCGGTCTCGAGGGCCTCGGACATCAGGAGCATGTCCTGGGCCAGTCCGGCCGGTGCGAACGCTTCGGACGCGGGTCCGCTCCGGCTGGACACGGCGGCCAGGCCGCCGAAGCCGGGCAGCAAAGTCAGGCGCAGCTGGTCGGCACGGCCTGACAGGAAATCCTCGATGGCGGTCAGCACGCCGTTGCCGGGTTCGTTCTCGCCGACGGCGTTGAAGCGGTCCGCGTAGAGGCCGGAGCTGCCTGGTGCCGTCCGGCCTGGGACAAGGCCCGCGCGCTCGTGGGCGTGCCGGTGTGCAGCCGGGATCGAGCCGGGATCGGCGTAGCTGTCGCGCCTGGCGTTCGGCCAGCCGGCGCCTGCCACGACGGTGAGGGGGAAAGGACGGTTCAGCCGTCCGGCGCGCGCGTGCAGGGCCTGGAGCAGCGTGTGCACGGTGAACCAGTTCGCGTCGTCGTCGATCCAGGCAAGATCGGGCAGCGGCACCAGGCCAACTACCTCCGCCGGGGGGGCCTGGTGGACGATGCAGTGGTCGCCGGCAGTCTGCCTTATCGCGGCAAGCCACGCCGGTGGGTGCAGGCTGGCCACGTGTAGTGTGGCGTCGTAGGCAACCGCGGCTTCGGCCAGGCTGAGGCAAAGCTCCTCGTCCTGCGTGCCGGCCAGCAACAGATGGCGGGGCGCGTGCACCCGGCACAGGCGCGCCACGATCCGGGCCCGCACCTCGGCGCCGCCGCTCATCGGCGGAACACCATGCAGCCGAACAGCGGTGCACCGTCGCCGTCGACGTAGGCGCGGTCGAGGTGCTGCAGGACCGGGAACAGGTGCTGGCGGAGCAACACCATTCCGGTTGCTGAAACCAAGTGGTGTTGCTCGAGGAAGCTGTCCAGGTAGCGCACGAACGAGCAGGCACCCTGGCGCTGCGAGAGGTCGGTGTCGGCCAGGTCCTGGAAGTGCGCGTTGGCGTAGAAGACGTTGCGCGCGAAGCCTGCCGCGTCGGCCGCGTGCGCGAGTTCACTGACCAGGAAGCTGTGCTTGTCCTCACCGACCTTTACGATGTGCGAGTTGGCGAGGAAGTAGATGGAGTCGCGACAACGTTCCAGCTTCTGCGTGTCGGCGGGGGGCAACGCGGCCGAAGCCGGCCAGAGCGGGGAGAGTGCGACATCGAGGGCCATGCCCATCATGAGGTTGCCCTCGCGGCAGGGCTCCTGGATAACCAGCACGCCGCCTTCGCGCAGAACCTTCGCCGCGTCGCGCAGGAACGCCTGCCAGTCACCGACGTGGTGCAGGGCGGAGGCGACGACGATGGCGTCCATGCTGGCTTCGGGCAAGCGTCCCAGGTCTTCTCCGGCCAGGGTGGCGAAGTTCATGCCGGCATCGTCCACGCCCAAGGCGGCGAGCTTCCTGCGGATCATCTGCAGAAACGCCGGCGAGGTGTCGGTGATCAGCGCGTGAGCCAGCTGCAGACCGGACACCAGGCCGAGCGAGCAGGTGCCGCCGCCGGCGCCGATCTCGAGCAGCGAGTCGATTGGGCGGCCGGCGAGGTGCCGCGCCAGTTGCAGCGCGCCCCGCCCGCTTCTGAGCGCATCCTGCCGCGAGGCGCCGCCGATCGTCTGGTCGTAGAGCTCCTCGCCGCCTTCGAAGGCCTGTGGCGCCGAGATCGTGGTTATGCCGGCTTCCGTGCGGTAGCTCGATAGGTCGATCACCTCCGCCTCATACCAAGCGCTTTCCAGGCAGGCTAGGCAGGCCGCGGTGCGTGGGACGGGACCGGGACATCAGGCACCGTTCTTGCGGCCGACGCCGCGGAGGCGACGGACAGAGCGGACCGCCAGCCTAGTCGCCCCGAAGACCCATTTCTGGCGAAAGGCGCCCCGCGCTAAGTTTTCGAAGCGTGCAGCGAGAAGCCCTGCCGCGATGTCGGCCTCCTGCAGCGCGGTCAGCTGGCCTAAATTCCCGGCGTCGGACGCGAACTGCATAGCTTGCACACGCGCCACGACGGCGTCGTACGTGATGGTCCGCATCGCCGCTTCCAGGGCCGAGCCTATCTCGCGAGCCGGCCGCAGCCGGTCCTGGTTCGGCTGCGGCGGCTCCGGCTGCCACGCCGGCACCGCGCTCAACTGACCGATCAGCTCCTCCGTGGTCGCAAAGAAATGCACGTTGGGGGTGCGGCCAAGCGCGTGCCAGATATCCTCGGTGGCGGGCAGGCGGCGGGCGAACAGGGGACGCCGGGCAGCAAGCGTGTTGAGCGTCGGGAAGCCGAACCCCTCGGCAAAGCTTGGGAAGATGACGGCCGCGGCATTGGCGTAGAGCCGTGTCAGGGTGGCGTCCTCCATCGCGCCGGAAGCCAGCCCCGTCAGGTTGGGCAGGTCCATGAGCCTGCGTGTTGCAGACTCCCCGTTGTCCGGTGACGCGGGGTCACCGCTGATGCCGAGCGCGATCACCTGCCGATCCGGGAACGCCTGCGCGAGTGCGTTGGCCGTGGGAATCACGTATTTATGGTCGTAGTGGTTTCCGACGACGAGCAGGCTGACCGTCTCCGACGTCGCGGTGTCGCACGCCGGGTGGTAGTCGTTCAAATTCAGCGAGTGCGGCGAGACGACGGACACCATACGGTCGGGTACACGCAACCGCAGACGGACGGCACGGTCGGTCTGACGGCTCTGCGTCGCCAGCATGTCGAAATGGTCCATCGTGAACTGCCACAGGTTGCGCAGCCGCGGGGACGCCAGCCTGGGGCAGTCCAGCGAGATGGTGTCGAGCATGTAGACGCCGAGCACCGCCCCCGACATGCAGAGGCGCTGTATGGTGTTCCAGTCGTATGGCTGGCCGACACGGAAGACGACCGCGAAAACCTCGCCGCCATGCGGATCGGCCCTGCGGACGCCGAGCGCTGCCAGGTCGTGGAAGGCGAACACCTCGGGGGAGCAGAGGACGTGGACATGATACCTGTCCTGCAACTGCCGGGCCATGGCCTCGATGGTCTGCCTGCCAGCCTGCATGGTGCCGTTATGGGCAGCGACGAAGCTCGAACAGTCGATGGCGGCATCGAGCTTGCCGTCCTCGTCCGGAACGAGGCAGGCCAGCAACCGCTCGGTGATCACGTCCGGAGTCTCGTAATGCCGCCTTGTGATCCCGGTGTACTCGGGATAGCGGGACACCAGGATAGCCCGGTTTCGCCGCTCCAGCGCGTCACGCTTCATCGGTGCGGAGTTGAAGCTTGCCTCGCCCTCATGCGAAACGAAAGCGTGGTTGGCGAGCACGGCGCGGTAACCCAGGCGGGACGCCCGCATGACGAGGTCGTTCTCCTCGTTGTAGCCCTTGCCGTAGATCTCGTCGAAGCCGCCAAGCTCCGCCAGGATCTCCCAGCGCACGAACATGCAGAACCCGATGGCCGTCGGCACGTAGCTCAGCCTCGGCAGGTACTTGGCATAGGTAATGTAGGCCTCCAGGGCGTGTTGCCCATCCCTCCGGCCAAGCCGGCTGCGGACCGGCAGGGTGGCGATAGTGGCGTTGTCCGAACGCGGATTGACGAAGCCGTGCATGGCATCCTGACGTGCCGCCCACAGCATCTCGGTCAGCGCGCCTGGCTCCATTACGGTGTCGGAGTTGAGCATGACCAAGTCCATGCCGCTGGCGACCGCTTCGGCCACGGCGCGGTTCATCGTCTTGACGAACCCGAGATTGGCCTCGTTCCGCTCGACACGGAGGGGAAGCGCCGCCAACGACAGCGCGGCCTCGCTTAGGGCCCGTGCCAAAGGCGGGTAATCGGGCGAGTCGTTGAAGAAGACCACCCTGCCTGAGATCGCGGCGATGTCTGCGGCACAGCGCAGCAGGGAGCCCGACACGGTTTGGACCAGGGCCTCGTTACGGTAGAACGCGACGGCGATCAGGACGGGGCGGCCGGTGCACGACGTCCCAAGCGGGCCGGTGGTCGTCATCCCGCTATCCATGAACATGTCCGCTTTCGTTCAGCAACTTGCGTGTTTCGTTCGGCAACTTGTTTGTGCAGCAACTTGCGTGCCATTTCCGGCCAACCGGGAGGCGGATCGGCCGCCGGCCTTGTGGAGCATCGCACGACGCGGCACACATCCGGCTGATTGACCGCCGCACGGCCACCCGCCATAGCGTTTACATAAGGAAGGGATTTGGTGTCTAGATCGGAAGCGTTGGCCATGCCGTCGGTAGCGCTTCCCGCCAGGTTCCTGGCGGAAGCCGGCGTGGAAGGCTACCTCGACGCGTTCGGGCCGGAGCGTATCAAGGGCTGGATCACATGCTTGGCGGATCCGGCACCGCATGTGACGATCGAGCTCTCGGTGGCTGGGCGCGTGATCGGCCAGGTGGTTGCCAACGTCTGGCGGATCGACGTGCAGGAGAGCCGGCAGGGGGACGGCCGCTGGGGGTTCGACGCGCGCCCGCCGGCAGCCCTGGCCGACGGTTCGGAGCACGAGGTGACGCTGGCGCTGCCAAGTGGGACGGCCTTGTTGCCAGGGTTCGTCCACGTGCGTTTTGCGCCCGGCGCCGACGCCGCGGGCGACGAGCCGGACGATCCCGAGTTGCCGGTCCGCACCCGTCCGCGCGCAGCCGCAGGGCTGCCATCAGGACGGACGCTGATGTCGTTCATCGTCGTTTTCTACAACATGGCGCGCGAAGCGTCCCGCACGCTGACTTCGCTTGGACGCAGCTACCAGATCGGTGCCGGCGAGATCGACTACGAGGTCATCTGCATCGACAACGGCTCGGAGACGACGCTTTCGGCCGATTGGGTGGCATCGTTCGGACCTGAGTTTCGATTGTTCGTGCCCGAGCGGGTCCGCCCGTCGCCGGTGGCCGCGATGAACGAGGCGGCACGCCAGGCACGCGGCCACCATCTGGCGCTGATGATCGACGGCGCGCACCTCCTCTCGCCCGGCGTGCTGCGGGAAGCGGCCGACGCCATCGCCGAGTCTCCGGGTGCGGTGATCGGGCTGCGGCAATGGTTCGTGGGCGGCGACCAGCGTTTCCTGGCGCGCAGCGGATGGACCCGCGCGCAGGAGGACATGCTGTTTGCGCGCGCCGGCTGGCCGCGCGACGGCTACGAGATGTTTGCCGTCTCCGCACCTGTCTGGGAAAGCCCGAACCACTGGTTCGACGGCATGAGCGAGAGCAACTGCCTGTTCGTGCCGGCAGAGGTGTTCACCCAGATCGGCGGGTTCGACGAGGCGTTCGACGAGGCAGGCGCCGGCTACGCCAACCTCGATCTGTTCCGCCGCGCCGTGGATGCGTCGTTGGAACCGCTGGTGGCCTTGATCGGGGAGGCGTCCTTCCACCAGTTTCATGACGGCACGACGACCAACGTGGACGACGACGAGAAGGAACGGCGCGTCCGCGGCTACGAGCACAAATACGTGCAGCTGCGCGCGCAGCCCTGGGTGCCGGTGCCGCCATCCGACATCAGGCTGCGCGGGCGGATCGATCGCATGGCGGCGCTGGTGAGCCGGCAGCGGCCGCTTTCGCCCGCACAGATCGGCGTCACGAACGAGATCAGGCCTGCTGTCCTGCCGGTCCATTTCGACGAGATGGCGGCAGACTACCTTATTTCAGTCTACGCCGAGGCGCGGCTGCACGAGCGGGCAACGTGGCGTGACGGTACGTTGGGAGTGGCACCCCCGGACGCCTTCGCCATGGCGGCGATCCTGCACGAGCTTCGCCCGGCCCGGGTCGTCGCGATCAACCTGCCGGACGGGCTGCTCGGCTTCCTCAGGGATGCCGTGCAGGGCACAGGCGATTTCACACGCCTCGTCGTCGTCGGCAAGGGCGGCATCGGCGGGCCGGACCTGCATGATGCCTGCGATCCGGCCCTGGTCAGCAAGGTTCGCCGGGCAATCGGCACGGCGTCGGAGACGGTCGTGTTCTACCGGCCATGGCCCGGGGACGGATCGACCTTGAACACGCTGCGGACCTATGCCGAGTTCGTGTCGTTACGCTCCTACCTTGTCTGTGTAGGGTCGGCCATGGGGCAGCCCTGGCTCGGCTACGCGCGAACCTGGACGATGAACGCGATCACCCAGTTCACCGAACAGGCGCCGTTCACGGTCGATACGAACCGGACAGCGCACTTCATCACGTCGTGCCCGAACGGATTCCTGCAGCGGATCGGCCCGGTCATGTCCGTGGACACAACCACCGGCCTGGGGTTGGTCGGCGTGTCGTGAGCGGTCTTCACTCCGGCTTTGCTCACGTTTGCAAATTGACGAAAGCCTGACATGCATCGTTTCTGGTTGCGTTTCATCCTGCCGCTGCTGGTTGCGGCGTCCCCCGGCCGCGTCCTGGAGATCGGCGCGGAGTTCGGGTGGAACACGCGCCGTCTGCTGGAGATCGGTCGGGAGCGGGGCTTCTTCCTCGACATCATCGATCCGGCGCCGCATCCCGTGTTCCACGAAATGCTAGCCGAGTTCGATGGCGGCTACGCCTTCCATCCACACAAGAGCCTCGACGCGCTGCCGTTGATCCAGGCGGCGGATTTCATCCTGCTCGACGGCGACCACAACTGGTTCACCGTGTACAACGAACTGGCCCAGATATTCCTCCGCGCCCGGCAGGCGGGCAAGGAGCCTCCCATCATCCTGTTCCACGATGTCGCCTGGCCGTATGCGCGGCGGGACATGTACTACGACGCCGATGCGATACCGGATGGGAAGCGGCAGCCCTACGCCCGACGCGGGTTCCTGCCGGGCCGCTCGGACTTGGTCGAAGAGGGGCTGAACGGTGACTTCGCCAACGCGCTTCAGGAAGGCGGCCCGTGCAACGGCGTGCTGACGGCGGCAGAGGACTTCATCGCTGCTGCCAAGGTGGGCGCCACCTTCAAGCGGCTGCCGTTCTTCAACGGATTGGGCATTCTTGTTCCGGACGCCCGCTCGAGCGAGGCGATCCAGCAGGTTCTGGCTGGCTTCTTTTCCCCGGAGTCGCTTCTTGCGACTTGCGAAGAACTTGAAGGCGACATCAACGGCCTGCGTGTCGAGCTCGCGGTCAGCCGCCAGACCCTGACCCGCAGGACCGAAGCGTTGATGCGGGCGCGCACAATCATCCAGGAGCAGGAGCAGGAGCTGGCCGATGCGCAGGTTGGCGTGCAGGCCTGACGAGTCCTGAGACGAAGGCGGTGACGCCTCGCTAGCGCCCGAAGCCCCGGAAAAGCTGACGCTCCGGTCTTATGCGACCCCGTCCAGACAAGCTGTCCGCCCTGCCGGCGAACGCCCGCGATGAAACCGGAACCACCCTCGCCCGGTAGGAAAGACGCGACATGTCGGAAGCTGCCCCGATCCTCCACCTCCATATCGGCCGCAACAAGGTAGGCTCGACAACCCTGCAGACCTACTTCGCCAACCACGTGCCTTACTTGCGCCAGAACGGCATCGACTACGTGTTCTTCGGCCAGCCCAGCCCATCCGGGAGCAACCTGCCGAGTTTTTCGTCCCACCACGACATCATGGCGTTTGCACGCGCCCGGCAAGACCGGTCCGTGCTCGTGTCCAACGAAGGACTGTGCTGCTTCCCTCCTGACTTCACGCGGGTCATCGCAGCCGACCTCGCGCGCCTCGACACGCGCGTCATCTTCTACATCCGGCCTTACCGAGACTGGGTTGTGTCATCCTACAACTTCGAGGTCCGTACGGGCCATAACGGCGACGGCTTCGACGACTACCTCGCGCGCATCAAGGACACTGTCAGCTTTTGGCCGAACCTGGAGGTCTGGGGCCAGGAGCTGGGTTGGGGCAAGATCCGCGTTCGTTCGCTCCACCCCGCCGACCTGCACGGCCACGATCTCGTCAGTGATTGCCTCGCCGGCCTGGGATTGTCCGGTGCGCCGCCGGCGCCCGAACGCGCCAACGTGTCGCCCAGCTGGTGGGCCATCGAGGTGCTCCGTATGATCCAGCAGCACGGCCCAGCCCACGGTTGGTCCACCGCCGATCTGGCCGTTGCTCATATTTTGCACCACCTGACCGACCAAGCCGCGGAACGGGCGAGCCTGCACTGCCCAGCCATCCAGTACCTTACCCGCGCGCAGGCTTCCAGCTTGGCTGCGCTTTACAACCATGACCTGGCGGCGCTTGCGGCTCGAACGTCGACGCATTTGCAGCCCGACCACCCGGGCGACCTGGGTGAGCGGCCTTTTCTCCCGGGAGTCGAACACATACCCAAAGACATCATGCGATCGATACGCGAGGGGGCAGTCGAGGCGGAAAGCGCGCGGTTGCACCCGGAAGCTGCAGCGTTCGTCGCCTCGCCGTTCTTTCGATCTATTTGCGACAGTTCCGAGTAGCCTTGCCGGCCTTGCAGCACGTACCCGCGCTGGCAGTAAGACATCAGCCTGCGTTGCCCGTCGGTGACACGCCAGCTTTGTCGGGTGTCTACCATTGGCCGTAGGCCAGACGGCGCTGATGATGCCGACACCCTCGTCGGTGCACTGCCGACAGCGTCCGACGTGGTGATCGCCTGGGTGGAGGCGGAATGGGCCGCAACGCTTGGAGCGGCACGACTTTCATCACTTGCAACCGTATCGAGGTGGTTTCAGGTTGCCCCACGCCGACGTCGTCCTCCTAGGTATCAGGGCCGTTTAAGCGACGGCCGAGATCGCACGATCGGGAGGTCAGTGCCGGCGTTAGCGGGTCAGCCTTAGACGAACGAGTAGGGTAGGTTTCAGCAGCCTCCGCCGGACGTCACAAGGGAGCAATGATATCGGAAAGCCGATCGGTCATGCCGGGAATGCGCTCCAGGTGGGGGGAACGCAAACCGCCTTCGTAGTCGATGCGAACCGTGCGAAACCGTTTGCCGTCGTGCACGAGCAGCTCGATCGGGGATTTAGTGGTGGAGGCCGATTTCAGGGCGGCGTTGAGGGTCTCGTCGCCGTCAAGCTCCGTGCCGTTCACGGCGATGATCGTGACGCCCTGCGACAGGCCGGCATTGTAGGCCGGGCTACCCCAGGCAATCGTTGCGGCCTTGCCGTCTTTGCCGAGGGTCAGGCCGAGAGAAAAGGCGTAGCTCGTGGCGTGGCGGCGGGCGCCCCCGGCCTTTTCCACTTCGTTCGGCTTGTCGTTGAAGACGAGGCGCCAGCCGGCGCGGGTCAGGCCGTCGGTCAGGTCGGTGTTGGGATGACTGTCCAGGCGCTTGCGCAGGAACGCAGCCCAGTCGTACGGGTAGACCGTGTTCAGGCCGGCGACGACGTCGTCGAAATCGTAGGTGACCTCGCTAAAGTTGCCGTCTTGGATGCCGAAGAACTTCTGGGCGAACGTCGTGAGTGAGGCATGACCTTTGGTTGCCTCGCGGATCAGCGTGTCGGCATCCAGCCAGATCATGGCACCTTCCTGGTAGTAGTCCTCGGCGCGTGAGTAGCTGCGCCAGGCGAGCGGACGGCGCTGGTTGATGACCGGATCGTTGGTCGTGTCCTGCAACGGACGCCACAGGCGGCCGGCCTGCGCTTGCAGGTCGGCCGCGGTGTAGGCGAGGTAATCGCGAAACTGCTCGGGCGTCTGCAAGCCGGCGCGGGCGGCGATGACGTCGCCCCAGTACTGTGTCTGGCCCTCATAGACCCAGAGCAGGCTGCCGCGTTCGGGTACCACGTTGTAGTCGGGCGACCACAGGTCCGCGGGACGGCGGAACTTGCCGTTCCAGGAATGGGCGTATTCGTGCGTCATCAGGAAGGTGTGGTCGAGAAGCGCTTTCGCGGACTCGGTGAAGTAGGTGGAAGGCACACCGTTTTCGCTGCTGCGGTGGTGTTCCAGGCCGGAGCTGGTTTCGTCGCTGAGTGCCACCAGGATGTCGAAATGGTCGTAATGGCTTGAGGCGAAATTGCGCTCCTCTTGCACAACCATGGCACGGTGCGCGGCAAGGTCCGCTGGCGTGATGGCGAGGTCCTCGGGCGCATCGGCGACGGCATCCATGTGCACCGGCGTCTCGGCGCCGGGGGCCATGTCGAACCGGGCGAAATAGCGGCCGGCGTAGACGGGGGAGTCGATGAGAACGTCGAGCGGCACCGGTTTGAAGGTCGGGCGAAATAGCGGCCGGCGTAGACGGGGGAGTCGATGAGAACGTCGAGCGGCACCGGTTTGAAGGTGACGAGGTTGCCGTCACGGCTCTGCTGTTCCAAGGCGGTGCCGTACTGCCATTGCGCAGGCAATTCCACCTCGGCGCGGACCTGGATGTCTCGCACGTAGTAGCCCGAGGGGTAGAGCACATCGTGCCAGAACTGCAGGAGGGCGATGCGGTCGGTCATCACGACGGCGCCTTCCCTGCTTGTTGGCGGCGAGAGGTATTGGAAACGTATCGTCAATGGCGGCGCGGCTTGTGGCACGGTGAGATGGAAAGCCGTGACGTCCACCGTGTCTCGCTGCCAGGTGATCTCGGTGTTGCCGGCGTTGATGGTGAGGCCCGCCATTGCAGCGATAGTGCCCTCGGGGGAGTGAGTGCCGGGAATCCAGCGCGGGTAGAGCAAGGTGAGCGGGCCGGGGGCGGCGCGGATGGTTTCGGTGACGTTGAAGACGTGATGGTCCGTGTCGAACGCAATGCGGAGGGTGACGAGGCCGGGGAAGGGCTTGTCCTGCGGTGCCGGTAGGGCGGGCGGCAGGGGGGCTGATACGGGCGGCGCCGCGTGGCTGGGGAGGGCGGCGGCAACGGTCAGGGAGGCGAGGAGGAGGGTGCGCATGGTGACTCCGCGAAGGCGCGGGACTATGACGGTGATGCGGAAAGGTGGAAACCCCATGTCAGCTTCGGGCGGGTGTGCCGGGGTTGATGCCGAGGAGTCTGGCTGCTGCACGCTTTGACCGCGGCTGTCGGCGTCGACCGAAACATCCTTGCCCGGTTTTGCCGACCTTCAGCCGAATGGCTCCACACACAGCGACACACGTATCGCTTTACCGCGGCATCGGCCACCCCAGCACCAGGTTCGTCGCGTTGATGGTGCCTATGCCACTCGGGAAATCATAGCCCTTGGTCACCAGGAAACTCGGCCGGTAGGCGGCCGTGTTTGTCGACAGCACACCGAGACGACCGCTAGGGGCAAAGCAGTCCGCAGACCCGGCGATACAATCCTGATCGTCGTCACCCAGGCGGACGTCGTTGAACAAGCAAGCCGGGTCGATCACGTTGCCTTTGCTGGAACTGCAGAAATTGTCTCCTGTCGGGCCGTACTCCTTGGCCGCCAGGCGGTAGAGCTCTACGTTGGCGTTGCCCCAGGCACTGCCGGTCCGCTCGTTGATGAGCGCCTGCACGCCGGCCATGATGGGTGTTGCGTAGGACGTTCCGCCGCCGCCCGGCGCCCAGTGGTCTATCTCGGCCGGCGTGGTTCCGACGCAGGGCACGCCGTAGTTGTTGGGGTCGGAAAAGCAGATGGCGTATTGGCGATCCCACACCTCGCCGTCTGAGGCGAACAGGGACACATCGGGGATGTCGCGCGCGCCGTCGGCGGGGATGCCGATCACGCCTGCCTGCCAGCGCGGTTTCGGCCAGCCCTTGCAGGTGCCGCCGACCACGCCGCTTGGCGGTGCGGTTCCGGTGGCGCAGGAACTCGGGCCGCCTTCGCCGCCTCCGAGCTCGCGGTAAGGCTTGCCTGCAGCAACGTTGCAGAACCCGTTGCTGCCGTAGCTGGTGGCGAAGCCCTCGGCTGCCGTGAACAGCGTGCCTGCGCAGGTGTCGTTCCAGCCCTGCTCGGGGATGTAGGATTTCGCGTTGGCGTGGGCGGGGCCGTTCCTGCCCCAGTAGGTGCCGCTCTTGCCGAGGTATTTGTCGGCGAAGTCGGTGCCGCCCACGGCCACGTCGTAGGGCGTGCTGGCCCAGCCGCTGACGCCGATGCCGTATCTCGTCCCGTTCGTGAAGTTGGAGCAGTCGCTCGGTCCGGCATCTCCTGTAGCGACGAACACCGAAATGCCCTGCATCACCGCCTGCTGGAACAGCGTTGCGTAATAGCGGTTGCCCGGCGGCGTGTTCAGCGTCTCGCACTCCCCATAACTCACGCTGATGATCTTGGGCGGCGACGCGCCGGTGATCAGGTTCGTCATCGCCAGCGTAACGCCGTCTGTCGTCCTCGTCTCCTGGCAGGAGGCGAGAACGATCGCCGCGTCAGGCGCCGCGGCGCTCGACCACTCCACATCCAGGGCCGCCTCGACGTCGTCGCCGTTCTTGCTCACGCCGGGATCGCGGCAATCGGGGTGTTGGATCGAGAGTGAGCCTGCGCTGAAACGCGCCAGGTTGAAGACCGAACGAAAGGTCGTCCAGTCGGCATTGCTGTAAAGGTCGGTGTCTTCGACAACGGTGACGGTCTGGCCTTTGCCGGTGATGCCGTTGGCAAAGAGCGGCCTGAAATCGTAGATCGTTGCGATGTCGCCGGGCGTCACCAGTTCGCCGCCCGGGCCGTTCGTGAGTTTGGGCGCGGCACCCAGGTGGCGGTTATGCGGCCGGAAATCGTGCAGCGAGAGCGGCCCGGCCAGCAGGGGTGCGAGCGTCGCCGGAACCGACAGGTCGGTGACGTTGGTGACATGTGTCACGCCACCCACCATGACGTTGTGGATGCTGGTGCCGAAGGCCTTTCCCATGTCCTGCGCCGACCCGCTGATGTCGATCACCATGCGGCCAGGCAGAACACGGTTAACGTGCAGGCCTTCGCCCTGGAGCCACGCCGACACGGCATCGATGTCGGATTGGGCGGCGCCGAACCGTTCCCCGATCTCGGCTGAACTCAGCCAGCCATGGAACTCCGGAGAGGACGGGTCGTGCACGGCCTCGGCGAACGCCAGGGCGGCAGCCTCGGTGGTTGGGGAACGCTGCAGGAGCAGCAGAACGTGCTCCAGCGGCGTGTCGTCCGGTACGGGGCCCAGATCCTGGGCTCCGGCGATTTCCGCCCTCGTGGTGCCGGCCAGGGTCGTGCGCGCCGCCTGTGCCCAGCCCGTCTGGGCGCAGACCAGCAGCATAGCGGCGACGAGGGAGATGGCGGAGGCGTGTCTCTTCATGGACGAAAGCTATCGCACGCGGATCTTGTGTAGCAACGTCGATCGATCTTGGAAACGTTTTAGCGGTGGCAACATCGACCCTTGAGGAAGGCCAGGGGCTCTGCCCCTGGACCCCGCTAAGGACATGTCCTTAGAACCTGGTCGTTAGCTATCGTAAACAGATGGGGGTCTGGGCCTTCAGGGCCCGTCGCGCGAATGCGTGCTGCGCACGGCGGGGCTCCATGCTTGCTTATAGGTCAGGACATCTAGCGGCAGATGCAGCTCTTGAACAATGTTCAGGAAGCTGTATTATGAACATTGTTCACAAAAGGCACCCACCCATGTCCCTGCTCGCCTCGCGCCGCCTCGCGCCGTTGCTGGTCACCCAGACACTCGGGGCGGTCAACGACAACCTGTTCAAGAACGCGCTCGTGGTGCTGATCCTGTTCCGCGCTGCAGGCGGCGCCGGTTCGGCCATGGTGGCCCTGGCAGGCGGGGTGTTCATCCTGCCCTACGCCCTGTTCTCGGCCACCGCCGGGCAGCTCGCAGACCGGTGCGAGAAGCGACGCCTGATCCTGCTGGTGAAGCTGGCAGAGGTCATGCTGATGGCGCTGGCTGCCGCCGGCTTCCTACTCGGCACCACGCCGCTGCTGCTGGCCGTGCTGTTCGGCCTGGGCGTGCAGGCCACGTTCTTCGGCCCGCTGAAATACGCCATCCTGCCGCAGCATTTGGCCGCCGACGAACTGGTCGCCGGCAACGGCCTGATTGAGGCCGGCACGTTCGCCGGCATACTGGCCGGCACCATCGCCGGGCCGCTGCTGTTCGGGCTGGACCACGGGGCTGCCATCGTGGCAGGCGCCGGCCTGGCGATCGCGGCAGGCGGGCTGGCGAGCGCCGCGCTGATCGGCCGCGCGCCGTCCCGAGCGACGGACCTGCGCATCGGCTGGAACATCGTGCGCGAGACCGGCGCGCTGCTCGCCACCGCGCGGGCGAACCGGCCGGTCTGGCTGTGCATCCTGGGGCTGAGCTGGTTCTGGGTGGTGGGTGCCACGCTGCTGGCCGAACTGCCCACCCTGGTGCGCGACACCATGCACACGGCCCACGGGCAGGCCGGTGGCCACGTGTTCACGCTGCTGCTGGCGGTGTTCTCGGTCGGCGTCGGCATCGGCTCCGTAGCGTGTGCACGGCTGCTGCGCGGCGAGGCCTCCGCCAGGCTGGTGCCGTTCGCGGCGTTCGGCCTGTCGGTGTTCCTGTGGGACTTCGCGCGTGTCGCCGGCCATGCGGACCAGCTCACCACCGTCGCCGCCATCCTGCACAGCTTCGCCGGCTGGCGCATGCTGGCCGACCTGCTGCTGCTGGCGGTCTGCGGCGGCCTCTACTCAGTGCCGCTCTACGCCGTCGTCCAGGACCGCTCGGCGCCGTCCCACCTGTCGCGGATGATCGCGGCCAACAACGTGGCCAACGCGGCCTGCATGGCGCTGGCCGCCGGTGTCACCGCGTTGCTGGCGCTGTCGGGCGCCGCCCCGGCGAGCGTGCTGCTGGTGGCCGCCGCAGCCAACCTGGCCGTGACGCTGTGGATCGTGCGCATCCTGCCGCAGGAGACGTTCAGGGCGGTCTTTCGCTGGTACTTCCGCACCTTCCACACGCTCCACATCTCCGGGCTGGAGAACCTGCCGCCGGCGGGCACGCGCAGCGTGATCGTGGTCAACCACCAGAGTTTTCTGGACGGCTGCTTCGTCGCCGCCTTCCTGCCCAACGCGCCGACCTTCGCCGTGAACGTCCACATCGCGCGCCGCTGGTGGGCGCGGCCGTTCCTGGCCGCGGTGCGGCACTTCACCGTCGATCCGGTGAACCCGTTCAGCGCCAAGGCGATGGTGCGCGCGGTGCGCGAGGGCCAGAACCTGGTGATCTTCCCGGAAGGCCGCATCACGGTGACCGGCGGGCTGATGAAGGTGTACGAGGGCGCCGGCATGGTGGCCGACAAGGCCGGCGCGGTTCTGGTCCCGGTGCGCCTGGACGGGCTGCAACAGACGAAGTTCTCGCGCATGGCCGGCATCATCAGGCGGCGCTGGTTTCCGCCGCTCTCTCTGTCCGTGCTGCCGCCAGTGGCCATCGATCCGGACGCTGCCCTGCTCGGCCGCGCCCGCCGCCGTGCGGTGGGCGCCCTGCTGCAGGGCGTGATGGAGCAGTCCGCATTCGCCACCGCGGACACCGGCCGGTCGCTGTTCGCGGCGCTGCTCGACGCCCGCGACCGTTCGGGTGCTGCCATGCCGATCATCGAGGACACCGGACGTGCGCCGCTGAGCTACGGCCGCGTAATCCTGGGCGCGACGGTGCTGGGCCGCCGCCTGGCGCAGATGGCTGCGCCGGGTGCCAAGGTCGGCGTCATGCTGCCCAACGCCAACGGCGCCGTGGTCACCTTCATGGCGTTGCAGGCTTTCGGCCGCGTGCCTGCCATGCTGAACTTCTCCGCCGGTGCCGACGGCATGCTGGCAGCCTGTGCGGCGGCGCAGGTGACCACGGTGCTGTCGTCGCGGGCCTTTGTCGAACGCGGCAAGCTCGGCCCCGTGGTGGCCAGGATGGAGGCGCAGGTACGCTTCGTCTGGCTGGAAGACGTTCGGGCAGGCCTCGGTATGGGCGCCAAGCTGCGCGGCTGGCTAGACGCGCAACGGGCCCGCCGCCTGCCGGGCGCGTGCGTGCGCCCCGATCAGCCCGCCGTCGTGCTGTTCACCAGCGGCTCGGAAGGCGTGCCGAAGGGCGTGGTGCTGAGCCATCGCAACATCCTCTCCAATATCGCGCAGGTTGCCGCCACCATCGACTTCAACGCGTCCGACCGCGTGTTCAACGCGATGCCGATGTTCCACTCCTTCGGCCTGACCGGCGCCACGCTGCTGCCGCTGCTGTGCGGCGTGCGCACCTTCTACTACCCCTCGCCGCTGCACTACCGGATCGTGCCCGAGCTGATCTACGACACCGACAGCACGATCGCCTTCGGCACCGACACGTTCCTGACCGGTTGGGCACGCTTCGCGCACCCTTACGACTTCTACAAGATGCGCTACATCTTCTCCGGCGCCGAGCGCGTGCGCCCGGAGACCCGGCAGCTCTACGCCGAACGTTTCGGCGTGCGCGTGCTGGAAGGCTACGGCGCCACCGAGACCTCTCCCGTGCTGGCGCTGAACACGCCGATGCACAGCCGCCCTGGCGCCGCGGGCCGCCTGCTGCCCGGCATGGAGTATCGCCTGGACGCCGTCGACGGCATCGAGAACGGCGGTCGCCTGGTGGTGCACGGCCCCAACGTGATGCTGGGTTACTTGCGGGCAGAGGCCCCGGGTGTGCTGGAGGAACTACCGGATGGCTGGTACGACACCGGCGACATCTGCACCGTGGACGCCGAGCGTTTCGTCACCATCCAGGCGCGCGCCAAGCGCTTTGCGAAGATAGCGGGCGAGATGGTGTCGATGCCGGCCGCCGAGGCGCTGGCCGCCAGTCTGTGGCCAAGCGCTGCCCACGCCGTGGTGGCCATTGCCGATACCCGCAAGGGTGAAGCGTTGGTGCTGCTGACGACGCAGGCGGACGCCAGCAGCGCTGCGCTGCTGGCCCATGCGCGCCAGGCGGGCAAGGCGGAGATCGCGGTGCCCAGGATCGTGCGGGTGATGGCCGGGCTGCCGCTTCTGGGTACCGGCAAGATCGACTACGTGTCGGCCACCCGAGTGGCGGGTGAGGTGCGCGAGGCGGCTTGAATGCGCGTGGTATGAAGGCCAGGGGCTCTGCCCCTGGACCCCGCTAAGGACAAGTCCGTAGAACCCGTTTGTTAGCAATCCCTAATAGATGGGGGTCTGAGGCCTCGAGGCCCCAGCGGGGTTTGGGGCAGAGCCTCATGCCTCCGGCGCTGTGGGGAAAAGTCCACGACAGCGAGATCACGACCCAAGACCAACCGCAATCGCCGAGACGACGGTCTTCACCTGCGTGCGCAACACCGCAAGCGGCATCGCCGCCACTTTCTCGTCCAGCCCAAGATCGATCATGCCGTGCACGGCGGAGAACACCGTCCTGGCGAGCAGGGTGCGCTGCCTGGTGGACAGGCCGGGTTGGATGGCGCCGAGTGGCTCTTCGATGTGGGAGAAGTTGGCCGCCTGCAAAGCGGCGTACCAGGCCGGCACCGCGCGGCCGTCGCTCATGCGGTGTTCGAACAGCGCGCGCCAGCGGTTCCGGTGCGTCGCGGCATAGTCCAGGTAGGCCGACGCCAGGCGCCGCATCTGGTCGGCAGAGTCGCGCCCGCGGCCGGCGGCCCGCATCGCCGTCTCCATCGCGGCCAACGTGCGGGCGTTCACCGACAGGATCAGCGCGTCGAGGTCGGGGAAGACGCCATAGATGGCGCCGACGGAGCACCCGACCGTCTCCGAAAGCGTGCGTGCCCGCAACGCCGCTAGGCCGCCGGCTTCTATAGCCGCCTCTGCCGCAGCTAGCAGCCGATCATGCAATACCTGATGGCGGGCCAGCGTTGACGATTTCTGTGAACGGTGTTCATTTTCCTCTTGAACATCGTTCATAATGTATTACGTCCTGTCTCGTGAACTGCGTTCATACAAGAGGACGGCGATGTTGAAAACCATGATGACGCTGATGCGAGGCTCGGCTGCGTCGGCTGCGGAGGATCTGGCCGACCGCAACGCCTTGCTCATCCTCGACCAGCAGGTGCGGGACGTGCAGGCCGGTCTCGGCCGTGCCCAGCGTGCGCTGGCCGTGGCCTTGGCGGAAGACGCGCAGGAGGCGCGACGTGACGAGCAGGCCGCCGCACGCATCGGCGGACTGGAAAGCCGTGCGCGCGCCGCGCTGAGGGCTGGTCGTGAGGATCTGGCTACCGAAGCCGCCCACGCGATCGCCACGCTGGAGGCGGAGTGCCAGGCCGGACGCCAGGCCGGTGCCCTGTTTGCCACCGAGATCGCCCGCATGCGGCACGCCGTGGCCGATGCCGAGCGTCGCCTGGCCGAACTGCAGCGCGGCCGAAGGGTGGCGCGCGTGGCCGAAGCCGTTCGCGTTTCGCGCCGGGGGCGGATCGAGTCGGCAGGGCCCGCTCAGTGCACCCTGCCCGAGGCGGAGCAGACGCTTGCCCGCCTTCGCGACCGTCAGGCCAGGGAGGCGGCGGCCGAGGACCTGTTGGACGGCATCACCGCCCAGACTGCTCCGCAAACCGCCGAGGAGCGCTTGGCGCAGGCCGGTTTCGGGCCCGCCGCGCGACCGGATGCCGCCAGCGTGCTGGCCCGTCTGAAACGGACAACCCACACGGGAGACGCGTCATGAACCAGAACCAGACCAGCGCCCACGCGCCCGCCTGGGTGTTCTTCACCTACGCCTCCTTCGCCGGCTCGCTGGCGATGCTGGCGGTCGGCATCATCCTGCTGCCGATCGACCTGTGGATGCGCGCCTTCCTGGCGATGGGCATCCTCATGCTGGTGCAATCCTGCATCACGATGTCCAAGACGCAGCGCGACATGCACGAGGGCGCACGGCTGGTGAACCGGATTGAGGACGCACGCACGGAGAAGCTGCTGATGGAGGCAGCACGCTAGGTGGCGGCGGGGAGTTCGGATTGCGGTCGATCCCGCGCCGTGTTCGACAAGCGACTAACCAGCAGCCAAGTCGATGTGATGGGTTGAATAGCGGCCTGACATCGGGCGCTTGCGGCATTTCATAGGCGACGTGCCCGGTCAGGTCAGTTTTGAAACACCGCAAGCACTCGTGCGGGATGATGCTTCTCCACGTGTTCGGTCTGAGGGAGCAGTCCCGACGCACCCGCGATCGCGTGCTGCGCCAGGAAGCGTTCGAACTCGATGGCGGGAAGCGGACGGCTCATGAGTAACCTTGCACGAAGGTGCAACCTTCCGCGACAGTGAAGGCGAGCTGCTCGCGCGTCTCTACCCCTTCCACCGTGGTCGTCATGCCCAGGCAGGATCCCATGCTGATGATGGCGCGCACGATGGCCGCGCTCTCCGCGTCGTCCGGAAGCTGTTGGATGAACGATCGGTCGATCTTGATCTTGTCGAACGGAAAACGCTGCAGGTAGCTTAGAGATGAGTAGCCGGTGCCGAAATCGTCCATGGAGATGCGCACGCCGTGGTGACGCGGTTCGAACAAGGTGTTCAGTGTCTCACTCTGATCCTCCAGCAACACGCCTTCCGTGATCTCCAATTCCAGCCGTTCCGCTGCCAGACCAGTTTCGGTCAGAACATCGCGCGCCGTCTTCGCCAGGTTGGAGGCCGCCAGGATGACGGCCACGACTTGGCCCGGATGGTCGGTGGCCACCATTCGTGAGACGGCATGGCCGAAGGCGTGCCCGAGCAGCACCGCACGGCCGCCGCCCAGGTCCTGGATCACGGCCACTACGTCGTCGGCAAGGTCGTGCAGCGTGACGTCCGCCATGAGGCCGCTGGAACCGGCGACGCCGCGCGGCTGCGGCCGCAGCACCTGCCAGCCGGCCTGCGCCACGCGCGCGGCGATGTCGTCGTAGTCCTCGCCGCCGTCGCGGCCGTAGGACGGCAGGATGACCAGCGCCGGGCCGCTGCCGTCGACCTAGGTCTCGATCTCGACGCCCGGCCGGCGGACGGTCCGGCTGACCCGGTCCATCCTAGAGCACCACGCGTTGCAGCTTGGCCGGCAGCGGACCGCCCGGGGACGGCGAGGCGGTGCCGCCGTCGCTGATGAAGTAGGCCACACGGCCGTACTCGCCGGGCGCCCGGCCCCAGGCACCGCTGGAGGGGCCGATCATCGCCTCGGTGGGCGGGTCACCCGCGACGCTCTGCGTGAAGCCGCTGTTGTCGCCCGGGTCCATCGAGACGCGGTCGATGGTGTTCTGCCTGTGGGTGGCCAAATAGAGAACGCCGGCATCCTCGTCGATGCAGAAATCGTCGCCCATGCGCCCGGCCAGCACCAGTTCCGGCGAGCCGGCCGGCTCCAGGGTCCCCGGATCGACGGCGACGCGCATGAGCAGCTTCTTGGCCGTCGCCGTGTAGTAGAGGTGATGGGTGCGGGCGGCGTAGCGCACGCCGTTCACGCCCGGCTGCTCCGGCTTCAGCTTGCCGGGGAAGTAGCCCATGCTCTCATGCGCGAGCCAGATCTTGGCCTGCATGGTCCGGCCGTCCGGCTGCACGTCCAGCCGCCAGATCAGCCCGGCAAAGCAGTCGGCCACCAGCACGATGCCCGGGGCGAGCAGGCAGCTGCCGTTCAGCCCGCGCGCCGTGTCCGGGAAGCGGAACACCGTCTCCAGCGGAGCCGGCGTGCCCGGCTGCCACCCCCGCAGGTCCAGCCGGTGCAGGAAGGATTCGTGCGTGGTGTAGAGGTTGGACGAGGAGACGAGGAAGAGGTCCGGTTCGATCTCGACCAGGCCGGTCGCCGGCTGGTCGAAGCGGTGCAGCAGGACCGGCTCGACCGGGGCCGTGCCGGAAGACGGCGGGACGTAGAACAGCTCCCTGGCGTTCATCGACGTGACGAGCACCGAGTTGTCGCTGCGAACCGCCAGGTTCTCGAGGAACGACTTGACCGGGAAGAGGGCGATCGTGGTCAGCTTGGCCTGCCTGGTGGCGGCTTCGGCCGCGGGGTTGTGCCCGCTCGGCGCGGGGACGTCGAACGTGTTCAGCAGGCCGCAGACGATGTGGTAGGTTCCCGCCAGGTAGACGAGGTCGACCACGCCTTGCGCCCCGAAGGCCGCCTCGGCCGCCTCGTAGAGGGCGGCGTCCACCCGGTGCCCCGACGAGACTGCGCGCGCGAGACGGGCCGCGAGCTTCTCCTGCGCGCTCAGCGCGTCAGGCACCGCGCCCGACGCGAGGGCCTGCACGGCGCCGTCCGGCAGGCCCGCCTTGTGGGCGACGGCGGCGTGCGCATACAGCTCGTAGGCGGACCGCCACACGGCGCCGACCGAGAGGATGACGACCTGCCGCACCCTTTGATCGAGCGTGGTGTGCGCCTGCTCGGCCTCCTGCAGGTCCAGGAACGCCGGGGTGATGCCGGGGCTGAGCAGGGCAGGGTTGAAGGGGCCGATGAGCCGCTTGTCCTGCGTCGTGCTCTGGAAACCGGACTGGTCGGCCCAGCGCACCATCGTTGCGGTCAGGCGGTCGTAGACCGCGCGTTGCGCGCCGGTCAGGCCGGCAGGGTCGAGCAGCGCCAGGCGGCCACCCAGATGAGTCGTGTCCATGGTTGCTTCCTACTGCTCGAGGCCGGTGGCGTTGGACGGGACGTCGAAGGCGGCCAGCGTCAGCGAGACGCCGGTGAACCAGCCGAGCAGCATGGTCACGTCGACGATGCCGGCGTCGCCGAGCAGCGCCTCTGCCCTGCTGTACAGGCCCATGGGCACCACGCGCGGTGCGACGAGCGCGCAGACCAGCTCGTAGACCACCTGCTGGCGGGGATCGTCGAAGCCGGTCGGCAGCCCGGCGATCAGCGCCTGCACCTTGTCCGGGTCCAGGCCGCCTGCCTCCTCGCCTATCTTCTCGTGCTCGTAGTTGGAGTAGGCCGCGCGCCAGCGCCCGTTGACCAGGTTGGTGGCAATCTCGATCTCCGCCTTGGTCAGCGTCGAACGGGTCTGGTAATAGGCACCGATCGGGACGACGGTCTTCGACAGGGCAGGGTTGGACAGCCATATCTTGTGCGGCCCCGGCACCTGGCCCCGCAACCGCATCGTGGTGTCGTAGGCGTCCTTCATCTCCGCCGGCATCTCGGCCACGGGCACCTCGTGGTAGCGGCCGAACGTCCCGAAGTCCGATTTTTCCGTCATGTCGCGCCTCTCTGGTTGCAGCCGCCATGATGGCCGGAAGTCCTGCGCCGGTCTTGCGCGAACCGGTCAGGACTAGCGGTTTATGCGCATCGCACCTTGGGTTGCGCGGCCTGTTGGGCGTCGACCCCCCAAGCAGCCGGTCCAGCTGCCGGTCGTTACACTTGATCGTTCACTTCACTGAGAGTACGTTCTACTTATTGGTCGTGCGCGCGACGAGGGTCGCGAAAGGTAGAAGTTGACCGAAAAACAAGACGAGACGCTTGCGGAGGTGACGGCGCGGGCTGGCCTTCCCGCAAGCCCAGATGAACGACGGTTCGCGGCGGGTGCAACAACGCACACCGAGCACCAGCTCCGGACGCTGGTCGAGGGCGTTCCGCACCTGATCTGGCGCTCATGCGACAGGGGACTCTGGACCTGGGCCAGTCCCCAATGGAGAACCTACACCGGCCAAAGTCAGGACGAGAGCCGCGGCCGCGGCTGGCTCGACGCGGTGCATCCGGAAGACCGCGAGCGGACCATCGAGGCCTGGGCGGAGGCGGTGAGCAACGGCGAGCTCGACGTCGAATTCCGGGTCCGCCGTGCGGCCGATGACAGCTGGAAGTGGCACCGCACCACATCTCTCCCTCTGAGAGACGAGGCCGGACACATCATCGAGTGGCTCGGCTCGACCACCGAAATAGAGTCCTACAAGGAGCTTCAGCAACGCCAGGCGGAGTCGCTGGCCGCCGCCGAGCGCCATGCGAAGGAGATGGAGCTTGAGGTCCGGCGGCGCGAGCAGGCCGAGTTACGGCTGCAGCATGCGGCCTACCACGACGAGCTGACAGGGCTCCGCAATCGCGCCTGGTTTATGGACAGGTTCCGACAGCCGCTCACTAACGGTGAGGGCAAGTCGGATTGCGCGCTGCTGTTTCTCGGCCTGGACCGCTTCAAGCTGGTCAACGACAGTCTTGGCCACCCGGCAGGCGATCGCCTGCTCGCGCAGGTCGGGCAGAGGCTCCAGAGGTGCCTGCATGGGGAGGGCACGCTGGTTCGGCTGGGTGGCGACGAGTTTGCCGTTCTGGTCGAGGGCGAGGGCAGCATGGACGCAGCGCTCGGCTTGGCGGAGCGGATCAACGAGGCGATGCGCCGTCCCCTGAAGACTGGAACACAGGACGTGACCACCACGTGCAGCATCGGCGTGGCGCACGCGGCGGCGGGGCGCTCCAGTTTCGAGGAGCTGATCCGCGACGCCGGAGCCGCGATGTACGAGGCCAAGGCTAACGACCGCGGCGGCTGTGCCGTGTTCTCCGAAGCCATGCGGGATAGGGTCGCTGACGAGCTGGCGCTGGAAACCGACCTGCGCCACGCGCTGTCCCGCGGCGACTTCGCGCTGCACTACCAGCCAATTTGCGACACTGCGACGTCGGCGATCTTCGGGGTGGAAGCGTTGATCCGCTGGCAACACGCCGAACGTGGGGACGTCCCGCCATCCCTTTTCATCCCCGTCGCCGAAAAAGCGGGCTTGATCCGCAGCCTTGGGCAGTGGGTTCTGCAGCATGCCTGCGCGCAGGTGCGCGCCTGGCACGAGCGATACCCCTTGGTAGATCTGCATCTAAGCGTCAACGCGTCGGGGGAGGAACTACGCGATACCCGGTACCTCTCGGACATGCAGGCGGTCCTGGCAGCGACACGCCTTGATCCCAGGCGCCTGCAGGTTGAAGTCACGGAGGGCGTTTTCCTGCGGCAACCTGAGACGACGGGAGGTATCCTGGACGGGTTGCGGGCACTAGGCATCCGCGTGGCGTTGGACGATTTCGGCACGGGCTACTCGTCGCTCGGTTATCTGAGCCTCTACCCCGTGGACACGCTCAAGATCGACCGCTCCTTCGTGTCGAAGATGCTCAATAGGCGAACGACACAGGCGGTGGTCGAGGCGGTCATACGACTGGGACACGCAATGGAGCTTTCGGTCGTGGCCGAAGGTGTTGAGGAGGATGGCCAGTTACAAACGTTGCGGGCGTCCGGCTGCGACCTGGTACAAGGCTACCTGCTGAGCCGCCCGCTGCCGCAAACGGAGCTGGAGGTGTTGCTAAACCGGCAGGCAAACGGCGAAGCGGCCACGCGCGGCAACGCCAATTAGGCCAAAGCGCGCGTTGGGACGCTCCGACGCGCCTGCCTCTTGGGCAAGCGCGCGGGCCTCACCCGCTCACGACCAGAGGCATGCCAGCCCGCCGTGGGAACTGATACCAACGGTTGGAAATCTTGGAAGCAGGCACGTGCTCTGCCCCAACTCCGCTCGCGCCCCGAGGGCTAAAAGCCATCTATTAGGGTTTACAACAAGCAGGCTCTGAGTGCCCGCCCAAGATCATAGCTCGTATCTGCAGAGCTTTGAAGCCATCGGCGTAACTGACGCCCAGCCGTGCATCTTCTTGCCCGCAGCGTAACCATGCGGATCGCGGCCCCTCTTTTTCCGCGCTTTTGACGCTCTGGCTGTCGATGATGGCCGCCGTCGGGCTGGCCTCTTGCACAGCGTGATCACGGCATTGCACGTGGTGCAGCGGTCGAACGTGCTATTCCCGCCCGTAAAGGAAGGGTTTCGGAACTTGTTCAGGCGACTTGCGAACCGGTCCACCGATACGTCGGGCGCTTTCCTTCAGCCTGGATCTGCGCCACGTCCATACGTCGCTCGTCACCGATCCCCAAGCGCACGCAATAGTTGTATCGATAGTCATACTCAGCAACGTAGCGGGTGGAGGTGATCCCCTTCTGGGGATCTGCTGAAGGGTTCGCGACCGCTCAGGCAGAAGTTTTTGCTTCTTTTCAAAAAGCGGTTGCCTTCCGTCCTTTAAGCCCGAGCGCTCACCCGTACCAGCATCCGCTCGTACCCTTTCACAAACGACGAGAACACTCGCCTCGGCTCTTCGACGACTTCGATCCTCCCAAAGCGCTTCAAGATCTCCTCCCACATGATGCGCAACTGCAGCTCGGCCAGCCGCTCGCCCAAACACCGATGCAGGCCGAAGCCGAACGATAAATGCCGCCGCGGGCGGTCGCGATCGATATCGAACGCGTTGGCGTTCTCGATGACGTCCTCGTCGCGGTTGCCGCTGACGTACCACATCACCACGCGGTCGCCTTCGCGGATCTGCTTGCCGCCGAACTCGATGTCGCGCGTGGCGGTACGGCGCATGTGGGCCAGCGGCGTTTGCCAGCGGATGATCTCGGGGACCATGTTGGCGATCTTCGACGGGTCGGCCAGAAGCTTGGTGTACTGGTCGGGGAACTTGTTGAGTGCGAGCAGGCCGCCGGTGATGCTGTTGCGGGTGGTGTCGTTGCCGCCGACGATGAGCAGGATGAGGTTGCCGAGGTACTCCATAGGCGTCTGGTCGCGCGTGGCTTCGGCGTGCGCCATCAGGCTGATCAGGTCGCCGGTGGGCTGCGCGTTGACGCGCTGGTTCCAAAGCTCGGTGAAGCGCGTGAGGCACTCGAGCAGGATGCCCTGGCGTTCGGCCTCGCTATCGACGATGCCGGCGCCCGGAACGGTGGTGGCCACATCCGACCAGTGGGTAAGCTTGCGGCGCTCCTCCTGGGGGAAATCGAACAGCGTTGCGAGCATCTGGGTGGTGAGCTCGATCGAGACGGTGTCCACCCAGTCGAACACCTCGCCCACCGGCACGGCGTCCAGGATGCGGCCGGCGCGCTCGCGGATGAGGATTTCCAGCCGGGCGAGGTTGGTGGGCGAGATGACCGGGTTGACGGCTTCGCGCTGCAGGTCGTGACGCGGCGGGTCCATGGCGATGAACATGGGCAGCACGAAGTCGGGTTCGGGGTCGCGCACGGTGATGCCGCCGCGGTAGACGTCCGAGGAGAAGGCCTCGTGGTTAGCTTCCACCTGCAGGATCTGTTTGTACTTGGTGATCGACCAGTACGGGCCGAACTCTGACTCCGGCGTGTAGTGGACGGGAGCTTCGCGGCGCAGGCGCTCGAAGAACGGCCACATCGCGTCCTGCTGGAACAGGATGGGCTGAGCGGGGTTCAAGTGCTCCAGCTTCACGGCGTAGGCGTCGGTTTCCACCTGGGCGGCCGGGTTGAAGCTCATGTCGTCCATGTCCGCGTCCCTATCGTGTCCTCGTTGGCGGGGACGCTAGCACAGCGTCGGTTAACGGCAATCACTTATCCGCAGGGCACGCGCCCGTTTCGGCAGACGCTTGGCATTGCGGTGCTTGCCCGTATGCTCCGGCAAAACAAACGAGGATCGTCCCCATGCTGCTACCTGCCCGCCAGCTTCAACACTATCCGCAACCGGCCGCGCGGCGGTTCCAGCTGGCGCTGGTGGTGCTGATCACGGTGGCGCTGTACTACGCGCTTTACGTGCAGGGGGGCGTGCTGCCGCTGATCATGCGGGATCTGCACATGCCGTTCACCTACCTGGTCGGCTGGCTGGCCATCGCCAGCGCGCTCGGCGCGTTCGCCTCGCTGCTGGCGGGCCTGTCGGACCGTTTCGGGCGGGCGAACCTGGTGGTGTGGGGGTTGCTGATCGTGTCCGTCCTGGTGGGCTTCGTGCTGCCCTACGCGCCGGGCAAGCTGAGCTATGCCGTGTTGCAGATCATCCTGGGCTTCGTCGAGGGCGTGATCCTGGTCGCCACGCCGGCGCTGATCCGCGACTTCTCGCCGCAGGTGGGGCGGGCGACGGCGATGGGTTTCTGGACGGTGGGGCCGGTGCTGGGCAGCCTGCTGGTGAGCGCCGTGGACTCGGTCACGCTGCCGTTGATGCCTGACTGGCGCGGGCAGTTCCTGATCTGCGGCTGCTTCGGGCTGGTGGTGTGGGTGGTGGCCATGGTGGCGCTGCGCGAGCTCAAGCCCAGCCTGCGCGACCAGGTGATGGTGAGCGAGCAGGACGGGGTGCTCAACGAGCGGCGTGCGGCGGCGGGCCCGTTGGCGGCCGAAGTGGCGGCACGCCAGCGCAACCCCTGGCTGCAGATGCTGCGGCCGGACGTGCTGGGCTCGGCGCTCGGCGTGTCCCTGCTGCTGCTGGTGTACTACACCACGGTGGCGTTCGGGGTGATCTACCTGGTGACGGTGTTCGGCTTCACGCCAACGCAGGCCAACAGCCTGCTCAACTGGGGCTGGGCGGCCAACGCGCTGGCGCTGGTGCTGGCCGGCGTGTGGTCCGACGCGCTGGGCGTGCGCAAGCCTTTCATGCTGGTGGGCGGCGTGGGTGCGGCGTTGATGATCTGGCTGTTCATGGCGGGCGGCATTCCGGCGGTCGCGCACCCGGATTTCGCGTTGATGGCGTGGGTGGCGGCGACCATCGCGGCGCTGATGGGCGCCGCGTACGCCACCTGGATGGCAAGCTTCACCGAGATGGTGGAGCAACTGAACCCCGCGCTGACGGCCACCGGGCTGGCGATCTGGGGCTGGCTGCTGCGGCTGATCGTGACGGCATCGTTCCTGCTGCTGCCGCATGTGGTGGACACGGTGACGCCGCTGGTTGAGTCCGGCCCCACGGTGGAGGCGTTCAAGCAATTGCAGGACGCGCACGCGACGGTGCCGCCGGCGCTGGTGGCCAAGATGCAGGCGATCGCGCACGCCGCGGTGGCGGCACCCGGGCAGTGGCAGTTGTGGTACCTGTTCTCGGCGTTGGGGGCCGTGGCGTTCGTGCTGCTGACGTTCACCATGACGGGACGCTGGAGCCCGGCGCGCGCCAGGGCGGACAAGCTGGCGCATGAGGCGTTGGTGAGCCGGGAGTTGCGAGCGTAAGGAAGGAAGCAGTTCTTTTTTGAAAAAAAGAACTAAAAAACTTTTGCGCCCTGTCGGGTGGTGCGGAAAGGTACGCGCTTAATAGGACAAAAGTTCTTTGCTTCTTTCTTTCAAGAAAGAAGGCCTTCCTTTCTTTTCGAGGTTACCTGATGCAGTCACCCACCTCCAGAAGCTTCATCTCCCAACGCCTGCGCCTGCACTACGCCGACTGGGGCAACCCCGAAGCGCCGCCGCTGGTGCTGGTGCATGGCGGCCGGGACCATTGCCGCAACTGGGACTGGGTGGCCTCCAGGCTGGCCGCCGATTACCACGTGATCGCGCCCGACTTGCGCGGCCATGGCGACAGTGGCTGGGCGGAAGCCGGCGGCTACGGAATGACCGGGTTCATCTACGACCTGGCGCAGCTCGTGCACCAGCAGACCACGGCGCCGATCACGCTGATCGGACACTCGCTGGGCGGCAACGTGGCGCTACGTTTCACCGGGCTGTACCCGGACCTGGTGCGCCGGCTGGTGTGCATCGAGGGGCTGGGGCCGTCGCCGAAGATGGAGGCGGAACTGGCGCAGCGCAGCGTTGCCGAGCGGCTGCGCGGCTGGGTGGACGAGCAGCGGCAGCTCGCCGCGCGCCAGCCGCGGCGCTACGCGGCGTTTGCCGACGCGCTGGCGCGGATGCGGGCGGAGAACGCGCACTTGTCCGAGGCGCAGGCCGAGCACCTGACGCGCCACGGCGTAAGGCAGAACGAGGACGGCACCTACAGCTGGAAGTTCGATCCCTACGTGCGCTCCTGGGCGCCGGTGGACATCTCGCGCGACGAGGTAAGGACGCTGTGGGGGCAGGTCACCTGCCCGACGCTGCTGGTGTACGGCACGCAGAGCTGGGCTTCGAGCCCGCTGGAGGACGGCCGGGTGACGTTTTTCCGCAACGCGCGGGTGGAGATGGTGGAGGGCGCCGGGCACTGGGTGCAGCACGACAGGCTGGACGTGTTCATGGGCTGACGGAGCCGTTCCTGCGCTGACAGGCACGGTTGCAGCGCGTGCCGGATTGCGGCACAGGCGGCACCTGAACGCGGCGTAGCCGAACAGGGAGCACCGGTGATGGCCAACCCCAGCCTGCCCGGCCCCATGCGCCTGGTTTTGGTGCTGTTTGCGTTGGGCGTGTCCACGGCCGCGCAGGCGCAGATCTCGCCCACGCCGGACAGCGCTGCCCAACCCGCCGCACCGTCCGACCCGGCGCCGCAACAATGGGCCGTGCACGCGCAATCCACCTTTGAGGAGCAATACCACCCGGCCTTCACCTCGCCGTTCCGCGGGACCAACAGCCTGGACCCGGGCAGCCGTGGCGACGAGACGTTCGACCTGACGCTGTTTGCCGGCGTGCGGCCCTGGGCGGGCGGCGAGCTGTGGGTGAACCCCGAGGTGGACCAGGGGTTCGGCCTGAGCGACACGCTGGGCGTGGCCGCCTTTCCGAGTGCCGAGGCTTACAAGGTGGGCCAGGCCGTGCCCTACGTGCGGGTGCCGCGCCTGTTCTTCCGGCAGACGCTGGATTTGGGCGGGGCGCGGCAGCAGGTGGACCCAAACCAGAACGTGCTGAGCGGGCCGCAGACGGCAAACCGGGTGGTGCTGACCATCGGCAAGTTCGCCGTGCCGGACGTGTTCGACACCAACGCCTACGCGCACGACCCGCGCAACGACTTCTCCAACTGGGCGCTGGCCGACACGGGCACCTTCGACTACGCGGCAGATTCTTGGGGCTACACCTATGGCGTTGCGGCTGAGTGGTACCAGGACTGGTGGACGTTGCGCGGCGGCGCGTTCGCGTTGTCCCGCGTGCCCAACAGCCCGGCGCTCGACACCAGCGGCGGCCAGGTGCAGTTCGTGGGCGAGGCGGAGGAGCGCCACACGCTGCTGGGACAGGACGGCAAGCTGAAGGTGACGGCCTTCCTGACGCGCGGCCGCATGGGCGATTACAGTGACGCCATCGTGCTGGGCGAGGCGACCGGCACGGTGCCGAGCACGGAAGCGGTTCGCCAGTATCGCAGCCGGACAGGGGTGGATCTGAACCTGGAACAGTCGATCACCAAGGTGCTCGGGATGTTCATCCGCACCGGCTTGGCCGAGGGTGGGCGCGAGGCCTATGAGTTCACCGACATCGACCGGACGTTCGCCGTAGGGCTTTCGTTGCGCGGCCGCGACTGGGGGCTGCCGGACGACACGGTGGGGTTGGCGACGGTGATCGACGGGATCTCCCATCGGCATAAGGACTACCTGGCGGCGGGAGGCGTGGGCATCCTGGTGGGGGATGGCCAATTGCCGCTCTCGGGACCCGAGCAGGTGGTGGAGACCTACTACGCGCACGCTTTGGCAAGCTTCGCAAACCTGACTGCGGATTATCAGTTCGTGAACAACCCGGGGTATGACCGGGCGCGCGGGCCGGTTTCGATCCTGGGTGTGCGGTTGCACCTGCAGTACTGAAGAAAGCAGGTTTTTCTGACAAGAGAAGAACTTCCGCTTGTTGAACGCACTGTGTTTAAGCAGTGCGCAGCGGGGTAAGAAGTTTTTTGCTTTCTCTCAAAAAAGAAGTCCCTGCTTTCTTCCTCCAGTGTTTAGCACCGCGTCCGCCCAGCCCAAAGCCAGCGGCGCTGGATGCCGGAGCGTTCGGCAGATGGTGAGTAACGACGTGAGTTCCTTCTGAGGAAGCAAGTAGTTTTTTCGATAAAGAACCACAAAGCTTGGGCGTCCTGCCGTGTCATGCGGAGCGCGCGTGCCATTCAGGGGAAGTCTTTCAGTTCTCTTGTCCACAAAAGAAGTCCTTCACTGCCAAACCACAATGAGCAGACCACCGGTCACAATCAGCGCCCCGCCGCACAGGATGGACAGTCCTGGTAGTTGTCCGAACACCAGCGCGTTGATCACCTGCGCAGTGACGAAGAAGAAGGCGACGTAGGCGCCAAGCAAGCGGCCGAAATCCCATCCCGGCAGGTTCACCGCAAGGCCGTAGGCGAACAGCACGAGCGCACCGGCGCCTAGCCAGGCGACACGCGCGGCGGTGGTGTGGCCGGCCAGCCCGGCGCGAACCAGCGCGTCGCCCGCGGCCTCCAGCAGGGCAGCGGCTGCCAATAGCAGCAGATGATTCCACGAAGCCCGCATGGGCGTGATGTGTTGCCGACAATCTTGCGTTGCGCAAGGTGATGTCGGGCAGGGTGTCGTGTCTGGTTGAGGCGCTGTCGCGGCTTGGTTCTGACGCGGCCGGCGTCTGGCAAGCGACACGTCTACGTTCGCTTTTACGGCTCCTTTATACCGACACGATGACTTTCGTATCGATCCTTTACGCCGCGGCGCAATAGACACGCTTGGCGAGAGGCAGCTGAGAACAGGTGCTCCTTGCCGGCCGCGTGGCCGGGTGACCCACAACATCCGCCCCGGGGGGCGGAAGGAGCCAAATTGATACGAACGCCTATCGCAGCCGGTGCTGTGGTCGCCTCAATGATCGCCTGCGCTGCCCATGCTCAGCCATCGGCGGCCGTCAGCACGCCGGCGCCGGTGCCCGGCCCGCCTCCGGTGGACTGCTCGAAGAACCCCGATCCGTACAAGAACTACTCGTGCCTAGACGCCTATCTCGGCACCGACGTCGGCCAGCGGTTGCTGAACTACTACGCGTTGGAATGGGGCAAGGCCTCGGCGCCGTCGGACCCCAACGCGCCGCCGAGCCGGATCGAGGGCTGGCCGGCCACGCCGGAAACGACGCCGCCGGAGCCGTTCACCGAGTGGCCGTACGGCGGCACCACGTCGCTCGGCGTCTCCCGGCCGGCCTCGGTGGACAGCCCGCTGATGGCGGCCATCGCCAACACCGGGCTGGGCAAGCTCCTGGCCGACAGCCACATCCAGTTCTACGGCTGGGTCGATCCCGGATTCAACATCAGCACCAACTCGCAGAAGCCTGGCGGCAACGCGCCGATCGCCTATGCCTACACGCCCAACACGGTGCAGCTCGACCAGGCCGTGGTCTACCTCGAGCGTGTGCCCGACACCGTGCAGACCGACCATATCGACTGGGGTTTTCGCCTGTCGGCGATCTACGGCGAGAACTACCGCTACACCACGGCTTACGGCCTGGCCAGCGAGCAGCTTCTCAAGCACAACAACGTCAACGGCTACGACTTTCCGATGGTGTACACGGAGCTGTATATTCCACAGGTGTTCAACGGGCTGCTGATCCGCGCCGGCCGCTTCATCTCGTTGCCGGACATCGAGGCGCAGTTGGCGCCGAACAACTACATGTACACCCACTCGCTGACCTACGCGGTGGACAACTACACCAACACCGGCGTGGTGGCATCCACCGCGATCACCAAAAACCTGATCCTGCAGCTCGGCATCAGCGACGGCACCGAGGCGGCGCTGTGGCACCTGAACAACCGGGTACGCAACTTCGACCCGAGCGCGCTGTACCCGGCCAGCACGTTCCCGAAGGACCCCGGCGCGCAACCCACCTTCACCGGGTGCCTGCGCTACAGCTGGAACAACGGTTCGGACAACATCCAACCCTGCTTCAACGGCATCAACAACGGCGCCTGGGGCTACAACAACCTGCAATGGTACGGCTTCACCTACTACCACAAGTTCAACGACCATTGGCACCTGGCGTTTGAGTTCTACGACGAGCACCAGGAGGGCGTGCCGAACGCGAACAACCCCAAGGTGGAAACCATCTACGAGGCGGGCGGCACGCCGTTCTCGCCGCAATACGTCCGGGCGAACGCGCCCAACCTGGCGCACTGCGCCAGTACGACGGTGCTGCGGTGCCGCGCCACCGGCCTAGGCACTACCGGCTATATCAGCTACTCGCCAGACCCACTGGACAACTTCTCGTTCCGGCCGGAATACTACGCGGACAACCAGGGCCAGCGCACCGGGGTGCCGACGGACTACTACGAGTTCTCGCTGGGGTGGCAGCACTGGCTCTCGCCGCAGGTCGAGTTGCGGCCGGAAGTGGGCTACTACCGTTCGGTGGACGCGCTGGCGTTCGACGGCAACTCGGCACACGGCATCGCGCCGAGTAAGAACTACACGGTGTTCACGGGCGGCGACATCATCGTGCATTTCTGATGCGCGGGCGCGCGACGCGACGGCGAGGCCTGCCGCGTGATGGCAAGCCGTGTTACGGACTGTGTCTGACGGGCGCTGCGGTTTCCCACGTGCAGGGGTGCTGCTATGCTGGGCGGCGAGCGGGTTGCACGCGTGCGCCGTTGCGGACTGTCGGCGGGCGAGCCGTAGCCGGGTAAGTTGGTGTTGGAGGCTACGTGACCGATCAGGAGACCGCGGGGGAGGGCCACGGCGCCGTGCCGCCGCCAGGGCGCCGTCTGCCGGCGGTGGCACAGGGCGTGGCGCTGCTGGCGCTGGCCGGCGTGCTGGTGGCCTCGCTGTTCGTGTTGCCGGCCATCGTGGGCTTGGCCGCGCCCGCCGGTGCCCCCGAGCCGGACGCGCCCGCCGGCGCGTTCAGGCCCACGGACCAGCAATGGGCCGGCATGCGCGTGCGCCAGGTGGTGCAGCGCGACTACGCGCCGCAGGTGGAGACCGAAGGCCGCATCGCGCTGGACGACGACCTGATCACCCCCGTCGTCTCGCCGTACTCCGGCCGGGTGACGCGGGTGTTCGTGCGGGCCGGCGCCACCGTCCAGGCCGGCGGGCCGCTGTTTGCCGTCCAGTCCACCGAGCTGGCGCAGGCGGAGAACGATCTGGTGAGCGGCTTGGCCACCTTGCGCACGGCCCACGCGCAGCTGGACCTCTCGACAGCCAACGAAAGCCGGCTGCACCAGTTGTACCTGGGCCACGGCGCGGCGCTGAAGGACTGGCAGCAGAGCCGGGTGGACCTGGCCACCGCGCACGGCGGGCTGAGCTCGGCGGAGATCGCGGTCGCCGCGGTGCGCAACCGCCTGGCGATCCTGGGTGCCAGCCGTGGCGAGATCGCCAGCATCGCCAACGCGCCCGACCTGGAGCGCGAGGCGGCCGACACGATCGTGCGCGCGCCGGTTGGGGGCGCGGTGACGCAGCGGACGATCAACCCAGGGCAGAACATCGTGGGCTCGGTCACCAGCCAGGGCAGCCAGGGCGCGGTGTTCACCATCGGCGACCTGAGCAAGCTGTGGATGATCGCCTTCGCGCGCGAGGACGATGCCGGGCGGTTCCACGTGGGCGACCTGGCGCGCGTTCGCGTGCCGGCCTTCCCGGACCGCAGCTTCGAGGCACGGGTGAGCTTCGTGTCCGGGGTGATCGATCCCAACACCCACCGTCTGCTGGTGCGTGCCGAGGTGGCCAACCCGGACGGCATGCTGAAGCCGGACATGCTGGCGGATTTCGAGATCGTGACGGGGGCGGCCTCGGTGATCCTGGCGGTGCCGGCGATCGCCGTGGTGTACGAGGGGGCCGACGCGCATGTCTGGGTGGCGGACCCGACCCATAAGACGCTGGCGCTCCGGCCGATCGTGACGGGTGCTTCCGACCACGGCATGGTGCAGGTGGTGCACGGGCTTGAGGCGGGCGAGAGCGTGGTGACGAGCGGGGCTGTGTTCATCGACCGTGCGCTGTCTGATAGCTGAGGCTGGCGTGGGGAAAAAAGGAAGCAAGCACTTCTTTTTTGAAAAAAAGAAGCAAAAAACTTTTGTCCTCTTAAAGCGCGTCGTTGCCACCGTCCGCGACAGCGCGGAGAAAAGTTTTTTGGTTCTTTTTTTCAAAAAAGAACCGCTTCCTTTCTTCCTGGACTTACGCCCATGAGCGGCCTGTTCTCCTTCATCCTCCGCCAGCGCATCCTGGTGGCCGTGCTCACCGTGTTCGCGTTCGCCGCCGGCGTGGTCAGCTTCATTAACCTCAACATCGAAGCCTACCCGGACCCGGTGCCGCCGCTGGTGGACATCGTGACGCAGAGCAGCGGCCAGAGCGCCGAGGAGATCGAGCGCTACATCACCATCCCCATCGAAGTGCAGATGGCAGGCATTCCCAACATCACCGCCATACGCACGATCAGCCTGTTCGGATTGTCGGACGTGAAGGTGCAGTTCAGCTACGCGTTCGGCTACGAGGAGGCCGAGCAGCGCGTGATCAACCGGCTCTCGCAGCTCACGCCGCTGCCCAACGGCGCGCAGCCTGGCATCTCGCCGGAAAGCCCGGTGGGCGAGATCTTCCGCTACCGCGTGGTGGGGCCCCCCGGCTACTCGGTGATGGATTTGAAGACCATCGAGGACTGGGTGCTGGAGCGCCGTTTCAAGGCGGTGCCCGGCGTGATCGACGTGAACGGCTGGGGCGGCAAGACCAAGACGTTCGAGGTGCAGATCGACAAGCCGAAGCTGCTGCATTACGGCGTGACCATCCCGCAGGTGATTGCCGCGCTGAACAACGCCAACGTCAACGTGGGCGGGCAGACCGTGAACTTCGGCGATCAGGCGGCCGTGGTGCGCGGCATCGGCCTGATCCACTCGCTCGACGACATACGCAACACCATGATCTCGCAGAACACCAACAGCCCGCTGCGGATCAGCGACGTGGCCGAGGTGCGTATCGGGGCCCAGCCGCGCCTGGGCATCGCCGGGCAGGACGATTCCGACGACATCGTGCAGGGCATCGTGCTGATGCGGCGCGGGGCCGAAAGCACGCCGACCATCAAGGCGGTGGAGGCGCTGGTGGGTAAGATCAACAGCACCGGCATCCTGCCGCCGGGCGTGCGCATCGAGCGCATCTACGACCGATCCGACCTGATCCGGGTGACCACGCACACCGTGCTGCACAATTTAGTGGAAGGCGTGCTGCTGATCTTCGTGCTGCAATACGTGTTCCTGGGCAACGTGCGCGCGGCGCTGATCGTGGCCGCCACCATCCCGTTTGCGCTCTCGTTCGCCATCGGGCTTATCCTGATGAAGGGCGAGTCGGCGAACCTGCTGAGCGTGGGGGCGATCGACTTCGGGCTGATCGTGGACGCGACGGTGATCATGATGGAGAACATCATCCGCCGCATGTCGCAGCCGCCGTCGCAGCGGTTCCGCACCTCGGTGATCCACCGCGGACGGTCCGACAGCGGTTTGCGGGGCAAGGCGCTGGTCATCGCGGGGGCGGCCACCGAGGTGAGCCAGGGGATTTTCTTCTCGGCGGCCATCATCATCGCCGCCTTCGTGCCGCTGTTCACGCTGAGCGGGATCGAGGGGCACATCTTCGGGCCGATGGCCAAGACGTACGCCTACGCCATCGCCGGCGGGCTGATCGCCACCTTCACGGTGACGCCGGCGCTCTCCGCCATCTTCCTGCCGTCTGTCATGGAGGAGCGCGACACCTGGTTCGTGCGGCGGCTGCACCGCGCCTACGTGCCGCTGATGCGCCTGGCGCTGGCCAACCGGCTGCTGACGCTGGGCGGCATGGCGGTGCTGCTGGTGGTGTGCGGGCTGTGCACGCGCTCGCTGGGGTTGGAGTTCCTGCCAAAGTTGGAGGAAGGCAACCTCTGGATACGCGCGACGATGCCGACTTCGGTTTCGCTGGAGGCGGGCGACAGCCGGGTGAACGCGATCCGGCGGATCATCAAGAGCTACCCCGAGACGATCACCGTAGTCTCCCAGCACGGCCGGCCTGACGACGGCACGGACGCCACCGGCTTCTTCAACGCGGAGTTCTTCGTGCCGCTCAAGCCGTTCGACACGTGGCCGTCCGGCGTGGACAAGGCGGCCCTGGTGGCCACGATGACGAAGCGGCTGGTCGCGGCGTTTCCGGGCGTGGACTTCAACTTCTCCCAGTACATTGAGGACAACGTGGAGGAGGCGGCGTCCGGCGTGAAGGGCGAGAACTCCGTCAAGCTGTACGGCGGCGACCTGGGCGTGCTGGAGGCAACGGCCAACAAGATGGCCGAGGTGATGAGCAAGATACCTGGCGTGACCGACCTGGCCGTGCTGCGCTCGCTGGGCCAGCCGACGGTGCGCATCGACGTGGACCGCGTGCGCGCGGCGCGCTACGGGCTGGCGCCGGGCGACATCAACACCACCGTGCAGGCGGCGATCGGCGGCCAGGCCGCCGGCAACGTGTACGAGGAGAGCAGCGACAGGAACTTCCCAATCATCGTGCGACTGTCCTCGCAGTATCGCCAGGACCTCGACGCGATCGGTCACATCGTGGTCAACGCACCAAACCCTAGCGGCAATGGCACCATTCCGGTGCCGCTGGTTGACGTGGCCACCGTGCGGCTGGCCTCCGGCGCGTCGTTCATCTACCGCGAGGGGCAGGAGCGCTACATCCCGATCAAGTTCTCGGTGCGCGGGCGCGACCTGGGAACGACGGTGCTCGAGGCCCAGCAGAAAGTGGCCGCGCAGGTGGTAATCCCCGGCGGCTACCACACCGAGTGGGTGGGCGAGTTCGGCAATCTGCAGGAGGCGATCGCCAGGTTGTCGGTGGTGGTCCCGCTGGCCTTCGTGCTGATCTGCCTGCTGCTGTACGTGAACTTCAACTCGATCGTCGACATGCTGCTGGCCGCCAGCGTGATCCCGATGGCGCTGATCGGCGGCATCCTGATGCTGTTCGTCACCGGCACGCCGTTCAGCGTTTCGGCGGCGATCGGCTTCGTGGCGCTGATGGGCATCGCGGCAATGGATGGCATCATCATCGTCACCTACTTCAACCAGCAGGTCGAGGGTGGGGCGGAACGCTATCTGGCTGTGGCGCGCACCTGCACGGTGCAGTTGCGGCCGGTGGTGATGACGTGCGTGGTGGCGATGGTGGGGCTGCTGCCGGCGGCCGTCTCGACAGGCATTGGCAGCCAGGTGCAGCGGCCGCTGGCGCTGGTGGTGGTGGGCGGCATCACGTTGGCGCCGGTGCTGTTCCTGACCGTGCTGCCTGTGCTGCTCGACATGTTCTCCCGCCGGGTGAGCCACGAGGAAGAGCCCGCCTTGGCCGAGGCGCGCCGGTGATGCGGCTGCTGCTGTGCACGACGGCATTGTGCCTGCTGGGCGGCTGTGCGGTGGGGCCGGACTTCCACAAGCCGACGCCGCCCGCCGCGGCGGGGTATGCGCCGGCGCCGCTGAAGGCGCACGACGACGCGCAGGCCTACGTGTCGGGGCTCGACATCCCCGGCCAGTGGTGGACGTTGTATCACTCGCGCGCGCTTAACGCGCTGGTGACGCAGGCCTTTGCGGCCAACCCCAATCTGCGGTCCGCCCAGGCGGCGCTGTTGCAGTCACGCGAGACGCTGTACGCGCAGGAAGGCAACTTCTTCCCGAGCCTGAGCGCCACGTTCGAGCCGACGCGCAACAAGACCGCGACGCGCAGCGTGTCGGCGGCGTCGGGCTACCAGCTGAACGGCAACCCATATTACACCCTGATCACCGCGGAGCTGGCCGTCTCCTACTCGCCGGACATCTGGGGTCTGAACCGGCGCCAGGTAGAGAACCAGGTGGCGCAGACCGACCAGCAGCGGTTTCAGCTAGAGGCGACGTACCTGACGCTGACGTCGAACCTGGTGAACGCGGCGATCAACGAGGCCTCGTTGCGCGCGCAGATCAAGGCCACCGAGCAGATCATCGCCGCCGAGCGCGAGCTGCTGGCGGTGCTCGACAAGCAGTTGGCGGTGGGACAGATCGCTCAGGTGGACCAGCTGGCGCAAGTGACCGCGCTGGCCCAGGCGCAGGCCACGCTGCCGCCGCTGCGCCGTCAGTTGGACCAGCAGCGCGACGCGCTGGCCACCCTGCTGGGCGCCACGCCGGACCAGGCGATTCCCGAGACGTTCGTGCTCGATGAGATCACCCTGCCGCGCCAGTTGCCGGTCAGCGTGCCCGCCTCGCTGGTCAACCAGCGGCCGGACGTGCGGCAGTCAGCCGCCAACCTGCATGCCGCCACGGCCAACGTCGGCGTGGCGATCGCCAACCGGCTGCCGCAACTGACGCTCTCGGCCGCCGGCGGCACCCAGTCCAACTTCTTCCGGCAGTTGTTCGCCAGCGGCAACGGGTTCTGGACCGTCGCCGCGTCCTTGACGCAACCGATCTTCGACGGTGGCATGCTGCTGCACAAGGCGCGTGCGGCGCGCGCGGCGCTGGAGCAGGCGACGGCGGATTACGAGAACACCACGCTGGGGGCGTTCCAGAACGTGGCCGACACGCTGGCGGCGCTGCAGGCGGACGCCGACGCGCTTGCCGCCGCCGGGCGGGCGGCGCAGGCGGCGCGCGAGACACTGCGCATCGTGCGGCTGCAGGTGTCGCTGGGGCAGGTGGCCTATCTGGGAATCCTCAGCGCACAACAGGCGGCTTTGCAAGCGGAGCTGACGCTGATCCAGGCGCGCGCGGCGCGGCTGGCGGACACGACGGCGTTGTTCCAGGCGCTGGGGGGCGGGTGGTGGCACCGGGACGATGCGGGGGTGCGGGATCTGCGCGGGGATGATCCGTTGGCGATTGTGGGGGTGCATTGAAATCTGTAAGCAAGTGGGGCAGAGCCCCACTTGCTTACAGTCCGTTTAAATCACTTGTAGTAGACTTCCACGGCCACTTGGTTGGCAGTGGCAATCGTCGTGGTATCGGAATCGGCCATGTTGCCGCTGGTCACGTCCAGGGCGATGCCGTTGGCGAACACCAGGCCCAGGCTCATGGACATCGTCTGGCAGGCGCCCGCAGGCAGCAGCTTGGTGATGTTGGGCGTGCTGGTGCCGACGGTGGGCGCCGTGCCCAGCGGGAACAGGCGCAGGTAGACCGCACCCGAGCCGCTGTTGCAGCCCTCGTAGCCGTAGACCATGCCGCTGCCGGCTTTGACCGTGGCGGGCATGGCGGAGCTCGCCGCGTTGATGGCGCGGTAGACGCTGGCGCCGCCCGAGCTGACGGCCTGGAGGTAGCTGGGCACGTTGTTGGCGCTCGGCACGCTGACGACGTAGGGGCGTCCGGACGTGTCGCAGGGCACGGCACCCTGCTGGCCCGCGGTGAACGTCGGCAGGGTCGTGGCGGCCTGGCACCCGAGCAGCATCGCGTTGGTGGCGGTGGCGGCGGCGGGGGCCACGGGCGCCAGCGGTGCCGCCTGGCTGGCGGCCGTGGCCGCACCGGCGGGCAGCGGCAAGGCCGTGGCCGAGACCGGCTGGGTGGCCGGCAGGTTGCTGACACTGACGGAGCCAATTGCGTTGCTGCCGGCGGACAGGGCGGGCAGGGCGGAGACGGCAAGCGTGCCGGAGACGGCCTGGGTGGCCGGCAGGTTGCTGACACTGACCGAACCGATGGCGTTGTTGCCGGCGGACAAAGCAGGCAGCGCCGAGACGGCCAGCGTGCCCGGGAAGTTGCTGACGCTGACCGAGCCGATGGCGTTGCTACCTGCCGACAAGGCGGGCAAGGCCGAGACGGCAAGCGTGCCGCTGACCGGGACGGCCGCCCCGCCGCTGACGCCCTGCACGCTCACCACGCCGCCGGACGGCGACCCCGCACTGCCCAGGCCTTCCATCCACCACGGGTTGGCCGAAGCCCCGGCGCCCTGGCTGACGGTGCCGCCCGCGCCGCCGCCCGAACCGCCGCATCCCGTGCAGGTGAACGTGGGCGTGCCGCTGATAGTGACGGCGCCTATGGTGTTCGTACCGGCGGGCAAGGCGGGCAGCGATGCGACGCCGACGCTGGCGCCGCTGGTCAGGCCCACCGTCCAGCTGCCGGCCTGGCTGACGGCGCCGCTGATCGCCTGGGTGGCCGGCAGGTTGCTGACGCTGACCGAGCCGATGGCGTTGTTGCCGGCGGGCAGGGCCGGCAATGAGCCCACGTTGACGCTGGCGCCGCTGGCCAGGCCCACCGTCCAACTGCCGGCCTGGCTGATGGCGCCACTGATCGCCTGGGTGGCCGGCAGGTTGCTGACGCTGACCGAGCCGATAGCATTGTTGCCTGCGGACAAGGCCGGCAACGCCGAAACGGCGAGCGTGCCGGAAACCGGCTGGGTAGCCGGCAGGTTGCTGACGTTGACCGAGCCGATGGCGTTGCTGCCTGCGGACAAGGCGGGCAAGGCCGAGACGGCAAGCGTGCCGCTGACCGGGACGGCCGCCCCGCCGCTGACGCCCTGCACGCTCACCACGCCGCCGGACGGCGACCCCGCACTGCCCAGGCCTTCCATCCACCACGGGTTGGCCGAAGCCCCGGCGCCCTGGCTGACGGTGCCGCCCGCGCCGCCGCCCGAACCGCCGCATCCCGTGCAGGTGAACGTGGGCGTGCCGCTGATGGTGACGGCGCCGATAGTGTTGTTGCCCGCGGGCAAAGCCGGCAGCGATGCGACGCCGACGCTGGCGCCGCTGGCCAGGCCCACCGTCCAGCTGCCGGCCTGGCTGATGGCGCCGCTGATCGCCTGGGTGGCAGGCAGGTTGCTGACGCTGACAGAACCGATGGCATTGGCGCCGGTCGGCAGGGCGGGCAGGGAAGCGACGCCGACGCTGGCGCCGCCGGCCAGGCCCACGGTCCAGGCGCCGGACTGGCTGACCGCCTGCAGGCCTGGGAAGTTCGACACGCTGACCGCGCCGATCGCCGCCGCGCCGACCCCCAGGGTGACCGTCGGTGTGCCGGCGACGCTGACGCTCAGCGCGCCGCCGCTGATCAGCGCGTCTAGCGCCGCATCGGAGACCGGGAAGCGGTTGCCGGCGGAGACGGCGTTGCCGCCAAGGTTGATGCTGACGGGGCCGCTGGAGCCGCCCGAGCCGCCACCGAACGTGCAAGGGGCCACGCCGTTGCCGTTCGGGCAGAAGATGGTTACCGCTGGGAAACGGTTATGCCCATCGGGCGCGATGAAGCTGGTCTGGGCGCGCACCGGCGTCAGGCTGGTGGCAGCCAGGAGCGCGGCCAGGCCTGCTAGCGGGGCATGGCTCGTCGCGCGGCGATACGGCATCGCAAGGTGTTCCTTCCATGGGGCCGCTGGCGCGGCGCTGGGCGTGACGGCCAAACTATCCGGGTAGGGTAGACCTAGGCAACGAAATGTTCGCTCTATGTTCTAGTTCGAGCCGCTTGGCTTCCAGCCTGCCCCTTGTGTTGTGGCAGCCTGCTGAATACATCCCGGCACATCGACAAAAGGGCTGCGTGCGGTGCTTCGGGCCGCACCTGGCCGCTGTGAAGGAGTTTTAAGCGTATGAGCAAGGTGATCGGAATCGACCTCGGCACGACCAATTCGTGCGTGGCGATCATGGAAAGCGGCGACGTCCACGTTATCGAGAACAGCGAAGGCGCGCGCACCACGCCCAGCATGGTGGCTTTCACCGAGAGCGGTGAGCGGCTGGTGGGCCAGGCTGCCAAGCGCCAGGCCGTGACGAACCCGGCCAACACGCTATACGCCGTCAAGCGCCTGATCGGCCGCCGCTACGACGACCCGCTGGTCGCCAAGGACCGCGACCTTGTCCCCTACACCATCGTCAAGGCCGACAACGGCGACGCCTGGGTGGAAGCGCGCGGCGAGAAATACGCGCCCGGCAAGATCAGCGCCGACATCCTGGGCAAGATGAAGGAGACCGCCGAGGCCTATCTCGGCGAGAAGGTGACGCAGGCGGTGATCACCGTGCCGGCCTACTTTAACGACGCGCAGCGCCAGGCGACCAAGGATGCTGGCCGCATCGCAGGCCTCGACGTGCTGCGAATCATCAACGAGCCGACCGCCGCCGCCCTGGCCTACGGCATGGACAAGAAGAACGGCGGTACGATCGCCGTCTACGACCTCGGCGGCGGCACGTTCGACGTCTCCGTGCTGGAGATCGGCGACGGCGTGTTCGAGGTGAAGAGCACCAACGGCGACACGTTCCTGGGCGGCGAGGATTTCGACGCCCGGGTGATCGACTACCTGGCCAGCGAGTTCAAGCGCGACCAGGGCATCGACCTGCGGAGCGACAAGCTGGCGCTGCAGCGGCTGAAGGAAGCCGCCGAGAAGGCAAAGATCGAGCTGTCGACGGCGAAGGAGACGGAAATCAACCTGCCGTTCATCACGGCCGACGCTTCCGGTCCGAAGCACCTGGTGATGAAGCTGTCGCGCGCGAAGCTCGAGAGCCTGGTTGACGACCTGATCAGCCGCACGATGGATCCGTGCCGCGCCGCGCTGAAGGATGCCGGCGTCAGTGCGTCCGACATCAACGAGGTGATCCTGGTTGGCGGCATGACGCGCATGCCCAAGGTGATCGAGGCGGTGAAGAGTTTCTTCGGCCGCGACCCGGCGCGCAACGTGAACCCGGACGAGGTGGTAGCGATCGGCGCCGGCATCCAGGGCGCCGTGTTGCGCGGTGACGTGAAGGACGTGCTGCTGCTCGACGTGACGCCGTTGAGCCTGGGCATCGAGACGCTGGGCGGCGTGTTCACCCGGCTGATCGACCGCAACACCACGATCCCGACCAAGAAGAGCCAGGTGTTCTCGACGGCCGACGACAACCAGGGCGCCGTCACCATCAAGGTGTTCCAGGGCGAGCGCGAGATGGCGGCCGACAACAAGATGCTGGGCCAGTTCGACCTGGTCGGCATCCCGCCGGCGCCGCGCGGCATGCCGCAGATCGAGGTGACGTTCGACATCGACGCTAACGGCATAGTTTCGGTAAGCGCGCGCGACAAGGCGACCGGCAAGGAGCAGCAGATACGCATTCAGGCCAGCGGCGGCCTGTCGGACGCCGACATCGAGAAGATGGTGAAGGACGCCGAGGCGAACGCCGCGACGGACAAGAAGCGTCGCGAGATGGTGGAGGCGAAGAACCAGGCGGAAGCCATAGTTCATCAGGTCGAGAAGAATCTGAAGGAGCACGGCGACAAGATGCCGGTTGCCGACCGCACCGAGGCGGAATCGGCGGTGGCGGCGGTGAAGTCGGCGATGGACGGCTCGGACGCCGACGCGCTGAAGACGGCGAGCGACCGGCTGACGCAGGCGGCGATGAAGATCGGCGAGCACGTCTACAAGGCGGAGGCCGCGGCGTCCGCCGGGCCGGGCGCGGAGGCGCCCGCGGCAGGTGGCGACAACGTGGTGGATGCCGAGTTCGAGGAGCTGGACGAGAGCAAGAAGAAGTCAGCTTAAGGAAGGCTGGGGCTCTGCCCCAGACCCCGCTGGGGCCTTGGCCCCAGACCCCGGCTGCGCCCCACGCCTGAGGGCGAAGCCGGGGTCTGGGGCCAAGGACCCAGCGGGGTCCAGGGCGGAGCCCTTGGCCTTGTCTTGCTCGAGGACCCCGATGGCAAAACCCGACTACTACGCGACCCTGGAGGTCGCTAAGGACTGCAGCGCGGACGACCTGAAAAAGGCCTACCGCAAGCTGGCAATGAAGTACCACCCTGACCGCAACCCCAACGACAAGGGTGCGGAGGCGCAGTTCAAGATCGTCTCGGAGGCCTACGAGGTCCTCAAGGACGACCAGAAGCGCGCCGCCTACGACCGGTTCGGCCACGCTGCCTTCGAGCAGGGCGGTGGGGCGCCGGGCGGGTTCGACTTCTCCGGCAACGGCGGCCTGGGCGACATCTTCGACCAGATGTTCGGCGACTTCACCGGGCGCGGCGGCCGCAGCCGCACCCGCACGGGCGCCGACATCCAGGTCCAGGTGGAGATCGACCTTGCGCAGGCCTTTGCCGGTGTCAAGACGCCGGTGCGGGTGCCTACACGGGTCACGTGCGAAGCGTGCCGGGGCACCGGGTCCTCCGACGGCAAGGCGGCAGCCGACACCTGCGCTACTTGCAACGGCGCCGGCAAGGTAAGGGCGCAGCAGGGCTTCTTCCTGATTGAGCGGACCTGCCCCACTTGCGGCGGCGCCGGCCGGGTAATCCGCAGCCCGTGCCGGGTGTGTCAAGGCGCCGGCACGGTGCAGCGCGAGCGCACCCTGCAGGTGACCGTGCCGCCCGGTGTGGAGGACGGCACGCGCATTCGCATCCAGGGCGAGGGCGAGGCGGGCGGACAGGGTGCCACCAACGGCGACCTCTACGTGCACGTCGCCATCCGTCAGCACGCGCTGTTCCATCGCGAGGGCGCGCACGTGTTCTGCGAGGTGCCGCTACGGATGAGCCAGGCCGCGCTGGGCGACGAGATCGAGGTGCCGGCGATCGATGGCACGACGCAAAAGGTAAAAGTTCCGTCCGGAACGCAGGCCGGGGCGCAGTTCCGGCTACGCGGGCGCGGGTTTTCGGTGCTGCGCAGCACCGCTCGCGGCGACATGGTAATCCAGGCCAAGGTGGAAACGCCGCAGCACTTGACGCGGCGGCAGCGCGAGCTGCTGGAGGAGTTCGAGGCCGAGGCGAAGGGTCATGCCAAAGGCAGCCCGGAGCACGAGGGCTTTTTTGCCAAGATGAAAGAGTTCCTGGCCGGACGGGACTAGACCGTGCTGTTCAGGTTTCATGAAGGCGTATTAACACAGCTTCGTGAAAATGCCGATTGACAGTTGCAGTCCCGGCAGCCGTGCCGATATCCGAATTGTCACCAGGCTGAGGCGCATCCCCCCCGCGCTGGCGGCCGGTGCATAGGCGGCGCAGTCTCCCCCCGGCTGCGCCGCCATCTTGTTTGTGGCTCGTCGTTGGTGGTCTGGGTGGGATGTATATACCAGCGGTTGAAGGCCCGTTTTGTTGCAAGCGCCTGCGCCTATGCGTAATTCATGTTAAGTCAGTGCAGACCAAAGTAATCGCGCGGTTAGTAGCTCCGTAAATCTTCAGCCTTGATTATTCGCCGAACTCCTCGGCTATATTTTGTCTATGGCCGATTACTACTCTTGCGCCTTCTGTAACAACATTTTATAGCGCCTGTGCAGTGCGACTGACTTACAGGATTTGCGCTGCTTCACGGCTCGGTTATTGCACCCGTTTAGCAACTGGTTGTCTTACCGCTATCGAAGCTTACCGACAAGGCGAATGGACTTTTAGTAAGCCTATCTCTGGACGAACCGCAAGGCGCTCGTCGCCTGCCTGGCGAGGAACACACGTAATCGTCCCGCCTTGGAATAGAACAGCTACGACGAACAGCGTGACCCCCGAAACGGGCTGCCAGGTCGTGAGGCCTGCGCGTAGGCGGCAGTTTCCCGCCCAGCATACTCGGCTTCAATTCCCTCCAAATCGGCCATGTCCCGGGCTGCGTTGTGACCATCCAGGCCTCTATCCTTCTCAACTTCGAAGTGGCCGATAACGAAGCGCTGCGCCGTGCACGCAGTCAGGATGGTGCTCAGCATCCCGTGCCCGCCTTGATAGATGATGTTGAGCCGAGTTGCGGTTCGCCGCTCACGAGGCAAGGCCCGTACAAGTCGCGGAAAGCCGAGCATGATGACGAAATGACCGGCCGTGGTCGCAAGGGCCAGAACCGGCAGCCCGGCTCCGCACGCCATGCCAATCGCTGCTGTAAGCCAGATGGATGCCGCGGTCGTCAGTCCCCGCACGACGTCGCGCCGCATGAAGATCACGCCGCCACCGATGAACCCGATGCCAGACACCACCTGCGCGGCCACGCGCGAGGGGTCGACCACGACGCGGCCGTTCTGCAGCACGTCCATGAACCCGTATTTCGAGATCAGCATGAACAGCGCCGCCGCGACACCGACGAGCGTGTTGGTCCGCAGGCCGGCGCTTTTCTGGCGTATCTCGCGCTCCAGCCCGACGAGCGCGGAGAGGGCGAAGGCGAGCAATAGCTCTTCGAGCTGCGACACGCCCTGACCGGTAAAGTCAAACCGGCCTGGCATACCCATCTCCTGCATCTTTGTTCAAGGGCGAAGCACAATACAATAAAGCGTCACGTCAAGTAGCCCGGCCCACCCACGGCCGCCGAACAATTGTTTCTAGGCAGCATTGAGGGAGGCTTCCGGCGACAGGTTTCCACCCCGCACTGTAGCCGAGGCACCAGGTCCCCCCGATCGGTGCCGGATGAGCGTCTTTCGCTGCCTAGTCATGCACCCTGTTCGGCCTCCCGCGCTGTCAGGTGGCGACAACCGGCATTCGTGGGCAGTCGGAACGGGATAGCAGGCGAAAGCGTCTTTTCTGGTTGTTAACCTTTATCCGGTAAGGTTGTTAACGCAACGAGTCTCACGCGGCATCCTGGAACTACGGCCATGACCATCAGGCAAGCGGACAGGCGACTTGGCCGACCGGTGTCCGACCAGACCTTCACTGCCTTCAACCAAGCCTGCGACACCGATGATTTAACGACTGCGCATGAGCTGCTCTTGATTTTGGAGGATGAGCTTGCTCAGCCGAACGTCACGCAAAGAGGAAGCACCCAAACACTTCTCCGGGCGCAAGGCCGACTTTGGTCGCTCCGGTGTCGTCATTTTGGAGACGTGGAGGAGGATGCGTTCGCATCCCGGCAGGCCTCTGCGGCAGTGCGGCGTCTCTCTCCGAAAATCTTCGATCGGGCTGCAGTCTGGCTTGACTGGGCGATGAACACATCGGTGCGAAAGCAACGCGGCTACAACGCCAAAGGGTAAGCGGGCGGTCACGGCCCGGCGCACGCGCGACTTGAAACGGCTCGCTACAGCTCCGCTGCGGGCCCAGCATGCCTAGCTGGGCTGGAGACCCGCCGTGCACGCGGAAGTGGCGTCGGCAGGACAGCGGCCACATCCCTAACGGAAGGAGTTCTCGAACGGATGGAACAACACAGGAAGCAGGTCAACGCGTAAGACATATCGAACAAGGCGCTCGACGCGGGTTTGTTATTGAAACTTCAACGCAGCTAGTCGATGGGAGTGCATCCACAACGCAGGAACGGCGAGCGGCACATCCTCGGTTCGGGCGATCGCATAAGGCTACGAGGACAGCGCGCGCCTCGCAAAGCCGGTTTCTTCCTTCTGGGTGTTCTGCTCTTAAAGTGCGAGACGATCTGCGTCACCTCCGCCTGCTGCTGGTCGTCGATTCATGGTAGGCGTCGTCCGCTCTGTGGCGTTACCCTGCTCAGACGCCGCCGGACGCTGAGGGAGCTCTGGGACCGAGTTGTTGTCCGTCATCGTCGGCGCCCTGTGCTGCACTTCCGATTACAAACGGCTTTGATCCCTGCCACCCTCAACCCGGGGTTTTCGATGAGTGACCTCCAGCACCTCCAAAGGGCTGGCTGCGTGTGAGACGATCTTATCACGCCAGTCACAGCAGTTGCATTTTTAAGAAGAGACTACGCTTCCTGGCTTCCTTCGGGGGCTGGCCAGCCCTGGCCGTCCTCATCCTGGCCGCCCTGCTCTTCCGCACTCCGAAAGGCGGTCCGGTAGCGCCGGCGCACGGCGACGTGCCGGCCTACCTCGCCGGCGCCACCCACCTCCACGCCGATCACGTCTATTCCATGTCCGGTGCAGCGATCCCCGGGCTGGGGCGTGAGCCTGTGTACCCGCTGTTCCTGGCAGGCATCATGGCGATCGACCCCGGGTTCGCGGCGTTCACGCCCGCCTGCCTGGCCAGCAACACCGCCTGTCCCCCTCGCCTCTATGCTGTGCCGCGTCTGGCTAACCTGGCACTGATCCTGCTCTCAGGCGTGTGCCTGTTCATACTGGCCAGGATGCTGACCGGGATACCCGAAGCAGGCCTTGCGGCATGCGGATACCTGCTGTTGGACACGCACATGCAGAAGGTGTGGGGAGACCTGATGTCGGATTGGCTCGCGATGTTCCTCGTCTGCGCGTCCATGCTTGCGTTGGCCAGGGCGTGGCGCACGCGACAGGCTTGGCGCTTCGCGCTGGCCGGCTTGCTGTTCGCGGCGCTGACGCTCACCAAGGCGATCTTCCTGCCGTTCTGCGTTCTGGCTTGGCTCGCCGCTGCGGCCGTTGCCCTGCGTCAGCGCGCCAGGCCGTTCGCTGCGCTGGTCTCGGCCGCCTGCGTCTATGCCGCCCTCGTGGGTGGCTGGGCACTACGCAACCACGCCGTCTCGGGCATGTTCCGCCTGACGGATTCGCGTTCCGGCATCGCGCTGTCCACTCGCGCGGTTTTCGACGCCATGCCGCCGCGCGACTACGCCGCCTCGCTCGTGTTCTGGAGCGGTGCCACCGGTTCACATCTGGCGAGACGCTGGTTCGGCGCCGCCACTGCCAGCCGGTTCGACTTCGACCAGCCGGGCGGGTACTACGATCTCGGGCAGAACGGTTACGGGCGGGAGGTGGCCACGATCATGGCCAGCCAGGGCCTGGATTACTGGCACGCCACTGCGTTGCAGGATCGCCGGATCGTCGCCGGAATCCTGCACGCCTGGCCAGCCTACCTCGCCACCATGCTGCCGCTGACCTGGCGCGGCCTGGGCATAGACGGCTTCCTGCTTCTCGGCCTGCCTTGCTTCGTGTGGACTACGTGGTGTGCCGCACGGCGCCGGGATTACCTGCTGCTCCTGCTGTTCGGGCTCGGCGGATACAACATACTGGCCTACGCGGCGCTCAGCCTTAACATCCAGCGTTACCAGTTGACAGCCTTGCCAGCGTTGTCGCTGGGGTTTGCTTTGGGAAGCACGGAAGCGTTCTCTTTTAAAAAGAGAAGCAGGAAAACTTCGGTAGCATGATGCGCATCTTACGCTTTGCTGGTCGTGTAACCCGTCCGGCACCACCTACAGGTTCGGTTGCACGCTCATCCCAAACCGGGCAGCGACCGGCCGAGCGCTTTCCTCAGCGCTTGCCACACGATCACGTAGATCGTGGGAGTAGGTCTGTCCGCGCCGCAAGCTCATGAGAGTCACTCCGGAGATCATCGGAGACCTATGAAACACACTTCAAGGCGCTCCGGTGTTCTGAGTCGCGATTCCACCCTCGTTGGAACCGCTCTGACATCGATCAGCACGCCATAGGTGCCCCTATCGGCGTCCAAACGGAGCCCTCCTCCGGTGCTTGATTAGGCGGTGGGTGAATGCACGATCTCATGGCTCCAGTCGAACTGATACGCCTCGCCTGGCGCAAACTCAGCGGCACATATGCGTCAACCGACGTCGATGCCAGGTGCGCGCATACCGCCGCACCGTATCGTAGGCGCCCGATAGCTTTAACCATGGAGCGCCTCGAACATCCGGATCGACGTCAGACGCTCGTGGCTCGTCTTGCCCTAATTGGCCTCGAGCAGCTGATCCAGCGTATCCTGCCAGGGCCGGTCCGGGGCAGCGGCTGCTTCTCACGCTCGCAACGAAACTCGGTCGCCTCTGACCGCAAAACCTTCCGCAATACTGCGGTCGCGGCAAATCGCCCTGATCGACTTGTCCTGCACCAAGGCCCGACGGATCTCCTCGACTGCCTCCACAACCAGCGTCCTAAAACAAGTCCTGTTCAACACGGAAGCCATCTGAACCACCAGCGGAAGGGGGGGGCTTTTGGACGCCGATCACCTCTTAACTGGAGTGCGCCCCTGCGGGTGAACAGAATGGACGAGTTGAATTGACCCCCTTTGC
>CAXTBC010000018.1:0-61172 GCA_964242595.1 uncultured Acetobacteraceae bacterium | reverse complement strand
CGCTGGGGTTCTTCGTTCATGTCTGCCGACCGGTAGGAAGGAAGAGTTCTTTTTTGAAAAAAAGAACCAAAAAACTTTGACTCCGCTGTCGCGCGATGGCCGGTGAGCATCCGACAGGGAGCAAAAGTTTTTTGGTTCTTTTTTTCAAAAAAGAACCGCTTCCTTCCGTCACTCCAACACCCAGGTGTCCTTAGACCCCCCACCCTGCGAGGAGTTCACCACCAGCGAACCCTCGCGCAACGCCACGCGCGTGAGTCCGCCCGGCAGCACCCACGTCTTCTTGCCGGTGATCGCGAACGGACGCAGGTCGACGTGGCGGGGCAGCAGCTTGTTGCCGGCCAGCGTGGGAGAGACGGACAGGCTGATCATCGGCTGGCTGATGTAATTGGCCGGGTCCGCCTGCAGTTGCACGCGGAAGTCGGCGATCTCCTGCTTGGTCGCGTGCGGGCCGATGATCAGGCCGTAGCCGCCGGACTCGCCTACCGGCTTGACGACGAGGTCCTCGAGGTTGGCCAGCGTATGGGCCAGGCCTTCGGGCTCGCCGCAGATATGCGTGTCCACGTTGGCCAGCACGGGATCCTCGCCGAGATAGTAGCGGATGATGCGCGGCATGTAGGCGTAGATCGCCTTGTCGTCGGCAACGCCGGTGCCCACCGCGTTGGCGATGGCGACGCGGCCGGCACGCCAGACGTCGATCAGCCCGCGCACCCCCAGCGTGCTGTCGGGGCGGAACACGTCGGGGTCAAGGAAATCGTCGTTGAGGCGGCGGTAGATGGCGTGGACGGGCGCCAGGCCCGCGGTGGTGCGCATCCAGACGCTGCCGTTCTGGACCACGAGGTCATTGCCCTCGACGAGCGGGACGCCCATCTCGCGCGCGAGAAAAATATGCTCGAAATAGGCGCTGTTGTAGATGCCCGGCGAGAGCAGGACGACCTGCGGGTCGGCCACGTCGGTGGGCGCGATCTCGGCCAGCGCCGCCTGCAGCATCATGCCGTAGCTGCCCACCGGGCGCACCGCGATGCCGTCCATCAGGTCGGGGAAGATGCGGCGCATCATCGTGCGGTTCTCCAGCACGTAGCTGACCCCGCTGGGCGTGCGGGCGTTGTCCTCGAGCACCAGGAAGCGGCCCGCCTCGTCGCGGATGATGTCGGTGCCGCACACGTGCACGTAGGTGCGGCAGGGCACGTCCAGCCCCACCATCTCCGGCCGGTAGTTGGCGTTGCCGAGCACGAGGGCCGCCGGCACCACGCCGTCCTTCAGGATGTGCTGCTCGTGGTAGACGTCCCAGATGAACGCGTTGAGCGCGGCCACGCGCTGGCGCACGCCGCGTTCGATCACGTCCCACTCGCGCGCGGTGAGCACGCGGGGGATCAGGTCGAACGGCAGGATGCGGTCGATCGCGTCCTTGTCAGAGTAGACGGTGAAAGTGATGCCCTGGTTGAACAGCTCGATCTCGGCAATCTGCGCGCGGCGGGCGAGCTCGGCCGGGTCCATGGCGGCGAGGCGGGCGGCGATGAGCTGCACGGCCGGGTCGTGCGTGGCGCAGTCCATCAGCTCGCAGAAGAAGCCGCCCTTGTCGTAGCCGTCGAGTAGTCCGTTCACGTGTTTGCCTTAAGGAAGGAAGCGGTTCTTTTTGAAAAAAAGGACCAAAAAACTTTTGTCCGTGTGGCGCGCGCCTCCGAATGGAGCCGCACCTAGGTTCAAAAGTTCTTTGCTTCTTTCTTTCAAGAAAGAAGGCCTTGCTTGCTTCTCACGAAACCGGCTCCAGGTCCACGCTCACCGTAAGCTTGTGCTTGCCGCCGCCCAGGATGATGCCGCATAGCGGGCTCACGTCGGAGAAGTCCCTGCCCCAGCCCAGTACCACGTGCTCGTCCCTGATCAGGATGTCGTTGGTGGGATCCACATCCACCCAGCCGTGCTCCGGGCCAAGCCAGCATCCGACCCAGGCGTGGGACTGGTCCGCGCCGCGCCGCCTGGCCTGGCCTGGCGGCGGCCTGGTGCGGATGTAGCCACTCACGTAGCGCGCCGGCAGACCGAGCCCGCGCAGGCCGGCGATCATCAGGTGGGAGAAATCCTGGCAGACGCCGGCGCGCTGCTTGAGGACTTGCCTGACGGTGGTGTCGATCCCGGTAACGCCGCCGCGGAACGTGAAATCCCTGCCGATGCGCGCGTTGAGGTCGATGACGCCCTCGAGCACCGGGCGGCCCGGCGGGAACGAGGGCGCTGCGTAGTCGCGCGCCTCGGCAAGCGCGGGCGCGTGCGGGCTGTCGAACAGGAACTCGGCCGCCTCGAAAGCCCCTGCCCCGCCGGCATAGGCTACGGCGGAGACGTCCTCCCAAGAGGGCGTGCGTTCGGGCGGCGGCACCGCGGGCGGCGTCACCTCTATCGTAGCGTCCAGCGTCACCGCGAAGTTCGGATGCGGCTCGTCGAGGAACATCCAGGCGACGGCGTTGCCGAATCCGTCGGTGCCGTGGCGGATGGCGGCGGGCACCGGATCGGCGGCAAGCGTGCTGGCGATCACGCGCTGCCAGGACAGCACGCGCGGCTGCAAGTGCAGCATGTGCGCGCCGAGGTCGACGTCGCTGGCGTAGGCGTAGCTGGTGCGGTGGCACACGCGGTAGATCATGCAGGCGAGGTCATTGCGTGCCGTCCGTGAAGGTGACGGGCAGCAGCGCGAAATACTGCCGCATCACGGCGTCCGACACGGTGGCGAGCTGGGCGCGGATGCCGCGCAGGCGCGGCACCAGGTCAGCGACCAGCTCGGCCTGCTGTGCGGCGCCGGCCAGGTCGGCCACCATCAGCCGCGTCTCGCCGATCGCCTGGTCCAGCGAAACGGCCAGCGCCGCGTCGTCGCTTCCGGCCAGGATCGCCAGGGTTCCGCGGGCGGCCACGAGCTGGAAGCCCAGGGCACGCGGGTTGCCCTCGTCGGCCACCACCAGGTCGATCACCGGGGCGGGTTGCAGCGCGGTGAGGTAGCGCGCGCGGTAGGTGAGCGCGCTGTCGCACAGCTCCAGGCAGAGGGCGAGGCCGCCCTCGACTCGCTCCGGCCTCTGGTCCAGCGCGTAGGCGAGCTGGCCGGCGACGGCCTGCGCGCGCTCGATGCGCCGGCCGAGGTCGAGGAACAGGCGGCCGCCGCCGCGCACCATGTTCTCCGCCGCGTAGCCGGACACGGTAGCGCAGAACTGCAGCACCTGGCCGGCGAAATCGGCCATCAGCCCGATGCCGACCGCGCGCTGGCCGGGACGCAGCAGCACGCGGTTGCCTTTGAGGCGGCGCAGGTCGTGCGCGATGGTGGCGTGCATCTCGCCGCTCAGCCGGTCGCGCAACGTGTCGGCCAGCTCGCGCACGCGGCCGGTCAGGCGCGCGACGGTGCCGGTGTCGCGCGCCAGCGCGCGCAGCAGCAGGTCGGCCAATTGGGCAGGGCCCGCGCCGGCAGCCAGCTCCTCAGACACCAGCCCGGCTTCGGCCAGGCAGCACACCAGCACCGCCAGGTCCGGCGCGTCGCGCGGCAGCATGGTGGCGCGCGAGAGTCGGGTGAGCACGATGCGTATCAGCCGGGCGGCGTTCTCCAGCCGCTCCAGGTAGCGGCCGAGCCAGTAGAAGTTGTCGGCCACCCGGCTCGGCATGTCGCCGGCGGTGCGACGTATCTGCAGCGCCGGGACCGCCAGGTTGGCGGGGCCGTAGATGTCCAGCTCGTCCTCCTGCAGCACCCACACGTCCTTGCTGCGCGCGCTGTGCGGCAGGCGGCCGCACAGCGCGTCCTCCGGGTTCATGATGCGCGCCAGCCCGCCTGGCAACGGGCGCCACGACGCGCCGTCATGCATCAGGAACAGGCGCAGGGAGACGGGCCGCGGCTCCAGCGACTCGCCCTGGGCCACGCACGGGGCGGCGCTCGGCACCGGGACGGCGACGGCGGCGTAGGCCCAGGGCCGTTCAGCGATGCGGGCGCGCAGTTCCGCCAAGACGGGCGCCGGCATGGCGGCGGGGTGCCGCGCCTCGGTTCCGCGTTCGGTGGCCGAGAGCACGTGGTAGCGCGTGGGATCGGCCTGCCAGGCGGCGTACGCGGCAGGATCGCCCAGCCACAGCGTGGGCACGCTGGGTGTCGCCAGCTCGCGGCCGGTGAGCGCGCGGCACAAGGCGGGCAGCACCGCGGCGAGGCCAGGCGCTTCCGCCCAGCCGGCGCCGGGGCCGTTGAGCACCTGCACCCGGCCGTCGCGCCAGGCGGTGAGCAAGCCAGGCGTGCCGCACGAGGTGTCGCCTGACAGCTCCAGCTGGTCGATGGCGCCGCCGCGCTGGCGGCGCAGCAGCACGTGCACCGGCTGCAGGCCGCGCAGCGTCTTCACCCACAGCGCGCCGTCGCGGACGCTGAGGTCGCCGTCCTCCACCAGCGCGCAGCCCAGCGCGCGGGCGATCACCACGTGCTCGAACCAGCGCGGGTCGGCATGGCCCGGGGTGAGCAGGGCCAGCCCGGGGTTGCCGACGCCGTCCGGCACGCGTCGCTGCAGGCTGTCCTGCCAGGCATCGAAGAACGGGCGCAGCTGGGTGACCTCGGCGCTGCGGAACAGCTCCGGCAGCACGCGGGCCATGATGCGGCGGTTCTCCAGCGCGTAGGCCAGGCCCGCCGGCTCTCCGGTGCGGTCGGCCAGCACGCACCAGCTGCCGTCCGGCCCGCGCACCAGGTCGGCGGCGTACAGGTTCATGTGCCGGCCGGGTGGCGGGGCGCCGGCCAGGGTGGTGCGGCAGGCGCGCACGTAGCCCTGCGCGGGGTAGACCAGCGCGGGCGGCAGGTGGCCCTCGCTTAGCAGACGGCGCGGGCCGTAGACGTCGGCCAGGGCCGCCTCGAGCAGGGCGGCGCGCTGCGCCAAGCCGACGGCGAGCGCCGCGAACTCGGCCTGCGGCAGCAGGAACGGGATCGGGTCGCACTGCCAGGTGCCCGCGTTCGGCACGGCCAGCAAGGCGGCCGCGCCCTCCTCGGCGCAGGCCCGGTTCAGCTCTGCCGTGCGCTCGCGCAGCACCGCAATGCCCATGCCCAGGAGCGAGCCCAGCAGGCGCCGCCAGGGCGCGCGCAGCCGGCCCGCATGGTCCAGAAGCTCGTCGGTGCCCTTGTCCAGCATGCTAGCCGGGGCAGGCGCGTGACGAGCGGCGACGAGGCGGGCGACGCGGACGGGTCATCCCAGCGGCAACGAGGTCAGTAAGGTAGCGTGATGTAGAGCTGCCCCAGCCCGGTCAGCTGGCCGGGCGCGCCGAGCAGGCTGCTGAAATGCGGGTCGGGGCTGACGCGGCCGCTGAACCAGGCGTAGCGGAACACGTCGCTGCGCCCCTCGAGGGTCGCCACCATCGAGGTCATCTGCGCCTCCTGCTCGGCCAGCGTGGTGATCTGCGCGCCGTCGTCCTGGCTGTGCCAGTTGGCGAACTCGGTCACCCACATCGGCTTGTTGTACTTGTCGAGGCGATCGAGCTGGTCCGCCAGGCCGTAATCGTACCAGTGGAAACCGAGGTAGTCGATCCTGGGCTGACGGCCGGCATGGGCCGCCTCGTAGGCGGCGTAGAATGCGTCCAGCCAGGCGACCGGGTCGTTGTAGTTCGGCATCGTGCCCCAGGTGATCTGCGGGCCCACGATCTTCACCCCGGTGGCCGTCGCGATCGACTCGTAGCGCGGCCAGAGCTGGGCGGCCTGTTGCGGGGTGAGGTAGGCCTGACCGCCGACGTTCGGCTCGTTGAGCACCAGCAGGTACTGCACCGTCGGGTGGGACTTGAGGAAGGTCTCGATAGGACCGGTCTTGAAGCTGCCGTTCCACAGCATCGGGTAGTAGTCGAGCTGGTAGCTGGTGAGGTCGCTGGCGGGGATGCCGACGTTGCGCGCCGATCCCCAGTTGTACCACCAGCTCACGCCCGGGGAGAGCGCCGCGAGGTCGGCCGGCGCTGCGAAGTCGTAGGCGACGCCGCGCTTGGCGCTCTTGGCCGCCGCCGGGGGGCCGGCGTGAGCGGACGCCGCAACAAGGCCAGCTAGCAAGGCCGCATAAAGTCCGGTCCTGATCATCATCGTTCTCCCCTAGTCATTCATGTGCAGGCGCGCGTTCACCGGCGCAGGTCCAGAGTACGCGGATGCTCCTTGCCTGGATACGCCTTCGGCTCGGTCATCGGTCCGGGCGTGTGGCCGAAGGCGAAGAAGCGGGCGCGGCGGCGGGCCTCGGCCTCGTTGGCGTTGACGGGGAAGGTGTCGTAGTTGCGCCCGCCCGGGTGGGCGACGTGGTGGGCGAGTCCGCCCAGGCTGCGGCCGCTCCAGCGGTCGTACACGTCCAGCGTCAGCGGGCTCTGCGCGCGGATGGTGGGGTGCAGGGCCGAGGGCGGCGCCCAGGCCTTGAAGCGCACGCCGCCCACGTACTCGCCCACGGTGGACGTGGCGCTGAGCGGGACCGCACGGCCGTTGCAGGCGAGCACGTAACGTTCCTCCGCCCAGCCGGTCACCCGCGCCTCCACCCGCTCGGCGCTGCTGTCCACGTAGCGCACCGTGCCGCCGGCCGCCGGCTCCTCGCCCAGAACGTGCCAGGGTTCCAGCGCGTGGCGCAGCTCCAGCCCCACGCCGTCCAGCTGCACGCCGCCGATGCGCGGGAAGCGGAACTCCATGTGCGGGGCGAACCAGGCGGCATCCAGCGGGAAGCCGAGCTGGGCCAGCTCCTCCAGCACGCCGGCGAAGTCCTGGCGCACGTAGTGCGGCAGCATGAAGTCGTCGTGCAGGCGGGTGGCCCAGCGTACCAGCGTGCGCTCGTAGGGCGCCTGCCAGAAGGCGGCCACCGCGGCGCGCATCAGCAGCATCTGCGCCAAGGACATGCGGCCGTCCGGCGGCATCTCCAGCGCGCGGAATTCCACCAGGCCCAGCCGGCCGGTGGCGTTCTCCGGCGCGTACATCTTGTCGATGGAGAACTCGGTGCGGTGGGTGTTGCCGGTGACGTCGGCCAGGATGTTGCGGAAGATACGGTCGGTGAGCCAGGGCGGCGTCTCACGGTGCGGCGCGATCTGGCCGAAGGCGATCTCCAACTCGCCCACGCTGTCCATGCGCGCCTCGTCGATACGCGGGTGCTGGCTGGTGGGGCCGATGAACAGGCCGCTGAAGGCGTAGGACAGGCTCGGGTGGTTGTGCCAGAAGCCGAGCAGGCTTTTCAGCAGGTCGGGGCGGCGCAGGAACGGGCTGTCCTTCGGCTCGGCCGCCCCCATCACCACGTGGTTGCCGCCGCCGGTGCCCACGTGGCGGCCGTCCAGCATGAATTTCTGCGTGGCCAGGCCCTCCTCGCGCGCCACCTGATAGAGCTGGGTGGTGCGCTCCACCATCTCGCCCCAGTGTGCGGCGGGGTGGATGTTCACCTCGATCACGCCGGGGTCGGGCGTCACGCTGAACTGGTTCAGGCGCGGGTCGCGCGGCGGCGTGTAGCCTTCGAGCACCACCTGCACGCCGAGGTCCCGGGCGATGTCCTCCACGCTGGCGGCAAGGTCTAGCCAGTCCTCGGCGGCGGTGAGCGGCGGGAAGAAGACGTGCAGCTTACCGTCGCGGGCTTGCACGGCCAGCGCGGTGCGGACCAGGCCAGGCTCCTCGCGCCCGGCCTCGAGCAGGCGCTGAGGTATCATGCCGGCGTAGCCTTCCTCGGCGTGGGTGGCGCCGGGCAGACCCCAGGGCGCCGGCTCGTTCACGCGGCGAAAATCCTGGCGCGGCGGCAGGGCGCCGCGCGGTGCGAAGGGGTCGGCGGGCTGGTCGTACTCGATGCTGGCGGGGTCGGCCCAGGGCAGGCTGTCCAGCGGCAGGCGGAAGCCCACGGGGGCGTCGCCAGGGACCAGGAACAGGACGCCGGAGCGGAAGAACCAGCGTCCGGACTGCCAGCGCCGCTGTCCGCCGGCAGCCACGCGGCGTAGCGGCAGCACCGAGCCCACGCAGGCATCCAGCCCCTGGCCGAACACCCGGGCCAGGCGGTCGCGCGTCTGCGGGTCCTTCAGGTGGTTGGCTTCGGCCAGCACGTTGGCTGGCAGCCGGTTCTCCTTCCACAAGTAATAGTGCACGTCCTCATAGGCCGGAACGATCAGGCCGGGCGACACCTGCAGGCGTTCGGCCAGGGCGGCGCAGAAGCGTTGCGCGTCGTCCTGCGTGGCCGCGCCCTGGCCGTCGTCGCCGGCGAGCAGGTCCGGGTCGCGCCACACCGGCTCGCCGTCGCGCCGCCAATGCGCGCCCAGCGCCCAGCGCGGCAGTTGCTCGCCGGGGTAGTGCTTGCCGAGCGCCTGGGTGATCGCCGCGCCCGGCGCCCATAGCGGCAGCAGACGGCGCAGCAGGCGGCCGGCATAGCTGCGCTTGGTGGGGCCCAGCGCGTCGGTGGTCCACTCCGGCGCCTCCCTGTCCGTGGCGCACACGAAGGTGGGCTCGCCGCCCATGGTCAGGCGCACCGCGCCGTCCTCCAGCGCCCGGTCCACATGACGTCCGGCGGCCAGGATCGCCTGCCACTGCGCCTCGGTGTAGGGCTTGGTCACCCGCGGGCTCTCGGCCACGCGGGTCACCGTCATCTCCACCCCGAACTCCACCTCGGCAGGGTCCACGCCGCCGCTGATCGGCGCGGCCGAGAGCGGGTCGGGGCTAGCGGCCAGCGGGATGTGGCCCTCGCCGGTGAGCAGGCCAGAGGTGGCGTCCAGCCCGATCCAGCCGGCGCCCGGCAGGTAGACCTCCGCCCAGGCGTGCAGGTCGGTGAAGTCCGACGTAGGACCGGCCGGGCCGGTGAGCGGCGCCTCGTCGGCCACCAGCTGGATCAGGTAGCCGGAGACGAAGCGGGCGGCGAAGCCGAGGTGGCGCAGCACGTGGACGAGCAGCCAGGCGCTGTCGCGGCAGCTTCCCCTGCCCTGTTCGAGCGTCTCCTCCGGCGCCCAGGTGCCCGGCTCCAGGCGCACGATGTAGGCGACCAGCGCCTGCACGCGCTGGTTCAAGCCCACCAGCATGTCGATCGTGCGGGTGGTCTCGCGCGGGATGCCGGCGAGCAGCGCGTTGAGGCGCGGGCCGGGCTCGATAAGGCGGCGGAACGGGGCGAGCTCCTGCTCGAGCACCGGGTCGTAGGTGAACGGCCAGGTCTCGGCCTCCGGCTCGAGGAAGAAGTCGAACGGGTTGATGGTCGCCATGTCGGCAACGAGGTCGACCGTCACCTCGAAACGGCGGGTGCGGTCCGGCACCACCACGCGGGCGAGGAAGTTGCCTTGCGGGTCCTGCTGCCAGTTGAGGAAGTGGCCGGCCGGTTCGATACGCAGGGCGTAGGAGACGATGGGCGTGCGGGCGTGCGGGGCGGGGCGCAGGCGGATGGTCTGCGGGCCGAGCGCCACGGGGCGATCGTACTGGTAGGTGGTGCGGTGGGTGAGTGCGACGTGCAGGGTCATGCGGCGGGTGGTAGCAAGAAGCGCGCCTCAGGGACAGGCAAGTAAGCAAGGCCTTCTTTTTCGAGAAAAAGAAGCAAAAAGCTTTTGACTCCGCTGTCGCGCCTCTGCCCTGAACCACCCGACAGGGCGCAAAAGTTTTTTGGTTCTTTTTTTCAAAAAAGAACTGCTTTCTTGCTCGCTTGGCGTTAGCCGCGCCATGCGCCTCTTCAAATGTCCCGCCTGCAGCCAGATGCTGTATTTCGAGAACACAAGCTGCATGCAATGCGGTCACACGCTCGGGTATGAGCCCTCCACGTCCTGCATGCGCGCGCTGGAACAACAGGGCGCACTATGGGGCGACTCCGACAAGCAGTGGCGGTTCTGTGCCAATGCCGGGCAGGACGCGTGCAACTGGCTGATCCCGGCGAATAACACGGACACCTACTGCGTGGCGTGCCGGCACAACCACGTGGTTCCAGACCTCTCGAACCTCGACAACCTCGCCCGCTGGCGGGCGCTTGAGGTTGCCAAGCACCGGCTATTCTACACGCTGCTGCGCTTCGGCCTGCCGCTCGCGACCCGCCAGCAGGACCCGCAGCACGGCCTGGCATTCGACTTCCTGGCCGAGACGCGCGCGCAGCCGAAGGTGCTGACCGGTCACGACAACGGCCTGATCACCATCGCGCTGAAGGAGGGCGACGACGCCGAGCGCGAACGGATGCGCGAGCAGATGGGCGAGGTGTACCGCACACCGCTCGGCCATTTCCGTCATGAGGTGGGACATCATTACTGGGACATCCTGGTCGGCGGCACCGCCTACCTCGAACCGTTCCGCGCGATGTTCGGCGACGAGCGGGCCGACTACGCGCAGGCCCTGCGCGACCATTACGGCCACGCGCACAAGCCCGGCTGGCAGGAATACTTCGTCAGCGAGTACGCGACGAGCCATCCCTGGGAGGACTTCGCCGAGACCTGGGCACACTACCTGCACATCGTCGACACGCTGGAAATGGCGGGATCGTTCGGTGTGTCGATCCACCCCAAGCTCTCGCGCGCCGCGGGGCTGCAGGCCGACATCGATTTCGATCCCTACCGGGAGGGCGACATGGCGGTGATCGTGGACGCGTGGCTGCCGCTGGCCTTCGCGGTGAACAACCTCAACCGCTCGATGGGCCATGCGGACCTCTACCCGTTCGTGCTCTCGCCGAAGGTGATCGAGAAGCTCGGCTTCATTCACGACCTGGTGCGAGGCCGCGCTGTATCGGCACCGGAGGCGGCCACGAACTGAAGGCCGGGCGCCGAAGCCGCGGACGGCCTGAACCTGACCATCGCGCCCGGCGAGTTCTGGCACCCTCCACGGAGGCCGCTTCGCGCGGCGTGCTGTGGATGCCGGCACGCGCGCTGCTGGGCGACGCCTGGGCGATCGCCGCCCTGCTGGCGCTGGACTTGGCCGCGGCGCTGGCCACGGGCTGGGCGCTGCAGCTGTGGTTCGCTGCCGGCGCGCAGGCGGTGGTGGCCGGGACGGCGGGGCAGGACGCGGCGCTGCGGGCCGACGGGCGGACATTCCGCGCCGGCGCGGGCACGGCGCTGGTGGGCAAGGAGCTGCGCCTGCTACGGCGTTACCCGGGGCTGGCCGGGTGGCCGCCTACTACCTGATCTACCTGGTGCCCGCGGTGGCCGCCATCTGGCGCAGCACCGGCGGCGGCGGGGACGCGACGCTGTTGGCGCGGCCCCGGTGCTGAGCGCCGGCGAGCTGGCGCGGCTGTTCGTCAGCGTGACCATGATGGGCGACGAAGCGGCCGAGCTGGTGCGCATGGCGCCGGTGGGACGCTGGGCGGCCGACCGCGCCAAGCTGCAGGCCGCTTGCCTGGGCATGCTGGCGATCCTGGTGGTGTCCGTAGGCGGCTTGGCCATCAGCCTGCCGGCCGCCATTCCGGCCATGGCGGTCGGCATCGCCGGCAACATCGGGTGCAACCTGCTGCTGAGGCTGTGGCGGCCGGCACCGATCCGGCGGACCGACCTGCGGCGCAACCACAAGGGCTGGGGCGGCCTGGTGAACCTGGCCGGCTTCGCCTTCAGCGCCTGCTGGTCCGTGGCCACCTGGCAAATGCTGCGGGGCAGCGCGTGGGCCCTGGTGCCGGTGGGGCTGGCGCTGCTGGGCCTGTGGGCCTGCAAGCCGGCGAAGCGGTGAGCGGGTTGCAGCGGCCCGGGCCCGTCCTCGTGGTGTTCGGCGGCCTGCCGGGCGCGGGCAAGACCACCCTGGCGCGCCCGCTGGCCGCACGGCTGGGTGCGGCCTACCTGCGGATCGACACGGTCGAGCAGGCGATGCTGCGGGCCGGCGTGGCCGAACCGGGTGCTGCCGGCTACGCAGTGGCCAACGCCCTGGCCGAGGAGAACCTGCGCGCCGGCACGTCCGTGGTGGCCGACTGCGTGAACCCGGTCGGCGAGAGCCGGCTGGCCTGGCGGCAGGTGGCAGCAGCCGGCGTAGCCCGGCTGGTCGAAATCCTCGTGGTGTTCGGACGCCGCCGTCCACCAGGCGCGCGTGGAAGGCCGGACGGCGGACATCGCCGGCCACGTACAGCCGGACTGGCAGGCGGTGCTTTGCCACGGCTTCGAGCCGTGGGCGGACGCAGGCCTGGTGCTCGACACGGCCGTGGCCTCGCCGGAGGCGCTGCTGGAGCAGTGCCTGCACGCCGCGGCACGCCTGCGCGGTGGGTGACGGCGCGACGCGCCGACGCTAGGCTGGCAGCGGCTGCGCGGTGCAGTCCCGCCAGGCGCGGCAGCCGGGAATCATTGCATGGACGACGTGGCCGTCATCCCACCCGCGAGCAGGCTCGCCGACGGTGCAAGCGGGACCGAGGCATTGCGCGCGCGCATCCTGGACAAGCTGGTGTTCCAGGTGGGCCGCGCACCGGCCGAAGCGGCGCCGCGCGACTGGTTCGCCGCCACCGCGCACGCGATCCGGGACTTCGTCGTGGAACGCTGGCTGGAGACGGGGCAGTCCCCCGTGCCAGGCGGCAAGCGGGTGTACTATCTTTCATTGGAGTTCCTGATCGGCCGGCTGCTGTTCGATGCGGCGGGCAACCTCGGGCTGCTGGAGCCGGCACGCGCGGCGCTGGCCTCGCTGGGCGTGGACATCGACGTGCTGCGCGAGCAGGAGCCGGACGCGGCCCTGGGCAATGGCGGGCTGGGCCGGCTGGCGGCGTGCTTCATGGAGAGCATGGCCACGCTGCGCATCCCGGCCTACGGCTACGGCATACGTTATGAATACGGGCTGTTCCGGCAGGAGATCACCGGCGGCGAACAGCGCGAGCTGCCGGACGACTGGCTCTCGATCGGCAATCCTTGGGAATTCGAACGGCCGCAGGTCGCCTACATCGTCGGTTTCGGCGGCGCCGTGCAGGCCCGGCAGGATGCCGAGGGCCGCGCGCATTTCGCCTGGGTGCCGGCCGAGACGCTCTCGGCCGTGGCTTACGACACGCCGGTGGTGGGCGGCGGCGGCGGCCACGCCAACACGCTGCGGCTGTGGTCGGCCCGCGCGATCGAGAAGCTGGACCTCGATGAGTTCAACCGCGGCGACCACGTCGGCGCCTTCCGGGACCGCGTGCGTACCGAATCCGTCTCGCGCGTGCTCTACCCCGGCGACGATTCGGACGCCGGGCAGGAGCTGCGGCTGCGCCAGGAGTTCTTCTTCGCCTCGGCCTCGTTGCAGGACCTGGTGGCCCGCCACCTGCGCGAGGGCGCGGACCTGGCCAGCCTGCCCGAGCGTGCTGCCATCCAGATGAACGACACGCACCCCGCCATCGCGGTGGCCGAGATGATGCGGCTGCTGGTGGACAACCACGCGCTGGACTGGGCGGAGGCGTGGCGGATCACGGTGGCCACGTTCAGCTACACCAACCACACGCTGCTGCCCGAGGCGCTGGAGACCTGGCCGGTGCCTCTGCTCGAGCGGCTGCTGCCGCGCCACATGCAGATCATCTACATGCTCAACGCCCAGCACCTGGAACGCGCGCGGCGGGAGCACCACGCGGGCGACGCGCTGCTGGCCGCCCTGTCACTGATCGACGAGCAGCAGGGCCGGCGGCTGCGCATGGGGCACCTGGCGTTCGTCGGCAGCCACGCGGTGAACGGCGTCTCCACGCTGCACACCGAGCTGATGCGGCAGACGGTGTTCGCCGACCTGCACGGCGTCTATGGCGGGCGGATCAGCAACAAGACGAACGGTGTCACGTTCCGGCGCTGGCTGCACCGCGCCAACCCCGGGCTCACGCGTGTGCTGACGGACGCGATCGGGCCCGCGTTCCTGACCGATCCCGAGCGGCTGGCGGACCTGGCGCCGCTGGCCAACGACGCCGGGTTGCAGGCGGCGGTGGCCGGACAGCGGCTGGTGGCCAAGCAGGCCCTGGCCGGCGTGGTGCGCGAGCAGCTGGGCCTGGCGGTGGACCCGCACGCGCTGTTCGACGTGCACATCAAGCGCATGCACGAGTACAAGCGGCAGCTGCTCAACATCCTGCAGACCGTGGCCCTGTACAACCGCCTGCGTGCGCAGCCGATGAGCGACCCGGTGCCGCGCGTGAAGCTGTTCGCCGGCAAGGCAGCGCCCGGATACAAGGTCGCCAAGCAGATCATCCGGCTTGCGCACGATGTGGGACACGCGATCAACACCGACCCGATGGTGGCCGGCCAGCTGAAGGTCGCGTTCCTGGCAAACTACAATGTCAGCCTGGCCGAGCGGATCATCCCTGCGGCCGATCTGTCCGAGCAGATCTCCACGGCAGGGCTGGAAGCCTCGGGCACCGGCAACATGAAGCTGGCGCTGAACGGGGCGCTGACCATAGGCACGCTGGACGGGGCGAACGTGGAGATCCGCCAGCACGTGGGAGCGGACAACATCTTCATCTTCGGGCTGACCGCCGAGGACGTGGCGGCGCGCCGCCGCGGCGACATGAGCGGGCACGCGGCCGTGGCGGCGTCGCCCGCGCTGGAACAGGCGCTGCAGGCGATCGCGTCCGGCGTGTTCTCGCCCGGCGAGCCGGACCGCTACCGCGACCTGGTGGAAAGCCTGCTGCGCTACGACCGCTTCCTGGTGACCGCTGATTTCGACAGCTACAACACCAGGCAGGACGAGGTGGCCGCGCTGTGGCGCTCGCCCGAGCGGTGGTGGCGGACGGCGATCCTCAACATTGCGGGGGTGGGGTGGTTTTCTTCTGACCGGACTATACGGGAATATGCCTCGGAGATCTGGGGTTCGGCCAAGTAGGTCAGGCCAGGGGCTCTGCCCCTGGACCCCGCTGGAGGCGGCGCCTCCAGACCTGCATTTCGAAGAGAGGTAACCCGCTTGGATCATGCTCCACTTGCCCGGCACGCGATGGCTTACGTGCTCGCGGGCGGGCGCGGCAGCCGGCTGATGGAGCTGACCGACATACGCGCCAAGCCGGCGGTGTATTTCGGCGGCAAGTCGCGCATCATCGACTTCGCCCTGTCCAACGCCTTGAACTCCGGCATCCGCCGCATCGGCGTCGCCACCCAGTACAAGGCACACAGCCTGATCCGCCACCTGCAGCGCGGCTGGAACTTCTTCCGCCCCGAGCGCAACGAGAGCTTCGACATCCTGCCCGCCTCGCAGCGGGTGACGGAGACGGGGTGGTACGCCGGCACCGCGGACGCGGTGTTCCAAAACATCGACATCATCGAGAGCTACGCGCCGCGCTACATCGTGCTTCTGGCCGGCGACCACGTCTACAAGATGGACTACGAGCCGATGCTGCAACAGCATTGCGAGCAGCGGGCCGACGTGACGGTGGGCTGCATAGAGGTCTCGCGCGAGGAAGCCTCCGGCTTCGGCGTGATGGCGGTGGACGCGGCGGACTGCATCACCGCGTTCCTGGAGAAGCCGGCCGACCCGCCCGAGATACCCGGCAAGCCGGGACGGAGCCTGGCCAGTATGGGCATCTACGTGTTCGACACGAAGTTCCTGATCGACATCCTGCGACGCGACGCGACGCTCGCGGGCTCCACACATGATTTCGGCCGCGACATCATCCCCTACCTCGTGGCGCAAGGCCGCGCGGTGGCGCACCGCTTCGAGAACTCCTGCGTACGCTCTTCGCCTGACAGCCAGATCTACTGGCGCGACGTGGGTACCGTGGATGCCTACTGGGCCGCCAACATCGACCTGACGGACTTTATTCCCGGGCTGGACCTCTACGACAAGAACTGGCCGATCTGGACGTACGGCGAGATCGTGCCGCCGGCCAAATTCGTGCACGACGAGGACGGGCGGCGCGGCCAGGCGATCAGCTCGCTGGTCTCGGGCGGCTGCATCGTTTCGGGCACCGAAGTGCGGCAGTCGCTGCTATTCACCGGCGTGCACACGCATTCATTCGCCTGCGTGGAACAAGCCGTGGTGCTGCCCTACGCGCAGATCGGCCGCCGCGCGCGCCTGAACCGCGTGGTGATCGACCGAGGCGTGGTGATCCCGGACGGGCTGGTGGTGGGCGAGGACGCGGCGCTGGACGCGGCGCGGTTCCGGCGCTCGGCGCGGGGGGTTTGCCTGATTACGCAGCCTATGGTGGATGCGATGAAGTAAGCATGGGGCTCTGCCCCAAACCCCGCTGGGGCCTCAAGGCCCCAGCCCCCCATTCGTTAAGGCTCTCTTACGAACAGGTTCTAAGGACGACTGTCCTTAGCGGGGTCCAGGGGCAGAGCCCCTGGCCTTCCTTAAGCTCAACTCGGCGTTCATGAACATCCTCTCCGTCGCCTCCGAAGCCTACCCTATCATCAAAACCGGCGGCCTCGCCGATGTCGTGGGCGCGCTGCCGGCCGCCTTGCACGCTTACGGCGTGCAGGTCACAACGCTGCTCCCCGGCTACCCAGCCACCCTGGCGGCGCTGCAAGGCGCAGTGGCGTTCACCGAGCACGATTACTTCGGCGGCGACGCGCGCGTGCTGCGCGGGCGTGCCGGCGGGCTGGACGTGTTCGTGCTGGACGCGCCGCATTTGTACGCACGGCCGGGCAACCCCTACACCATGCCGGACGGGCAGGACTGGCCGGACAACCCGCAGCGTTTCGCCGCACTCGCCTGGGCGGCCTCGCTGTTGGGCCAGGGGCGTGCTGAAGGCTACCTGCCGGACGTGGTGCACGCGCATGACTGGCAGGCTGGGCTGGCGCCGGCCTACCTCGCGCTGGCGGGCGGCAGGCGCCCGGGCACCGTGATGACTTTGCACAACCTTGCGTTCCAGGGCCAGGTGCCGGCCCGGCTGCTGTGCGAGCTGCGCCTGCCCGAGGGCGCCTATGACAGCCAGGGCGTAGAGTATTACGGCGCCATCGGCATGCTGAAGGGAGGGCTGCGCTACGCGGACCGGATCACCACCGTCTCGCCCGGCTACGCGGCCGAGATCTGCACGCCGGAGGGCGGCATGGGCATGGACGGCCTGCTGCGCGCGCGCACCGGCGTGCTCACCGGCATCCTGAACGGCATCGATACCGAAATCTGGAACCCGGCCACCGACGCGCATCTGCCTGCCCGTTTCACCGCCACCGCGCTGGCCGGCCGGGCGGCTTGCAAGGCGGCGCTGCAGGCACGCTTCGGCCTGGAGCCGTCATACACCGCGCTGGTGTTCGGCGTGGTCAGCCGGCTGAGCCACCAGAAGGGCCTGGACCTGCTTCTAGACTGCGTGGCGGGCCTGGTGGCGGCTGGCGCGCAGCTGGCAGTGCTGGGATCCGGCGATGCCGGGCTGGAGCAGGCGTTCAGGCAGGCCGCCGCCGCCCATCCGGGCTTGGTCGGGGTGGAAGTGGGCTACGACGAGGCGGCTGCCCACTTGGTGCAGGCCGGCAGCGCGGCGATCCTGGTGCCGTCCCGCTTCGAGCCGTGCGGGCTGACGCAGCTCTGCGCGCTCCGCTACGGTGCCGTGCCGGTGGTGAGCCGGGTGGGCGGGCTGGCGGACACGGTGATCGACGCCAACGCGGCGGCGATTGCCGCCAGCGTGGCGACGGGCGTGGTGTTCGCGCCCGGCACGGCGGCGGGGCTGCAAGCGGGGATAAGCCGCACGGCCGCGCTGTGGCGGCAGCGGCGCGTGTGGACGGCGATGCAGGCGCGCGGGATGCGCACGGACGTAGGATGGGCCGAGGCTGGCCAAGCCTACGCGGAAATCTACCGGCAAGCAGCCGAGGCCTGAACATCCGGCGCCGCAAGTCAAGAAAGGCCTTCTTTTTTGAAAAAAAGAAGCAAACTTTTGTCCGGCTGTCGCGGTCCTATCCGGTAGCGCGCGCCACAATAGCAAAAGTTTTTTGGTTCTTTTTTTCAAAAAAGAACCGCTTGCTTCCTACCCTCAAGAAACCGCATCACCCCCCGCGCCGCCAGCACCCCCGTGCTGAAGCACCCCTGCAGCAGGTAACCCCCCGTAGGCGCGTCCCAGTCCAGCATCTCGCCGGCCGCGAACACGCCTGGCCGGCGGCGCAGCATCAGGTGGTCGTCCAGTTCCGCCAGCGCGATGCCGCCGGCGCTGGAGATGGCGCGGGCGATCGGCTGCGTGCCGGTGACGCGCAGCGGGATCGACTTGATCAGCCCTGACAGCGGCGCGGCCTGTGCGCCGGCGTGCAATGCTTCCTGCACCAGGCCGATGGCGACCGGCGGCAGGTGGGCCGACTGGCGCAGGAAGTTCGGCAGCGAGCGGCCCTGCCGCGCCCCATCAGTTCGGGCGGCGAGTTCGGCCTGGCTGAGGTCCGGGCGCAGATCCAAATGGAGCGTGGCGGGGACAGCCTCGTCCAGCGCCTGGCGGATCGGGGCGGAGAGCGCGTAGACGACGCCGCCTTCCAGACCGGCCTGGGTGACCACACCCTCCCCGCGCACCGTGCGGCCGCCCGCGGTGAGTGCCACGCGCTTGAGCGGGCTTCCTGCGAAACGATCCGCGAAGACGGCCGACCAGACAATGCTGAGCCCGCAATTGCTAGCGCGCAGCGGGACCACCTGCACGGCGCCGGCGCGCAGCAGCGGCACCCAAGCGCCGTCCGACCCCAGGCGCGGCCAGGAGGCGCCGCCGAGCACCAGCAGCGTGGCGTCCGGCGTGACGGCGCGCTCGCCGTCCGGGGTGGCGAACAGCAGCGCACTGGAGGCGGACCAGCCCAGCCAGCGGTGGCGCGTGGCAAGGCGCACGCCCTGGGCGTTCAGCCGCCGCAGCCAGGCGCGCAGCAGCGGGGCGGCCTTCAGCGCGCGCGGGAAGACGCGGCCGGAGCTGCCGGTGAAGACGGGCTGGCCCAGGCCTTCGCACCAGGCGGTCAGGTGCTGCTGGGAGAAGCCGGCGAGCGCGCGCTCCATGAGCGGCGCCGCGGCCGCGTAGCGGGCGACAAAGGCGGTGGCGGGTTCGCTGTGGGTGAGGTTCAAGCCGCCGCGCCCGGCCAGGAGGAACTTGCGGGCGGGAGAGGCCATCTGGTCGAAGATGGTGACAGCGTGGCCGGCGGCGGAGAGGTGCTCGGCGGCGATGAGGCCTGCGGGGCCGGCTCCCAGGATGGCGATCATCGAAGTAAGGTAAGGCAAGAGTTCTTTTTCGAGAAAAAGAACCAAAAGCCTTTATCCGTTCTGTCGCGCCCTGGCCGATAAACACGCGCCAAGTAGCAAAAGTTTTTTGGTTCTTTTTTTTAAAAAAGAACTGCTTGCTTCCTTACTTTTAAGTGCTCGGCCAGCCGCAACGCCAAAGCCACGACCGTCAACGTCGGATTGGCCTGACTTGACGTAGGAAACACCGCACTCCCCGCCACGAACAGGTTCGCCACGCCGTGCACGCGGCACTGCGCGTCAACCACGCCGGCGCGCGGGTTCGCAGACATCCGCGTGGTGCCGATGTGGTGGCCGCCATACGCGCCGTCCTGCAGGGCAGCCGGCTCCACTTCGGCAGGGTCGTAGGCCAGGCGGCCGGCGCCGCTGGCGGCGAGCTGGTCGGCCAGGGCGGCGAAGGCGGCGCGCACGGTGTACATGTCGGTGGCGGTGTGGCGCCAGTCCACGTGCAGCTTCGGCATGCCGAGCGCGTCGGTCTCGGACGCCAGCGTGACGCGGCTCGCCGGGTTGGGCTCCTGCTCGGCGTTGAAGTCCAGGCTGTAGACGTTGGCTCGGGGTGCCACGATCACGCTGGGGTATTTGCGGGCGGCCAGCGTGCGGGCGCGCAGCCAGTGCAGCAGGAACCCGGCGGTGCCCAGCGGGTCCGCCGCCACGTTGCGGGCGTGGGCCAGGTGGGTGGCGAGCCGTGTGGCGCCCGCGCCATGCAGGCGGCGGCTGTACTCGTAGCTGATGAACGGCTTGGCCAAGGCGAGCAGGGAGAGCGCGCCGGTGCGATGCGCCGGATCGGGAATGCGGGGGTGGTGCAGGCGGGCGATGAAGTTGCCGGTGCGCAGGCGGCGCTGCGCGGCGGCGGACAGCGCCAGGCGGCGGCGGCAGTAGATTCCGTCGTCCGAGACGTCGTAGCCGTGCCAGACGGCGCCGCTTCCGCCGGCCGGCGACAGCGCGCCCAGCGTGCCGGCGATATGGCACATGTAGTAGCGGCCGATCTGGCCGTGCGCGTTGCCGAGGCCGTCAGGGTGGTGGCCGCGCGAGGCGAGGAGCAGGCGTGGGATTTCCAGGCCGCCGATGGCCAGCACCACGTCGCGGGCGCGCACGCCGAAACGCCGGCCGCCCAGCGTGGCCAGGTCCAGGCGATCCACGTGGGTGCCCCCGGGGCCGGTGTGCAGGCTGGTGACGTTGGCGTGCAGCAGCACGCGCGCGTTCGGGGCGTGCGCCAGGCGGGCGCGGTAGCGTGCGGCGAAGTCGGTGGGCCGGCTGAAACGTTCCAGCATGTTGCTGGTGAAGTCCGCACCGTCGAAGCCGGCGAGCATGGGGCGCAGGCCGGCGGGAAACGCGTTCTCGGCCGTGTAGGCGAAACGACCCGCCTCGCACAGGCTGTTGGCCTGGGCGTACCAGGGCGCCAGCGCGGCGGCGTCGATCGGCCAGCCGCTGTTGGCGATCCAGGGACGCGGCTCGAAGTCGATCGGGTCGAACGGCACGCAGCGGCCGCCCCAGATGGCGGTGGAACCGCCGAAGCTCCGGCGGCGGTAGGTGTGGGTGGGCGCGTGCAGGCCGGCATCGGAAACGCTGCCTTCGTAGAGCGCCTGGGACGCGGGTTCGTAGCTCTGCCCGCCGGCTTCCAGCAGCAGCACGGAGCGGTTGCTGTCGAGCAAAGCGAGCGCGAGGGCGATGCCGGCGGCACCGGAGCCGACGACGCAGATGTCGGCCTCCAGCGTGGTGCCGGGCGCGATGTCCTGGGCGTCGGCGATCACGGGCCGAGCCGAGCCGATAGGGATCGGGCCGGCAAGGATTGGCCCAGGAACCAGGCGGCGGCTTCGGCCAGGCCGGCCTCGTCCGGTGTGTGGGGGAAGCCGAGCGCGGCCGCGCGGGCGGGGTGCAGGCGCAGATGCTGGGCGAAGGCGGCGAGCAGGCTGCGCGGCATCGGCTCCGGCAGGCGGCCGGGGGCCAGGCCGGCGCGGGCGGCGGCGAGCTTAGCAAACTGAAGCGGGACGGCCAGCACGCGCGATTCCACGGCCAGGCGGCGGGTGCCGACGTGGCGCAGCGGGGTGGCGCCGATGGCCAGCGCCAGTTGCGTCAGCACGTGGTTCCAGCGCGGCGGGTCCGGCGTGGCCAGGTTGAAGGCACCGGCCGCATCGCCGCGCAGGACGGCCAGCACCGCCGCGGCCACGTCGCGCACGTGCACCAGGTTGCAGAAGCCGTCGCCCGCCGCACCCAGGTCGCCCAGGCGGCCGGCGCGCAGCAGGCGGCACAGGCGGCCGGTCCATTGCTGGCCGCCTGGGCCATAGACGATGCCTGGTCGCAGGATGGCGGCCCCAGGCGGCAGCACCGCCTCGCAGGCGATCTTGCCGGCGGCGTAGCGGCTGCCCGCCGCGTCGAGCGGCGCGTCCTCCGTCACCCAGCCGGTAGCGGCCCCGTAGACGGCCATGGAGCTGACATGCACCACGTGTTGGCCGCCGGACGCGGCGATGGCGCTGACGTTCTGCGCCACGCGCAGCATGCGGGCCGGCGGGCCGGCGGCGGCGTTGACGATGGCGGCAGTGCCGGCGGCGGCCCGGGCCAGGCCGGCCGCGTCGGTGGCGTCGCAGGTGAGGCGGGAGACGGCGACCGGCGTGTAATCCGGGGTAGCCGCCAATGCCTGCACGATGGCGGAGCCCAGGAAGCCGGTGCCGCCTATGACGAGTACGGTTTTCACGAAAGAGAGAAAGAAAGCAGTTCTTTTTCGAGAAAAAGAACCAAAAAGCTTTTGCTTCCTGTCGGGTGGTGCTGAAAACTCCGCGACAGCACGGACGAAAGTTTTTTGCTTCTTTTTTTCAAAAAAGAAGGCCTTCCTTGCTGCCTGCCGCCCCACGAAAGATGCCCAGCATGCGCTCAGCCGTGGCAGCCGCGTCCAGCCGCGCCAGGAACAGCGCGTGGCCAGCCTGCGCCAGGCGGCCACGGAGCGCCGCGTCGTCCACCAAGCCGGCCAGGGCAGCGGCCAGCGCCGGCACGTCGCCCGGCGGCACCAGCAGCGCCGTCTCGCCGTGGGTCAGAAGCTCCGGCATCGCGCCCACCGGCGTGGTGATCACCGCCACGCCGTGGGCCAGCGCCTCGATCACCGCCATCGGCAGGGCCTCGTGGTGGGACGGCAGCACCAGGATGTCCGCCTGGGCCAGCAGTGCGGCGGCTTCGGCGCTGCCGGCCCAGCCCGGCATGGCGATGCGGCCGGTCAGGCCGGCGGCGTCACGGCACTGGCGGAAGCGTTCGGCCTCGCCGTCCCCGGCGACGGTGGCGTGCCAGGCACGCGCGGCGAGGAGCGGCGTGGCCAAAGCGGCCAGCAGCTCGGGCACGCCCTTGCGGTCGCCCAGGCGGCCCAGGAACAGGATGCGCGGCGGGCCGGCCTCGCGCGGTGGGCGCGGCGGCGGACAGGGCACGCCGTTGAGCACGACCTCGATCCGGCTGGCGCGCAGGCCGGCCTCGGTCACCAGGAACTCCCGCCAGCCGGTGCCCAGCACCACCACGCTGGCAGCGCGGCGCAGCACCAGGGTGGCCAGGGCACGGCAGGCGCGCGGCAGGGCGCGGTAGAACGGCAAAAAGTCCGCGCCGTGCATGTGCACCACGAACGGGGTGCCGCACAGGGCTGCCACGCTGCAGGCCAGCCCCTTGCGCAGCACGCTGCCGCGCGTGGTCATGTGCACGTGCACCAGCCGTGTGCGGCGGGTGGCGCACAGCCAGGCAAGCCTTATCATCGCCAGTCCAAATCGCCTTGCCCCGCCGGCCTGGCCGCCCTGCCCCCTCGTATCGATCACCTGCACGCGCGGGGCGTCCGGCCGGGCCGCCCAGGCCTGCATCAGGTAGCCGATCAGCGTGCCCACGCCGCCGGAGACGTGGCTGAGGCCGCCGCCGGCGAGGATGGTGATCGGCAGTCTTGGCGTTGCGCGGGCGGTCATTTCTGTGATGTTACGGAAGAACACGGTCGCGCTACAACTTCATTCCGGATGGAGGGCTGATTTTCTGAACGGGCGGGACGGACAGGGCCGGGCGACAGGCGTGCTGCTGGGCGTGCAGGCGTTGCGGGCGGTGGCGTGCCTGCTGGTTGTGGCGTTCCACGCGCTGGAAGCGTGGGGGCGGCTGGCGGGGCGGCCCGGCCTGGCGCTGTGGCCGAACGGCGCGGCCGGGGTGGACCTGTTCTTCGTGATCAGCGGCTTCGTGGTGGCCGCGTCCTCCCGCAGGCTGGCCGGCGCCGCAGGGGGCTGGCGGGTGTTCATGGCGCGGCGGGCCGAGCGGGTGGTGCCGCTATATTGGCTGCTGACGCTGGCCAAGACGGGCATCACGCTGGTGGCGCCCGCCGCGGCACCCACCACGCTGTTGGCAGGGTGGAACCTCGCGGCGTCCTTCCTGTTCATCCCCGCCCGCGACGCCGGGGGCGTAGTGCGGCCGGTGCTGCCGGTGGGCTGGACGCTGAACTTCGAGATGCTGTTCTACCTGGTGTTTGCCCTGGCACTGGCGCGGCGGGTTGCCCCGTTGGCGATGCTGCTGCCGGTCCTGGTGCCGCTCGGGGTCGCCGGCTTCTGGCGGGCGGAGGACTGGCCGGCGCCGCTCTATTTGGCCAACGGGCTGGTGCTGGAACTCTGCGCCGGCGTGGCGCTGGCCGGCTGCTTCGCGGCCGGCTGGCGGCCGGGAAAGCTCGCCAGCGCGGCCATGCTGCTGGCGGGCGGCGCGCTGCTGATGGGGGTGCTGCCGCACGGGCCGTGGCGGTTTGCCGCCTGGGGCGTGCCGGCACTGCTGGTGGTGGCTGGCACCGTGGGGCTGGAGGCGGTGCTGCGGCCACGCCTGCCCCGGCTGTTGCTGCGCCTAGGCGATGCTTCGTACGCCATCTATCTCAGCCACGTGTTCGTTGTCCCGCCTCTGGCGCGCGCCGTCGCACGGTGGGAACCGGCTGGCGGGGCCGGGCTGGCGGTGCTGCTGGTGGCGAACCTGGTGGCGTGCCCGGCAGCCGGGCTCGCCGTGCATCGCTGGGTCGACACGCCGATGCAGGCCTGGCTGCGCCGCCGCCGAGTGCACACCGCCGTTGCATAGCGTTACCAGTTGGAACGCTCAGTAGTGGCCGGCCCTCCTATGTTTCGCCTGCCGCAGCATAAGCGGCGCTTGCAAAGGAGCTTCACCATGCGGTTTCACCTCGTCCTGCTCACCACCGGGTTGATCGCCTTCAGCGGCGTGGCGTTCGCACAAGGCTGGCATGGCGACCACCGTGCCGAGACGCTGTTCAGCGGCGCGAACCTGTCGGACGCGCAGAAGACGCAGATCAAGACGATCGAGGATGCCGGCCGTGCGCAGGCCAAGCCGGTGATGGAGCAGATCCACACGGTGCACGAGCAGATCATGAGCCGCATGCTGGGCGCGGGCAGCGTGAGCGAGGCCGACCTGGCGCCGCTGGTGAGCCAGGAGGAGGCGTTGCGCAACCAGATCGACCAGATCAAGCTCTCGCGCGGACTGGAGATGCGTGCGGTGCTGTCGGCGTCGCAGCTTTCGGACGCGGCGGCCAAGCATGCGCAACTGGTGAGCCTGCATGAGCAGGAGCGGGCCGTGGTGGATCCGCAGTAACGCGGAGCGGCTTGGCGGCGAGCACAGAAGCGCCTGCAAACGCGGTCTATCGGTCGCCAGGAGCGTTCTCGGACAGACAGCGAGAAAGCCGGATGTCCTGGCGCCGCTGCCGTGTGGTCCTGCATCGACCCGCGGCAGCAGGAGGCTTTCGGTGCCGCGGGTTGCAAGTCGCAACCTGAGACGGACCGACCTGCGGGCCATCTTACCCGGTCGGGCTGTCGCCTATAGTGGGAAGAGCGGCCAGGGCGGCGTGGCAGACCGCCTCGTCCTGCTCCGGTTCAGCACCCGACGAGCCGATTCCACCGACGACCTGACCGGCATGGACGATCGGAACGCCGCCTGCAATCGGCATCCGGCCTGGAAACGAGAGCATCGCAGGATCGGCTCTGACCTGCTGCTGCAAAGATGCCGTCGTGGCCCTGGCGATCGCGGCAGTCCTTGCCTTCATTGCGGCCGCGTCAGGCGTGTGCAGGCGCGCGCCGTCCAGACGTTCCAGGATGAGGAGGACGCCGGCATCATCGACGATGGCGATGCTGACTTCCAGTCTCCGCCGGTTCGCCTCGGTCCGCGCCGCCGCCATAAGACGGCGCGCGTCCTCAATGGTCAGGGTCAGCCTGGATCGCATGTGTTCCGCTCCGGAGGCAGCCTCGCCGCGGGTTGGATGACGTAATCAGGCATCGGGTGCCATGACCGTGGCTTCGGCAACGAGGTGGTAGAAGCGGCCGTCAAACAGCTTCATGACTTCGAGTGTCGCGGCGTGGGCCTCCGGGCGTATCGGTGACGCCAGGCACGCCTCGATCGCCTGCATGTCCACAAAATCCATCTCCAGGATCATGACGATCGGCCGCGCATCCGCGTCGGACGACCGCGTGCGTTGAACACGGACCGCGGTCACACCGGGAAATCGCCGCCAGATCGGCTCCAACTCGTCCCGCACCCGCTGGAAGAAGGCATCCGTCTGCCCCGCCTTGATCGTTCCCTCGTAGATGGCCGTTCTGGTGAGCATGCACCCTCGCAAGATGGCTATTACATGAGAACCAACATCGCATGATATTCGCGCGCAGCAAGCCGTTGCGCTGCTCGGCCAAGTGTGTCGATGACGGCGTTGTCCGTGTTGTCCGTTGCGGCTTCGGCCTGCGAGTGTCGCCTGGTGCCGCGCCGTAGCGGCTGCGTGACCTGCCGCCTAGCTGAGCGCGTTCCGCAGGTCGGCGATCAGATCGTCCGGGTGCTCCACGCCCACCGAGATCCGCACCAGGTTGTCCAGCAGCCCGAAGCGCTGGCGGCGCTCCCGCGGCACGCCGATATGCGTCATGGCGGCGGGGTGGGAGGCCAGGCTCTCGGTGCCGCCCAGGCTGACCGCGAGCTTGACGAGGGTGAGCTTGTCGAGGAACGCGAAGGCTTCCGCCTCGCCACCCTTCACGTAGACGCTGATGGTGGAACCGGGGCCGCTGCATTGGCGGGCGTAAAGGGACGCCGCGCGCGAGCCTTTCTCGAGATGGCCGAGGAAGCCCACCCGTTCGATAGACGGGTGGTTGGCGAGGAAGCCAGCCACCTTGCCGGCGTTCTCGCCGGCGCGGGTCATGCGCAGTTCCATCGTCTCCAGGCTGCGCATCAGCAGCCAGCCGGTGTGCGGGTCGCTCATGGTGCCCAGAGCGCTGCGCATGGAGCGTATCGGCTTGAGCGCGGCCAGGCTGCCCAGCACGGCACCGGCCACCACGTCGCTGTGGCCGCCGACGTATTTGGTGAGCGAGTAGACGACGATGTCCGCCCCGTGGGCGAGCGGCGTCTGCCAGAGCGGGCCGAGGAAGGTGTTGTCCACGATCACCGTGGGCCGGCCGCCCGGCTGGTCCGCCAGGGTGGCGGCAAGCTGGGCGCAATGCGCGATGTCGATCAGGTCGTTGGTGGGGTTGGCCGGCGTCTCCAGCATGAAGGCCGCGATGCGGCTGCCAGGGGCGAGGCCGGCGCGGGCTTCGGCGAGGCGGGCGGCAACCTGGTCGGGTTCGAGGTTGCCGGCGAACTCCACACCCTGGATGCCGAAGCGCGGCAGCACCTTCATCAGCAGCGTCTCGGTGCCGCCGTAGATCGGCGCGTTGTAGAACACCACGTCGCCCGGCCGCGCCAGGCTGAGCAGGGTGGTGGCGATGGCGGCCATGCCGCTGGCGAACACGAGCGCCGCCTCGGCGCCGTCCCACACCGTCAGGCGGTCCTCGAGGATCTCGAGGTCGGGGTTGTTGAAGCGGGAGTAGATCAGACCCGGCTGTTCGCCGGGCCGCAGGTCGCGCAGGCCGGCGACGAGTTCGAAGAAGTCCTTGCCGTGCTGGGCGCTGCGGAAGACGAACGTGCTGGTCTGGAAGATCGGCACCTTGACGCTGCCCTCGGAGAGGGCGGGATCGTAGCCGAAGCCCATCATCAGGGTTTCCGGGTGCAACGTCTGGCCGGCCAGGGTGCGCTTGTGGTGGTTCATGGGTTGGCTCCAAGCAAGCAGTCCTTTTGGAAAAAAGGACCAAAAACTTTTGCTACCAATACCCGAAACAGCCGGGTGTCGCAGGATAGATCAAGGCCGCTTTTACAGCGCAGGGACAAAAGTTTTTTGCTTCTTTTTTTCAAAAAAGAAGGCCTTGCTTCCTTCGAAACGATCACTGAAAACCCGCAACCCGCCGCGGCACGTAAGCGGCTTCAAGCTGCTTCACCTCGTCCGCCGCCAACTCCAGCGACAGCGCGGCCACGGCATCGTCCAGGTGGTGAGGCTTGCTGGCCCCGACGATCGGCGCCGTCACGCCGGGCTTGGCCAGCACCCAAGCCAGCGCCACCTGCGCCATCGGCACGCCGCGCGCCTCCGCCACCTGCCCGACGGCCGTGACGATGGCGCGGTCGTTGTCCTCTGTGCCGCGATAGAGGCTCTTGCCGAACTGGTCGGTTTCCGCGCGCTTCGTCGGCGGCGTGTCGGTCCAGGGTCGGGTGAGCTTGCCGCGCGCCAGCGGGCTCCAGGGGATGACGCCCACGCCTTCCTCCAGGCACAGCGCCATCATCTCGCGCTCCTCCTCCCGATAAAGCAGGTTGAGGTGGTTCTGCATGGAGACGAAGCGCGTCCAGCCGTGCAGCTTGGCCACGTAAAGCGCACGGCAAAATTGCCAGGCGTGCATCGAGGAGGCGCCGATGTAGCGGGCCTTGCCGGCACGCACGACGTCGTGCAGCGCCTCCAGCGTCTCCTCGATCGGGGTTTCCGGGTCGAAGCGGTGGATCTGGTAGAGGTCCACGTAGTCCATGCCGAGGCGGGTGAGGCTGGCGTCGATCTCGGCCAGGATGGCCTTGCGCGACAGGCCGTGTCCGTTCGGGTCCTTGTGCATGGCGCCGTGCACCTTGGTGGCCACGACGACGGCGTGGCGGGGCGTGGCGTCACGCAGGGCGCGGCCGAGGATCTCCTCGCTGGAGCCGGCGGAATACACGTTTGCTGTGTCGAAGAAGTTGATGCCGGCGTCGAGCGCACGGTGGATGAAAGGGCGAGACTCGGCTTCTGGCAGGGTCCACTCGTGGGTGCCGCGGCCGGGTTCGCCGTACGTCATGCAGCCGAGGCAGAGGCGGGAGACTTTCAGGCCGGTGCGGCCGAGGTTGACATGGTCCATGGGTGTGTCTCCGCGGGAGAGAAGGCCGCCGGTGCCGAGGCGATAGGCACCCTGCCTGTCTGGCCTGGCTTGACAGGATCGAGCTGCTCCGGCGCGGCCTGCCGCCAAGCCACGGGGATCAGGAGGACAGCTCATGGACGACATTAAGGACATCGACCTCGAAGCGCCAGCGAGCGGTAGCGCCACCCCCGATACGACCCTCAAAAACCTCCCGCCCGGCCCCAAGCAGGAGGTGCCCGACGAGAATGAAGGCCACGGGCGGGTCCCAAGCCCGTAGCCGCGCCACGCCTGCTTGCGGGCCGGTCCTGCTCATCTGCCGGATGCGGTAGCCGGCGATTAGGCGCAGAGTGAGCCCATGTCGCTCTCCGCCCCCTTTATCGCCCGGCCCATCGCCACCTGCCTGCTGGCGATCGCGGTGCTGCTGGGCGGGGCACTGGGCTACGCGGCACTGCCGGTCAGCGCGCTGCCGCAGGTGGATTTTCCCACCATCGTGGTCAACACCAGCTACCCGGGCGCCGGGCCGGACACGATGTCCACCCTGGTGACGGCGCCGCTGGAACGGCAGCTGGGGCAGATCAACGGCATCAGCACCATGCAGAGCTCGTCGGCGGTGGGCACGAGCGAGATCACGCTGCAATTCGACCTCACTCGCAGCATCGACGGCGCGGCGCAGGACGTGCAGGCGGCCATCAACGCGGCGCAAGGCATCTTGCCGGCCTCCCTGCCCTACCCGCCCAGCTACAACCGTGTGAACCCGGCCGACGCGCCGATCATGAGCCTGGCCATCACCAGCGACACGGTGGCCATAGACCAGGTGGCCGACGCGGCGGACACGCTGCTGCAGCCCAAGCTGAGCCAGATCGACGGCGTGGGCCGCGTGGTGGTGCAAGGCGGGCTGAAGCCGGCTATCCGCGTGCAGCTCGACCCGGCACGGCTGGCGGCCTACGGGCTGTCGCTGGAAGACGTGCGCAGCGCCATCACCGCGGCCAACGTCAGCGGGGCGAAAGGCAGCTTCAACGGCCCGCACATCTCCTACGCGGTGGGCACCAACGACCAGCTCGTCTCGCCGGAGGCGTATCGCACGCTGATCCTGGCGTGGCGCGCCGGCGCTGCGGTGCGGCTGAGCGACGTGGGCACGGTGACGCACGGCGTGGAGAACGACCGCGTGGCCGCCTGGTACAAGGGACGCCCCGCGGTGCTGCTGGACGTGCAACGCCAGCCTGGCGCCAACATCGTGGCCACCGTGCAGGCGGTGCACGACGAGCTGGGCGAGCTGACTCGCGCGCTGCCGCCTGGCCTGAAGATGGAAGTGGCCGCCGACCGCACGCAGACCATCCGCGCCTCGGTGGCCGACGTGCAGGGCACCCTGCTGCTGGCGATGGGCCTGGTGGTCGCCGTGATCTACCTGTTCCTGCGCAACTGGCGCGCCACGCTGATCCCCGCCGTGGCCCTCCCGCTCAGCCTTATCGGCACGTTCGGCGTGATGTCCTGGCTCGGCTACGGGCTGGACAACCTCTCGCTGATGGCACTCACGGTCGCCTCCGGCTTCGTGGTGGACGACGCCATCGTAATGATCGAGAACGTGGTCCGCTACATCGAGGACGGCGTGCCGCCGCTGGAAGCCGCCTATCGCGGCGCCGGGCAGATCGGCTTCACCATCGTCTCGCTCACCGTCTCGCTGATCGCGGTGTTCATCCCGCTGCTGTTCATGGGCGGCGTGGTGGGGCGGCTGTTCAAGGAGTTCTCCGTCACGCTGTCGGTGGCCGTGGCGGTCAGCGCGGTGATCTCGCTGACGCTGACGCCGATGATGTGCGGCCGGCTGCTGCGGCCGCACACGCCGGGGCCGCCCACCCGCAGCGAGCGGTTCTTCACCGCCATGCTGGAGCGCTACCGGCGCAGCCTGGTGGTGAGCCTGCGCCACCAGCCCCTGGTGCTGGGCCTGGCCGTGCTCACGCTGGTAGGCACGGTGCTGCTGTACCTGGTGGTGCCGAAGGGCTTCCTGCCGCAGCAGGATACCGGCGCCATCATCGCCACCACGGAAGCCGCGCAGAACATCTCGATCCCCGCGATGGCGGCGTTGCAGCTGCGTGCCGCCGCGATCGTGGAGCACGATCCGGCGGTGGACAGCGTGGGCTCGCTGGTGGGGGCCGGCAGCGTGAACCCCACGCCCAACGTGGGCCGGCTCTCCGTCACGCTGAAGCCGCGCCGGCAGCGCAACGCCATGCCTGTGGTGGTTGCGCGCCTGCAGGCCGGCCTGCAGGCCATCCCCGGGCTGTCCGTGTTCATGCAGCCGGTGCAAGACATCCAGATCGGCGCGCGGGTGAGCCGCACGCAGTACCAGTACACGCTGACGGACACCGACGCGGCCGAGCTGGCGTCGTGGACGCCGCGGCTGATCGACCGGCTGCGGCAGTCGCCGGACCTCGCCAACGTGACCAGCGACGAGCAGGATAGCGGCTTTGCCACCGAGATCGTGGTGGACCGCGACCGCGCGACGCGCCTGGGCGTCACCATGCAGGCGATCGAGGACGTGCTCTACGACGCGTTCGGACAGCGCCAGGTGAGCACGATTTACCAGCAATCCAACCAGTACCGCGTGGTGATGTCGGCCAACCCCGCCTGGGTGGCCGACCCTGACTCTCTCGAGCGGCTGCGGGTGCCGGGCACGGTGGCGAGCTTCGGCGCCAACGGCGCGGCCCAGGTAGCCACCACCACGGTGGCCACCACCAACACCGTTAGCCAGGTGCCGCTGATGGCGGTGGCCCACCTGGTGCGGCGCACCGCCCCGCTGGTGATTACCCACCAGAGCCAGTTTCCGGCCGTCACGCTGAGCTTCGACGTGCGGGCGGGCGCCTCGCTGGGCCGCGCCGTGGCCGCCGTGCAGCAGGCCGAAGCCGACATCGGCGTGCCCAGCAGCATCATCGGCGCCTACTCGGGCGACGCGGCGGAGTTCCAGCGCAGCCTGGCCGCCGAGCCCTGGCTGATCCTGGCCGCGGTGGCGGTGATCTACATCGTGCTGGGCGTGCTCTACGAAAGCTTCATCCACCCGGTCACCATCCTCTCCACCCTGCCCTCCGCCGGCATCGGCGCGCTGCTGGCGCTGATGGCCACCGGCAGCGATCTCTCCATCGTGGCGCTGGTGGGGATCGTGCTGCTGATGGGCATCGTGAAGAAGAACGGCATCCTGGTGGTGGATTTCGCGCTGGAAGCCGAGCGCATGCGCGGCATCTCGCCGGAGGAAGCGGCCGTGGAGGCCTGCGTGCTGCGCTTCAGGCCGATCATGATGACCACGGCGGCCGCGTTGCTGGGCGCGCTGCCGCTGGTGCTGGACCACGGCACGGGCTCCGAGCTGAGGCGGCCGCTGGGCGTGGCGATCGTGGGCGGGCTGCTGCTGAGCCAGGTGCTGACGCTGTACACGACGCCGGCGATCTACGTGGCGTTCGAGCGGGCACGGCGGCGGTTCGCGGCTCGACCTGCGTTGGCTTTGGCGGAGTAGGCAAGGTGTTCTTTTTCGAGAAAAAGAACCAAAAAGCTTTTGCTCCGCTGTCGCGGGATGGGGCTGACGCACGCGCCGACGATGGGCAGCCGACGACGACGTTGTGGCGTCCGGTCGGGCCGGCCGAGCTTGCGTTGATCAAGGAGAGCGGCATGCGGGCTTTTTCGCCGCGTTTGCCGGACCAGCCGATCTTCTACCCTGTGCTGACGGAAGACTATGCCGTGAAGATCGCGCGCGATCGGAACGCGCCGCGTGACGGCGGCTACGTCACGTGCTTTCAGGTGCGCTCCGACTTCCTGGCCCGCTACACCGTGCAGGATGTCGGCGGGCGACACCACCAGGAATACTGGATAACGGCGGAGGACCTGCCTGCGTTCAACGACGCGATCGTCGGTGAGATCACCGTGACGCAGGCATTCACCTGATGCTCACCATCAGCGGTGAAATCACGAGTGCCTCGACAGCGCCAGGAACAAAAGTTTTTTGCTTCTTTTTTGCAAAAAAGAAGCGCTTGCTTTCCTCCTTGCCGCGCCACCCATGAACTTTTCCACCCTCTTCATCATGCGCCCCGTCGCCACGCTCCTGCTCTCGCTAGGGCTGCTGGTGGCCGGCATCGTCGCCTACCAGTTCCTCCCCGTCGCCGCGCTGCCGAACGTGGACGTGCCCGCCATCGTGGTGTTCGCCTCCCGCCCGGGCGCTGACCCCGCGACGATGGCCAACTCGATCGCCGCGCCGCTGGAGCGCCGCATCGGCGAGATCGGCGGCGTGTCGAACATGTTCTCCACCAGCTCGGTGGGCAACGCCAACGTGATCGTGCTGTTCGACCTCGATCGCAGCACGGACGATTCCGCGCGCGCCGTGCAGTCCGCGCTGAACGCGGCGCAGACCGACTTGCCGAGCGGGCTGCCGGTGCGTCCCACCTACAAGAAGTTCAACCCCGCGGACTTGGCGATCATGACGATTGCGCTCTCGTCGGACCAGCTCAACGTGGGTCAGGTGTACGAGGCGGCTGACACCGTGCTGCAGCAGCGGTTCAGCCAGGTGGAAGGTGTCAGCCGCGTGCAGATCGACGGCGGGCAGACGCCGGCGATCCGCGTGCAGCTCGATCCCGGCGCGCTGCGCGCGGCCGGCATCTCGGCCGACGACGTGCGCCAGGCGATCGTGAACGCCAACGTGCTGGAGCCGGTCGGAAGCTTCCAGGGGCCAGCGCGCGCCGAGGAGATCACCATCAACGGCCAGATACGCCGCGCCGCGGCGTACGGCCGGGTGGTGCTGAAGGCCGGCAACGGCGCGGTGCTGCGTCTGTCGGACGTGGCGAAGGTTACGGACAGCGTCAGCAACGTGCGGCTGGCGGCGTGGAACGGGCACAAGCCGGCCATCCTGCTGCGGGTCTACAAGATTCCCGGCGCCAACGTGATCGACACGGTGGACCGCGTGCGCGCGCTGCTGCCGCAGGTGGCCAAGTGGATCTCGCCCGACATACGCATCACCGTGCTGGACGACCGCACGCAGACCATCCGCGCCAGCACCAACGACGTGAAGATCACGCTGCTGATCACTGGCGCGCTGGTGCTGGTCACCGTCTTCATCTTCCTGCGTCGCGTCGCCGCCACCGTCGCGGCCGCGCTCACCGTGCCGCTGTCGCTCGCGGCCACCGCGGTCGGCATGTGGGCGCTGGGTTTCTCGCTGAACAACTACTCGCTCATGGCGATCACCATCTCGGTCGGCTTCGTGGTGGACGACGCCATCGTGATGATCGAGAACATCGCCCGCCTGCGCGAGCAGGGGATGACGCGGCTGCAATCGGCCATCACCGGGGCGCGGCAGATCGGCTTTACCGTCGTGTCCATCACGCTGTCCCTGATCGCCGTGTTCATCCCGCTGTTGTTCATGGGCGGGCTGATCGGCCGCATCCTGCACGAGTTCGCCTGGACGCTGACCATCGCCATCGTGGTCTCCGCCGTGGTCTCGCTGACGCTGACACCGATGATCTGCGGGCGGCTGGTGGATCGCGAGCCCACGGGCTGGCTGGCGCGGGTGGACCAGGCGACCGAGCGCGCGTTCCAGTCCGTCACCAGGCGCTACATGGTGGGCTGCGACTGGAGCCTGCGGCACCGCAAGACGATGCTGTTCGTGACGCTGCTGACCGTGGTGGTCACGTTCTACCTCTACGGCAACGTGCCGAAGAACTTCGTGGCCGACCAGGACACCGGCATCCTGCGCGGCACCACGGAGGCGGCCGCCAGCATCTCGTTCGAGGAGATGGTGCGCCAGCAGCAGCGCGTGGTCGACATCGTGCTGAAGGACCCGGCGGTGGCCGCGGTGGGCTCGCTGGTGGGCGTGAGTACGGGGTTCGACCAGGCCAACCAGGGCACCCTGATCATCTCGCTCAAACCACGCTCGGAGGGGCGTGCGAAAGCGCGCGACGTGATTGCCAGGCTGCGCCCGCTGCTCGACCCGATCGCCGGCCTGCACACGGTGCTGTTCGCGCCGGGCGATTTCGGCGGCGGCAACAAGTCCGGCGCCGGCGGGCAGTTCAGCTTCGACGTGCTGGGCGACAACCTCGAGGAGCTGGCCGTCTGGGAGAGCAAGATCGAGACGCGGCTGCAGCACGAGCCCGGCTTCGTAGACGTCACCTCCGACCAGGACTCCGCCTCGCCGCAGGTGACCATCGCCATCGACCGCCAGGCCGCCTCCCGCCTGCACGTATCTGCCGCCGCCATCGACACGGCGCTCGGCAACGCGTTCGCGCAGCGGCCGATCTCCACCATCTACAGCCAGCGCAACCAGTACAGCGTGATCCTGGAGACGCTGCCCTGGCTGCAGCGGGATCCGCACTATTTAGACCACGTCTATGTCGGTGCCGACACCGGGCTGCCGGTGCCGCTGAGTGCCGTCGCGCGCTTCAGCTACGGCATTGTGGCGCTGAACGTGGTGCATGACTCGCAGCGTGTTGCCGGCGAAATCAGCTACAACCTGAAACCGACGCTGGCGATGGGCGACGCGATCCTGCGCGCGCAGGCGATCGTGGCCGAGCTGTCGCCGCCGCCAAGCGTACACATCTCCTTCGAGAGCGACGCCAAGCTGTTCCAGCAATCGCTGGCGAGCGAGCCGGCGCTGATGGCGGCGGCGCTACTGTCGATCTACATCGTACTAGGCGTGCTGTACGAAAGCCTGCTGCACCCGATCACCATCATGTCCACGCTGCCGTCGGCGGGCCTGGGCGCGTTGCTCGGCATCCTGGTGAGCGGCACGGAGTTCGGCGTGCTGAGCGTGATCGGCATCGTGCTGCTGATGGGCATCGTGAAGAAGAACGCGATCATGCTGGTGGATTTCGCGCTCGACGCGCAACGCGAGCGCGGCATGACCCCCGAGGCGGCGATACGCGAGGCCTGCGTGGAGCGCTTCCGGCCCATCATCATGACGACGCTGACGGCGCTGTGCGGCTCGCTGCCGCTGGCGCTGGCGTTCGGCACCGGGTCTGAGCTGCGCCGCCCGCTGGGGATCGCCATCGTCGGCGGCCTGGTGGTGAGCCAGGCGCTGACGCTATACACGACGCCGGTGATCTACCTGTTGCTGGAGCGGCGGGTAAGGCGCAAGCGGCAACGGATCGTTCACGGGGTTGTGCCGGCGGAGTAGGCGAAGCAAGGAAGGCCTTCTTTTCTGAAGAAAAGAAGCAAAAGACTTTTGTCCGTGATGTCGCGGCCCTCTCCGCAATACCCGACGGGGGAGCAAAGCCTTTTCTCGAAAAAGAACTGCTTTCTCACTCTGGCGTCCGGGCCTCGCTTTCGACGACAAGCGACACCGAGGCCGTGTTGACCAGCACCTTCCCCGCGTTCTCGAAGTTCACCGTCACCCGGGGGCCAACCACCGATTGCACCTGCCCCAGTCCCCAGTCAGGCTGGCCGGGATGGCGCACGAGTTGGCCGGGTTCGTAGGTTCCACCGTAGGCTTGCATGAGAGGACCTCCTGGCATGGACACACCACAACGCGACGCCCTGGCGCTGGCCGGCACGCTGTGCGCCCGGGTATGCCACGACCTGGCGGGAACACTCGGTGCGCTCTCCGGCATGCTGGACATGGTGGCCGAAGCGCCGGACCCCGAGGCGGCCGGGGTGGCGCAGGATTGCGCGCGTGAACTGGCGGCGCGGCTGCGGCTGCTGCGCGCCGCCTGGGGCAGCGACTCGGACGTTCCGGACCTGGCCACGCTGACGCCGGGCCTGCCCGGCGCCGAGCGGCTGACGGTGGACCTGGCGGCGCTGGGCGCGCTGGACGGCAACCCGGTGCGGCAACTGGCGGCCAACCTGATGCTGGTGGCCGCCGGCGGGCTGCCGCGTGGCGGCAAGGTGTGGCTCTCGGGGGGCGGCCGGCGGATCGTTGTGCGGATCGAAGGGCCGCGCGCCGCCTGGCCTGACGCTCTGTGGGCGAACGCGCTTGAGCCGCGTGGCGTGGGGGCGGCGATGGCGCGTCTGCAGGCGGCTTCTTTGGGAATTGCCTTGCGGGCCGTTTCCGAGACGGAAATCGAGGTAGCTTAAGAAAGAAAGGCCTTCTTTTTCGAGGTAAAGAAGCAAAAAGCTTTTGTTCGTTTTGGCGCGGCTCTCTCCGGAAACACCCGACAGGGAGCAAAAGCTTTTTGGTTCTCTTTTTCGAAAAAGAACTGCTTGCTTGCCTTCCCCTTACCCTCGGCAGTTTACCAAATCTTCGTCTGGCGCGGCCATGCTGTGCGGCGGAGGTTCCATGGACGACCTGCTGCCCGAATTCCTGGCCGAGACCAACGAGGCCCTGGCCGAGCTGGACCTGGCGCTGGTCAAGCTGGAGCGCGACCCGAGTGACGCGGCGACGCTCTCGCTGATCTTCCGGCTGGTGCACACCATCAAAGGCACCTGCGGCTTCCTTGGGTTGCCCCGGCTGGAGCGCGTGGCCCACGCGGCCGAGAACGTGCTGGGCCGGGTGCGCGACGGCGAGCTGGCGGCGGCCACCGGCGTGATCAGCCTGGTGCTGTCCGCGCTCGACAGGATCAAGGCCATCGTGGCCGGGCTGGGCGCCACCGGCGCCGAGCCGGAGGGTGACGATGCCGCGCTGATCGCCGAGCTGGACCGTGTGGCCGCCGGCGAAGCCGTACCGGCCGCGGCGGCAGCCACGACGGCAGCCCGCGAACCGGCGCCGGACGCCGTGCCGCCCGCGTCGGAACCTGTGGCGGCTGCCGCCCCGCAAGCCACCGCGCAGGAGCCGGCGGCACAGACCATCCGCGTGGCGGTAGACGTGCTGGAGGAGCTGATGACGCTGGTGGGCGAGCTGGTGCTCACCCGCAACCAGCTGCTGCAGCTCGCACGTGCCGAAGCCGCGACCCAGCGCGTGGCCAGCGCGTTCGGGGCGCCGCTGCAGCGCCTCAGCCAGATCACGTCCGACCTGCAGGACGGGGTGATGAAGACGCGCATGCAGCCGATCGGCAACGCCTGGGCCAAGCTGCCCCGCCTGGTGCGCGACCTGGCGATGGAGACGGGAAAGACGATCGTTCTGGAAATGCGCGGCCAGGACACCGAGCTGGACCGCCAGGTGCTCGAGCTGATGCGTGACCCGCTGACGCACATGGTGCGCAACAGCGCCGACCACGGGCTCGAGACCGCCGCCGACCGTCGCGCCGCCGGCAAGCCGGAGGCCGGGCGCATCCTGCTGCGCGCCTACCACGAGGGCGGCCACATCATCATCGAGATCAGCGACGACGGGCGCGGCATCGACGTGGCCCGCGTGCGCGCTAAGGTGCTGGCCAACAAGCTGGCCACCGAAACCGAGCTTTCGGCGATGACCGAGGCGCAGGTGCGCGCTTTCATCTTCCGCGCCGGGTTCTCCACCGCTGAAGCGGTGACCGCCATCTCCGGCCGTGGCGTGGGCATGGACGTGGTGCGCGCCAACATCGAGCGGATCGGCGGCACCATCGAGCTGGCCAGCACGCAGGGTGCGGGCTCCTGCTTCACCGTGAAGATCCCCCTCACTTTGGCGATCATCTCGGCGGTGATCGTGCAGGCGGGCGGCGAGCGCTTTGCCATCCCGCAGATCGCGGTGCGCGAGCTGGTGCGTGTGGGCGCGGCGGCAGCCTCGGCCCAGCCGGGCATGCGCGAGGCGGTGACGATCGAGCAGGTGGGCGGCGCCAGCGTGCTGCGCCTGCGCGACGAGCTGCTGCCGCTGGTCAACCTGTCCTTCCTGCTGCGGCTGGAGCCGGCCGCCGCGGACGCAGGCAGCGAGACCACCGTGGTGGTCACCGCGGTGGGCAGCACCAAGCTCGGCATCGTGGTCGACGAGGTGTTCGACACCGAGGAGATCGTGGTCAAGCCGGTGGCGCCGGTGCTGCGCCACGTGACGATGTTCAGCGGCAACACCATCCTGGGCGACGGCTCGGTGATCATGATCCTCGATCCGAACGGCGTGGCACGCGCCGCAGGCATTGCGCTGCGTGGCGGCCAGGGCAGCGGGGCGGGCGTGGGCTCGGCCAACGCCGGCTCCATGGCGGCGGCGCTGGCCGGCTCGGAGGAGCAGGTGGCGCTGCTGCTGTTCAGGGCCGGCGCCGACCAAGGGCTCTACGCGGTGCCGCTGAACCTGGTTGCCCGGCTGGAAACGCTGGAGGCCGCGCGCATCGAGCGTGCTGGCGGCGGGCTCGTGACGCAGTACCGCGGCCAACTGATGAAGCTGATCGGCATGGACGACGCGGCCGCGCCGCAGCCGGTGCAGCCCGTGCTGGTGTTCGCCGACGGCAAACGTAGCATGGGGCTGATGGTGGAGAGCATCATCGACGTGGTGCACGGCCGGCTGCACGTGGAGCTCGGCTCTGCCCGGCCCGGCGTGCTGGGCACCGCCGTGGTGGCCGGCCAAGCGGCGGACGTGCTCGATACCGGGCACTGGCTCACGCTGGCCTGGCGCGACTGGTTCGCCGCCGGGCCGCGCGGCGGCACCTGCCGGCGCGTGCTGGTCGTCGAGGACAGCGACTTCTTCCGCCAGTTACTGGTGCCTGCACTCGCGGCCAGCGGCTACGAGGTCACCTCGGCCGGCACGGCGCAGGCGGCGCTCGCCTTGCGTGACGGCGGGCTCGCGGTGGACGCCATCGTCTCCGACATCGAGATGCCCGGCATGGACGGGCTGGCCTTCGCGCGCGCGGTGCGCCAGGGCGGCGCCTGGCGCGGCACCCCGATGATCGCGCTCAGCGCCCATGACGGGCCGGACGACGGCGCACGGGCGCAGGCGGCAGGGTTCTCCGCCTACGTGCAGAAATCCCAGCGCGCCGTGCTGCTCGACAGCCTGCGCGCCTGCCTGTCGCACCCCGCCACCAGCCCGCAGCGGGCGTGAGGAGCCAAACGATGGAGCCCGATTCCGCCTACGTGACCCTGACCCTGGACGGGCAGCTCTGCGGCCTGCCGGTGCTGGCGGTGCGCGACGTGCTGGCGGGCCAGAGGGTGGCGCGCATCCCGCTTGCCCCGCGCGAGGTGGCCGGCAACCTGAACCTGCGCGGCCGCATCGTCACCGCGATCGACCTGCGCCGGCGGCTGCTCCTGGCTCCGCCGCCCGACGGTGCCAGCCCGGTGGCCGTGGTGACCGAGCACGGCAGCGAGCTCTACGCGCTGATGGTGGACCAGGTGCACGAGGTGGTGACGCTGCCTGCGGCCAGCCTGGAGCCGAACCCGCCGACCCTGCCGCCAGTGTGGGCCGTGCAGAGCCGCGGCATCCACCGCGTAGGCGAGCAGCTCATGGTGGTGCTGGACGTCGATATGCTGCTGCGCCTCGATTTGGAGCTGGCGGCGTGAGCGCGCCGGAAGCCGCGCCGGCCCAGCCCGCCCTCCTGCCCACCTTCCTTATCGTCGACGACAGCCGCACCGTGCGGCGCATCGCCAGGCGCATCCTAGAGGGGTGCGGCTTCGCGGTGAGCGAGGCCGAACACGGCGAAATGGCACTGCAGGCGTGCCGCGAGGCGCTGCCCGGCGCCGTCCTGCTGGACTGGAACATGCCGGTGATGAACGGCATCGAGTTCCTGCGCGCGCTGCGCGCCGAGTTCGGCCCGGACAACCCCACGGTGCTGTTCTGCACCACGGAGAACGAGATCGGCTTCATCGAGCAGGCCATCGAGGCCGGCGCCCAGGAATACATCATGAAGCCGTTCGACGAGGAGATCCTGCGCGGCAAGCTAGAGCAGGTCGGGCTGCTGTGACGCAAGCCACCGTGCGGGCCACATCCGCCGCGGCGCGGGTGATGATCTGCGACGACTCGGCGGTGATCCGGGCCGCCATCGCCGGCATCCTGCGCGCGGCTCCAGGCATCGAGGTGGTGGCGCGCGTCTCGCACGGCCAGGCGGCGCTGGACGCGCTGCACTTGCACGAGGTGGACGTGGTGGTGCTCGACATCGAGATGCCGGTGATGGACGGGATGACGGCACTGCCGCTGCTGCTCGCGGCCTCGCCCGGGCTGGCGGTGATCATGGCCTCCACGCTGACCACCCGCGGGGCGGAGATCAGCCTGCGCGCGCTGCGGCTGGGCGCGGCCGACACGCTCTCCAAGCCCAGTGCCGCCGGCTTGGCCGAGGACAAACGGTTTGCCGACGAGCTGGTGGCTAAGGTGCTTGGCCTGGCCAGGATGCGGCGGCCACGGCCGGCCTGCGTGGCGCCCGGCAGCTCGGCGGGCATCGTGTTGCGGCCGATGCCGGCCGCGCTGCCGGGCCTGCTGGCCGTAGGCAGCTCCACGGGCGGGCCGAACGCCCTGTTCACCCTGGTGCAGTCTCTGCGCCCGGGCTTGCCGGTGCCGGTGCTGGTCACCCAGCACATGCCCGCCGCTTTCGTTACCATCCTGGCCCGTCACATCGACCAGCTGGGCGTGCTGCCCTGCAAGGTGGCAGAGGATGGCGAGCCGGTGCTGCCGGGCCGCATCCTGCTGGCCCCGGGCGAGCGCCACCTGACGGTGCGCCGCCGCGGCAGGCAGTTGCTCGTGCAGTTGTCCGACGCCCCGGCCGAGCAGTTCTGCCGCCCTTCGGTGGACCCGATGCTGCGCTCGGCCAGCGACGCGATGGAGGGGCGGGTCCTGGTGGCGATGCTGACGGGCATGGGGCAAGACGGCTTGGCAGGAACCCGCCGGGTGGTGGAGGCGGGCGGCAGCGCGGTGGCGCAGGACGAAGCCACCAGCGTGGTGTGGGGCATGCCGGGCGCGGTCGCCAAGGCAGGCCTGGCCAGCGCGGTACTGCCACTGCCCAGGATGGGGGCCAGGCTGATGGCCATGCTGGGCCTGCACGTTGCCGGTGCTCGCGCGTGACGGCCACCTACGACGCCATCGCCGCCACGCTGAAGGCGCGCTCCGGCCTGATGCTCGGCCCGGGCAAGCTTTATTTGCTGGAAACTCGGCTGGCACCGCTGATCCGGCGCGAGGGGCTGGCCAGCCTGGACGCGCTGGCGGCCAGGCTGCGGCCGGGCAGCACGCTGGAAGCCGACATGGTCGAGGCGATGACGACCAACGAGTCCCTGTTCTTCCGCGACGGCAAGCCGTTCGAGCTGCTGCGGCGGACTATCCTGCCGCGCCTGCACGCGACCCGCGCGCCCGGCACGCCGTTGCGGATCTGGTCGGCCGCGGCGGCCAACGGCCAGGAAGCCTACTCCATCGCCATGATCTGCGCGGACCTGGCCGCCGTCATGCCGGGACGGCGGGTGGAGATCGTAGGCACCGACATCGCGCGCGAACCGCTGGAGCGCGCACGGCAGGGCGTATACTCACAGTTCGAAGTGCAGCGCGGGCTGCCGATGCAGATGCTGGTGAAGCATTTCGCCAAGGAGGGCGCACAATGGCGGATCAGGCCGGCGCTGCGCGATGCTGTGAGCTTCCGCACCTGGAACCTGCTGGCCGACCTGCGGCCGCTCGGCAGCTTCGACGTGGTGTTCTGCCGCAACGTGCTGATCTACTTCGAACCGGCCACCAAGCAGCGCGTGCTGGAGGCGATCGCCCGGATTTTGGCACCCGACGGCGCGCTGGTCCTGGGCGGGGCCGAGACGGTGCTGGGCCTAACGGCCGCCTTGCAGGCGGCGCCCGACGAAGCCGGATGCTATCGCCCGACAAGGTGAACAGGGCCGCGCCGCATCGGATGCGCGTCCTTGATGCAACATGGCCGGCATGGCTTGGATCATTGCCTATTTGCAAGTCGTAATCTGCCGCACGCTGTGCTTGGCTTGCCATCATGAACATGCAACTGGCAGTATTCGGCATGTTGGCCAGCCTCGCGTCGGTCCACGCTTCGGCGGCGCCGTCCTGCGACGTGGACAAGGCGCCCCCGGTTCCCGTCATCAAGGGGTTGGCCTACGACGAGGCGAGGACTGCACTCTTGGCGGCCGGCTGGCAGCCGGGCCATGGTTCGCAGTTCACCGACATGGCAGGCAACCAGTCGGTATTCCACGAGCGCGGCTACACCGAGTTGCTGTCGTGCGATTTCAACCAGGGCGCGCCGTGCCGGTTCGAGTTCCTGAGCAAAGGTGACGTGAAGCTGAGCGTGGTGACGGCGGGGGAGGAAAACCCGTTGCTGGATTCCAAGGCGATGGTGACGGGGGCTGCGCTGGGGTGTGCGGAGTAGGACCACGGCCGCAAGCATGGGGTTCTGCCCCAAACTCCGCTGGGCCTTGAGGCCCCAGACCCCGTCTGTTTAGGTCTATCACAAATAGGTTCTAAGAGGCTGTTTGAAAACTCGTATCCAAAGCCCCGAGTCGCTTAATCCTTGCCGGTAGAAGGCGAATTGGGCCTGAATTGTGGTATGTAGTTACCGCTTTCGTCGGATTTCGGCGCTCCCCAGGCAGCTTGTGTGAGTTTTCAAACGGACTCTAAGGACTTGTCCTTAGCGTGCTCCAGGGGCAGAGCCCCTGGCCTTCCTTGACCTCAGTGCCCCGCGTGCTCGCCCGAGAAATCCGGCGCCGACAGCCCGCTCGCTTCCAACTGCCCGACCAGCGCGGCCTTCAGCCGCGCCATTCCGTCCTCTGCACGAGCCTCCACCCGAGCCACCAGCACCGCCTGAGTGTTGGACGCGCGCAGCAGCCACCACCCGTCCGGCGTGCTCACCCGCACACCGTCAATCGCCGAGACGTTGGCGCCGTCCTGGTCGAGCCGTGCTGCCACCTCCTCGATCACGGCGAACTTGCGCGTGTCGTCGCAGTCGAAGCGCAGTTCGGGCGTGTTAAGCACATGCGGCAGCGCGTCGCGAACGGCCGAGAGCTTGCCGTCCATGCGCGCAACGATGCCGAGCAGACGGATGGCGGCGTAGAGCGCGTCGTCGAAACCGTACCATTTGTCGGCGAAGAAGACGTGGCCTGACATCTCGCCGGCCAAGGGTGCTGCAAGCTCGGCCATCTTCGCCTTGATCAGGCTGTGGCCGGTGCGCCACATCAACGGCGTGCCGCCGGCGGCAACCACCTCGTCGAACAACACCTGGCTGGCTTTGACGTCGGCGATGATGGTGGCTCCGGGGTGGTCCCGCAGCACATCGCGCGCCAGGATCACCAGCAACTGGTCGCCGGCCAGGATGTTGCCTTCGTTGTCCACTGCGCCGATACGGTCGGCATCGCCGTCGAAGGCGATGCCGAGGTCGGCACCGCGGGCGCGCACCTCTGCGATGAGCTCGACGAGGTTCTTGGGCACCGTCGGGTCCGGATGGTGGGCCGGGAAGCGGCCGTCGATCTCGCCGTTCAGCACCGTGTGGTTGCCGGGCAGCGACTTGACAAGGCGTTGCAGCGCCTCACCGGCGGCGCCGTTGCCGTTGTCCCAGACCACATCGAGAATGCGGTCGCCGCCGTCCCAGTCGCTCAGCAGCCGGGCGACGTAGTCGGCCATCACGTCCACGTCGCGCGTGCTGCCGTGGGCGGCGCTTACCACGTCGCCGGCGGCGGCACGCGTGCCGATCTCCTGAATCTGCCGGCCGAAGAACGGCTTGTTGGCCAGCACCATCTTGAAACCGTTGTAGTCCGGCGGGTTGTGGCTGCCGGTGACCATCACGCCGGCATCGGCCGGCAGGGTGACGGCGGCGTAGTAGAGCATCGGCGTGGGGCCGCGGCCGACCCGCAGCACTTCCATGCCGCTCTCCACCAGCCCGCGCACGAGTTCCGGCTCGAGATCGGGCGAGGACAGCCTGCCGTCGTAGCCCACCGCCACCGTGCGGCCGCCCTGCCCGGCCACGATGCTGCCGAACACCCGGCCGATCGCGAAGGCATCGGCGGGGTGCAGTGTTTTGCCGACCACGCCGCGGATGTCGTACTCGCGCAGCGAGGTGGGATCGAAGCTGTGGCTGAACGTATCCATCAGGGTGCCTGGTACTTCTGGAGGAATTGACGGACCTGCGCGGCCATCTCTGGCCGCTGCAGGGCGAAGGCGATCTGGGCTTCCAGGAAGCCGATCTTATCGCCGCAATCGAAACGCTTGCCCTCGTAACGCAGGCCGTGGAACGGCGTGGTGCCGATCATCCGCGCCATGCCGTCGGTCAGCTGCACCTCGTTGCCGGCACCGCGCTCCATGCGCGCCAGGTGCTCGATCACGTCGGGCAGCAGCACGTAGCGCCCGATGATCGAGAGGTTGGAGGGCGCGTCCTCGGGCTTGGGCTTCTCGATTAGGCCGGTCACCTCGACGAGACGGCCGTCATCGTGGCCCACCTTGAGGATGCCGTACTTGTTGGTCTGGTCGCGCGGCACCTCGGTCACGGCCACCACGCTGCCGCCGGTCTGGTAGTAGGCCTCGGCCAGTTGCTGCGTACAGGGGACGTTCGACAGGATCAGGTCGTCGGGCAGCAGGATGGCGAACGGGTCGTCGCCGATGAACGCGCGCGCGCACCAGATGGCGTGGCCGAGGCCCAGCGGCACCTGCTGGCGCACCGTGACGATGGCGCCCGGCGAGAGCTGGGCGGCGAGCAGGGCGTCCAGCTCGGCCTGCTTGCCGCGCTGCTTCAGCGTGGCCTCAAGCTCGTAGGCCACGTCGAAATGCTCGACGATGGCGATCTTGCCGCGCCCGGTGATCAGGCAGAACTGTTCGATGCCGGCAGCACGCGACTCCTCGATGGCGTACTGGATCAGCGGCTTGTCGACGACAGGCAGCATCTCCTTGGCCATCGCTTTGGTCGCCGGCAGGAAACGGGTTCCCAGCCCGGCGACGGGCAGCACGGCCTTGCGGAGTTTCTTGACCACGGAGGCTCCTTGAGTGGCGGGCGAAGGACGGCGTGGCGGCAGCCAGGTTCGGCTCGCTGTACCGTGCCGCAAGGACGCGGCTTAAGCTGCCAAGATCGGCGAATGGAAAGTGCCCTGGGTTTCCGGCGGGATCAAGATGGGTTCGCTGATACCGCGATCGGTTGGGCCGGCCGTCACGACGCGTGTTGCAAGTCTGCCCGCGTGGCGCTAGACGATGCCTCCGGCCGACAACGTCCCGTTCGTCTAGAGGCCCAGGACAGCGCCCTCTCACGGCGCTAACAGGGGTTCGAATCCCCTACGGGACGCCATTGATTTTGTTGGGAAAAAGGCAAAACCAGGCCGGCTATAGGTAAGTCATACTGCAAAAATACGGCAAAGCCGTTTGGTCACCTTCGGCGCGCTCTTGCGCCTTGGTGCCGCGTTGTAGCCTATGAAATCGGTCCAGCCCTGACGACTGGGGGTCCGGGCAACTGAACCCCTGTCCTGGCTGGCCCGTGACGATCGACCACTGCCACGGCGGTCATGCCGGGATGATGTGACACCCGGTGAGCTCAGGGGCAGCACCGCCACCGAAACGGGCGACGATGGCCGCCTGGTGCTGCTGTTTCCGCCTGTTCTCTTTTCGTTCTCCTGCTTCATTGGGGCTATGCAGCTCCCCCCGCTTGTACCCGAGCCCGTCACCTTCGAAGAGGCAGCCGCCATCCTGGACGAGGCGGCCACGCTGACGCGCGGCGGGCCGCCCTACGTGATCGGCGCTGCCGGCTGGCACCTGGCAGCCGCGCTGGACGCGGCGGGGTTCCGGGTGGTGCGGGCGCCGGCTCCAGGCTCGCAGCTGACGCTCTAGCTGGCCGTGCGATCGGAAATGCCGCAATGGATGGTGCACCAGGGCAGGACGGCCAAGCTGGTGCGCCTGCCGCTGGGCGACCTCCTGACATGGCACCTAGTTTGCTCATGCCGCCCCTGCCGCAAGGATCGAGTGTTGCCGGTGGCGGAGCTGGTTGGGCGTGTCGGCACCTCGGCGAATCTTCTCACGCTTACGCCCAAGTTGCGCTGCGAGACGTGCCGCCAACCACCTGTCGGCGTTATGCTGCGTAACCGCTACCCCGAACAGGTGGGCGGATCGGCCTATGTGGAGGCCATGCTGAAGGGCGACTACCGGCCATAGTTTGGGGACTGAGCGGTGCTGGTCAGGCTGATCCTGCAGACGCACGGGAGAATCGGGCGTGATGTCTCGGCAGGGTATCGTTGGAGCTTCCTTCCGCACGCGATGCAGTGCAAGCTCGGCGCACCGTAAACGGAGATGTGTGGATGTCCGATCGCCAAGTTTCAGCCGGAGCCTTGCTCCAATCGTGGTCATCGTCGCCAGGGCGCCTCGCCACCGTCGCGGCCGCCTGTCTCTTGCTCGCCGCTGTGCTGCCCGTGGTGACGCTCTCGGCAAATCTCGGCGGTGAAGCGGTGTCCGGTGTAAGGAGCATAGGCGGTGGCTCAACTAGCTCCTCAGGTGCTGCTGCGGCCGGAGTGCTGGGATGGCTTGCGGTCCTTGCCTTTGTCGGAGCGGCTGCGTCGCGCTTCGTCCATGAGATGGCACCATACAAACGCGGGATAGACCTGATGGCGTTTGGTGTCCTCGGTGCTGCGGTTGCATGGGCCTTCACCGATGGGCCAGTGGCCGAGCAGGTGCGGACGACCGGCCAAGTCTCTCAAATGTTCCAGGGTTTCAGCAAACAAGGTGCCGTGTCGGCCGGCATGCCGGCGCTCTCGGTGAACATCCTGCCAAGTCTTGGGGCTTTGTTTGTTGCGCTCGCCCCACTCGCCTTGATCTTGGCCCGGCGGCGAGAGACAGCGTTGCGTTCGCGGTTTGTGTAAGGGGCGGGAATAAAACGCCATAATCCTGTAGCGTGGCGCCCACCCAGGCCGCGCTGCGTCAACGGCGCCCGACAGCCCGAGCTTTCATGGAAGACTCTGCTGCTTTTACGAAACGACTTAGTGGTCTATTAAGCCGGCCGACGCACCACTCGCTGATCCGGAAGGTGGCAGGCCTTGGGATCAAGGAGCCTCGCTTGAACACCACCTCCTGTTCCTCGATCTGATCCCCAAACTGACGGCATTGGAGCGTCCAGAGGCGTGCCTGGGCTTCGAGGAGAGCACGAAGGCGCTCGCCTCGCACATTGCCCCGTTCGAGCCGGCGGGTGAAGTCTTCCTCCAGCGTCAGTAGCATGTCGCCCGCTTCCTGCAGGTTGCCAGCTTCACAGGCCTGGTGGAAGGCCTGGAAGGTGTTGTCTGTCGGCCGCCGCCCAAGGCGCAGCCCCGTCAATATCGCTTTCACGACTGTTCTCTCCGGCCCCGGCTCGCACGCCGCCTTAAACTCGTTACGAAAAAGGCACAGGACCGGATGCAAGTCGCAACGAAAAAACACTCGGGCGTGCGGCATTCGAGGATCTGGTGGCCTGGCAACTGCTGTGCAGTTGCACCCCTTGCCGGGCGGAGCGCGTGCTCTTCGTGCGGGAGCTGGTGGAGCGGTTCGGGGAGGCGGCCACGCTGGTTATGCTAGTGTCGCGGCTGCGGTGTCATGTCGAGACGTGCCGCCGGCCGCCGGCCCGGGTGGTGCTCCGGAACCGCTATCCGGCGGCGATGGGCGGGCGAGGATACGTGTAAATGGCGCTGGTCAACGCCCCTATCGCTTAGCCGTCCTCTCGATGGAAAACTCACCATCCTGATGAGTTGGCATGTAAACTTGCCTGCGCTTCAATCCAAATTTATAGCGTACTGAACGCGAGTCGGTGTAATATAGGCTAAGAGATGCCAATTTTCGACGATAACTATCCAACAAGGTCTCGCTACTCAGCTATACGCTGCTATGCACCACGAGGCAGCAGAAGCGGCAGCGTCGCTGAATTTCTGGACGACACTGAACACTTCACTGCTAATCGCATCAATGTTAGTTGCCATACTTATCAGCACAACAACGCCATTCCTCACTGAAAAAAGGAGGAGTGTTAAGTGGGTCGTCGTCTTCCTCGGTATCATCTCTGCTTGTTTAGCTGGAGCAAATAACTTGTTTCACCCCGCCGCTACTGCACAAGCCTTCCAAAACATTATAGCGGAGGAAACGCAGGCATCTGCGCAGTATAACGAAGAGTTCCACAACCTGCAGCAAGGGCCTTCCTATGCGAGAGATGAGCTCGCATTGAGAGACAAGTACGCCATTTTTCAAACTCAGATTGCCGGTAAGGTAAACTCGATCCAGTTGAGTTTCGGAACTCTTGACACCCAGCAGGCGGCTAAGGTTCCAATTACCGTGCCTCCAGCAAACGTTCCGCCGGTGACCGTTTCTCCACCTCGTTAGAGTTGCGAAAAGCCTGATAGACACGTTAGCGCCGAGTGATGCTCCGGTGGCGTGAACTTGGCGCCGCTCAATGGCCGAGAGATTCGTTGGTCATGCAACGGGCAGGTGTAAGAGGTTCGAATGGCCGATGATCCAAACCAAGGCGGAAGCCAGTCCAAGACGCTGCAAACATGGGATGCACCTCTCGCGGGTTCATTCGCAGTGGCGCCCGGCGCGGCGAGCCTAGTCCGCATACCCGTGCCTGGGACAGTTCTGCCGAACCTACCGAAAGGCTTGGTCCTGACGGTTCAGCCGCCGGCCGGCTTCAAAGGCTCCTCATCCTCAATCTTTATCCGCAACCCCGAAGACGCTAAGTTCGGAAAGCCCGGCCTACGTCTCGACTACGGACCGAACAAGGCAACAGGCCGTATCGACTATCACTGGAACGTTGAGGGCGGCGGACGTGCCCGAGCCGCCTTCCCGAATATCACCAACCACATGCCGGCCGGCCCTGGAGGTGCGGCGCTGCACTGGGGTGCGCGGGGGTTTCGGATCGCAGGCCGTGTCTTCCTCGTGACAGGGGCGGTGCTGGATGGCATCTCCATCGCTGTGGCCGACCGGCCGTGGCGACGTTCGCTGCAGGTGGTTTCGGCCTGGGCTGCGGCCGGCGTGGGTGCCACCCAACTCGGTCGCTTGGGCGCGGCTATCGGGACCGCTATCGAGCCGGGTGGAGGTACTGCGATCGGCGGCGGCGTTGGTGCGGTCCTGGGCGGCTTCATCGGCTATATTTCGGCGGAGGCCGCCGCTGGCTACGTCTATGACTACGCCGAGGGCACGGTATTCTCGCCAGTGCCGGAAGTGGCGCCGCCGTCATGAAACCTGGTATCAAGGTCGTGGAATGGTTCGGCCAGGGGCGCGGGACAGAGGCCGCGCGGCTTGTGCCCCGTCACACGGTTTGCGCCACCGTCGATTGGCCGCTCCCGCCCGCCGAGAGCGCGGATGCGGTCAGGCCGGATGTGATTGCCGCACTCAGCTGCGCCCTTGCGACATGTGGCAGCGTGGCGTTCCGGCATGACACCCCCGTTGTAGGTGCGGTGACGCATGAACCACCGCCTACCCGCTCGATTAAGGATCGCTTGCTCGACCTGGCCGGTTTGGGTGACGACACGTTCGGCCTGGCGATTGCTCCGGACCCGGCCGCTGTGAGTGCATTGTTCGCCTATGGGGGATGGAGCTACGCCGCACAGGCGGCGCTTGTGTTTGACCCCGCCGTCGATCCCACGCCGATCCTTCAGGCACTACGGGAAGGCTTGGACTGGCGCGGAAGAGCCTTACCGGAAGGAGCGCGGCTGTTGTTCGGGCCGGGCCACGATGGCGACTTCGCGGTGATCGCCGCTTCCAACCGGTTATGGATCGAGAAGTTTGAGGCCGCGCTGACTTAGCACCCCGCTTCCACGGCGAGGTGGGCCTTTCGACACAGCGGCGCCGGCCGGGAGCGGGCCGGCATCGATCATCCGCTAGCAAAGGATTGAGGCTGGTTTGGGACTCAACGCACTCGTAAGTTCACTCGGTGGAGTTGCTGGACCTTTCTGGTCCACTCTTATCGGCGCTGTTGTCGGTGCCGTGGTTGGCGGTGTAATAAGCTACATGATCCAACGTAGCGGAGCGCACTCTGCTCGTTGCGAGCGGCTCCTCACGAAACGACAGAACGATTTAGCCGTCGCAGTGCAAATTTCGGTGAAAACGATCCGCATTTTATCGAGCATCGCTAGTATCAGATACGCAATAGAGACTGCTAATAACAGGCGAGTAGTTGATGATAACGGCGCTCAACAGGCTTTTTGGCAAGTTATGCCGCCTTTCGGAACGTTTCCTCCCGCTATCAATGCATTTACCGGTACGGAGAATGCTTTTTTTGTCTCTACGAAAAATCACGCACTCATGTTCGACGCGTTCGAACTAGTGGATGTCTTCAATGACTCTGTGAAAATGGTGCAAACTTACTCAGAACGGCGTGCGACTCTTACAGCGTTATTCCGTCCTGAGGAGGTGAACGGTGGTCTCGTTACCAGTGTCTTAGAGGCAGAGCAAGCGCGATTGGCGTTGCCGAAGATTATCGAGCTGAACGCTCTCTCAACCGCCATGATTGAGCGTAGCCGGACCGATCACGCACAGGCTAGACGGGTGTTCGATGCGTTTCAGAGCTGCTGTGAACGGCAGTTTCGGAAAGACTTTCCTGTGGTGCAAGTCACGGATCAAATGGCGATGATGCCTGCGCCCAAATCGGGTGCCAAATAAGTCGGCTCGGAAGGCAACGAGCTATCAGAACCCGACGGGCGCCCCGGCTTGGCTCTGCATAGAGGTTGAGTCTATGAGGGTGCCGTCCGGCGCGAACCTCAGGGCAACCGATTGCGTCCTGGCGTCCGCTCCGCCCGCGAACAAGCCGACTACGGGCACGTAGGAGACGGCGCGGGTCGTCACCCGTGCATACGCCCAAACTGCCACCCGGGAACCGTCTGCTGTCACGCTCACAGCGGTGGGCTGGCCTATCTGCGCCATCACCTCGTCGTAGGTCGTATACCGCCGCAACAGGTGCCGCGGCTGACGATTCGACTAGAGGGCGTCCCCCGTAACAGTATACATCCGCTGTGATCGTTTCGGGAGTTAAGCATGCAAAGGCGACACCGGGTGCTGGTTACGTGCGCGTGGCTCTTCGGCTGCACCGCGCCTCCGTCACCCGACTCTTCAGCGGGATTGGAAAAGGAGAACGCCTTGGTTGCTGAGATGGGGCAGCAGATCGCCGCCGGTATCAGGACGTCTCAGGCTCAGGCGGCGGAAGGCATCTTGCCCCGCGACTACAAAAGGCAGGTAGACGCCAAGCTTGCCGACTTGCTGATCGACCCGGACTCCCGCAAGCTGGAGTTCGTCAGCCACCCATACGGCGGCCTCGTGTGCGGCTTAATCAACGCTAAGAATACGATGGGTGGCTACACCGGCAAGGAGCCGTTCTTCGCGGTGTTCGATGCGCAAGGTTCCCTTATTGGTGCCCATGCCTACACATGGGAAGAGCTTGTCCCTAGCAGAACACAGGATCTAGGGCCTGTATCGGACTGCAAGTTCGTCCGGGCCTGAAATGCACAGCTTTATGTCGCGGCTCCGGACACGGACAGACGGACATTTCTAAGGGAAATGTCCTGTCCGTCCGGTCTGTCCGTCGCTTTGCCTTGGCGGACATGTCCGGACATGTCCGCCCTTTGTCCGTGTCTGTCCGTCTGTCCGCTCACTCTCCAGCACCCCGGAGACGGTAGACCCGCTCGCCCAGCTCCACGATCAGCCGGCGCTCCAGCAGCGCCTTCTTAGCCCGCCGGAAGGCCTTGGCGCGGCTGTCGGCCGCCTCTGCACCCGAGGCGCCATGCAGCTCGCAAGCCGCCTGCCAGGCCGCCGTCAGCACGCCCGCGCAGCCGCCTAGCGGCACCCCGGCCAGGACCAGCTCGGCGGGCGCCGCCTGGACGTCCGGGCCGGCGTCCAGGATCAGCGTGTCCAGGTGGACCAGACATGTCCGGACTTGTCCGGACAATCCGCGTTCCTTCCGCAGGGAGCTCGCCTCCACCTCAACCGTTAGCGCGGCCGAGATGTCGTCCCCGTCCTCGTCCAGGCCGATGAGGGCGGACTCGATCTGGAAGGCCATCTCCACCCCGAACGCCGGACCGTTGCGATTCTTCGTCAGCCGGGCGGACACGATGCCGCTGTCCTCGTCCCGAGTGAGCAGGATCACCACGTCCGCCGCCCCGTTTAGACTGCTATGGCCGCGCGGGGTGTCGCCGGCCTTAGGGGTGTGGTGCACGAGGATGACGGCCGGCCCCGGCGCGCCGTCCGCACCGGTGGCGAGCTGGCGGGCGAAAGCGATCACCCGGCCCATGTCGTCCGACTCCGACTCGCGCAGGCCGGGGAAAGCCGCCGCAAGCGTGTCGATCACCACCACCGCCGGCTTCCGCTCCCGAACACTCTGCAGCAGCTCGACCGCCTGGCCGGCGGACGTGAACAGGTCGGACACGCCGCCTACCAGCACGAAGGCTGGTACGCTGCCATAGCGGTCGCCCAAGGCCTGCATACGTCCCTTGAGTCCGTGCGGGTCTTCGGCCGCGACGTACCATGCTTCGCCTTGCCGGGTCCGCCGGCCGAACGCCGCGCCGCCGCTCGCCACCGCCTGGCACACAAAAGGGGTGAAGGCACTCTTGCCGGCGCCCGGCGCACCAAGAACGATGCAAAGGTCGCCCCGGGCAATGAGGCCCTTCACCACGTAGCGGCGCGGCTCCCCAGTGTGGCACTCCGGCTGCGGGGTGAAGTGCAGCCGCGAGCGGGACGGCGCGGACAAATCGGCTTGTCCGGACATGTCCGGCGGGGGCGGGACGATCGTCAGGCCCTCGAAGGCCAGAAGTTGGGCGTCTACCGAGTGCACGCCGTGCTCGCCTTGGGCGCTGGCCCAAGCGTAGGAGCCGGCCACGTCCGCCGGCCACCGATCGCCGCGCCCGTCATCGAGGAACCCCGACCCGCGCGGCACCCATTCGGCCAGCATGATCTCCGTTGCCCGCTCAACCGACACGGCGCATCGAACAGCCTCGCAGGCGAGGTCACGGCTCGCGTCATGCCATACCCCGGGCAATGCGCCCGGCGCGCGCCGGCATGCGTCTATGAAGCGCTCGAGGTTCCGTTCCTGGTCGTCGGCTATGGCGTAGCTGGTGACCACGGCCGGCCGCTCCGACCGCGCCGGCACGCGCTCGATCACGAAGGCCGGCACGGGCAGCATCGGGCCGTCGCTGATCAGCTCGTAAGCCTTGCCGTCGATCGTGCTGCCCGGCGCCACGACGTACCCGTCGCTTGACCTGGAATCACACCCCGGCACAATCCGGCCGGCGCTGGTGGCGATGTCCGTGCCGGACAAGGCCACATAGACATGAAGCCCGCCGCTCGGCGTGGCGCAAACTAGGCCGTCGATCACCCCACCGGCGGCCACGTAGTTTGCCGGCCCGTCCACCCCTTGCTTCGTGTCCAGGTCGATGACTGCGAACTGGCCGGCGGTCGGCCGCACGCCGACGTTGTGGGGCAGCGTTGAGCCCGTGAGTGGGTCGCGCCACCAGGCGCGGATCTGGTCCGAATCGGTGGTGGCGGCGAGGTGTCCGTTGTCGGTGACCGGAAGCTTCCCGTTCTCGCGTAGCGGGAGCACGTGCCAGCCGCGCGCGGCGTGCGCGAGGGCGTGCTCCAGCATGGTTGGCGGTGGCGCCCCTTGGGTGTGCGGGTGCGCGACGTCGGCGCGCAGTGGTTCATTGAGGGCGGGCATCTTGGCGAACTCCGAGTGCGGATATGGAATCCCAAAGCTACCCGGAATACACTGCGCCTTGTCAGAGTGCGGAGCGTAACCAGGCCGCGCGGGACACTGCGCGGCCTTCTGTCATCTGCTTCATCTTATCGGTCTGAGAACGTTAGCTAGTGTCCGGCGGGCGGGCCGAGCAAGGCGTGCTTTCCGCCTCGCAGATCGGCGATTTTCGCTGAAACCCAACCTTCCATCTCCTGCTGGGCGCGAGCCACTTCTTGAGCTGCGGCCACCTTCGCCGCCTGAGCCTCCGCGACTGCGCAGTCGGCAAGTTCAAGCCGGTCCTCGGCCTCGCACACTCGCCGGAAAGCTGTGTCCAGCCCGGATTGAACATGGGCGGCGGTGGGCGGCTGGTCGATGCTGTTCATGGTGGACTTCCGGTGTTGTCGGTTGAGAGTGCGTGTCGGCCGGCGTCAGGGGGCGCAGCGTATGGCAGGCGGCGGCCAAGCAAGCTCGAGGCGCATGAGCCGCAAGATGGCGTTGACATGCTTCAGCCCTACCGGCCAGCCTCGATCGAGGAGGAACCGGTAAATTAACGCCTCTACCTGCTCTTCATCGCGCACGGCCCATGCACCGTCACTCCAGGCATACCAGCGCTTCGAGATGCGGATCAGTGTTTGGCGATCTCCCCGGACCACCGTCTCACGTAACAGGTAGCGGGCCGTTCCAACCGGCGCCTTCGGATTTCCGACTCTGAACTTCATAGGCGCCGGCAGACCCACGTCAAATATCCCCGCAAGAGTCAGCGGGGGTTCTTTCACCGTCAAACAGGGTGGCCCGGCCGGGAGGCGGACCGCGAGGCGCCGGGGGGCGTTCCTGGCTGACATGATTACGTCCTGCTGTGCTGGTCGGTGGGGCAGGACGGGAAGACGCGCTCCGCCTCCGTAGTGGCCGGCCGGCGCTGCACTCGGGCTAGCTCCGCGCCGTTCATCGCGCGGATCACCGAGTCAGCGAGGTGACGCCGCTCCGCCGACTTCTGCAGGCGTTCGCGCCAGTCTCCGCGCGGCGGGATGACTGGCGGGCGAAAAGTCGGGCGCACGGCCATCACCGGCCGGCCGGCCGGAACGTGCGGGTGATCTCCCTCGCTTTCGCTCGCCTCACTTCGGCCGTCGCGTTGTTGTTCCAGTCGTGGCTAAACTGGGCCTCGGCTGCTTTGCGAGCGTGGTGGACGGCCTCTGCAAACTGCCTCTCGCGCCCGTGCGGCAGATTTTCGATTCGGAGTTCCTCGGCCGTCATGCTCCCACGCATCGCCGCGCGCGCTTTAGCAATCTTCTGGTCACGCGTGAGCGGCGGACCTTCGGACATCGCTTTATGTCGGGCCTCCATCTCCCGGCCCTTGAGTGCAGCCTCACGCGCACGGCGTTTGCGGTCGCTATTTTCGAGCACCTTGGCCGCGTGCGCCATGCGCGCGGCACGCTCGGCTTGCGCGGCGTCAAGCTGACGCTGCACCACCCGCGCGGCTGGATTGGCGCCCACCCCACAACAGCTCAACTCGTGACAGACCCAGGTCTCGTACTTCGTGCCGCGCCCACCGGCTCGCCGCGCCGCCTTGATCGGCGTAAATCCGATGCTGACGGCATCGATTGTGCCGTTCTTGTAGGCGCGGCATACCTGGTCCGCGATGTCGTTGTCTCCTTCGGGGGCGAAGATGAGCGTGCCGACCACCGCCTTGCCGCTGACGCGAAGATACGCTCGGCCGATCGGGAGATTGTTCCCGTCCGACTGATGGTTTAGGAACACCGGCACGTCGCAGCGGCTCGGTGTCATGCCATCCGGCGCAACTTCATCATTTTGCAGGTCTACAGCCCCCGTTGAGGCAATCACGGAGATCTCGCGAGGGCCGAGGACACTGCCCTGCCCCGACAGGCCGGCTTTGGTGACATTACATGAGAGGTGGTGGGTGTTCTGAGAGCTTGGCGGCGTGGTCATGAGACTTGCTCCTAGGAGTGGGTGGCGGCGGAGGCGGCAATCAGAGGTAAGTAAGGACCGTTGCGGCTCCGATCTTGGTCAGGGCTTCGGCCTCGGGCTCGATCAGTGCGGGCAGGATCGTGCCCGGTCCAAAGGTCTGACCGGCTCTGCTTGAGTTTGCCGAGCCGGTCAGACCTGGAGGACACGGGATGCCCGGCGGGGTCTGCGCCATCGTGTATGAGAAGCCGGGGTTCATCTGCACCCGCACCGGCCCCGCATACCGATTGAACACCGAGTACATTGTGACAACTACCGGAACAGGTCCGTTAACCGGGTCCAGCACTGTCCCGGATTGATAGGTCGTCGGGTTGACGGTCATGGTGTGGCGTCCGGCGCTACATAGAAGGTGCCCGCGCCGTTCCGCACGATCGCTTCTGCTTGCTGCAGAGGCAGGTCCAACACCATGCCCGTCACCGGCCGATACGTCTCCACGTAGGCGCTACCGCCCGGGGTGTGCGCGATGCGGGTTAGTTCCATGCCGGTTCTGAGCACCACGATTTTCTGGGTTGGTTCGTCTGCGGGAACCGTCATGGCTGCGCCTCCAGAGACCTTTTTAGGAGGTGGATCTGGTAGCCGAACCGGGCCAGAGCTTCATGCTTGGGCGACACGGGGCTCGGGCCATATTGGTTCCCGAGTTCGTACGTCTGGATGGGGATGATCGGAAGGCTCGCACATTCGGCTGTGCAACCGAGCTCTAGTAATCGCCCGCGCGCCTCCGTGTCCTTCAAGATATGCACGTGCGCGGTGGCCAGCGCTGACACGATAGCGAGGTCAGACTCCACCACTTCCTGGGCTTGCTGCAGGTTCAGACTTTGAAGCGCTCGCCGGCCCGCGTCCGGGATAGCCTGACCGCGTTGAGTGTGGGCGCGCGAGCCACTTTGTTGGTCGAATTGCATACGCGGTCCTTCGTCGAGGCGTTATTGTTCTTTTGTCGCAATGAACGCGTTTTCAACAGGGTGCGCGGACGTCGGAGCAAGGTAAATAGAAACGGTATCGGAACTTCCTAGGATCGCTAGAGGTCTCAAGTTGCACAGATTTTATTATCTGGCGCTCCTCAATTTGTTGTTGCCCAGCAATCATGTCTTACCGTAACGATAATGCCAACACAGCCAATGCGGCTGCGTTTCGCAAAAGGATAAAGCCATGGCACGCAAGATGTCACGACGAGCGCAGGGCGAAGCCGCCCTGGCGGAAGAGAGCCGGTTGATGATCGAAGGAATCGACGTGGGCGAACCACGGACGTTCGAACAGCAAGCGTTGTGGTGGGCAGGAATGTGAACGTCCGATACCGGGGAGCAGGCACAACACGTAGCCGTGCTCGTGGCATCTGTGCTGAACCGGTGTGGTCGTTATAACTTGCTCGTCCAGTGCTTGAAGCTGGAGCCGCGACGTGGATGATCGTCTGGTAACAAGGGAATCGACATCATGACGGAGCCGCTTGCGCTCACAGTCGAGCAGCTCGCCAAGCGTTGGCAGGTTACGACCCAAACGATTCGCAATCTCGCCAGGCGAGGGCAAGTGCCTCACTTCAAGGTGGGCGACCTTTGTAGGTTCCGGCTTGCTGAGATCTTGCAATACGAGTCATGTCCCGCTGCGCAGCCCCCGCCCGTGCCTGTCGTCCAACCACCACCACCACCACCACCACCACCGCCACTACCGCTCAAGGGCGCATGGAGCGTCGGACGGGCGGCTGCAGAGCGCGTGAAAGCCCGGCGGCGAGCGCAGGCAGCAGCGAGCAAGTGACCGGGCCGAAGTTCGCGGAGGCGGCCGGGGTGGGTGGTCGCTACCGCATCCTTTTTTCTGGCATTATGCAGACGTGCGAACCCGGGCCACATCCGGTAGCTCGCCTCGATTTTACCGCCAAGTGAAACCCCGCCCCCATCCACGAGCAAGGGGCGGGGTGGGGGAAACCCCACGTGACGGGGCGTCGGCGCGGCTGGCGTTGAACGCAAGTCAATTGCCACCACAGACCGCACACGGCAGGTAAAAGTATGTGCGGTTTCAGCTAAACCGTTTCTAACTGTTGAGGGTGAAGCCTGCGATCAGCAAGTCCACGGACGCAGGCGTCCATGTTGCATTTGTGTGCGGGTCTAGCACGAACAGGCTGGTTGAGTAAGAGTAGGACAGGCTTAGCGTGTACGGCGCGCTCGCCGCAGCAGTGCCTCCGGAGACGATGTTCTGCGTAATAGCCTGAGCGGAAGCGTCCTGCTTACGGTGGGCGCCGGTTACTTGCACGCCGAACACGGTGCTCACGGTGGTGGGCAATGGCTGGAACGTAAAAAGGTCTTGCGCACCCACCGCCGTCGCCGCGTTGTAGGACGTGTCACCGTCGAGCTGCGCCTCACTCAACATCTGCCAGTTCGTCTGGGCCAGTGGTGTCCACTGCACCGAGGCGTTGCCTGTCGGGCGCAGCGTTCTAACAGCGACGTCGCCCACGAACGTTTTGCACGGGTAGGTACCGGGCCCGGCATCTCCGGAACAGATGTACAGGTCGTCGAGACTGAGGGCGGTGGTTCCGGTCGGGTTCTGCGCGCCTTGGGTGTTCACGCGAACACGGAGGCCGTTGAACACGCTCGAAGCAGTTGCGCCAGCCGGTAGCGGCGCGGGGTAGACGGTAGCCCCGGATATCGAGACGACGGAGTTCCCGTTGATTCTCACCTCCACGGAACCAGTCGCACCGATCGTGGCGCCCAGCTCGACGTAGTTCCAAATATACGGGCTGAACGCATTGGTTCCGCTGCGACCCAGGATGGTCGGCTCCGCCGTCGTGTCCCGGTCGCCTGCGTAGACGGTGACGACGCCTGGAAGAAGGCCGAACCTCACCGTCACCTGCGTGACGTTATTGGCGTAGTCTACAAGCATGAGATCGTATGACGGAAGCTGCGCGTCTGCGGCGGACAGCACCGCAATCCCGATAAAGCCGGTGGAGAGATCAACATCAAAACTGCAACCAATCGTTTGGTTTCCGTCAGAAGCGCCCAGACCACCGCCCTGGACAGCGAGGGCTTGGCCGAACCCCGATCGGCCCGGAACAAAGTCGATTATCGGCGCGTCGAAGCCGCCAATCTCCGTCCACTGAAGCGCCCCGGCGCGGCTGAACAAACTCGCGATGCCGGAATAGCCATCGAAGCCATCGAAGACGACGATTGCCACGGCCTATCTCCCCGCCGGCTGCGTGGCGCGTGACGGCTGCGCGTCCGGGATGGCATCGACGTACGCCCGCAAACTGTCCCGGACGATGAGAGTCCGCCGGCCGGTTTTCTTGTGGCGGATCGCACCGCTCGCCATCTCGAGATAAAGGCGAGACCGCGACAGCCCCGAAACTCGACAGGCATCACGCACCGGCAAAAGCCAGGCGTCCTCTGAAGTCTGCGTCCGAACCTGCATACTGTCCTCCGACGTTCTGAGGACATTGTCTCATAGATTTTTCGGAAAGCTAGGGAGTCGAAACGACCCTCGCATCGCCTGTTCGGGTCGAGGATGACGCTTTGTTTGTCGCGGAAGTTATACCGAGCAGTCCGAACGTCGCGCGGATCGTGTCGGACACATACCCTGGAGAGAGGTGCGCGTAGTGCTTGCTCGTCATCTTTAGGTCCGCGTGCCCGAGCTGAGCCGCGATGACGCCCAGGGGCACACCTTTCAGCGCGAGGCGCGTGGCGTGCGTGTGCCGCAAGATGTGGAACGATACGGCCGGCTCGATGCCGGCGGCCTCACAAGCGGCACGGAGTGGGCGGAATTGGTGGCAGGCGCCCCAGGTATCGCCGCTCGCCCTAGTTAGCAGCCGCTCCGCCCGACCCTTGCCGTCGCAAAGGGCGGCGAAGAACCGAGAAGCCTCATCGGTCAACACCACGTGCCGGGCCGAGCCGCCTTTGCTGGTCCGGATCGTCAGGATGTTCGCTACCGCGTCCACGTCTGCCGGGCGCAGTGCCGTCAGCTCGCCGTAGCGGCACCCAGTCAAAAGAGCGGCGGTCACCAGGGGGCGGATCTCGTCGGTGCAGGCGGTCACCAAGCGGAGCGCTTCGGCGTCTGTGAGGTAGCGCACCTTAGCGGCGTCGGCCTTGGCAAACGGCTGCACCCGCCTCCACTCGTCATCTGAGGCTACCAACCCCTCCCGGAACGCGAAATTGAGCGCGGCCTTCAAAATGGTAAGTACCCGGTTCGCGGTGGACCGGCGGGCGCGCGGTGCGTCGGGATCATCCGAGGGCGCCCGGGTTGCGATCTTGGTTGCCTTCGCCTTGCGGCGCACTCGGGCCGGCGCGGTGGCCAGCGCACGATGCCAAGCCCGGATGGTGGCGGTAGTGAGCTCGCCCACCTTCCGCTCGCCCAGCTTCGGGAGGATGTGTGCGTTCACCGCGCGTTTCGTCTCGGGCAGGGCTTTGCCGCCACGGGCCAAGTAGTCGGCCAGGTAGGCGGCCACGGCTTCGCTCACGGTCATCGGGGCGGCGGCTTTGCCCCCAGCCCTCGCAAGTGCCGCGAACCACGTCCGCGCAGCCTCCTGGGCCGCTGCGAAGGTCAGGCACGTGGCATCGGCGCTGCCGTCGAGCATGTCGTCAGCAGGGCCGAGTGCGCGATGCTGGCGGGTGGTCTCGTGTGCCGTGTCGTAGAAGCGGGCGATCCAGGTGCCTGACTTGCCGCCGGCCGCCTTCCGGTAGCCGATTGCGCGTCCAACCTGGATCGCTCGCCAGTAGGGCTCCCTACGCGGTTCCAGGCGAAGCCGCGCCTCGCGCGTCTGCAGCCTATCGTCTCTGATCGTGCGCGCCATATGTTACGTTTCCGGACATACGGCAAATATACGGCAAACCCGTTGACGGACAAGGGGGATGCTACGGGACAATGAAAACAATGATTTGAGAAGGTTAAGGGACAGTGGCGGACGCTCCGGGACGCCATAAGCGCCCTCTCACGGCGCTAACAGGGGTTCGAATCCCCTACGGGACGCCATTGATGCTGTCGAGTAAGCCGTTCAAATTGGCATTGCTCTGGCCGGACATATGCTAAATACGACAAACCCGTTTCGGCCGAGCAAATGTCTACACTGTAAGGCGTTGTCTCGCTAAACTGCGTTTTTGGTATCATTGCGATCCGCCTGGTTACCGTAAAGCGCGCTAGCGTCGCTCAGGATAGCTTTGAGCTGGCCAGGTATGTCGCGGTAACTGTAGGGCTTGGAGAGGAAGCGGCTGCCCGTCGGCATGTCGTTCTGAGACGGGATCAAGTTTCCGGAGGCGACCACGATCGCGAGACGCGGAAGGAGCTTCGAAGCACGCCGGGCTAGCTCCAGGCCATCAATGCTCCCCGGCATGCGGATGTCCGTGAACAAGAGGTCCACAGCCGGCGCATACCGCTCCAGAGCTTCAAGCGCAACGTCGCCCTGTTCAGCCTCCAGAACGTGGAAACCGGCGTCGGCGAGCACCTCAACGAGTGTCGCACGGATGAGCCACTCGTCCTCAACGACCATTACAACCTTGGATTGCATTCGCACCGAATACGCCGGACTTAAATTGTCCACAACAAAATAGCGCTAAGCTACTTGTTCGCTATACGTTCTCGTGGTTAACCTGTTCCTATGTCGTTCCTCCTGATTCCTAGCCCGTCACCTTTGAAGCGGTGGCGCGATCTGTGATTCGATGTGGAGAAATGACCCCTTATTGGAGTGCGCCCCTGCGGGTGGACATAATCAAGCCACCGTTTTGACCGTCTGCC
>CAXTBC010000017.1:0-61424 GCA_964242595.1 uncultured Acetobacteraceae bacterium | reverse complement strand
CCTCCGGCCCCTGCGTCCCGAACACAGTGCTCTACCAGGCTGAGCTACACTCCGACCGAGCGCGGCCTATAGCCGCCCACCCGCCACCGCGCAAGGCACAGGCCGTCATTCGAACCGCACGATCCCCCTTGACGACTCGCCATCCGATCGCCTGGTATAGCCTTACCAACAACCGAAAGGAGGTGATCCAGTGTCTCATTGTGTCATGAAGCAGAGCGCCGTCGCGACGTGGATGAACACTGCCGGGGTCACCTCCGCGGGTTAACCCAAAAGCGAGGCGGCCGCTCAGGCCGTCACACAATGCGAAGGCTCCGGGTCATCCCGGAGCCTTCGTTGTTTCCGGGGTGCTACAACGGTGCCGAGCCGGCGGTGTCCAGCGCCGGCAGGCGGCCTAGCCGCTCCAGCACCGCCGCCACGTCGGGCACCACCTCGTACAAGCCACGCGCGCTCGCCTGCGTGAACCCGTCGCGTATTGCGGCCTCCACTGCCCCTAGCATCCCGTCCGCCCAGCCGGCTACGTTGCAGATCAGCAACGGCTTCTTGTGCAGGCCAAGCTGGCGCCAGGTGATGATCTCCACCGTCTCGTCCAGCGTCCCCAGGCCGCCCGGCATCGTCACGAAAGCGTCCGCGCAGTCGAACATGCGGCGTTTGCGCGCGTGCATGCTGTCGGTCACCTCCAGGGCCGACAGCCCGCCATGGGCCACCTCAAGATGCGTCAGGAACTTCGGGATCACGCCCAGCACTTCCCCGCCAGCTGCGAGCGCCGCGTCGGCCACGGCGCCCATCAGCCCCACGCGCCCGCCGCCATACACCAGCCTGATGCCGCCCGCTGCCAGTCCGCGGCCCAACGCCGTGGCTGCCGCGAGCCACGCCGGATCGCGCCCGGGGCGCGACCCGCAGAACACCACGACGGAACGTGCCAAAACCTACTCCTTTTGGCCCCGGCGTGGCCTGTCGTGCGTTAAGGGGGCAGGGGCTCTGCCCCAACCCGTCATGCCAGCAACCCGTGCTAGGCTGACTTATCGAAAGCAAGCAGTCCTTTTTTGAAAAAAAGGACCAAAAAACTTTTGCTTCCCCCATTTGAAACACCCGGACTCTGCGGGACAGGTCGAGGTCGCTGCTACCGCGCAGGGACAAAAGCTTTTTGCTTCTTTTTTCAAAAAAGAAGGCTTTGCTTTCCTCGCAACGGTCAATCCCAACTCAGGCTCTTATAGGTTCTCCGGCGCCGCTGAGGTCAGCGGTTCGAGCCCCTGGCCGTGTCACCCCCACAAGGCTCACACAACTCGCCCCTCGAACGGCGGCTGGTAATCCGGCGCGTCGAACTCCACCACCCACAGGTCCGGATCGCGTGCGATCTGCCGCTCCACGTACGCGTCGGCCACGTCCTGTGCCACCGGCGCCGGGCCGGTGGCACGCAGCCAGGCCGAGGCGCCTTCCGCACTCACCTGGCTCAGCACGCTCAACCCGGCCGCCCCCCTTAGAACCACCAGCACGCCCCCGGCATCGGCGTCCCCGCGCCGCAGCACCGCCCCGCCGCGCCCGTCGTTGAACGCCAGCCGCAACGCTGCCGACACCCACAGGCCGGCCTTGATCCTTGCGTCCGCCATGTTCTGCCGTTCCTATGCGCTGGTTCTGTGGGGTCCGTAGCATTGATCGACGTCCGTGCCGTGCTGAAGACTGCGAACCGTGCTCTTCCGGAAAACAGGACCAGTGGGCTTCTGTCCCTCGGAGCCGCGCTCGCCCTGCTGGCGTCCGTGCAGGCGGCGGCGGCGGCCGACAAGGTGACGTTCGGGATCGACTGGCTGGCCGAGGCCGAGTACGGCGGCTACTACCAGGCGATCGCCAAAGGCATCTACGCGAAACACGGGCTGGACGTCACCATCCGCCAGGGCGGCCCGCAGGTGAACCAGGCGCAGCTCCTGCTCGGCGGCCGGCTGGATTTCACCATCGCCGGCAACGGCTTCATCGCCCTGAACTTCGCCCGCGAGAACCTGCCCTTCGTGGCCGTGGCCGCCATGTTCCAGATAGATCCCTCCGTCATCATCGCTCACCCAGGCGTAGGCAACGACAGCTTCCTGGCGCTCAAGGGCCAGCCGATCATGATCGGCGCTGACACCCGGATCGGCTGGTGGGCGTTCATGAAGGCCAAGTTCGGCTACACCGACGACCAGGTCCGCCCCTACGCGTTCAGCCTGGCGCCGTTCCTGGCCGACAAGCACGCCGTCCAGCAAGGATATCTCGGCTCGGAACCCTTCCTGGTGAAGCAGCAGGCCGGGTTCGATCCGGTGGTGCTGCTGCTCTCGGACGCCGGCTTCACCGGCTACGCCAGCCTCATCACCACCAGCCAGGCGCTGGTCGCTTCCAACCCGGGCCTGGTGCAGCGCTTCGTCGACGCCACTGCCGAAGGCTGGCGGTCCTACCTGGAAAGCGACCCGGCGGCAGGCAACGCGCTGATCAAGCAGGCCAACCCGGAGATGACGGACGGGCTGCTGGATTACGGGCGGGAGGCGCTACGCTCCCACGGCATCGTGGAATCGGGTGACGCGGAGACGGGCGGGATCGGCGCGATGACGGATTCGCGCTGGCAGGGCTTTTTCGCCTCCATGGTGCAGGCGGGTTTGTATTCGTCGGACCTGGATTATAAGAAGGCTTATACGTTACGGTTTGTGCAGAAGAAGTAAGGCCTTCTTTTTTGAAAAAAAGAAGCAAAAAACTTTTGACTCCGCTGTCGCGCCTTTATCCAGTTAGCACCCGACAGGGAGCAAAAGTTTTTTGGTTCTTTTTTTCAAAAAAGAACTGCTTGCTTTCTTGATGCTGACCTTAACCGGCATCACCCGCCGTTACGGCAGCGTCACAGCCCTGGACGACATCGACCTCGCCGTCAAACGCGGCGAATTCCTTGTGCTCCTCGGCCCGTCGGGCTGCGGCAAATCCACCCTGCTGCGGCTGATTGCCGGGCTGGAGCCGCCCAGCGCCGGCATGCTCGCCTGGAAGGCCGGGCGGCCGGCACCGGGGGAGGTGGGCTTCGTGTTCCAGGACCCTGTGCTGATGCCTTGGGCCAGCGCGCTGGACAACGTGGCGCTGCCGCTGCGGCTGCGCGGCTACGGACGGGAGGCGGCGGCCCTGGCGCGCGAGGCGCTCGCCCAGGTCGGGCTCTCGGCGTCGGCCGCCGCACGGCCGCGCGCACTCTCCGGCGGCATGCGCATGCGGGTGTCGATCGCGCGTGCCCTTGTGTCGCGCCCGCAGCTCCTGCTGATGGACGAGCCGTTCGCAGCCCTCGACGAGTTCACCCGTCATCGCCTGCAGGACCAATGCCTGGCGCTGACGCGGGAACTCGGCTGCACCACGGTGTTCGTCACCCACTCGCTGTACGAGGCGGCCACCCTGGCCACCCGTATCGTGGTGCTCTCGCCCGGGCCGGGCCGCATCGCGGCCGAGCTTCCCGGCTACCAGGGCGCCCGCGACGGCCGCATCTACACCGACCAGGTCGCACGCCTCGCCAGGACGACGAGCCGGCTCGAGGCCTCCGCATGACCGCCGCCCCCGAGACCAGCGGCAGCTGGACAGCCCTTGCCAGGCGGAACGGGCCGGCCCTGCTGTCCTTTCTGGCCGCCGTACTCGCCTGGCAGCTCCTGGTCATGCTGGCTAGGGTTCCTGCCTACCTCGTGCCCACCCCGAGTGCGATCCTGCGTGCCTTTGCCAGCGACGCACCCACCCTGCTGCATGCTTTGCTGGCCACGCTGTCGGTGACGGCTGCGGCCCTGGTGCTGGCCTGCATCCTGGGCGTGGTGCTGGCCGCGATCATGTCGGCCAGCCGCTGGGCACAGGCGGCGTTGCAGCCCTGGACGGTGATCGCGCAGGTGACGCCGGTGGTGGCCGTGGCGCCGCTGATCATCGTGTGGATCGGCGACCCGTTCAGCGCCATGGTGGTGTGCGCCACGGTGGTGGCGTTCTTCCCGGTGTTCTCCGGCACCCAGGCCGGCTTGGCGGCCACCCCGCCGGAGCTGCTGGACCTGTTCCGGCTCAACGGCGCCTCGCGCTGGCAGGAGATCACGCGGCTGCGCCTGCCGGCCGCGGTGCCCTACTTCCTGGCCGGCTTGCGCGTTTCGGGCGGGCTGGCACTGGTGGGAGCCGTGGTGGCGGAGTTCGTCACCGGTGCGGGCGGGGTCGCGTCCGGGCTGGCGTTCCGCATCCTGGAAGCGGGCTACCGCTTGCAGACGGCGCGCATGTTTGCCGCCCTGGCCCTGCTCTCAGCGGCCGGGCTTGGGATCAGCGCAATGCTGGGCTGGCTCAGCCGCCGCCTCCTGCAACGCTACGGAGCCTGAGCTTGCCAAGATCCGCGACAGCACAGACAAAAGTCTTTTGCTTCTTGTCTTCAGAAAAGAAGGTCTTCTTTCTCCTCGATCGTCCCCTCCCGGCACAGATCGGCCAGCGTGCAAGCCTCCAGCACCCCCGCCACCGCGTCGCGCGCCCGGCGCATCAAGTGGCGCAGCCGGCACTCCTCGACCGCCACGCAGTCGTCGCAGGCACGGAAAGCGGTGGCGCTGGCGCAGGGCGTCATCGCCAGCGGCCCGTCGATCACCCGGATCACGTCGGCCGCCGTCACCTGATCGGCCGGGCGTACCAGGCGGTGGCCGCCCGCCGGGCCGCGCCGGCTCTCCACCAGGCCGCCGTCGCGTAGTTGCGTCAGGATCGCCTCAAGGAACTTGCGCGGCACGTCGGCCGTCTCGGCCAGCTCGCCGGCACTGGTCCAGCCGTTGCCGGCCTTGAGCTCCGCCAGCACCATGCTGGCCCGGACGGCGTATTTGGCACGGCTGGTCAGCACGGCATGTGTCCTGTAGTTTCACCCTGCCGGCCGGGCATGGCGGGCTGACTATCGTCACTCAGCCCCGCCGTGCCAACTCGCGATCTTAGACGGCCGGAAGGCATATCCTAGCAATGAACTATGAATTCTGCCGCTGGCATGCTATGCTCCACCCGACCGCGTCCGTGCCGGATGCGGGGAAGGGAAGGTATCACCATGGAGGTCGCCTCTACCCGCTCGCCTTTGCCCTATACGCCGCGAGACGCGGCTGACACCCTAATGTCGATGCCCCTGTTTCCCGAGCCGGCCGAGGCCGCCGCACCCCAGGGCAAGCGCCCGATTGCGGTGATCGGCGCCGGCTTCTCCGGCACCATCGCCGCGCTTCAGTTGCTGCGCCGCTTGCCGGCCGACCAGCCGGTTCTGCTGTGCGAGCGCGCGCCGGAGTTCGCCCGGGGCATCGCCTACGCCACCGGCGAGAACGGCCACCTGCTCAACGTGCGTGCCGCCAACATGAGTGCGCTGAGCGACGAGCCGCTGCATTTCCAGGACTGGCTCAAGCGCCGCGCGTCGGACGGCGAGCGCCCGGAGGGGCTCTACGAGACCGAAGCCGGCCTGTTCGCCTCGCGCGGCCTGTATGGCCAGTACCTGCGCTCCATCCTGGACTACGTGATGCGGGAGACGGCGGGCCACGCCCAGCTCCGCCTGCTGCCGGACGACGTGCTGGACGTGGTCTCGTCGGATCACGGCGGCTACGAGCTGGTCTGCGCCGGCGGTCAGCGGCTGGCGGTGGCCGGGGTGGTGCTGGCGGTTGGCAACCTGCCGCCCGAGGAGGGTGCCGACGCCAACATCTGCCGCAACGCCTGGGGCGAGAAGGCGTGGCGGCCGCTGGAGCCGGACCGCCCGGTGCTGGTGGTGGGCACCGGGCTGACGATGGTGGACGTGGCCATCGCCCTGCGCCGGCGCGGCTTCCTGGGCGGCATCGTGGCCCTCTCGCGCGGCGGACTGCTGCCGTCGTCCCACGCTGCCATCGCCGCGCCCTGGCCCACGCCGCACTTCACCATGGCCGAGGAGACCTCACTGTCGTTGCTGATGGGCAGGCTGCGTGACGAGGTGTTCGCCGCCGCCGAGGCCGGCGTGGACTGGCGCGCCGTGATCGACAGCATGCGGCCGGTCACCAGCAGCCTGTGGAGCCGCCTGCCGCTGGCCGAACGCCAGCGCTTCCTGCGCCACGCCCGCCGCTACTGGGACGTGCACCGCCACCGGCTGGCGCCGCCGCATGCGCGCGAGGTGGCCGAGATGATCGCCGAGGGCAGCCTGCGCGTGATCGCCGGCCGGGTGCGGTCATTGGAGGACGGCGCCCACGGGGTGCGGGTGCACTACACCGCGCGCGGTGCCGGCGGGAGCGACGCCGTGCTTGACGTGCAGCGCGTGATCATGGCCTCCGGCGTGGAGCACATCTCGCGCACCAGGGATCCGCTGATGCAGCGCCTGCTGGACCGCGGCCTGGTCCGTGTGGACGCGCAAGGGCTGGGCCTGGACGTGACGGACGGGCTGAACGTGGTGCGGGCGGACGGCACGGTGGCCGAACGCATCTGGGCGCTGGGACCCATCGTGCGCGGCGTGTTCTGGGAGTGCGTGGCGGTGCCCGACATCCGCGTGCAGGCGGCGCACGCCGCCGTCAGCGTGGTGGCACGGCTGCGCGAGGACGCGCCGAGGTGGGGCTTCATCATCTGAGTGTCCGGCCGACGATACCCGGTCAGCGCCATACGGAGGATCCTTCCGGCGCTCCGGCGCTCATCTCCCCGTGGATCGGGACACCTGCTCGAAGCGACGGCGCGGGAACATGAAATCGGCCAGCCTCCGCAAACGCCTCGACGCATTGCCACCGCTCGGGCTGAAAGACCGTTTCGAACAAGCGACGACCTGCAAGCTGTGCGGACATTTGTGCACCCCTTTCGATGTAGTCGACTTCAACAAGTTCTGTTCCGCGACGAACTTCTACGCCTTCGGCATGTCCGGTATCCCTGTCGCGTATCATCGCTGCCCATGGTGCCGCCTGCTGTTCACGCGGTTCTTCGACGACTGGTCGCACGAGGATTTTAGCCGCTACGTCTACAACGACGATTACATTCGCGTGGACGGCGCCTACGCTGCTGAGCGGCCGAACAAGGATGCCGGGGTCGTCGCGTCCCTGCTGGAGGGATTGCCCAAGGACTTGCGCATACTCGACTACGGGTCAGGCAGCGGCACGTTCGCCCGGGCGTTGCAGGGCAAGGGCTACACCCGCGTCACCTCGTACGACCCGTTCGCCCAGCCGGAGCCGCCGGAGGGCGATTTCGACCTCGTGACTCTGTTCGAGGTGATCGAGCACGTACCCGACACCGAAGCCGTCCTGAGGGATGTCAGGCGACTGTTGCGGCCGGGCGCGGCCATCCTGTTCAGTTCCGGCTTTCAGCCGCGCGACATCACGACGTTGCGCGGCAATTGGTGGTACGTAGCCCCTCGCAACGCTCATTGTTCCATCTTCTCGGTGGAGGCGATGGCACTCCTGGCTGAACGCCTCGGCCTCGCCCTTCGGGGTGAAGCCGGCTTGTGCGCGCTGCAATCCTGGCCGCCTTCGGACATCACCACGCACGTCACGCGTGGCATGCCGGCCCCCATTTTCGTCCGCCATCTTTCACCTCCGCCGCCGGAGGAAGGTGACGGCAGCGCCAGCACGCCGCGCAGGTGGTACAGGGTGGAAGAGACTCCTGCCGGTGCATTCCGGTGGACCGCCAGCCCGACGATGGTCTGGCCCTTGGCCGCGCTGCCGCAGGCCCCGGCCCGGTTGCGTCTGCTGTTGCCGACCTTGAACGAGCGCAGCCCTGGCTACGCGAAGACCTGCTCGCTGAACGTTGCCGGTCGCCAACTCGCCACGACCGTCACCGACGGCGCCCTGCAGGCTGACTGCCCGGTCGGCGCAGCGCCATCCGAAGTGCTGCTGGACGGTCCCGAGTTCCCGCCGAAACCCGCCGACGACAAAAGCCGCACCATCGGCCTGGCAGTGATGATGCCTCTGCGGGGGAAAACCCGTTAGGCGCACCCGAGCGCCTTGCCGAACGCCGACTGACGGGTCGGCTGGCGCAGGCCGAGCAGCAAGGTGCCCCTGTTCCGCTCTACCCGAGACTCCGCCCACGCATCGAAAGCTCGCCGCTCGCTGCAAGCTTCGCCTGGACGGCCTCGTAGACCAGCATGTCTTCCCCGATCATCTCCTCCACCAGCGACCGGTCTGCCGCACTGGCCGTGGCGGGCGTGAAGAGCGGCTTGGAGGGGTTCAACCGGTGCGCAGGCTCGTAGCCGAATTTCTGGCGCCGCCACGCCGAGTAGCGTGACACGTCAGTGACCTCGATGTCGGACTGCACCATCGCCTGGAACGACGACGCAGCGGTGCCGGTGCCCAGGTAGTTGCAGATGATGTTGGGCTTGCGCACCCGCAGCCATTGGCTGCCGATATCGGCCAGGTAGGCGGGGGAGGGGTTGGGCTCGAGCTGCTTGAGGCCGATCTCGCCCAGCCAGTGCGCCACGTCGCCGCGCGGCTTGCCGGATGCTTCCAGGCAGCGGGTCAGGATGAACGACACGTAGGAGTAGAGGATGTCGCGCGGGTGGCGCATGGAGGTGAACACGTCATCCTCGAACCGCAGCAGGCCGCGGTCGAGGTACCAGCGCAGCGGCTGGTGGCCGCTCACCGCGATGGCGCCGGCCAGGTGCACGCCGCGGGCGAACTCCGCCAGATGCTCGAAGAGGGCAGCCTTGGGCGTTGTCTGCGTGAGGCACAGATGCTGGTTGAGCGACGGGTATTGCCGCTCCAGCGTCACCTGCAGGTCGGTGCCGGCACATTTCGGCACGTGGATGAACACCAGCCGGCGCTTGTCGGGGAACGCAGCGAGCACGATCTCGCGCAGCCTGGCCTGGAAGTCGTCGCCTTCCAGCGCCTGGGCCAGCGTCGCCTCCGGGTTGAACGCCTCGCCGTCGGCCGCGTCGCGGGCCGGGGGCAGCCGGCCGGACGCGGCCGCCAGCACCTGCCGCCGGGTCACGCCGGCGAAGTCCATACGGTCGGTTAGCGAGGCCAGGCCGTTGGCGGCATCGTACAGCGTGAAGGAGAGCAGCAGCTGGCGGGCGGTGGCCGGCGCCGGCACAATCTGGTTCAAGCGCGCGTCTCGGCCAGCCACTCGGCATGAAAGGCCGGCATCTGCGAGGCGCGGCCGGTGAACGCGGCGGCGCGCTTCTCCTGGAAGGCGCGCACGCCCTCCTTGCCGTCCTCCTGGCTGGCGTAGAACATTGCCAGCGAATCCACCCTGTGCGCTTCCACGGGATGCGCGCGGGCCGCGTTGCGCCACAGCATCTGCCGGGTCAGCGCCACGGCCACCGGCGAGCGGCCGGCGACCAGCCTGGCGGCGAACGCCTGCGCCTCCGCCAGCAGGCTCTCTGGCGGGTGGACCGAGCGCAGCAGCCCGGCCCGCAGCCCCTCGGCCGCGTCGAAGATCTCCGCCGTGTAGCACCATTCCAGCGCCTGCTGCATGCCCACCAGCCGCGGCAGGAACCAGCTCGAACACGCTTCGGGCACGATGCCCAGCCGGCCGAATACGAAGCCGATGCGCGCGCGCTCGGACGCCATGCGGAAATCGGCCGCCAGCGTCATTGTGGCGCCGACACCGACGGCGGCACCGTTGATGGCGGCAACGACCGGCTTGCGGCAGGCGAAGATCGCCAGTGCCACCCGGCCGCCGGTGTCGCGCACTCCTGCCAGGATCTCGGGATCTTCCAGCCTGTCCTGCATGTCCGCCATGGTGGGCGCCAGCGTCTCGTCCAGGCCGAACACGTTCGGGCCGTCCACCGCCAGGTCCATCCCGGCACAGAACGCCCGGCCCGCGCCGGTCAGCACTACGGCGCCTACGTCGTCGTCCAGGCTCGCTGCTTCGAAGGCGGCGACCAGTTCGTTGGCCATCTCGACCGTGAAGGCGTTGAGCTGTTCGGGGCGGTTCAGGGTGATGGTCTGGACCCGGTCGGTGATGGAGGTGGCTAGCGTGATGTACAAGGTGGCTTTCCCTATCAGCTGCGAACGTTCTGAGTTGGTAGCAAGCATGGGGCTCTGCCCCAAACCCGTCGTGCGCAGCACGCATTCGCGTGACGGGGCCTCGAGGCCCCAGACTCCCAATCTGTTAAGATGCTCTAACGAACAGGTTCTAAGAGGCTGTTTGAAAACTCGCTTTAAGAGCCGCGAAGCGGTCAATCTGAGGCCGATGTCAGGTAAATCCCGCCAAAATGTGGTATCCAGATACCGCTTTTGGTAAGTTTGTACGCTTAACCAACAGCTCGAGAGAGTTTTCAAACGGACTCTAAGGACTTGTCCTTAGCGGGGTCCAGGGGCAGAGCCCCTGGCCGTGCCTTGGTGCATGACCACCGCAGGCGAGTTCCCGCCGCCACGCCAATGCCCTAGGCTCCGGCCATGGACGCCCAGACCCAACCCACGTCCCGCAGCCGACGCATCGCCGACATCCTGCTCGGCCGGCTGGCTACCCTGGCCCTGGCGGCCACGGCCGCGGCGCTCGGCATCGGCAGCTTTTTCTTCATGTCCAGCGGCGCGCCGCTGGCCATCCGGCCCAACCTCGTCACCACGCTGGTGCTCTCCAACCTGTCGGTGCTGCTGTTGCTGGCCGCGTCGCTGGCGGGACGGCTCACCCGGGTGTGGGTGGAACGCCGCCGCGGCTCGGCCGGCTCGCGCCTGCACGTCCGCCTGGTGCTGCTGTTCAGCGTGGTCGCCGTCATCCCCACCATCCTGGTGGGCGTGTTCGCCACAGCCTGGTTCTCGCTCGGCATCCAGTTCTGGTTCAACGACCGTATCCGCACCGCGCTCGAGGAAGGCCTGCAGGCCAGCCAGGGCTACCTGTCCGAACACCGAGACACCATCAAGACCGACGCGCTGGGCATGAAGGCCGACCTGGAGCGGGCAGGGCGCGCCATGTTCGACCAGCCTGACGCCTTCCGCCAGACGCTGGAGACGCAGACGGTGCTGCGCGGGCTCGACGAGGTGGTGATCTTCGTGCCCGAGACCGGCCAGGTGCAGGTGAGCTCGGGCCTGATGGCCGGCATGGGCTTGGGCAAGCTGCCGGACGGCGCGGTGCAGGCCGCCCATGAGGGCGAGGTGCCGGTGCTGGGCAACGGGGCAGACACCGAGGTGCGCGCGCTGGTGCAGCTCAACTCCACCCCGCCGTTGATGATGATGGTCGAGCGGCCGGTGGACCCGCGCATCCTGGCCCACATGCACTCCACCGAGGACGCGGTGGCCCAGTACGGCCGGTTGGACGCCAACCGTGCCGGCCTGCAGGTGACCTTTGCGCTGATCTTCGCGCTTGTGGCGCTGCTGGTGCTGGCCGCCGCGGTCAGCATCGGCCTGGTGCTGGCCAACCAGATCGCGCGCCCGGTCGGTTGGCTGATGCAGGCCGCCGAACGGGTGCGGGGCGGCGACCTGGCGGTGCGGGTGCCCGAGATTGCCAGCGACGATGAGCTGGCCGGCCTCAGCCGCGCCTTCAACCGCATGACCAGCCAGCTCAGCGGCCAGCGCACCGAGCTGATGAGCGCCTACAGCCAGATCGACGAGCGCCGGCGCTTCACCGAGACGGTGCTCTCCGGCGTCTCGGCCGGGGTGATCGGGCTGGACGGGCGGGGCCGCGTGGAGCTGCCCAACCGTGCCGCCAGCGCGCTGCTGGGGCTGGATTTGGCGAGCCTGACCGGCAAGCCCCTGGCCGGCAGCGTGCCGGAGATCGGGCCCATGCTGGCAAGCTGCATGGCCGCTCCGGAACGGCCCGTCACAGGCGAGATCCAGACCGGCCTGCGCCAGCGCCGCACCCTGCTGGTGCGCATCGGCGCCGAGATGAAGGCCGGCACTGCGCACGGTTTTGTCGTCACCTTCGATGACATCACCGAGCTGCAATCGGCCCAGCGCAAGGCGGCCTGGGCGGACGTGGCCCGCCGCATCGCCCACGAGATCAAGAACCCGCTGACCCCGATCCAGCTTTCCGCCGAGCGCCTCAAGCGCCGCTTCGCGCGCGAGATCACGTCCGACCCGGAAACCTTCGTGCAATGCGCCGACACCATCGTCCGCCACGTGGGCGACATCGGCCGCATGGTCGACGAGTTCTCCGCCTTCGCCCGCATGCCACAGCCGGTGATCCGCACCGAGGACGTCGGCCGGGTGGCGCGCGAGGCGCTGGTGCTGCAGCGCAGCGCACATCCGGAAATCACCTGGCGCACCGAGATCCCCGAGCGCGGCCCTCTTGCCGACTGCGACCGCCGCATGCTCGGCCAGGCGCTGACCAACCTGCTCGTCAACGCCGCCGACGCGGTGGCCATGCGCGCGCGCGCGAAGGGTAAGTCAGGCCACATCTGCGTGAGCGTGCAGGCCGGGGAGGGCGGAATCCGCATCGCCGTGGCCGATGACGGCGTAGGGCTGCCGCAGTCCGGCAGGGAGCGGCTGACGGAACCTTACGTCACCCACAAGCCCAAAGGCACCGGTCTGGGGCTTGCCATTGTCAAGAAGATCATGGAGGACCATGGCGGATCGGTCACACTGGATGACCGACAAGGCACAGGCGCTGCCACGTTCGGGGCGGTGGCGACGTTAACGCTTCCCGAGGCTGCGCCGGCAACGGCTGCGGCCGCCGGCATGGAGACCGGCGACAACGTGACCACGACGGCGATCAAGGAATTTAAAGGTACTCATGGCGCATGAAATCCTCATCGTCGATGACGAGCCGGATATCCGGCTGCTGATCGACGGGCTGCTGCGCGACGAAGGCTACGACACCCGTCAGGCCGGCGACTCCGACGCTGCCATTGCTGCTTTCCGCGCGCGCCGCCCCTCGCTGATCCTGCTCGACGTCTGGCTTCAAGGCTCCCGCCTGGACGGCCTGGGCATCCTCAAGGCGCTGCACCGGGAAGAGCCGGCCGTGCCTGCGGTGATGATCTCCGGCCACGGCACCATCGAGACGGCGGTGGCCGCCATCCAGCAGGGCGCCTACGACTTTATCGAGAAACCGTTCCAGTCCGACCGGCTCCTGCTGGTGATCCGCCGTGCGCTGGAAGCCGCACGGCTGGCCGCCGAGAACGCCGAGCTGCGCCTGCGCGCCGGCCAGGAAGCCAGCGTCACCGGCACCAGCCCCGCCATCCACGCCGTGCGCGGACAGATCGAGCGCGTGGCGCCCACCGGCTCGCGCGTGCTCATCACCGGGGCGGCCGGCAGCGGCAAGGAGGTGGTCGCGCGCACTATCCACGCCCGCTCCCGCCGCGCCGAAGGCCCGTTCGTGGCGCTGAACTGCGCCACGCTGAACCCCGCGCGTTTTGAGGAGGAGCTGTTCGGCGTGGAGGCCGGCAACGACCCGGGCACCCTGCCGCGCCGCGCCGGCGTGCTGGAGCGCGCCCATGGCGGCACGCTGCTGCTGGACGAGGTGAGCGACATGCCGCTCGAGACCCAGGGCAAGATCGTGCGCGCTCTGCAGGACCAGACGTTCGAGCGCATTGGCGGCTCGTCCCGCGTGAAAGTGGACGTGCGCGTGCTGGCCACCACCAACCGCGACCTGCAGGCCGAGATCGCCGCCGGCCGCTTCCGAGAGGACCTCTACTACCGCCTGGCCGTGGTGCCGCTGCGCCTGCCTGGCCTGCGCGAGCGGCGCGAGGACGTCCCCGAGCTGTCCCGCCACTTCCTGACCCGCGCCGCCGAGAGCGCCGGCCTGCCCGGCCGCGAGCTCTCCGCCGACGCGATCACCGCGTTGCAGGCCTACGACTGGCCAGGCAACGTCCGCCAGCTGCGCAACCTGATGGACTGGTTGCTCATCATGGCGCCGGGTGGCTCGGCCGAGCCTATCCGCGCCGAGATGCTGCCGCCGGAGATCGGCCAGGGTGCGCCGGCGCTGCTCAACTTCGACCCCACGGCAGACGTGATGGCGTTGCCCCTACGCGAGGCGCGCGACATGTTCGAGACGCAGTACCTGCAGGCGCAACTGCTGCGATTCGGCGGCAACATCTCGCGCACGGCAGGGTTTGTGGGGATGGAGCGGTCCGCATTGCATCGCAAGCTTAAGCAGCTCGGGGTCAATTCCGAGGATCGCGAGAAGGTGGCAGGCTAGCAGGCAAGCTTTCTCAACGGGCAGCAAAGACTTTTACTGAACGAGGGCGTGATGTTTAAACGTGCATTTCTGGTTGGAGCACTTCTGATGACGACACAGGCGATCGCTGCGGATAACTACACCACTATGCAGTCCGGCGTGCAGTATCACGACGAGGTTGTGGGCACCGGCGTGGAGCCCCAGGCGGGCCAGACCGTGGTGGTGCAGTACACTGGCTGGCTCGACGAGAATGGCGCCAAGGGCACCAAGTTCGACAGCTCGAGAGACCGTAACGAGCCGTTCCAGTTCGTGCTCGGCCAGGGCCACGTGATCGCCGGCTGGGACACCGGCGTGGCCACCATGCATGTCGGCGGCAAGCGCACGCTGATCATCCCGCCGGACCAGGGCTACGGTGCGCGGGGAGCCGGCGGGGTAATTCCGCCGAACGCCACGCTGATCTTCGACGTAGAGCTGTTGAGCATCAAGTAAGGAAGCAAGGCCTTCTTTTCTGAAGAAAAGAAGCAAAAGACTTTTGTTCGTTGAGCGCGCACCGTTCCACACCAACCGACAGGAAGCAAAAATTTTTTGCTCCTTTTTTTCAAAAAAGAACTGCTTTCTCGCTTGCTGTAACCCCAAGTAACACCTGCTCCCTTGAGCCCAGCCTGCACGCCAGGCGATACAGAGGCGTGGACCAAGCCGCGCACATCATGGTCGTCGACGACGACTCCCGCCTACGCCGCGGCCTCTCGCGCTTCCTGCAGGAGCAGGGGCTGCGGGTGACCATGGCGCAAGACGGGCGCGACATGCGCGAGAAGCTCTCGGCTGCGCGCATCGACCTGATCGTGCTCGACGTGATGATGCCGGGCGAGGACGGTATCTCTATCCTGCGCGGGCTCACGGCCGAGACCAGGATCCCGGTGATCATGCTGACCGCGGTGGCAGGCGAGACGGACCGGATCGTGGGCCTGGAGCTCGGCGCCGAGGATTACGTCTGCAAGCCGTTCAGCCCGCGCGAGCTGCTGGCGCGCATTCGCGTGGTGCTCCGCCGCAACGAGGGCCGCGTGGAAGTGCCAGGCATCCCGTCCGTCGCCACCTACGTGTTCCAGGATTGGACGTTCGACGTACGCGCGCGCGCGCTGACCTCGCCGACCGGCAGCCTGGTGGAGCTGACGACCGGCGAGTTCGAGCTGTTGCAGGCGTTCGTGGAGCACCCGAACCGCGTGCTGAACCGCGACCAGCTGCTCGACCTCGCGCGTGGGCGCGCCAGCTTGGTGGTGGACCGCGCGATCGACGTGCAGGTGATGCGCCTGCGTCGCAAGATTGAGGCGGACCCGCAGGCGCCGGCACTGATCAAGACGGTGCGCAACGGCGGCTACATCTTCACGCCAGGCGTGCAGCCCGCCGGCAACGCGTAATGCCAGCAGCGCCCGTCTCTCCAGTGGTCCGCGACAGCACAGCCAGAAGTTTTTTGCTTCTTTTTTTCAAAAAAGAAGGCCGCGCGTTCTTTCCTCTGCCAACTCGCCGGAAGACCTGAGATGCGCGCCGCCTACGTCTGGTTCACCCGGCCCGGCATCGGACGGCGGATCGCGCTGGCCATGGTCGTGGCGCTGGTTGCCGTGCACCTGGAGGTGTTCTTCCAGCTCGCCCTGTTCGCCCATGTCGAGATGCGGATGACAGGTACGCGCTGGGCCGCCGAGACGGAGGCTGCCGCCGCGCGTGCCGCCTTCGCCGTCCCGGCCGGGCAGAGGGAAGCGGTGCTGCGCGCGGTTAGCCGGAACTTGCCTGTTCGGCTGGCCTGGAGCCAAATGCGCCCAGCCTGGCGCGGTGAACGCGCGTCACCGGTGGGCGCGCGGCTGGCCGCCACCGTGCGCCTGCTGCTGGGCGAACAGGCACGCGCGGTGGACGTCACGCTCGCCCCGCTGCACCACCTCTTCTCGGGCCGCGTGGTGCGGGTGGCGGTGGTGCCGGCCAGCGTGGCGGACCAGCTCGGCACCGCACCGCTGCGAACCGGCGAGCCCGACATCCTGATACCGTCCAGCGTGCGCGTGGCGGTGCAGGGCGCCGACGGCACCTGGGTCAGCATGGTGCCGGTCAGCTACGCCGCCTCCGGCCTGTTCTCCAGGACGCGGGTGGTGACGCTTACCGTAGGCGGGGCGATCATCGCCCTGCTCTCCGCGCTCACCGCACGCCGTATCATGGCGCCGCTCAACCGCCTGCTGGTGGCGGCCAACCGCGTCGGCAGCTCGCGTGAGGTGGTGGGGTTCTCCGATCCCGGGCTGGGCGAGTTCGCCCCCGTGGCCCAGGCGTTCGAGGACATGCAGCGCCGCCTGCTGGGCCTTGTGGACGACAGGACGCAGATGCTGGCCGCCATCTCGCACGATTTGCGCTCGGCGCTGACGCGGCTGCGCATCGCGGCCGAGACCTGCGGCGGCGAGGCCGAGCGGCAGGCGGTGGTGGCCGAGATCGAGGACATGCAGACGATGGTGGAGTCGACGCTGACGTTCGCCAGCGGCGAGGCCAGGATGACGCCCAGCCGCACTTTGGACGTGGCTGCCCTGCTGATCAGCCTGGTGGACGAGGCGGCCGATAGCGGCCGTCCCTGCACCTATGCCGGGCCTGATCATGCCGAGTTGCGGGCGCACCCGGTGGCGCTGAAGCGGGCGTTCTCCAACCTGATCGACAACGCCATCAAATACGGCGGCGCCGCGCGCGTGGGCCTGCGCTGCCAGGACACGCTGTTGCTGGTGCGCGTGGAGGATGACGGCCCGGGAATCTCGCCGCACCTGGCCGAGGAGGCGTTCCTGCCGTTCCGCCGGCTCGATCCGTCCCGCAGCAACGAGGTGCCGGGCGTGGGACTGGGGCTGACGATCGCGCGCGACGTGGTGCAAAGCCATGGCGGCGGCATTCGGTTGGCGGCCAGGGTGGCCGGGCCGTTCGCCGTGGAGGTGACGCTGCCGGCGATGGCGGGGTGACGTCGCGGCTGCTCATGAGAGAAGTCAAGCAGTTCTTTTTTGAAAAAAGAACCAAAAAACTTCTGTCCAATGAGAACGCGGTGTTTCAGCCGTCCGCGACAGCGCAGTCAAAAGCTTTTTGCTTCTTTTTCTCGAAAAAAAGGCCTTGCTGTCTTTTGACGTTAGATCGCCGAGCCATGCTGTCGAAGCCGCACATGGCGCCTCTGACGCCCTTTGTCGCTACTCTGCGAGCTCAGCAGCGCGGGTTCGTGCCGGATTTCGATCCGCTGGACGGCGGCGTGAACGCCAGCCTGTTGCTGCTGCTCGAGAAACCCGGGCCCAGCGTGGCAACGTCTGCCGGCTCCGGCTTCGTCTCACGGGACAACCCCACACCTACGGCGCGCACGATCCGCGAGGGCATGGAGGAGGCCGGCGTGCCGCGCGCCGGCACCGTGATCTGGAACCTGGTGCCGTGGTGGAACGGCACGATGGCGATCCGTGCGGGCGAAAAGCGCGAGGGCGCCGAGGTGTTGGCAGCGCTGCTGCCGTTGCTGCCCAGCCTGCGCTGTGTGGTGTTGGCAGGCGCCGTGGCCGGCACGTATGCGCCGCCGCTGCTGGGCGGCTTGCGCGTGACACGCTACGTGCATCCATCTCCGAACGCGAGGGCGGGGCCGGCGAGCAGTGCGGCGTGGCGTGACTTGCCGGAAATCTGGCGGCGGGCGTGGGAAGCAAAAAACTTTTGACTGTGGTCGCGTGCCTCAAGTCTGGCACGCGACCAACGGACAAAAAGTTTTTTGGTTCTTTTCTGCAAAAAAGAATCGCTTGCTTTCTTAAGCCGTCTTGTCCGCCATCATCCCCAAAGCCGCCTGCGCCGCCGCCAGCCGCGCTACCGGCACGCGATAGGGCGAACAGCTAACGTAGTCGAGCCCGATCTCCTCGCAGAACGCGATGCTGGCCGGGTCGCCGCCGTGCTCGCCGCAGATGCCGAGCTTCAGCTTGGCCTTCGTCGCCCGCCCGCGGTCGGTGGCGATGCGCACCAGCGCGCCTACCCCCTCGATGTCCAGCGAGACGAACGGGTCCTTCGGCAGGATGCCGGCCTCCACGTAGTGCGGCAGGAACTTGCCGGCGTCGTCGCGCGACAGGCCGAACGTGGTCTGCGTCAGGTCGTTGGTGCCGAAACTGAAAAAGTCCGCCACCTCGGCGATCTTGTCCGCGGTCAGCGCCGCGCGGGGCAGCTCGATCATGGTGCCCACCAAGTAGTCGATGGTCTTGCCGGCACGCTCGAGCACCTCCTTGGCCACGCGTTCCACCTGCGCGCGGGTGATCTCCAGCTCGCGCCTTGTGCCCACAAGCGGGATCATGATCTCCGGGACCACCGGCTGGCCGGTCTCCTCGGCGATTTCCAGCGCCGCCTCGAAGATGGCGCGGGCCTGCATCTCGTAGATTTCCGGATACGAGATGCCGAGCCGGCAGCCGCGATGGCCCAGCATCGGGTTGGCTTCGGCCAGTTCGGCGGCGCGGCGCCGCATCTGGTCCACGTCCTGGCCCAGCGCGTGCGCCAGTTCGGCGATCTCGTTGTCGCCGTGCGGCAGGAACTCGTGCAGCGGCGGGTCGAGCAGGCGGATGGTGACGGGCAGGCCGGCCATGATGCGGAACAGCTCGACGAAGTCCTGCCGCTGGAACGGCAACAGCTTCTCCAGCGCCACGCGGCGGCCGGCTTCGTCGGCCGCCATGATCATCTGGCGGACCGCACCGATGCGCTCGGGGGCGAAGAACATGTGCTCCGTGCGGCACAGGCCGATGCCTTCGGCGCCGAACTTGCGGGCGGTCTCTGCATCCAGCGGCGTCTCGGCGTTGGTGCGAATCTTCAGGCGGCGGGAGTTGTCGGCCCAGCCCATCAGGATCTCGAAATCGCCCGAGAGCGTGGGCTCCATGGTGGCCACCTGGCCCACGAAGATTTCGCCGGTGGCGCCGTCGATGGTGATAGTCTCGCCGCCGCGTATGGTGCGGCCGCCGGCCGAGAGCGTGCGCGCGCCGTAATCGACGCTGACGCCGCCGGCGCCGGCCACGCAGGCGCGGCCCATGCCGCGGGCCACAACAGCCGCGTGGCTGGTCATGCCGCCACGCGTGGTCAGGATGCCGCGGGCAGCGTGCATGCCGTGGATGTCCTCCGGGCTCGTCTCGATGCGCACCAGGATCACCGACTCGCCCTTGGCGGCGCGCATCTCGGCATCGTCCGCGCTGAACACCACCGCGCCCGAGGCAGCGCCGGGGCTTGCCGGCAGGCCGCGGCCGAACAGCGTGCGCGCGGCTTTCGGGTCCAGCGTGGGGTGCAGCAGCTGGTCCAGCGCCTGTGCGTTCACCCGCAGCACGGCCTCCTGCTGGGTGATCAGCCCGCCCTGCGCCATCTCGACGGCGATGCGCAGGCTGGCGGCCGCCGTGCGCTTGCCGGTGCGCGTCTGCAGCATGTACAGCTTGTTCTGCTGCACGGTGAACTCGATGTCCTGCATGTCGTGGTAGTGCCGCTCCAGCGTCTCACGGACGCGGCATAGATCCGCGTAGGCGTCCGGCAGCGCGTCTTCCATCGAGACCTCGCCGGGCTTGGACGCCCCTTTGGACAGCGGCTGCGGCGTGCGTATGCCGGCCACCACGTCCTCGCCCTGCGCGTTCACCAGGAACTCGCCGTAGAACATGTTTTCGCCCGTGCTGGGGTCGCGGGTGAAGCACACGCCGGTGGCGCAGTCGGCACCCATGTTGCCGAACACCATCGCCTGCACGTTCACCGCCGTGCCCCAGTCTGCAGGGATGTCGTGCAGCCTGCGGTAGGTGTTGGCGCGCGGGTTCATCCAGCTGCCGAACACCGCGCCGATGGCGGCCCAGAGCTGGTCGCGCGGCGCCATCGGGAACGGCTTGCCGGTCTCCTCCAGCACAAGCTGCTTATACTCCTCCACCACGCGCTGCCAATCGGCCGGCGACAGCGCGGTATCCTCCACCACGCCGGAATCCAGCTTGGCGGTCTCGATGATCTCCTCGAACCGGTGGTGGTCCACGCCCAGCACCACGCTGCCGAACATCTGTATGAAGCGGCGGAAGCTGTCCCAGGCGAAACGCTCGTCGCCGCTGGTGGCGGCCAGGCCGGCCACCGTCTCGTCGTTCAGGCCCAGGTTGAGCACGGTATCCATCATGCCCGGCATGGAAACGCGCGCGCCGGACCGCACGGAGACGAGCAGCGGCGCCGCCTTGTCGCCGAACGAGCGGCCGACCGCCTGCTCGATTCGCGTCAGCGCCTCGCGCACCTGTGCGTCCAGGTCGGCGGGGTAGTTGCGGTCGTTCTTGTAGAACTCGGTGCACAGCTCGGTGGTGATGGTGAAGCCTGGCGGCACCGGCAGGCCTATGCTTGCCATCTCGGCCAGGTTGGCGCCCTTGCCGCCCAGCAGGTTGCGCATGTCAGCGCGACCTTCGTTATGGCCGGCGCCGAAGCTGTACACCCATTGCGGCATTTTCTGTTCTCCTGGAGGGACAAGGCAAGGCAAGGAAGGCCTTCTTTTCTGAAGAAAAGAAGCAAAAGACTTTTGACTCCGCTGTCGCGTGCTGGGCGGTTGATAGCCGTCGGTTAGCCTTCGATCATTGCGAAGTCGGCGACTTGGTTGAGCGCTGCGCGCAGGCCGGCCAGCAGCTTCAGCCGGTTCAGGCGCAGGGCTTGATCATCGGCGTTCACCGTCACTCGATCGAAGAACGCGTCCAGCGGTTGGCGCAACTGGGCGAGCTGCGTCATGGCGCCGGCGAAGTCCTCTTGCGCCAGCAACTTGGTCGCCTGCGCGGCGCCGCCGAGTGCGTCGTGCAGCGCGTGTTCCTCCGGTTGCGTCAGCAGCGCCGGGTTCACCTGGCCGGCATGCGGGCCGTCGCGCTTGTCCTCGATCCGCAGGATGTTGGCGGCGCGTTTGTAGGCGGCCAGCAGGTTCACGCCATCCTCGGTGCCCAGCAGCCTGCTTATCGCCTCGGTGCGCGCCAGCGCGCGCACCAGGTCGTCATGCGCGAGCGCGCCCGGCTTGTTCTCCGCCAGCGTGCCCGCGCCTTCGGGCACGGCCGCGAACACCGCCGCCAGCACGTCGTGCCGCGCACCTTCGGCCCGCAACTGCACCCGCAGCCGCTCAAGGATGAACGCGGCAACCTCTTCGGCCACATTCGGCTGGGCATGCGCCAGCAGCGCCGCCAGCCGCACTCGCAAGCCGCCCTCCCGGATGATGCGGATCACACCAAGTGCCGCACGCCGCAGCGCGTAGGGGTCGCCCGAGCCGGTTGGTTTCTGGCCGATGGCGAAGAAGCCCGCGAGCTGGTCAAGCTTGTCGGCCAGCGCCACCGCCACGCTCACCGGTTCGGCAGGCACGTTGTCGCCGGCCCCCTTCGGCGCGTAGTGGTCCCGCACCGCAGCGGCCACGCGCGGGTCCTCGCCGTCATGGGCCGCGTAGTAGCCGCCCATCACGCCCTGCAGCTCGGGGAACTCGCCCACCATGCCCGTGGTCAGGTCCGCCTTGGCCAGAAGCGCCGCGCGTTCGGCCAGCGCCGCGTCGGCGCCGACCAGAGGGGCAACCAGCCCGGCCAGGCGCACGAGGCGTGCCACCCTGGCACCCTGGGTGCCCAGCTCGGCCTGGAACACGATGCCGTCCAGCGCGCCCACGCGGCTGGCGAGCGCCATGCGGCGGTCCAGGTCCCAGAAGTGCCGCGCGTCGGAGAAGCGCGCGCGCAGCACACGCTCGTTGCCCGCGACGATGGCGGCGCCACCGTCTGGCGCAGCCACGTTGGCGGCGAACGCGAACCAGGGTGCCGGCGCGCCGGCCGCGTCGCGCACGGCGAAGTAGCGCTGGTTCACCCGCATCGACACCTGCATCACCTCGGGCGGCAGGTCCATGAAGGCGGCATCGATCCTGCCCAGCAGCGGCACCGGCCACTCGACCAGGCCCGCCACTTCCTCCAGCAGCCCGGCATCTGCCACGACGCTCAGGCCGCGTGCGGCGGCCAGCGCCGCCAACCCGTCTTGGATCAGCGCCGCGCGCTCGGCCGCGTCCACCACCACGCCGGACGCACGTAGCCGCGCCTGCCAGTCCGCCACACCCGAGACGGCGAGCGCCTGCGCCCCGGTGCTCCGGTGGCCCTGCGTCAGGTTGCCCGAGGCCAGCCCGTGGCCGTCGTCCTCGCCCGTGGCCAGGGTGAACGGTATGACCTGACCGTCCAGCAGGCACAGGATACGGCGCAGCGGGCGCACCCACGTGAAGCCGCTGGTGCCGCCCCAGCGCATCGATTTCGGCCAGGCGAACCGGCGCAGCAGGGCGGGCAAGGCGCCGGCCACCAGCGCCTCGGCGCTCACCGCCGGCGCGGTCTTGTCTAGTACCCAAAAGCCTCCTTCCTCGCGTAACGCCGTGCGCGCGGCGCCGTGCTTGCGCAGGAAGCCGGCCAGGGCCTGCTCGGGGGCGCCCGCGCGCGGGCCGCGTTCCGTGCTGGAGGCGGCAGCGGTGCCGGTCGCCACCTCCGCCGCAAGCGCCAGTCGCCGCGGTCCCCAGAAGACGCGGGTGGCGGCCGGCGAGAGTGCGGCCAGCGCCTCGGCCACGCTGCGCCGCAGCGCCTCGGCGGCCGGCGCCTGCATCCTGGCGGGGATCTCCTCGCTTAGCAGCTCAAGGAACAACTCTGGCATCGGCGTCAGTGGTCCTTCGATGCCTGCAACGCAGGCTTCGCCGAGGCCGACTGCAGCGCCGGCTCGATATCGGTGCGCGCGAAATCGTCGCCGCTGAACAGCAGCGCCTCGCCTGTCGTCTTGGCCAGGGCGTAGGCGAAGCAGTCGCCGAAATCCAGCCGAGCGGAGTGCTTGTGACGGCCGAAGTAGCGCCAGGCGGTCCGCGCCGCAGCGGCCTGCTCCACGCTCACCGGCGCCACCTCGAGGCCGGCGGTGCGCATGAACTCGTCCAGCCGCAGGCTGGCCAGGCGGCCGCCATGTTCTTCGACGACCATCGCAACCTCCAGCCAGTTGGCCGCCGAGATGCGCGGCGCCGGGCAATCGACGATGGCCTCCAGCAGGCCGGCTGCACCCGGCTCGTCCAGCAGCACGGCCAGCAGGGCGGAGGTGTCCACGATCACCGAGGCCGCCCTTCATCCGTGTATAAGTAACCGTGGCCGGCACCGGGCTGCAGGCGGAGGCTGGCCCTGATCTCCGCCGCCAACAAACCTAGCCGGGCCAGCTTGGCCGTCCGGTCGCGCAGGCGTTCCTCCCGGTCCAGCCGCTCGCGCAACGCCTCGGTCACCGCGGCGGTCAGGCTTTCGCCCGTCAGTACCGAAAGCGCAGTCGCCAGCCGGTAGCCGTCCTCGCTCTTGATGTTCAGCTGGTTCGCCATCGATCCATAAATGCTTACAAGGTAGAAAGGTTGTCAAGTCTGGTAGAACATTTCGCTGGAGTAAACGCTGCTTGAACCGACGAGCGGCCATGCCAGATGGGTGATGTAAGGTGCGTGCGCCGTCTGATAGGCTGACGCGATCACGCCTCCGAAGGACATACCCATGGCTTACACGCCCGATTCAAGGAGCTTCACCCGTCCCGTCGGCATCGCCGGCACGGCTGCCATCGACGAGGGCCTGCGCGCCTACATGCGCCGGGTCTATAACTGGATGGCTTCCGGCCTGCTGCTGACCGGCGTGGTTGCCTACGGCATCGCTAACACTCCGGCCCTGCAGGCTGTGTTCTACCGTCAGGTGGTCACTGAGTATGGCACGCGGATCGCTCCTACCGGCATCGGCAGCCTGTCGATGTTTGCGCCGCTGGCGTTCGTGCTGGTGCTGAGCTTTGGCGTTAACCGGATGAGCCGCACTACCGTGCAGGCGCTCTACTGGGCGTTCTGCGTGGCCATGGGCGCTAGCCTCACCAGCATCTTCTTTCTATATGCCGGTGAGAGCATCGCGCGCACCTTCTTCGTAACTGCGGCGATGTTCGCCGGCCTGTCCATCTACGGCTACACCACGAAGGCGGACCTGACGAAGCTCGGCAGCTTCCTTTTCATGGGGCTGTTCGGCATCATCATCGCCAGCGTCGTGAACATATTCGTCCACAGCAGCCAGCTGCAGTTCCTCGTCAGCATCGGTGGCGTGATCGTGTTCACCGGCTTAACAGCCTACGATACTCAGAGAATCAAGGTCAGCTACGCGCAGTTTGCTCATGCCGAGGGCACTGAAGGTGCAGCCAAGCGGAGCGTCTATGATGCCCTGAGCCTGTATCTGAATTTTATTAACCTGTTCATGATGCTGCTGCAGTTGACGGGCAACCGTCGCGGCAACTGATGGCGGGGCGACGTGGAGAAGGGCGGCTGGTGAGAACCAGTCGCCCTTCTTTTTATGCGAGGAAGCAAGCGTGGGGCTCTGCCCAAATCCCGCCGAAGTCTCGAGGCCCCGGACCTCCATCCGTTTAAGATCTCTTGCTAATAGGTCTAACGACTTGTCTTTAGCGGGTTAGGACAGAACCGCTGCCCTTCGCCTCTAGCGTCAAGTTACCGTCTTAAGGAACTCCGCCAGCTTCGCCGCCGCCGCCGCCTTGTCGATCCTATCCAGCGCCCCAAGCTCAGCCGCCAGCCGATCCATCGCCGCCTCGTAGATCTGCCGCTCCGAGAAGCTCTGATCGGGCTGGCCTGCGTTACGGTGCAGGTCGCGCACCACCTCGGCAATCGCCAGTGGATCGCCCGAGTTGATCTTCGCCTCGTATTCCTGCGCACGTCGCGACCACATGGTGCGCTTGATGCGGGCCCGGCCGCGCAGCACGGCCAATGCCTCGTCGAACATCTTGCGCGTTGCCAGCTTGCGCAGGCCGGCAGTGCGGGCCTTAGCCACCGGCACCCGCAGGGTCATGCGGTTCTCTTCGAAGGTGATGTGAATTAGCTCGAGCTTGTGACCGGCGATCTCCTCGGTGGCGATCCGCTCCACCTTGCCCACGCCGTGGGTGGGATAGACTACGTGGTCGCCTTCCTCGAAAATCTCCGCTTTGGCCATCGCCCGCGGCGGCGGCATCACCCGGCCGCCGGGTGCGATGGCCTGGCTGCGGCCCATCATGTGGTGGCCCGGCGCCGAGTCGTTGGCGGCCCTGCCACGCACGAGCGGTGCGGGCGTGTCGTCCTCCTCCTCTTCGTCCTCCTCCGGCTGCTCCTTGAGCGCCGGCACGCGGTCCGCCAGAGCTATCGCTGCTGCAGCCGCCTCCTCGGCGGCCGAAGGAACCAGCTCGAACGGGGCAGGAGGCTCGGCCATGCCACCGGCCACCTCGGCCGCTTCCGGGTTGGTCTCGCCCTGGATGATCTCCGGATCAGCGATCTTCACCAGGGGTGCGGGTGCAGTCTTTTTGGCAGTTGCGGACTTGGTGGGCACTTGGTTGGGCAACTCCTGTCTGGGCTGCAGGGCGGCACCGTTCCGGCCTATCCGAAACGATGCCAGGCTGCCCTGCAAGCGATAGTGCCCGAAGGCGAGAAGCCGCTGTCGCGGCTGGTCCGGGAAAGCCCCGATCCTGAGCGAACAGGATAACACAAATATACGATTACGTCAGGCCCGAAGTGTCCTCACGACGACCTGACCCGGAAGCGCAACATGGAACGGAGCCGCACTCCACGCTCCCGCTAAAGTGAACAGCGTTTCGTTTTCCGTATCATTGCTAAAAGCCACTGACCTTATCAACGTACTTTGTGTTGACGCCGTGCAACAGGCAGCAGCCTGTGTCAAAACGGCTGAAACTGAAATGGCCGCGTCGCCGTAATGCGAACAGTCCCTCAATTGGCAAGAACCCCATGACCCCGATCGTTGCTCTCGCGTCTTTGTCGCTCCTTGGTTATCATCTCACTTTCGATGCGGAGATGAGTTCTCCTGCAGACATGTCACAGTTCACTAACACTTTCGTGAACGGCGACACGACGTTGTACAACAATCACGAAAGCGAGAACTACACAGGCTACAGCGCAAGTAATTCGGGGCTGCCCTTCACTTACCTGAACGGTGCGCTTGTGATCTCCGCCTCGCCAGTGCCCGCAGGCAACCAGCCCTACACGTCCGGCCTGATCGAGACGTCGCAAACCTATACGCAAAGCGGCGGATATTTCGAAATCAGGGCCATGACTCCGGCAGCACCCGGCTTCTGGCCCGCGTTCTGGCTGCTGCCCTATGCCTACTATCCGGAGATCGACATCCTCGAACAGCCGAACAACTCGGGCTCGAACACGCAATATTGGACGCACACCAGCACGGCCACCGACAGTAGCGGCGGGTTCACCGACACCGGCGTCGACGTCACGCAAGGCTACCACCGCTACGGCTTCTTATGGACCTCGAGCACGATCCAGTACGTCTTCGACGGCAACTTGGTCGGCTACCAGCACCCCCTGCCGCCCTCGCTGGTCGGCCTGCAGATGTACCTGATCGCCAACCTTGCCGTGGGCGGCGAGTATAGCTGGCCGGGCGTGCCTCCCACCGGCGCTTCCACCACCTACAGCATCGACTACATTCGCGCGTTCTCCAACGATCCGACGGTGCCGGCCGTGAGCCAGCAGCCGATCTCCTCGCCTGACGGCGTTGACACCACGCCGGTGCTGATGCCGCCGAACCCGCCCACGCCCGCGCCGAACGGCCTGGGGCTGGACGCGCTTGTGCTGCAGGTGGCCGAAGACCCTTACCAGGGCGATGCGCAGTTCACCGTCAGCATCGACGGCCACCAGCGCGGCGGCATCTTCACCGCCCAGGCCAACCACCTGATCGGCCAGACCCAGGCCTTTACCTTCAAGGGCAACTACGGCACCGCCGCTCACACCGTCACCGTCGACTTCCTCAACGACGCTTATGGCAACGATGGCGACCGCAACCTCTACGTGACGGGTGCCACGCTGAACGGTGTGGCGATCTCAGGCAGCGTGCTGAACGAGTATAGCGCCCTGCCACAAAGCTTTCGCTTCACGTCCAGGCAGGTGCAGCCTGTCAACATCGGCATCGGTCCGGACGCGCTACTGCTCACGCTCAACGAAACGCCACACACCGGCAACGCCCGCTTCGCCATCGACGTCGATGGCGTGCAGCAAGGCACCGTGCAGGTCGCCTCCGCCATCAACGCGATGGGCCAGGTGCAGACCTATGCCGTGAACGGCACGTTCGGGCCGGCCGCGCACAAGGTAGCCGTGCGGTTCATCGACGGTGCGGTGGCTGGCAGCACCACCGATCCGGTGGACCTCTTCATCACCGGCCTCAGCTACGACGGCGTAGCCGTGCCGCAGTCCCAGGCCGCGTTCACCACGAAAGGCACTTACACCATCGCCGTCCCCGCCCATCTCCCGGACACGCTCAGCATCAACATGACAGAAGATTCGTGGCTGGGTGACGCACAGGCGGAAGTCACCGTAGACGGTAAGATCGTCGGCCTGGCCACTGTCACGGCGCCTAACTACTTCGGCACGCCGCAGACAATCACCTATACGGGCAACTGGGGCGGCGGCGCCGTTGGCCACACCGTCGAGGTGAACTTCCTCAACGACGCCTATGCGGGACCTGGCCAGGACAGGAACTTGCACGTACAGGCCGTCACGCTCGACGGTGCGTCCATTTTGCCACAGACCCAGCACATGATGCGGGGCGGCGCAGTGGACATTGTCTACCCCGCAGCCACGGGTGCCGGCTGGGTGCTGCAGTAGTCCAACCTTGGCCTGTGGGGCGTTACCGCACCGCAGGCCAAAAAGGACTCTGCTGATGGGCGTTTGGGGCCGTTCCACGTGTATGCGTGCTGCGCCCAATGGGGTTTGGGGCAGAGCCCCAGCCTTAAGCCGCGTTCCGAGCTTCCGGCAGCAGCAACCCGACCAGAGCCTCCCGTCCTATCCGGGTGCAGAAATCGCCAAACCCCTCCGCAGTCGACCCGTTTGCCGCCCAGGCAGCAAACAAAGGATCGAATAGGCTGATCACCTCGGCATGCGGCACCTTCTCCAGCAGCTTGAAGCTCAGCCGCGTGCCCTCGAAATCCCCGCCCACGTATATCGCGTAGAACCCCGGCATCCGGCCGACGATGCCGATATCGCCCGCGTAGGTCCGCGCACAGCCGTTGGGGCAGCCGGTCACCCGCACGCTGATCCGCCGCTGCGCCAGACCGTGGCGCGCCAGCAATGCGTCGAAGCCGCCCACCATCTCGGGGTGCATCCGTTCGGCTTCCGTCAGCGCCAGCCCGCAGGTGGGCAGGGCCGGGCAGGACAGGGCGTATTGCGCCATCGGCGACAGGGCTTCTGCCGGGACGACGCCGTATTCGGCGAGCAGCGCGTCGATCGCCGACCGGTCTTCTGGCGCCACGTCGGTCAGCAGCACGTCCTGCTGCGGCGTCATCACGTAGCCAGGCGAGAACCGCTCGCCGATCAGCCGCAGGGCGGTGCGTAGCCGCGCCCCAGGGGGCTGGGACGGTCCGCCATCGATGATCCGCCCTGCCGCCACCGGCACGCCGAGCCAGAGCTTGCCGTCGCCCTGCTCGTGCCAGCCCAGCAGGTCCGGCACTTCCAGTCGCATCGGCCGCGCGTCCTTGAACGCGCCGCCGTAATAGCCGGCAAGCGTCTCACGGACCCAGTCCAGGCCCATGTCGTCCACCACGTATTTCAGCCTTGCGCGCCGACGGTTGGTGCGGTCGCCGTGGTCACGCTGCAGCCTGATCACCGCCTCGACCATGCGCACCAGGTCGTCCGGGCCTACGAAGGCCACGGGGGTCGCCAGCCTTGGGTAGGTGCGCGCGTTGTTGTGCGTCATGCCCAGCCCGCCGCCCACGGCGATGTTGTAGCCGGCCAGCGTGTCGCCCTCGAAGATCGCGACGATTCCCAGGTCGTTAGTCAGCACGTCGATCGTGTTGTCCGCCGCATGGGTGATGCCTACCTTGAACTTGCGCGGCAGGTAGGTGGCCCCGTACAGGGGCTCGTCCTCGTCCTCGCCGGTCGGCGCCTCGTCGAGGAAGATCTGGTAGTAGGCGCGCGTCTTCGGCTTGAGGTGCTCGCTGAGCATCCTCGCATCCGCCTCGATCCGGGCCTGGCGCGCGTCGCGCAGCGGCGTGGGGCTGGCCATGATGTTGCGCACCACGTCGCCGCAGGCGGACATCGTGGTCAGCAGCGTGGTGTTGATGTCGGCGATGGCGGGCTTGAGATCGCCCTTCAGGATGCCGTGGAACTGGATGCCTTGCCGCACAGTGATGCGCAGCGAGCCGTTCGCCCGTCTGTCGGCCAGCTGGTCGAAATACAGGTATTGGGCCGTCGTCATGTGGCCGCCGGGCATCCGGCAGCGAAGCATGAACTGGTATTCTTTCTCCTGGCCTGCCTGCTTGCGCTCCGTTGCCGTATCGCGGTCGAACTGCTCGTAGCTGCCGTGGAATTTCAGAAGCTGGTACGCATCCTCGCTCACCTGGGTGCCGCCGGCCGCCAGCTCCTCGGCCAGCGTGCCGCGCAGCCGGTGGCTCTCCGTCTTCAGCAATTCTACAGCGGAGAGCTTGGGGGACATCGGAGCCTCTTGGAATACGCGTTTTGTTTACGTAGAACTCTGGTGGGCGATTTACAGAAAGCGAGTCGATCTTTTTGGAAGGCCCGCAAGCGTGGGCTCTGCCCCAAACTCCGCTGGGGCCTAGAGGGCCCAGACCCAAATGTTAGGTTCTTACAAACAGGTTCTAAGGACGACTGTCCTTAGCGGGGGCCAGGGGAAGAGCTCTTGGCCTTTATCTGGACGTCATCAGATGGAAAACGTGATCGGCTCCGCCACAGGCCGGCACAGTCCAGCCGTCTCCGCACGCCGTATCAGGTCCTCGACCGTCACCCCGGCCAGCCGCACGGCGCAGCCCTGGTCCAACTCGGCCCAGAACACGTCCACCACCTTCGTCTGCAACGCCCCGCCCGGCCCCGCCTCGCAGCCGCCATCCTCGGCCAGCGCCACCCGCACCACCTCGTCCAGGCGGATGTCGCGCCTCGGCCGGCCCAGCCGGTAGCCGCCGCGCGGCCCGCGTATGCTCTCCAGCAGGCCGGAGCGTGACAGCGTCTGCAGCAGCGGCTCTATCCCGCGCCGGGCCATCCCGGCCCGTTCGGCGATGTCGGCCGCGCTCACGGTGCTGGTGCGCCCGGCGTGGAACGCCACATCTAGCACGATCAGCACGGCCAGCATTGCCCTGTCTCGCCTGACGATCATGCCACCTCCACCCGGCCAGGGTTGCCCCGCTGCCCAAATCCGACAAGACTCATTGTATAACTCACAAATTACTCCAGGGTCCCGCGATGTCCAACCGCATGGCGCCAAAGGTGCCGGCTACCGAACCGCCGTGCTACGCCGTCGCTGCCCCACGCGGCCGCATCTACGACAGTGTGCTGCACACCGTCGGCGGCACCCCGATGGTGCGGCTGCCCCGCCTGACGGCCGAGGACGACCTGGTCGCCGACCTGCTGCTCAAGCTCGAGTTCTTCAACCCGCTCGCCTCCGTGAAGGACCGCATCGGCCTGGGCATGATCGACGCCGCCGAACAGGCCGGCGAGATCACGCCGGGCACCTCCATCCTGGTTGAACCCACCAGCGGCAACACCGGCATCGCGCTGGCGTTCGTGGCAGCCGCGCGCGGCTACCGCCTTATCGTCACCATGCCCGAATCGGCCAGCATCGAGCGCCGCCGCATGCTGCGCCTGATGGACGCGCAGGTGGAGCTCACCCCGCAGAAGCTCGGCATGGCCGGCGCCATCGCGCGCGCCGCCCAGATCGTCGCCAACACGCCTGACGCCTGGATGCCCCGCCAGTTCGACAACCAGGCCAACCCGGACATCCACGAGGCCACCACCGCCGAGGAGATCTGGGCCGACACCGACGGCCGTGTCGACATCGTGGTCGCGGGCCTTGGCACCGGCGGCACGCTCACCGGCATCGGCCGCGCGTTGCGCCCCCGCCGCCCCGGGCTGCGCACCATCGGCGTGGAGCCTGCCGAGAGCGCGGTGCTGTCCGGCGACGAACCCGGGCCGCACGGCATTCAGGGCATCGGCCCCGGCTTCCAGCCCGCCGTGCTGGACATGGCGCAGATCGACGCGGTGGTCACCGTCTCCGAACGCGAGGCTATCGCCTGCGCCCGCCGTTGCGCCCGCACCGAAGGCCTGCCGATCGGCATCTCCTCGGGCGGGATGCTGCACGTGGCGCTGGGCCTGGCGCGCCTGCCGGAGAACGCGGGGCGGATGATCGTGGGCATCGTGCCGTCGTTTGCCGAGCGATATTTGTCGACACCTCTGTTCGCCGGGCTCGGGTAGGCCGGAAGCGGAGGGTTCTTCCTCGAAAATGAGTTTGTCTGCGTGAGGGGCACGTCGGTGAGACCGGCGTGGACGGCTAGAGATGCGGGACGGGTACTTTTTCACGCAAACCATCGCCACACGGTGGATGGACAACGACGTCTACGGCCACATCAACAACGTCGTCTACTACAGCTACTTCGATACAGTCATAAACCACTATCTGATCCAGCATGGCGGGCTGGACATCCACGCCGGCGCCCAGATCGGCCTGTGCGTCGAATCTCACTGCCGCTACACCGCCCCACTGGCGTTTCCCGGCAACGTGGAAGCCGCGTTGCGCGTGGAAACCCTGGGCCGCAGCAGCGTGCGTTACAACATTGGCCTGTTTGCCGAAGAGGCCGCGAGTTCTGCCGCGGAAGGCTGGTTCGTCCACGTCTTCGTGGACCGTGTTACGCGCCGTCCTGTACCGGTTGACGGCAGCTTGCGCGCGGCCCTGGAGCGGTTGGTTGGAGGGTGACCTTCGGGAGGGAAGAAAGCCCTTTTTTGTCCGCGCTGTCGCGTTTTATTCTGGCAGGCTCGCTAGTGGTGCATTTTTCGTATGACAGGCGCCATTTCCGCTGACGGCTGACGCAGTGTCCGTGTCGTTTCGTAAGCCTCTCCTTGACGCGAGCGAGCGGCCGAACAGCTCGCCCTCTCACCAGCAACACACCTTCCAAAACGCCGTGCAAGAAGGCCCACCGCCATGCAAACCAAAGCCGCCATCCTCCGCGAACTCGGTCTGCCACGCCTCTATGCGCAGTCGCGTCCCCTTGTTGTGCAGGACATCGAACTCGCGCCGCCCGGACCGGGCGAAATCCTCGTCCGCGTCGGCGCCGCAGGGTTGTGCCACTCGGACCTTTCGGTGATCGACGGCACCAGGCCGCGGCCGATGCCCATGGTGCTCGGCCACGAGGCCGCTGGCGTGGTGGAAGCCACCGGCGCCGGCACCGGCTTTGCCCCGGGAGACCACGTGGTGTTCGCCTTCGTCCCCAGCTGCGGCGCCTGCCTGCCGTGCGCCGAAGGCCGTCCGGCGCTGTGCGAGCCAGGTGCCGCCGCCAACACCGCAGGCACCCTGCTCGGCGGCGGCCGTCGCTGGTGCGAGGACGCGTCCGGCACCGTTCCCAACCACCATCTCGGCGTATCCGGCTTCGCGCAGCACATCGTCACCAGCGCCCGCTCCGCCGTCCTGGTCGACGCTGCGCTGCCCATGGAGGTTGCCGCCCTGTTCGGCTGCGCGGTGATGACGGGGGTGGGCGCCGTGGTGAACACCGCCCGCGTGCCGCCCGGCGCCAGCGTGGCGGTGTTCGGTCTGGGCGGCGTGGGCCTGGCCTGCGTGCTGGGCGCGGTGGCCTCCGGCGCCAACCCGGTCGTCGTGGTCGATCCGGTGCCCGAAAAACGCGAGCTCGCGTGCGCCCTCGGCGCCACCCACGCCGTGCCGGCCGGGCAGGACGCTCCGGCCGTCATACGGGAAGCCACGCGCGGCGGCGCCGACTACGTGTTCGAGTCCGTGGGCCACGAGGCCGTGCTCGCCCAGGCCTACGCCGCCACCCGCCGCGGCGGCACCACCATCGCCACCGGCCTGCCGCACCCCAGTCGTCAGTTCACCGTGTCCGCAGTCAGCCTCGTCGCCGAGGAACGCACCGTGAAAGGCAGCTATATGGGCTCCGCCGTCCCACGCCGCGACCTGCCGCGTTTCGTCGCCCTCTACCAAGCCGGACGCCTGCCGGTGGACCGCCTGCTAACGCACCGGCTTACGCTTGACGAGATCAACGAGGGCTTCGACCGGCTCGCGGACGGGATTGCAGTCAGGCAGGTGGTCATGATGTGAGACGCACCAGCGTCTGGCGAAAGCCAAAACTCTGTTGCCCGACGCATTCATCGATCGGTCCGCGACAGCACGGACAAGAGTTTTATTTTTTAAAAAACCTTTGTTACACCACCTCGAACACCAGCCCGCGCGCGGCAAGAAATGCCCGCTTGGCCATCAACTGAGTCTCCCGCACGGACGCCGCCACAGCCCCGTCCGCTGCCTGCGCCCGCGCATCCGCGGCCACGAAGCGCCAGCCCTGCACGTCCGGCAACAGAACTGCCACGCCCACGAAAACGCCATCGACCTCGATCACCCTGGATGTCTGCATGTGTGTCACACTTGGCCCGCATACTTTTCTTACGTTTCTTGTTTTAATGGTCGGATTAGACCTGTCGGACTCTCGCCACCAATCGCCGACTTTATGTGCAATGCAACAAAGTACTTACTAAATCGCAAACTGTGCGGCCTCAACTCATGCAGACAAGGAAAGCTTTCTTTGCTGAGGTAACAAAGTAGAAAGCTCGCAGCTTTCTCGCGATCCTTTCCGAACATACCCGACAGCCAGCAAAAGCTTTTGGTTCTCTTTCTCGAAAAAGAACTGCTTGCCTTACGTCACCAACCGCTCCGCCGTGCCGCCCAACAAGATCAGCACCGGACCGCCATGCGACCAAGCGCCAGCGGTGAACGCAAGCTCTTCCAAAGCGCCGCGCAATACGCGGGCGCGTGTCGTGCCGCCGCTCTCCACCAGCACGGCCTGCATCGCCGTGGAGAAGCCGGCCGCCGCCAGTTCGTCGCGCAGGCGGGGCAGGGTGGCCAAGCCCATGTAGATAGCCAACGTCACGCCAGGCCGCAGCAGGCCGGCGTAGTCGATCCCCAGGTCGTCACGACGGCGATGCGCGGTCACGAACGTCACCGCATGCGCGGCATCGCGATGCGTCAGCGGTATGCCGGCCGAGGCGGCGCAGGCAAGGGCCGCGGTGATACCGGGCACCACCTCGTAGGCGACGCCGGCCGCCGCCAGCGCCTCGCACTCCTCGCCGCCGCGGCCGAAGATGAACGGATCGCCGCCCTTCAGCCGCACCACGCGACGGCCGTCCTGAGCCAGGCGCACCAGCAGCGCGTTGATCTCGCGCTGCGGCAAAGTGTGGTCGCCCTGACTCTTGCCCACGTCGATCCGCTCGGCATCGCGGCGCGCCAAGTCCAGCACCTCGGCGGTGCCAAGCCTGTCGTGCACGATCACGTCGGCTTCGCCCAGCAGCCGCAGCCCACGCAGGCTCACCAGGTCCGCAGCCCCGGGCCCCGCGCCCACCAGGTGCACCAGGCCGGGTGCGGCGCGCGCCAGCCCTGCCTCGGCGGCGGCCAGCTCCGCCTGGTACTCCACCGCGGCGGCGTCCTCGTCGCCGGCCAGCACCAAGTCAGCGACCCGGCCGGCGAACACGCGCTCCAGCATGCGCCGGCGCCGCAGCGTGTCCGGCAGCCTGGCGCGGGTCTCCGCCTTGAACCGCTCGGCCAGCCCGGCCAGACGGCCCCAGGCCGGGCCGACCAGCGCCTCGATCCTGCCGCGCAACAGCCGTGCCAGCACTGGTGCCGCGCCGCCGCTGCTGATGGCCACCGTCAACGGATCGCGGTCCACGATGGCAGGCGTGATGTAGCTGCACAGCTCCGGCCGATCCACCACGTTCACCGGCACGCCGACCGCCTGTGCTGCCGCCGAGAACGCGGCCAGCTCGGCCTCGGGCGCGCCGGAGGCTACCGCCAGCGCCGCGCCCGCCAGGACTGCGTCGGCGGCGAGCGCCACCCGCTCGATTCGCGCGCCAAGCCCGGCGAACAGCACGGCACGGCGCTCGGCAGCCTCGTCGGCGCCCAGCACCACCACCCGGCGGCCGGCAAGCTGCAGGAAGATGGGGTAGCCGCGCATCGCGTGCCTCGTGACGTGCCGCAAGATCGCGTGGGCACCGCGAACCACCTGCCACGCCCGCCGGTTGTGCGGCAACACACAAGGAGCCGGCCATGCCCCCCATCACCCGCCGCGGCCTCGTCGGCAGCACCACCGCCGGCCTGGCCGGCCTCGGCCTGATCGGTGCGGCGCAAGCCGCCGAGCCACCCGCCCAGGCGCCGGCCATCCTGCGCGGCACCGTGAAGGGCGACCAGGTCAGCCTGCCACCGTTGGACAACCCCAGCGACAACTCTTCCAACGCGCCGCAGCCCGACCCGCGCGCCAAGCGCCTCGGGGTGGCCATCGTCGGCCTGGGCCGCCTCTCGCTCACCCAGATACTTCCCGGCTTCGCGCAGAGCCGTCACGTCCGCGTGGCCGCCCTGGTCAGCGGCGAGCCGGACAAGGCGCGGGTCATCGCCGCGCAGTACGGCGTGCCGGCCACCGGTCTCTACGACTACAAGAACTTCGACAGCATCAAGAACAACCCTGACGTCGAAATCGTCTACATCGTCCTGCCCAACGCCCTGCACGCCGAGTACACCGTCCGCGCCGCGCAGGCCGGCAAGCACGTGTTGTGCGAGAAACCGATGGCCACCAGCGTGGCCGACGCGCAGCGCATGATCGATTCGTGCAAGCAGGCCAAGCGCCTGCTGATGATCGCATACCGCTGCCAGTACCTGCCGGAGTTTCGCGCGCTCACCGCCATGGTTCGCAACCGCACTCACGGCGCGCTGCGGCTGATCGAGACCAGCAACGGCCAGAACAATGCCGATGACGGCCAATGGCGCCACATCCGCGCGCTCTCCGGTGGCGGCTCACTGCCTGACGTAGGGCTATACTGCCTCAACGCTGCTCGTTTCATCACCGGCGAGGAACCGGTGGAGATCACTGCCAGCACTACCCAGCCGCAGGACGACCAGCGCTTCCGCGAAGTGGAAGATTTGTGCAGCTTCACGTTGCGCTTTCCCTCCGGCGTGCTGGCGACTTGCGCGTCCGGTTACTCCTACCACGAGAACCGCTTCCTGCGCCTGCTGGCCACCGAGGCGAGCTTCGGGCTGGACCCGGCCTACGGCTACGACAACTTGACGATGCAGATCAGCCGGCGCGACGGGGTGAGCAGCGCGCTGGAGCAGCGCCGCTGGGCGCCGAAGAGTCAGTTCGCCCGCGAGATGGACGCGTTCGCCGAAGCGATCCGCACGGGTGCCGTGCCGCTGACGCCGGGCGAAGAGGGCTTGCAGGACATGCGTCTGATCGCTGCCATCTACGAGGCGGCCGCAGGGGGCGGCGTGGTGAAGATGGCGGCGGCGGAGCGCCTCGACGTGACGCGCGGGGCGGTGCTTAAGGAGGAGTGATACTAAGTGCTCGAGGCAAGTATGGGGCTCTGCCCCAAACCCCGCTGGGGCCTCGAGGCCCCAGACCCCCATTCGTTTAGAATTCCTTAACGAACAGGTTCTAAGAGTCCGTTTGAAAACTCATGGGTGTGTAATTCTGCGCAGGATTGAGCTGCTCATTCCGGCGTAGATCATGGCTTCGGAGACGTCCAGGCGTGCCTCGTAGTCGCGGACCAGGCGTCGGTAGCGTGTCAACCAGCCGAAGGTGCGTTCGACCACCCAGCGGCGTGGCAGGACCTTGAACTCTGTGTCGGATCGGCGGACGATCTCCACCACGAAGTCGAGGAAGGCTGCCTTGTCGAGCATCTGCCGGCGATCGTAGGCGCCGTCGGCGAACAGGTGCTTGATCCAGGGCCAGCGCTGGCGCAGGGCGTCCATGACCGCCTGGGCACCGGTGCTGTCGGCAATGTCGCCGGTGGTCAGGTTCACCATCAGCAGGCGGCCATCGGTGTCGACCGCGATGTGGCGCTTGCGGCCCACAACCTTCTTGGCGCCATCAAAGCCGCGGCTGCCGCCGGCCGCAGGCGCCTTGACGGTTTGGCTGTCGAGGATGGCGGCGGTGGGCTCATGGCGGCCTGAGCGTTCCCGATCGATCATCAGGGCCACGTCGTGGATGGTGCGGAACAGCAGCTGGCGCACGAAGCGACGAAACCACCAGTAGACCGTCTGCCAGGGCGGGAAGTGCACCGGCATCATCCGCCACTCGATCCCCGAACGCACCATGTAGCGGATCGCGTTGAGGACTTCGCGCAAGTCGATGCTGCGTCGTCGCCCTGTTCGGGCAACCTCCGGCATGAGAGGCTCCATCGCCGCCCACTCCTCGTCGGTCAGGTCAGACGGGTAACGCCTGGTCTTGCGCTCGATCTTGGCCATCCGGCCACGGCTCTCAATGGTCCACATCCAGAGGATGAATCAGCCATCACGTCGAGCCGCAAGAGTTTTCAAACAGCCTCTAAGGACTTGTCCTTAGCGGGGTCCAGGGACAGAGCCCCTGGCCTTCCTCGAGAGACTTAATTTAGAGCGCGGTTGATCGCATTTCGCCAGGCAGTGTTCCTGCGCTCCGTGTACTCCGCAACAAGAAACACAGCGCCAAACGTTCCGCCCATGACAAGTATCCGCTCCGGCAGCGTGCCGCTGGGCCACGGTGATATGGCCGCCAGAAACTGCCCGACCGGAACATGCAAAAGATAAAGTGTAAACGTCGCGCCAGCTAGCCAGCGCAGCGGGCTTTCAACGATAAGCAGCAGCCTCGCCCAATACGCGGCCGAAAGGTTGAAGCTCAGGAAGTTCAGTGCAACCAGAAATCCGATGCCGTAATCGTCCAGGTATGGCCGCCAGTTGGGGAGGTCCCGTTGCATCGCGGGCATCGCCTCCGGTGGAGGATGCGCGCCCGTTACACGGTGCAAGTGCCATAGGACTAGCGCGGCCAGAAGCCCCGAGCTACCGCACCAAAGCAGGCCGGCGCGGGATTGTCCTATGCTAACGCGCGCGGGTAGCGTCCAGGCCGCCACGCCCATCAACCAAAGAGGGAACATCATCACGATGCGCGGACCCGCTGCCGCGGCACACAGCAAGGTCAGCGGGTAGCGCCAAACTCCCTTGCCGAAATAGGCCCCGGCGAAGATGAGGTAGTACTAGACCTCGTAGCCAAGCGACCAGAGTGGGCCGTTATAGCCGGGTGTGACGTTGTAGAACCAGAGTTCGTTTGTAAACAGCAGGCAGCGCAGATAGGCAACTAGCGAGGTATCTCCCCAGTTCACCGCCGGCTGCAACACCGTGCCGGCGATGCCGAGCACGAAGCTGATGGTCAGGGTTGGCAGAACAACGGAGTACAGCCTCGTGCAACGGCTGACGGCGTATCTGGTGAGATCGCTCTCACGGTGCGCGACGGCATAAGCGATGACGTAGCCGGACAGAACAAGAAGACGTCCACCGCCGGCGCGCCGAACGAGCCGAACTGCCACCAAAGCCCGTTGGTGTAGTCGGCAAGATGGTCGAATGCGACGACAAGCGCCGCGCAAAACCGCACCAGATCCAGGAAGACCGAGGTTTCTGGCCTCATGCCAGCAGATATGTCTGACCTGCTTCGGTTTTCGTCGTCCATGCAACAACAACTCTACGACTCGGCAAAGCTGTCAACCTCTCACCTTGTAGGTGTTCGGCACTCATTCTGGTGGAAGGGCGAGGATATATCAGGAAGCCCGTCCCTCTCAAACCTGCTGATGGACAGGTCTGCGGGCTACCTTGGCGCAAGTGCGTTCAATCACTGGCTGTCGTTTGCGAGAAGCGCCGGAAATTGGCTCAGCTTCGGGCTGATGGTAGCGGAAGCCGCAGCGGTCGAAGCATTACAGCATGTGTTCGCGAGCCAGATGGGTAGACTGTCCCATACGCAATCTAATTACCAGGCACGCACCTCTCCCCACCACCCGACAGGGAGCAAAGCTTTTGGTTCTTTTCTCGAAAAAGAACTGTTTCCTTACGCCGCCTCCATCTGCTCCGCCTCAACCCCCAGCAACTTGCAAGCCGACGCCGCCGGCCCGGGTCGCGCATACAGGAAGCCTTGCGCGTAATGGCATCCCAACGCCGCCAGCTTGTCGGCCACCTCCTGTGTCTCCACGCCGTCGGCCACGATATCGATCCCCAGCCCGAGGCCCAGCCACAGCATCGCCGCCACGCAGGCCTCGGCACGCGGGTCCTCGGCCAGGGTCTGCACGAATGTCTTGCCGATCTTGATGGTGTCGAACGGCATGTCGCGCAGGTGAAAGAAGTTCGACGTTCCGCTGCCGAAATCGTCCAGCACCGCGCGTGCTCCGTGTTCGTGCAGCACGTCTATCAGCTCGCGCGCCAGGCCGCGGTCGCGCATCAGCGCCGCCTCGCTGATCTCCACGTCCAGCCGGCCCAGATCCATGCGCCGCTGCCAAGCCCCGGGCTGCGCCTGCAGCAGCCCGATCAGCTCGCGCACCTGGCCCGGCGAGACGTTGATGGCGGTGCGGCACCAGGCCGGCCAGTCCTGCGTGTCCGTCGCCAATTGCCGCAGCAGGGACATGCTGATCTGGCCGGACAGTCCCATCTCGTCGGCCTGCGGGATGAACTGTTCGGGCAGCAGCACGCCCAGCTTGGGATGATCCCAGCGCGCCAGCACCTCGAATTTGGCGATCTGGCCGTCCGGCAGGCGGATGATGGGCTGATAGTAGGGCACGATCTGTCCGGCCTGGATGGCACCTTGCAGCTCCCGCCGCACGCGCTGGCGCGTCAGCACCTGCTCGGCCTGTATCTGGCCGCAGACGTGCCAACCGCTACGCCCCGCCTGCTTGGCCTGTCGCAGCGCCTGCTGGGCCGAGCGCAGCAGCGTCTCGGCGGTCGGCCCGTGCACCGGCGCCAGCGCCAGGCCGATGCTTACGCCCATGTCGATCAGCTGGCCGGATGCTGGGCTTGGGCCGCCCAGGAACCCGCGTACCCGTGCTGCGGTGGCCGCCACGTCGTCCAGGTCCTCGGGCTGGGCCAGCAGCACGGCGAAGCAATCGCCGTCCAGCCGCGCCGCATGGTCCCGCTCGGCCGCGACGCTGCGCAGGCGCGCGGCGAAGGCCAGCAGAAGCTCGTCACCCGTCGCTTCGCCGAAATTCGCGTTGAGGCCGTCGAAGCCGTCGATGTCGACCAGCAGCAGCGCGAAATTTCCACTTTGCGCCATCTGCGCGCTCAGCGTCTCGGTGAACGCCTGCCGGTTGCTCAGCCCGGTGAGCGTGTCGCGCCGTGCCACCCGGAACAGGTCCAGCGCCCGGTCCGTCTGCAAGGCGGCGTTGGCCGATTGCAGGACCCGCCCCGCTGCCTTGGCCCGCAGCAACATCCACACTGACGTTGGCACCCAGACGCCCGCAGCGGCCAGGGTGAGCACGGCTAGAACGACAGGTACGAAGGATATGGCCATGTGAGCTGTCCTGGAGACCGTGTCCAGAAATACAGACCGTAGCTTAACTATTGGTTTGCGTCATCGCGGAGGAAGAAACGGACTTCGAGTTGGATGATTAGTGGAGGTCTTGTTGCCCAGGAGGCAAGCATGGGGCTATGCCGCAAACCCCGCTGGGGCCTCGAGCCCCAAACCCCCATCTGTTTAAAGCTTCTAAGATCCGACCTAAGCCGGCTTCCGCCCTTGGGTCGGGGTCCAAGTCAACACTCCACGCCTCTTGTTACCCTTCCACGCGCGCGTTACCGCCGCCCAACGGAGCAAAAGCTTTTTGATTGTTTTTCTCGAAAAGAACCGCTTTCTTCCCTACGTTCCAGACTTCACCAGCACGTAAGCCCCAGGCGCGTCCTCGATCACTCCCAGCCGCCCATCCCCAGGCACCCGCGCCGTCACCTCGTCGGCCGCCTTGGCACTCACCCAGGCGTTCCAGTCGCTCCACCAGGAGCCGGACATCTCCACGGCGCCGTCCAGCCAGGCCTGCGGCTCGGCGGGCAGCGACTTGTTGATCCAATGGTTGTACTTGCCGCTCTCCGGCGGGTTTACCACGCCGGCGATGTGCCCCGACGCCGCCAGCACGAATCGCTTCTCGCCCCCCAGCAGCTGGGTTCCGCGGTAGGTGCTCCGCCATGGCGCGATGTGGTCCTCGCGCGTCGACAGAAAGTAGGCCGGCGTGTTGACCTGGCCCAAATCCAGCGTCTCGCCGTCGAGCGTCAGGGCGTCCGGTTTGGCCAGCAGGTTCTGCTGATACATGTGCCGCAGGTAGAAGCTGTGCATGCGCGCCGGCATCCGCGTCGCGTCGGCGTTCCAGTAGAGTAGGTCGAACGGGAATGGGTCGTTGCCGAGCAGGTAGTTGTTCACCACGAACGACCAGATCAGGTCGTTGGCGCGCAGCATGTTGAAGGTCGCCGCCATGTCGCCGCCTTCGAGGTAGCCGTGCTCCTGCATGCGGCCTTCCAGGCTCTGCAGCTGCTCCTCGTCGATGAACACGCTCAGCTCGCCGGCCTCCTCGAAATCCAGCAGGCAGACGAAGAACGTGGCCGACTTGATGCGGTCGATGTCGCGCTTGGCCATCCAGGCCAGCGTGGCGCCCAGTAGCGTGCCGCCCAGGCAGTAGCCGATGGCGTTCACCTCCCGCTCGCCCGTCGCCGCCTCGATCGCGTCGAGTGCTGCGAATACGCCCTTGTGCATGTAATCCTCGAACCCGGCATCGGCGAGGCTCTCGTCCGGGTTCACCCAGCTCACCATGAACACCGTGTGCCCCTGGCTGACCGCGTAGCGCACGAAGCTGTTCTTTGGCCGCAGGTCCAGGATGTAGAACTTGTTGATCCAGGGCGGCAGGATCAGCAACGGACGCTTCAGCACGTTCGCCGTGGTGGGCGTGTACTGAATCAGCTGCATCAGCTCGTTCTGGAAGACTACCTGGCCTGGCGAGACACCGATGTTGTCGCCCACCTTGAACGCGTCAGGGTCGGTCATCCGGATGGAGAGTTTGCCGCGCCCGCGCTCTAGGTCGCTGAGCAGGTTGTTAAGCCCGCGCAGCAGGTTCTCGCCGCCGGTCTCCTGCGTGCGGCGCAGCACCTCCGGGTTGGTCAGCAGGAAGTTGCTGGGGCTCATCGCATCCATGAACTGGCGCGCGTAGAAGTCCACCTTCCTGGCCGTCTTGGCGTCCAGCCCGTCCACGTGGCCCACCACGTCGTGCACGTAGCGGGCGCTCAGCAGGTAGCTCTGCTTGATGAAGTCGAACACCTCGCCCTGCCGCCACGATTCGTCGCGGAAGCGCTTGTCCTTGGCGTCCGGCTCGATCACCGGCGCGCTCTGCATGCCCATCATCCGGCGCGTGGTGCTCTGCCACAGCGTCATGTAGTCCTGCCAAAAGCCGATCTGCGCCTGCACCAGGTGCGCCGGGTTGGCCACCAGGCGGGCGGTCATCTCGAGGAACGCGCGCCCAATGTTGAGCGGGTCGGCGTTCGGCGCGGTGCGGGACTGCCGCTCCAGCCAGTCGCCCACGATCCGCTGGGACCGCTCGGCCACATCGGCCATGGTGCGGCCGATCACCTGGGGGTCGGCTAGCTTGAAGTCGGCGAGCTTCGGCTCCGGCGGCTTGGTTCCGGCAGAGGCTGCGTCGGTCGGTCGCGTGTCGGCCATTTCCGTATCTATCCTTTCCGGCGGGCGCGCGTCCGGGTACCATCTGCGCGTCGGTCGGAGGCTGCGGCTTTATGCCTGGTTGTTGGTCAGAGGGTAGGCGGCGCACGCTTCGGGTTCAAGCGAGCCCCACGCCCGCACGAGCAGGCTTGATGATGGCCGCGGCGCTGGTGCTGGCGGGCTGCCACGACCCGCTGAGCACGCCGGTCGACCTGTTCCACGACCTCGAGGGCGGCGAGATCGCCGCCCAACGCCCGCCGCCGCCCGGCGCCGGCCAGCCCTACCCTTCGCTCGGCAGCGTGCCCGCCAAGCCCACCTTGCCCACGAGCGCCTACCGCAACGGCCTGGCCGCGCAGCTTACCGCCGAGCGCGACCGCACTCAGCGCGTGGCCGCCGACACGCCGCTGGCCGCCTTGCCGCCACCGCCGCCGCCGCCAGTCCCCGTAGCGACGGCACCGTCGGACGGCGCCGTCGCATCCGGCGCACCCGCCGCTGCCACTCTGGCCACCGCCGAGTCGCCACCGCCGCCGTCAGCCAGTTTGCCGGTTGTTGCCCCCGTGCCTGCCGGCCCGGCAGCCGGCGCGCCGCTCACCATCGCCAGCGACCCGGCGGATCAGGTCGGCATACCCAGCCTGCCGGCCGCCCCGCCGCCGCCCGCTACCTTCGAAGGCGTTCCCGCCGAGCCCGCGCCCACGCCGCGGGTGTTGCCCGCCGGCTTGGCCGGCACGCCCGCCGGGACGCAGGTGTTCTTCGCCGACAACTCGGCCGTCCTGGCCCCGTCCCAGACCCAGGCGCTAAAGGACTTCCTCTCCCACCGCCGCAAGCAGGGGATCGAGGTGATCGGCCTGGGTAGCGCCGCCTCGGACTCGCCGGACGGCCAGGCGGCCGCCATCGAGCTGGCGCTGCGCCGGGCGCGCGCTGTGGAGGCGGCCCTGGTGGCGCAGCACGTGCCCGCTTCCTTGGTGCGGATCAGCGCGAACGCCTTTGGGCGGGGGGCGGTGTTGCGGTTGCAGTAAGCAAGGAAGCGGTTCTTTTTTTGAAAAAAAGAACCAAAAAACTTTTATTACTGAAGCGCGCACAGGCCGGTTAGCCGCCGACAGAACGCAAAAGTTTTTTGCTTCTTTTTTTTAAAAAAGAAGGCCTTCCTTCCTTGCAGGGCCAAAATGACCGAAGAATTCCACCGTATCCGCCGCCTGCCGCCCTACGTCTTCGCCGAGGTCAACAGCGCCAAGGCCCGCGCCCGGGCCGCCGGCCAAGACATCATCGACCTCGGCATGGGCAACCCGGACAGCGCCACGCCGCCGCACATCGTGGCCAAGCTGGTGGAGACGGTGGCCGATCCGCGCACCCATCGCTACTCCACCAGCCGCGGCATCTCCGGCCTGCGCCGCGCTTTGGCCGGCTACTACGCCCGTCGCTTCGGCGTCACGCTGAACCCGGAAACCGAGGTGATCGCCACGCTCGGCAGCAAGGAGGGCCTGGCCAACCTCGCCAGCGCCATCACCAGCCCCGGCGACACCATCCTGGTGCCCAACCCGTCCTACCCCATCCACCAGTTCGGCTTCATCATCGCCGGCGCGTCCGTCCGCTCCATCCCCGCCCACCCCGGCGAGGCCATGCTGCGCGCGCTCGACGTCGGCGTGCGCCACTCGGTGCCCAAGCCCACCGCGCTGATCGTGAACTTCCCCTCCAACCCGACGGCCTACCTGGCGGACCTCGATTTCTACACCGAGCTGGTCGCCTTCGCCCGCCGGCACGAGATCTGGATCCTCTCGGACCTCGCCTACGCCGAGATCTACTTCGGCGAGGTGCCGCCGCCCTCCATCCTGCAGGTGCCAGGCGCACGCGAGATCGCCGTCGAGTTCACGTCCATGTCGAAGACCTACTCCATGCCGGGCTGGCGCATCGGCTTTGCCGCCGGCAACCAGCGCCTGGTCTCCGCCCTGGCGCGGATGAAATCCTACCTGGACTACGGCGCGTTTACTCCTATCCAGGTGGCCGCCACCGCCGCGCTGAACGGGTCGCAGGACTGCGTGGCCGAGATGCGCGCGCTGTACAAGGAGCGGCGGGACGTGCTGATACGCGGCCTGGGCCAGGCTGGCTGGGCGATCCCCAGCCCTGAGGGCAGCATGTTCGCCTGGGCACCCATCCCGGAACGCTTCGCCCATCTCGGCAGCGTGGAGTTCAGCAAGCTGCTGCTGCAGCGCGCCCAGGTGGCCGTGGCGCCGGGCCTTGGCTTCGGCGAGCACGGCGACGGCCACGTCCGCATCGGCCTGGTGGAGAACACCCAGCGCCTGCGCCAGGCCATCCGCAACATCCGCGGCTTCCTGCAGGCGGACAGCAACGTGGCCCCCGCGAGGGAGACGACCAAGCTGGCCGCCGCCTCGTGACCCCGCTTCGCGTGGGCCTGGCCGGCCTGGGCACGGTGGGCGGCGGCGTGCTCCGCCTGCTGGCGCAGAACGCGGAGCTGATCACGGCGCGCGCCGGCCGACCGGTCGAGGTTGCCGCCGTCAGCGCGCGTGACCGCGCCCGGGCCCGGGCAGAGAACGTCTCCGCGCTCCGCTGGCACGACACGCCGCTCTCGCTGGCCGCCGACCCGGAGATCGACGTGCTCGTCGAGGTGATCGGCGGCGCGGCCGACCCCGCGCGCGCCGCCGTGCTGGCGGCACTGCGCGCCGGCCGCCCCGTGGTGACTGCCAACAAGGCGCTGCTGGCGCTGCACGGCGCCGAGCTGGCCGCCGCGGCCGCGCAGGGCGGCGCCGCGCTGGCGTTCGAAGCGGCCGTGGCCGGCGGCATTCCCGTCATCAAGGCGGTGCGCGAGGGCCTGGCCGGCAACCGCATCCGCCGCGTGGCCGGCATCCTCAACGGCACCTGCAACTACATCCTGACGCAGATGCGCGAGCGCGGCACGGAGTTCGCCACCGTGCTGGCCGAGGCCCAGCGCCTCGGCTACGCCGAAGCCGACCCCGGCTTCGACATCGACGGCACCGACGCCGCCCACAAGCTCGCCATCCTGGCCGCCCTGGCCTTCGGTTGCCCGGTCGATTTCGCCGGGATCCACGTCGAAGGCATCCGCCACATCTCCGCGCTGGACCAGAGCTTCGCCCGCGAGCTGGGCTTCCGCATCAAGCTGCTCGGCATCGCGCGCCAGACCGAGGCCGGCATCGAAAGCCGCGTGCACCCCTGCATGGTGCCGGACTCCGCCCCGCTGGCCCGCGTGGACGGCGTCTACAACGCGGTGGTGGTCGAGGCCGACTTCGCCGGCCGGCTGATGCTGGAAGGCCGTGGGGCCGGCGCCGGCCCCACGGCCAGCGCCGTGGTGGCCGACCTTGTCGACATCGCGCGCGGTACCAGCACGCCGGTGTGGGGCGCTGGCGCGCGGCACCTCTCGGCGGCGCCGTCCGTGCCGATCTCCGCCCACACCGGCGCCTACTACCTGCGGCTGATGGTGGTGGACCGCCCCGGCGTGATCGCCGACATCACCTGCGCGCTGCGCGACGCTGGCGTGTCGCTGGAAAGCATGCTGCAGCACGGCCGCGCGCCCGGCGAGGCGGTGCCGATCGTGCTGGTGACGCACGAGACGCGGGAGGCCTCGATGCGCGCGGCGCTGGACAGGATCGAGCGGCTGGAAAGCGTGGTGGAGCGGCCTTCTTTGGTGCGGATCGAGTTGGGATAGCAAAAGGCAACAGTGCGGCGCGCGCTGCCGGAGAGTCCGCGACAGCGCAGACAAAAGCTTTTGCTTCTTTCTCCCGAAAGCTTTTGCTTCTTTCTCCCGAAAAAGAAGGCCGTTCTTTCGCTTGCTTCTACCGCTTTGCGAGCCGCAGCCGACCATGTAATTGGAACCCACCCGTTTCGAGGTTCACCTCCATGTCCGACCAGCCAGGCACCCCCTACCAGGCGCTAGACCGCAACCTGGCGCTAGACCTCGTCCGCGTCACCGAGGCGGCCGCCCTGGCCGCCCACCGCTGGATGGGCCGCGGCAACAAGAACGAGGCGGACGGCGCGGCCACCGAGGCGATGCGCCGCGCCTTCGACACGGTGGCCATCGACGGCACCGTGGTGATCGGCGAGGGCGAGATGGACGAGGCGCCGATGCTGTTCATCGGCGAAAAGGTCGGCTCGGGGGGCCCCAAGATGGACATCGCGGTCGACCCGCTGGAGGGCACCACGCTGACCGCCAAGGGCGGACCCAACGCGATGACGGTGATCGCGCTGGCCGAGCAGGGCCACTTCCTCGGCGCACCCGACTGCTACATGGACAAGATCGCCGTGGGCCCCGGCCTGCCGGACGGCGTGGTGAACCTTGGCGCCCCGGTGGCCGAGAACCTGCGCGCCCTGGCCGCGGCCAAACGCTGCGACGTGTCCGAGCTGGTGATGTGCACGCTAGACCGGGACCGCCACGCCGAGATCATCGCCCACGCCCGCGAACTCGGCGTGCGCATCATGCTGATCCCGGACGGCGACGTGGCGGGCGTAATCGCCGCCGGGCTTCCGGACAACGAGATCGACATCTTCTGGGGGATCGGCGGCGCGCCGGAAGGCGTGATCGCCGCGGCCGCCTTGCGCTGCACCGGCGGCCAAATGCAGGGCAAGCTGCTGTTCGAGGACGCGGCCCAGCTCGAACGCTCCCGCGGCATGGGCATCACGGACGCCGGCCGCATCTACCGGATAGAGGACATGGCGAGCGGCGACGTGATGTTCGCCGGCACCGGCGTCACCACAGGCGCGATGTTGCGCGGAGTGCGCCGTTCCGGGCAGGGGGCGATGACGCACTCGATCGTCATGCGCAGCAAGAGCGGCACGGTGCGCTATATCGAGGCTCACCATAATTTCGAGACCAAGACCTGGACGAAGTGGTGAGGGAGGAAGGCCTTCTTTTCTGAAGAAAAGAAGCAAAAGACTTTGACTCCGCTGTCGCGTTCTCTCCCTGAAATATCCGACAGAGCACCTGGGTTTTTCGCTTCTTTTTAAAAAAGAAGGCCTTCCTGGCTTTTCCTCAGACTCGCTCCACGTGCACAATGCTTCCATGCTCGACTCCGTGCTCTCAGGCGCCCCCGTCCTCGACGTCGCCGAAAGCCTCACCGGACGTACTTGGCTCTGGCGCACCGGTTGCGACCGCATGGGCTTCGCCATCGCCCAGCGCCACGAGATCCCCGACATCGTCGGCCGCATCCTCGCCACGCGCGACGTGACGCTGGACAGCGCAGCCGACTTCCTCGCCCCCACGCTGCGCGCCTTGCTGCCGGACCCCGCCACCCTGCGCGACATGGCGCAGGCGGCCGCCCGCCTCGCCCGCGCCGTCCAACACGGCGAGACGGTGGCCGTCTTCGGCGACTACGACGTAGACGGCGCCTGCAGCACGGCCGTCCTCACCCTGTTCCTGCGCGGCCTTGGCTGCCCCGTCCTACCCTACATTCCGGACCGCCTGGCCGAGGGCTACGGCCCCAACCCCGCCGCCCTGCAGCGCTTGGCGGCGCAAGGCGCCACCCTGGTGCTGTGTGCCGATTGCGGAACCTCGGCCCACGAGGCGCTGGCCGCGCTGCACGGCCGGGCGGACGTCGTCGTGCTGGACCACCACAAGGCCGAGGGCCTGCCGCCGGCAGTGCTGGCCACCGTCAACCCCAACCGGCTGGACTGCACCTCCGGCCTGCGCCACCTCTGCGCCGCCGCGGTGGCCTTCCTGACCGCCATCGCCACGCTGCGTAATTTGCGCCAGGCCGGCTTCTTCGCAGCCCGACCGGAGCCTGACCTGCTGGCTCTGCTCGACCTCGTGGCCCTGGCCACCATCTGCGACGTCATGCCGCTCACCGGCCTCAATCGCGCTTTCGTCACCCAGGGCCTGCGCGTGATGGGCCGCCGCAGCCGGCCGGGCCTGGCCGCGCTGCTGGATGCAGCCCAGGTCCGCGACGCGCCCACCGCCGCCACTTGCGGCTTCGCGCTCGGCCCACGCATCAACGCCGGAGGCCGCATCAGCGAGGCGGATCTGGGCCTGCGCCTGCTGCTCTGCGAGGACCCGCTGGACGCCCGCCTGCTGGCCGAGCGCCTGGACGCCATCAACCGGCAACGCCAGACCGTGGAAGCCAGCGTGCTGGAGGCCGCCACCCTGGCGGCCGACGCGCAGGCCCAGGCCGGCCACGCCGTCCTCCTCGTCAGCGGAGAGAAGTGGCACCCCGGCGTCGTCGGCATCGTTGCCGGCCGCCTGCGCGAACGCTTCAACCGCCCGGCCTGCGTCGGCGGCACGGCGGACGGCGCCATCAAGGGCTCCGGCCGCTCCGTTCCCGGTCAGGACCTCGGCGCCGCGATTATCGCCGCCCGCCAGTCCGGCATCCTGGCCACCGGCGGCGGCCACGCCATGGCGGCCGGCTTCTCGCTCGCCCCGCGGCGCCTTACGGACCTGCATGCGTTGCTCAACGAACGCCTACCGGCACCTTCGGGCGCTCCGAACCGCCCTAACCTGCAGGTGGAGGCCCTGGTCTCGGCCGGCGGCGCCGGCACCGAACTGGCACAGCACCTGGCCCGCCTGGCCCCGTTCGGCACCGGCAACGAGGAGCCGGTGGTGGTGGTGCCGGACGTGCGCGTGGTCCGGGCGGAGCGCCTGGGCAACGACGGCAACACTCTGCGCGCCTACGTGCAGGCCGAGGGCGACACGCGCCGGCTGAAAGTGCTGCTGTTCAAGGCCGGGGACGGCTCGGTAGCGCAGGCGCTACAGGACCGCGGCGCCCGACTGCACCTGGCCGGTCATCTTCGGGCGGAGATTTGGAACGGTGCTGTGACGGCGGGGTTGTGCCTGGTGGACGGGGCAAAAGCGTGAGCAAGGCCTTCTTTTTTCGAAAAAAGAAGCAAAAAGCTTTTGCTGGCGCTGTCGTGGACTGCGGAATCACCACGCTTCGACATCGTGAGTCTGCTGTTGCGATGACGAGGTGAAATCATGGCTTGATTGGCGTATTGCCGGTTGCGCGGTTCACACACAAAGATGCCAATACGCGCAGAGAAACCATTGGTGCAGTCGTGCGGGATGGGAACCGGCGCGATCTGCATCGACCCGATGATCCGGTCCGGGATCACAGTCAGCGCGGGGCTGCCGGGGAAGATCTGACGATCGACGGTCGCTATCTCCGGGAAGTAATCCTCCGTCAGCCAGAACGGCCTGGCATCCGGCAGCCAAGTCAGCAGAACGACACGTTTGCGTGCCACACGCGCCATCTCGGCAAGGCCATGATCGAGATCCGTCCAATGTGGATGGTGAGAACCGCCATTGTGGCGTCGACGGCAGCCTTGTCGCACGGAAGCGCCTCTGCCGTGCCCTGAATGCAAGTCGAAACAACCGGCCGGGCGTTGCCGTATCGTCATGGACGGCTCGACCGCGAGCACGGTCCGGTCGGCCGGTTCGTACGAATTGCCCCGGCGCCGACGTTGATGACGCTCGCAGCGTCACCCAACGCAGCATCTATGAAAGAGGAGGTCCGTGGGTCCGGCCGCCGCAATTCGCGTAGTTACGGCCGATGCTGTCGGGAGGTAGGCATGGCCTCACCGATAGGACCACACGGCATCACTCCCCGAGGTCTACGACCCAGACCCGCCTGTCGTCCGACCGGCGCGCCGTCACCACCTGCACCCGCGCCGCGTCCACCCCGCAATTGTCTACCAGGTAGGCCACTACCGCACGCAGCCGCCGTCCGGCCAGGTCCCTGTCCGCCCCGGCATGGCTCTCCACCCGCAACCGGTCGGCCGACAATGCGCGTCCCATGTCGTCCAGGATACGTGTCGCCTGCGGGGTGAGCTGTGCCGAGCCGCGGGCGAACACGACGGCGGGCAGATGCTCGGCTGGACGCTCGGCCAGGGCGCTCCGCAGCCGCGCCGCGTCGCCGTCCGGATCCCGCGCGGTGTCTGCCAGTTCCTGCAGCCCGGGCGGCGGTGCAGCCGCGGCAGGAGAGGCGAGCAGCACCCCCAAGGCGATCCATGCCAGGCGCGTCATTCTTTTTCCTCCGGTGGTGGTCTTCAGGCCATCCAGCATTGTGGTCGTCTTAACGGCACCTCCAGGCCGGGCGCAACACGGCTTGGTCCTGGCGGCACGCTTGCGGCTGACGTAAAGCACACCTCAAGCAAGGGGGAGGCGTGGGTGGAACTGGTCTGCGTGGATCTGGGCGGCACGCATGTGCGCTTTGCCCTGGCGGAGGTTTCGGCCGGCCGCGTGACTGCCCTGGGCATGCCCACCACCCTGCGCACCGCCAGCTACGCTGGCCTCGCCGAGGCTTGGGCCGCCTACGCCAGCCAGGCCGGACGCACGCTGCCGCAGGCCGTTGCACTGGCTATCGCCGCCCCGATCGCGGGGGACATGCTGAAGCTCACCAACAGCCACTGGGTGCTGCGTCCCGCCACGCTGGCGGCCGAACTCGGCGTGGCGCACATCACGTTGATCAACGATTTCGGCGCCGTCGGCCACGCCGTGGCGCAACTGCCCGACGCCTGCCTCGAACACGTCACCGGCCCCGAGACCGGGTTGCCTGTAGTCGGCGTCATCAGCATCGTCGGCCCGGGCACCGGCCTGGGCGTAGCCCACGTCCTGCGCGGCCTCACAGGTTACCAGGTCATGGAAACCGAAGGCGGCCACATCGACTGGGCACCGCTGGACGCCACCGAGGACGCGCTGCTAGCCGGCCTGCGCAGCCGCTTCCAGCGCGTCTCGGCCGAACGCATCGTAGCCGGCCCAGGCCTCGCCCACATCGCCGCCCATCTCGCCCAACAGGCCGGTGCGCCGGTCCCCGTGCAGGACGACAAGACGCTCTGGGACGCCGCCCTGTCTGGCAAGGACGCGCTCGCCGGCGCTGCGCTGGAGCGCCTCTGCATGTGCCTGGGCAGCGTGGCCGGCGACATCGCACTGGCCCAGGGCGCGCACGGCCTGGTCATCGCTGGCGGTCTGGGGGCGCGCCTTGCCAAGATCCTGCCTGGCTCGGGCTTCGCCGCTCGCTTCACCGCCAAGGGGCGCATGCAGCCCATGCTGGCCGCCATACCCGTCAAGCTCATCACCCACCCCGAGCCCGGCCTGTTCGGCGCCGCCGCCGCCTTCGCGAAGGACCACACAGCATGATCCGGCGATCCTTCGCCGCGGCGGCAGCCGTCGCCCTGGCCGGCTGTATGGCTACACCCACGCCTTCCCCGACACTGTCCCGGCAGGACCAGGCCGACATCGCCCGTGTGACCACCTACCTCAACGCCATCCCGCGTTTCGAAGCCCACTTCACTCAAACCGGCGCCTTCGGTCCCGGTGCCGGCCTGGTCTGGCTGGACCGCCCCGGGCACCTGCGGCTGGACTACGCCGGTCCGGGCGCGCGCGTCATGATTATCGCCGGCGGCCGGGTCACCATCCTGGACCGCAGCAACGGAGCTATAACCACCCAGCCCGTCTCGCGCACCCCACTGGGCATCCTGCTCACCCCCACCATCGCGCTGGACGGACCGGTCACCGTCGGCAGTCTGCTGCACCAGGGCAGCGACCTGTCCCTCACGCTAACCAAGACCGGCCAGGCCGGGCAGGGTAGCCTGGCGCTTGATTTCACCGACGCGCCGCTGGCCCTGCGATCGGTCACGCTCACCGACCCTTACCGCCGCACGCTCACCTTGTTCCTGTCCGGCATCGACACCGCGCCCACGCTCACGCCTGCACTGTTCGCTCCGCCGACGCCCGCGAGCTGACCGACATATGTGATTCTTGTGCCACAGACGGCCGTGTTCGTGCCGTAACGTTCAATTCCTAGTTGACCAGTGTACATCTCATGTGGTGATCTCGGCAGCGCGGGCTTCGTGTCGGACTGGAGCGGGCAAAGCCTTCTTTCTTGAAACAAGAAAGCTAAAGATTTCTGTTGAGCGAGCGAGCGCCTCTAGCGCAAGTCAAAGGCAGCAGAGATCTTTAGTTATCCTGTAAGAAAATAGCTTGCCCTACTCTCGCGAAACACGGCGGTCCGCCCAAGCACAGCACGGACCACGCCCGATGAGAGCATTGCTAATCCTTTCCGCCGCCAGCCTGCCGCTTTTTGCAGCCGGCACCGCGCACGCCCAGGTATCCGACGCGCAGGTAAGGAAGGTAGAACAGGAAATTCGCGCCCTGCGCACGGAATTGCGTCGCGTGCAACAGGAAGCCGCCCAGCGCGATCGCGAGGTACGCGCCGCCCGCCAGGCGCAGGCCGCGCACATCGCCGTGCCGCCGCCCACCCAGGCGCTGCCGATCATGCCGCAGATCCCGGCTGGCTACGCGCTGGTGCCGGCCTCGCCCGGCCCCGGCGGCTCGGTGGTGCTCACCCGCCAGGCGCCCCCGCCGGCAAGCCTGCCGATTGGCCAGTTCCAGGTCGGCGCCGCCACTATAACACTCGGCGGCTACCTGACGGCGGACTCGGTGTTCCGTACGCGCAACAGCGTGGAGGACGTCCAGTCCAATTACACCACCGGCATCCCCGAGAACAACTCCGTCATCGCCCACGAATCGGAGTTCCGCCTCAGCGCGCGCACCAGCCGTATTACCGGCCTGGCGCAGGCCGACCCCGACGAGGTGACCAAGCTGCGCGCCTACGTCGCGATCGACTTCCAGGGCGCCGCGCCCACCTCCAACTACAACGAGAGCAACAGCTGGGTGCCTCGCCTGCGCGAGGGCTGGTTGTCTTACGACCGCTCGGACCTCGGCTTCGAACTGCTTGCCGGCCAAGCCTGGTCGCTGCTGACGATGAACCGCGTCGGCATGGACCCGCTCAACGTCAACCCGCCGCCCTCGATCGACCCGAACTACGTGCCCGGCTTCGCCTACGCGCGCCAGGCACAGATACGCCTGATGAAGAGCTTCCACGACGGCCAATACCGCGTTGCCGTCTCGGTCGAGAACCCGGCCACGATCTACGCCAGCACGTCCATCCCCAGCACGCTCGGCACGCTCAACGTGAGCAACCCCGGAGTCGGCATCGACGCCACCGGCAGCAACGCCACGACTTCGGTCAACAACGTCACCACTACCACCACGGGCGGCAAGACCACTACCACCACGACCGCGGTCAACGTTCTCACGCCCGGCAACATCACCGACGACATCGCTCCCGACGTGATCGTCAAGGCCACTGCCGACTACGACGTGGCACATCTCGAGGCCTACGCGCTCGGCCGCGTGTTCCACGACCGGTTGAGCCAGCTCGGCTCCGGCCAGAGCAACACCATGTTCGGCGGCGGCGCCGGTGCGGCCGCCCTGGTCCGCGTGGTCCCGAAATACCTCGAGGCGCAGGTGAGCGGCCTGGCCGGGCAGGGGATCAGCCGCTACGACCCGAGCCAGCTTCCCGACGCGACGGTCAACAGCCAGGGCAAACCCTCGGCGCTGCCCGGCTGGGAAGCGCTGGCCGGCCTCACCGGCCACCCGATCCCAGCGATCGACATCTACACCTTCCTCGGCACCAGCCAGGTCAGCCCGCGGTATTTCGACACCGACGTTAAAGGCAAGATCACCGCCTACGGCTACGGCAACCCGCTCTACAACAACACCGGATGCCAGATCGAACTCTCGCCCGCCAGCACCTGCATCGCAAACACCACCGCCGTGGTGCAGGCTACCGCCGGCGCCTGGTACCGCTTCCTGCACGGGTCCTACGGCACCATGCAGGTGGGTGCGCAATACGCCTACACGCGGCGATTCATCGCCCAGGGCGTCGGCTTCACACCGCGTGCGGACAACAACGCGGTGTTCTTGAGCGTGCGCTATTTTCCGTTCCAGTGAGGACGCGAACCGTATCGGGCTTGAGGAAGGCCAGGGGCTCTGCCCCTGGACCCCGCCAAGAACAAGTTCTTAGAGTCCGTTTGAAAACTCACGTAAGCCGCCTGGGGAGCGCCGAAATCCGACGAAAGCGGCAACTACATACCACGATTCAGGCTGAATTCGCCTTCTACCGGCAAGGGTTGAGCGACTCGGGGCTTTGGAGGCGAGTTTTCAAACAGCCTCTTAGAAGTTACCCGACTGTCTGTATCAGCTCGGCTGACCCACCATGGGCCGATTTGCCATGACCAGCGCGATCACCAAGCTTATTCCGTAGCCCCAAAGCAGCCAGGCCGAGCCCAGGCGGAAAAGATCCCCGGCGCCGGTGTCGCTGTATACCACGTGCACCCAGCGCAGCGCCGACGCGTCGATGAGCATGGCCAGAGCGACGACGAACGCCGTTCCGGCGACGAGTTGTTCGCGCGTCAGCCGCGCCCAGCGTCGCGTGACGACGACGCATAGCCAGAAGACCGGGACGCTGGTGACGAACCCGATGTTCCCCGCCAGCGGGTCGGTGACGGCGCTTGGGAAGTAGCGGATGGACGCCGTGGCCAACGCCCACAGCGCGATCGCCGCCACGCTGAGTAGACGAAACTGCCTTGACGTGAGCATGACCCCTCCAGTCTGTAACAGGTGTTACATAGCATGGGCGTGTAACGGGTGATACAGGAATTTTTGATCAAGGCGCCAAGCGAGGCTGGACGACGGGCAATGCCAAATGAGACGGACCGCGACGTTCGCCGCAAGGAGCTTGCCGACCGGATCGCGACGATCGTGCTGGCGGACGGGTTGGACGCCCTGGCACTCCGAGGGCTCGCCCAGAAGCTCTCCACGAGCGGCCGGATGCTCCTCTACTACTTCAAGACCAGGGACGCGCTTGTGGTCTTGGTTTTAAGACGGGTGGCCGAACGGCTCGATGAAGTTCTGGCCCGGCGCCCCCGGCAGGAAAGGCTGACCCCGGGCGCGTTCCTGGCTGCCGCGCTCGCGACGTCCTCCGACCCGGCGATCTCGCCCTTCGTACGGGTCTGGACCGAGGTGGTAGCCCGGGGTGCACGCGGCGAGACGCCGTTCCAACACGTCGCTTCGGAGGTCGTTGTGCAGTGGCTCGACTGGATCGACGCACAGTTGCAGCCGGCCGAGACTCCCCCTGGGCGCACCCGCGCAGCGGCCATCCTCTCGATCATCGAGGGTTCCTTGTTGCTCGAGGCCGCGCGCCCTGGAAGCACGGCCACCTCGCGGGCTTTTCTTTCGGAGTTGCTGGACGGCGAGGTTGGTGGAGGTAGCTGAGTGGGGCCTGTCAGTTACCCAAGCATGGGACTTTGTCCCAAACCCCGTTGGGGCCTTGAGGCTCCAGACCCTCGTCTGTTAGGTGTTTATATCAGCTCGCGTTGAGGCTTGCTGAGCAACCAGCCGGACGTCCGCAGGACAGGCCGAAGCCGCTGACCCAGCTAGCCCGCTTCCAACCGCTGCAGCACCATGCGCAACTGCTGCCGCGTGGCATAAAGCTGGTCCAGCAGGGACAGCACCAGCGGCAAAGTCGGCTCCTCCACCTCCAATTCGGTGTGCAGCTCCAGGATCAGCCGCACGCGCGCTACGTCGATATCCTCGAAGTCCGGCTCGCCGGCGGTGCGTCCCGGCCGCACCCAGTCCTGCTCCAGCCAGTGGCGCAGGGTGGCTTCTGACAGGCCAGGGACGGATTGGCACACGGCCTTGACGGTGATCATGCGGCCTCGCTGACGGTGGCGTCCATGTGGGCGCGGGGATCGAGCGGCTGGCGTTCGTAGTAGGCGGCCAGCGCCTCTTCCAGCGCCTGGTCCGGCGTGCCCAGCACTACGCGCAAGGTCGCGTAGAGGTCGCCGGCCGGCCGGCCGGCATGGGCAGGGATGCCGCGGCCGCGCAGGCGGAGCTGTCGGCCGCTGTCCGAATGGCGCGGGATGCTGAGCGTCACCGTCCCGGCCGGGGTAGGCACGGGCACCTTGGCGCCGAGCGCCGCCTCGCCGGCCGTCACCGGCAGGTCGAGGTGGATGTCGTCGCCGCGGCGCTCGAAGAACGCATGGTCGGCTACGTCCACGTCGATCATCGCGTCGCCTGGCGAAGCGCCGTTCCAGCCGGCGGCGCCCTGGCCGCGCAGCCGCAGCGTCTGCCCGCTCTCCAACCCCGCGGGGATGGTCACGTCCAGCGTGCGGCCGTCCGGCAGGGTCAGGCGGCGGGAGGCGCCGAGTGCGGCTTCGATGAAGCTGACGGAAAGCTCGTAACGCTGGTCCTGGCCGCGCATCGGCTGCTCCCTCTGCTGTGCGCCGCCGCGGGCCTGGGCGAACATGTCGGCGAACATGTCCTGGAAGCCTTCCGCGCCCTGGCCGCCGAACCCGCCGTGGTAGCGCGCGCCCTGCGTCCCGTCCGCGAAGCCGCGATAGGATGGCCGGCCCTGCGGCGCCTGCTGCTGGCCGCTGCCGTCGATCTCGCCGGCATCGAAGCGCGCGCGCTTCTCCGTGTTGGCCAGCAGGTCGTGCGCCGCGCTGACGGCCTTGAAGGTCTCCTCGGCCTTGGCATTGCCCGGGTTCAGGTCCGGATGGTGCTTCTTGGCCAGCTTGAGGTAGGCGGACTTGATCTGGGCGGCGGTGGCGTCGCGCTTCACGCCGAGTGTGGTGTAGGGGTCTGCAGCCATGGCGCCGATATGGTGGATGTGGACGCAACGTTAAAGTGAGCGCGTGCCGCCGGCCGCTGCACTCCGGTGCGGGAGCGCAAGTAGCAGGCCCGGGACGCTCCTGTTCCATCGTCGCACGGGATCCTCTTGGCGCGCCCGCGTAGCTCGCCCATAAGGCGCCATGAACCTCGTCGACCTCGGCGTGCTCGCCGTCCTGGCCGTCTCCGCCCTGCTGGGCCTCTCGCGCGGGGTGGTGCGCGAGTTGCTGGGCCTGGCCGCCTGGCTGCTGGCCGGCTACGGCGCCTGGCGCTTCGGGCCGGAGGCCCGGCCGATGGCCGAGCAGGCGATCGGCAACCCGGACGTCGCCGATCCGGTGGCCTACATCGTGGTCTTCGTCGTCCTGCTCATCCTGTTCTCCCTGGTGGCCAACCTGGTGGGCCGCGTGGTCCGCGTCTCCGCGCTGGGCGGGTTGGACCGCACGCTGGGCCTCGTCTACGGCCTGGCCCGCGGGGCGGCCGTGCTGGTGGCCATCTACATCCCCGTCTCGCTGATGCTGCCGGCGGACCGCTGGCCGCCCGCAGCCTTGCGCGCCCGCTCGCTGCAACCGCTCTACCGGGGGGCGGTGTGGGCGCTGGCCCATGTGCCGGATGGCGACAAGCTTCACGTGGCGCCGCCGCCGGACGGCCCGCCCGCCACTGAGGACGAGCTGTTGCATGCCACCCCTGAAGGCCGCGCCATTGGCCCCAGGCCGATCAGGTCCTAACTGTCTCACGTGACAGTTGGATGACGCGCACCGCCCGATGCGCTAGGTGAGGCGCGCGTCGTGGAGAGTGTGAATGGCCCCGATTCCCAGCCTGGCTGAGCCCACCACCCTCGATGAACCGATGACGAGCGAGGACGACACGCTGCACGAGGAGTGCGGCGTCTTCGGTGTGTGGAACATCGTGGACGCGGCCGCCGTCACCGCCTTGGGCCTGCACGCCCTGCAGCATCGCGGGCAGGAGGCGACCGGCATCGTCAGCTACGACGGCACCCGGTTCCATCAGCAGCGCGGCCTGGGGCTGGTAGGGGACAATTTCGGCGACGCGCGGGTGATCGCCTCGCTGCCCGGTGCCAGCGCCATCGGCCACAACCGCTACGCCACCACCGGCGAGACCATCCTGCGCAACGTGCAGCCGCTGTATGCCGATTTCGAGTTCGGCGGCTTCGCCGTGGGCCACAACGGCAACCTCACCAACGCCGCCTCGCTCCGCAAGGCTCTCGTGCGCCGCGGCTGCCTGTTCCAGAGCACCACCGACAGCGAGGTGTTCGTCCACCTGATCGCCATCAGCCTCTACTCCACCGTGGTGGACCGGCTGATCGACGCGCTCAAGCAGGTGGTGGGCGCCTACTCGCTGGTGGCGCTGTCCAACGAGGCGCTGATGGGTGTGCGGGACCCCCTGGGCGTGCGTCCGCTGATCCTCGGCCGCATCCCACAGGCGCCCGGCAGCTCTTACGAGGCTGGCGGCGGGTGGGTGCTGGCCAGCGAGACCTGCGCTCTGGACATCGTGGGCGCCGAGTTCGTGCGGGACGTGGAGCCCGGCGAGATCGTGGTGATCAACGATTCCGGGGTGCGCAGCATAAGGCCGTTCGGCGCCGGCCGTGCGCGCTTCTGCGTGTTCGAGTACGTTTACTTCGCCCGCCCCGACTCGGTGATGGAGGGCATGCCCGTCTACGACGCGCGCAAGCGCATCGGCGCCGAGCTCGCCCGCGAAAGCCACGTGGACGCCGATGTGGTGGTGCCGGTGCCCGACTCCGGCGTGCCGTCGGCCATGGGTTACGCTTCGCTGTCCGGCGTGCCGTTCGAGCTTGGCATCATCCGCAACCACTATGTCGGCCGCACCTTCATCGAGCCCACCGACCACATTCGCAACCTGGGCGTGAAGCTCAAGCACTCCGCCAACCGCGCCACCCTGGAAGGCAAGCGCGTGGTGCTGGTCGACGACAGCATCGTGCGCGGCACCACCAGCAAGAAGATCGTCGAGATGGTGCGGGCCGCCGGCGCGCGCGAGGTGCACATGCGCATCTCCTCGCCGCCGACCACGCATTCGTGCTTCTACGGCATCGACACGCCGGAGCGCAGCAAGTTGCTGGCCGCGCGGCACAACATCGAGGAGATGGCGGCGCTGATCGGGGCAGACAGCCTGGCGTTCATCTCGATCGACGGGCTGTATCGCGCGCTGGGCCGCAGCGGGCGGGACGCGGCCAACCCTTACTATTGCGACGCTTGCTTCACCGGCGAGTATCCTGTGGCGCTGCCTGACATGGACGAGCGGGCGAGCAGGCAGCTTAGCTTGGCTATGGGGTAGGGAAGGAAGCAGTTCTTTTTTGAAAAAAAGACCAAAAAACTTTTCACTCCGCTGTCGCGGTTTTATCCAGCTTGCACCCGACAGGGAGCAAAAGTTTTTTGGTTCTTTTTTTCAAAAAAGAACTGCTTCCTTCCTTTTTCAGGTGCCTCATGACTCCCCTCAAAGGCCGCCTGGCCCTGGTGACAGGCGCTAGCCGCGGCATCGGCCGCGCCACCGCGCTGCAACTCGCAGCGCACGGCGCCCACGTCGTGCTCACCGCCCGCACGCAAGGCGCGCTGGAGGAGATTGACGACGAGATCCGTGCCGCAGGCGGCGCCGCCACCCTGCTGCCGCTCGACCTCCGGAACGCGGACAGCATCGACCCGCTCGGCCCCTCCCTGCACGCCCGCTTCGGTCGGCTGGACATCCTGGTGCACAACGCCGGGGCGCTCGGCAAGCTGACGCCGGCCGGCCATATCACGCCGAAGGATTTCGCCGAGTGCGTGGCGGTGAACCTGGCGGCCACCTACCGCCTGATCCGTACCTGCGCGCCGCTGCTCGCCGCCTCGGATGCCGGACGGGCGGTGTTCGTCACCAGCAGCGTGGCCCGCCGCCCGCGCGCGTTCTGGGGCGCCTACGGCGCTACCAAGGCGGCCATGGAAAACCTCGTTCTCAGCTGGGCGGACGAAGTGGAAGCCACGTCTCTGCGGGTGAACCTGTTCGACCCCGGCCGCACCGCCACCCGCATGCGCGCTCAGGCGTTTCCCGGAGAGGACCCGAACACGCTGCCGCGTCCCGACCAGGTGGCGCCTGCCCTGGTAGCGTTGTGCCTGCCGGACGTGACGGCGCACGCCACGCTGGTGCGCAGCGACGCGTGACGGCCGCCTAGTCACAAACCTGTGGCCGCCGGTTTCATAAACGCCGAACAGCGCCACTCAGCGATGGGCAACGAAGTGAGCTAAGACCGAGATGGACACGCAGACCTGGCTTTGGCTCGATACGATCCTGATGCTTGCCGGAGGCCTTGCGATCCTGGCGCTCGGCAAGCAGCGCACCTCCAGCGAGCAGTCGCACACGATCTATCACGGTATCGTCCCGATTATCGCCGCCTGTTCGTATTTCGCCATGGCGGTGGGCCAGGGCGCGGTGCTGATCCATCAGGGGCCGGCCGACGCCGGCAGCGCGCGGCTGTTCTACTTCGCCCGCTACATCGACTGGACCTTTACCACGCCGCTGTTGCTGCTCAGCTTGGCCTGCACCGCGATGCCCTCCGGCCTGCGGCGCGGCGGCATGGTGACCGGCCTTCTGCTCGCGGACGTGATGATGATCCTAACCGCGCTGTTTTTCGGCGCCAGCGAGGTCGCGTGGATTAAGTGGACTTGGTTCCTGGTTTCCTGCGTGGCGTTCCTGGGTGTGTTCTACGTGATGTGGGTCCCGATGCTGCGCGAAAACGCCACCGAGCCCGCCGAGGCGCGCTCGGACTACCGCCGCAACGCCGCCATCCTGTCGGTGCTCTGGCTGGTCTACCCTTTGATCCTGGCCGTCAGCACGGACGGGCTCGGCCTCATCAGCTCGACGGCCGGCGTGGCCGGGATCGCGATCATCGACCTGGTCTCGAAAGTGGTCTACGGGCTGATGGCGGTGATGAGCACCACCAAGCTGGTGACGAACAGCCTGGCGGGCCACACAACCTCGGCCACCGCGACGCGGCTCGTGGCCTAGCATGCACGTGGCCGGGCCGACGGTCGACCCGGCTACGTTGCGTGTATGGCAGCCGGAGCTGCCAACTGTCTGGCCAGTGCTGCCTGTGGCCCTTACCCTGATGCTCGCTGCTAGCCTGACCACGCCATCCGGCTGGCAGAAGCTCATCGTCATGGTGCTGATCGCCGTGCTCAGGGTGCCTCACGGCGCGCTGGGCGGCGAGGTCGCACGATTGGTCCTGCTTCCACGTTTCGGGTCGGCTTGGTTCGCGGTGTTTCGTTCCTCTATCTGGCACTGTGCGCCAGCGTGCTGCTAGCCTGGCGGCTATCGCCGGGCTTGGCGCTGGCCGCGTTCCTCGGCGCGTCCGTGTGGCATTTCGGGGCGGAGATGCCGGTCCGCGTCCGCTTGCCGCCCTGGTTAGGCAAGCATGGCCTCTGCCTCAAACTTCATCCGTTTAGGATTTTTTAAGAACAAGTTCTGATACCAACGGCCTTTAATGTTGACCTGTGAAGGAAGGCCAAGGGCTCTGCCC
>CAXTBC010000016.1:0-62418 GCA_964242595.1 uncultured Acetobacteraceae bacterium | reverse complement strand
TCGGCATCTGCTTCGGCATGCAGATGGCGGTGATCGAGTGCGCCCGCAACCTGGCCGGGTTGCGCGATGCATCCACCACCGAGTTCGGGCCGTGCAGGGACGCCGTGGTGGGCCTGCTGACGGAGTGGGCGCGCGGCGACGAGGTCGAGCGGCGCGCCGAGGGCGGCAACCTGGGCGGCACCATGCGGCTGGGCGCCTACCCGGCGGCACTCGCCGCCGGCTCGCTGGTGCGCGACATGTACGCCGGCAGCGGCGACATCTCCGAGCGCCACCGCCACCGCTACGAGGTGAACGTGCACTACCGCGCGCAGCTCGAGGAGGCGGGGCTGCGCTTTTCCGGCATGTCGCCGGATGGGGTGCTGCCGGAGATCGTGGAGTATCCGGACCACCCGTGGTTCATCGGGGTGCAGTATCACCCGGAGCTGAAGAGCAAGCCGTTCGCGCCGCATCCTTTGTTTGCGGGTTTCATTGCGGCTAGCGTTTTGCAGAGCAGGCTGGTTTAGCAAGCAAGCGCTGTCTTTTTTGAAAAAAAGAAACAAAAAACTTTTGCTACCGAGCGCGTGTTCACCGGCCAGCGCGCGACAGCGGAGTCAAAGTTTTTTGGTTCTTTTTTTCAAAAAAGAACCGCTTTCTCACTTGCCTTACGGCTGCTCATACAAAAACCCGGTCGCGTACGACACCCACACTCGTCCGCGCTTGAGAAAGGCGACGCCCAGCAGCCCGTCGCCGCTCTGTACGCGGCCGTTGTTCACCACCACGGCACGTGCGTCGCCATACACCTGGCCGGCCACTTCCAAGCGCGTGAAGATGTGTAGCCAGGCGTCGAACGCGCGGTCGTTCACGCCGCGGCCGCGCAGGGTGCGGCTTTCCTCCAGCATCTCCGGCGTGGCGCCGGCGCGGGCCGCGGCGCGGGTGGAGAGCACCAGGTTGGGCGCGCCGGTGTCGAGCAGCAGGTCGACCACGACGCCGTCGATCCTGACCGGCACGCTGACGTGGCGGGAGGCCAGCACCGCCAGCGGTGCGGCGTGGCGGGAGTCGGACCAGTCCGGCTGCGCGTCCGTGCAACCTGAGACGCGCCACAGGCCCAGGCGACGGTTCGGGATGTCGATGTCGAGGTCGAAGCGCGAGAGGATGTCGGCGCCGATCAGGCCGCCGGGATAGCTGCCGTCAGCCAGCGCCTCGCCAAACGCCGCGGTGGGAAACGAGCCGCCGGCGACGCTGATGCCGCCCAGCCCCAGGCTGCGCGTGTGCACGATGTAGAGGTGGCTTTCCATGCCGCCGACGCCGAACGTGTCGGCGGTGTGGTCGAAGTCGCGCGGCAGGTTCAGCGCGGCGGCGGTGCCGGACGCGATCGTGGTGGTGTCCGCACCGGTGTCGACGAACATCAGGCGCGGTACGCCGTCGATGCTGACGGGCACGTAGAGCTTGTCGCGCCAGAGCGTCACGGGGAGTTCGGCCGCGCGGGTCTTGATGCATTCGGCGCGTGCCACGGTGCACGCAAGGCAGAGCAGGAGCAGCACGCGTACGAACATGGCCCTACCCATGCGGTGGTTTGGCTTGCTGCTGGCTGATCGGCTGCCTCAGCGCGGCGGTGATCACCTCCGTCATCGCGCGCGCCAGGCAGGCGTAGCCGCGGTTGTTCATGTGGAAGCCGTCCACGGCGATGAAGTCGTCGTAGGGGGCGCCGGCGGCGGCCCAGTGGTCCATCAGGGCGCTGCGGGAGAACAGGTTCACCCCGGTCTCGATGGCGATCTCGTGCAACGTCTCTTCCATCACCACGTGTTCGGGCGCTGCCAGGATGCGCGGGCTGCGCTGGTTGTCCATCAGCATCACGTCAGCGCCGGCCGCCTTCAGCTTGGCGATGCCTTCCTCGAGCAGGTGGCGGAACACGCGGGGTGCTTCGTCCCGCACGGCGCCGTTGGCGCCCACCTGCCAGATCACCAGTTGCGGGCGGACCGCCAGCACGTCCTGGTCCAGCCTGGCGAGTTCCTCGGGCGCGTCCTGCCCGCCGATGCCGCGGTTGATGAAGGCGAAGTCGGCCTTGGGCAGGCTGTCGTTGAGGCCGCGCTGCAGCAGGGCGGGGTAGGAGTGCGCGATGTCGGTGGCCATCCAGCCGCGGGTGGAGGAGGAGCCGAGTGCCACGGCAACCAGCGGCTGGTTGGTGGCGAGCGCCGCGCGGGTGTGAGGCAGGAGGGGGATCGCGAGGTCGCCCTTGGGCGGGCAGTCCTCGGCGCGGGCGGCGTGCGCAAAGAGGAGAAGCAAGAAAGCGGTTCTTTTTTGAAAAAAAGAACCAAAAAACTTTTGCGCCCTGTCGAGTGGTTCAGGGCAGAGGCGCGACAGCGGAGTCAAAAGTTTTTTGCTTCTTTTTTTCAAAAAAGAAGGCCTTGCTTACGTGGCGGTTCCGCCGACGGTAAGCCCGCGTATTTTCAAAGTCGGCTGCCCCACGCCCACGGGCACGCCCTGGCCGTTCTTGCCGCAGGTGCCGATGCCAGGGTCCAGCGCCATGTCGCCGCCCACCATCTCCACCTTCGTCAGGCTGTCCGGCCCGTTGCCGATCAGGGTTGCGCCCTTCACCGGCGCGCCCACGCGGCCGTCCTCGATCAGGTAGGCCTCGCTGGCGGAGAAGACGAACTTGCCGCTGGTGATGTCCACCGAACCGCCGCCGAAGTTCACGGCGTACAGGCCGCGCTTCACCGAGCCGATCATCTCCTCCTTGGTGTGGCTGCCGTTCAGCATGACAGTGTTGGTCATGCGCGGCATCGGCGTGTGGGCATAGCTCTCCCGCCGGCCGTTGCCGGTGGGGCGCACGCCCATCAGGCGGGCGTTCAGGCGGTCCTGCAGGTAGCCGGTCAGGATGCCGTCCTCGATCAGCACGGTGCGGTTGGTGGGCGTGCCCTCGTCGTCGATGGTCAGCGAGCCGCGGCGGTCCGGCAGCGTGCCGTCGTCCACCACCGTCACGCCCGGGCTGGCGACGCGCTGGCCCATCAGGCCGGCGAACGCGCTGGTCTTCTTGCGGTTGAAATCGCCTTCCAGGCCGTGGCCGATGGCTTCGTGCAGCAGGATTCCGGGCCAGCCGTTGCCGAGCACCACTTCCATTTCGCCGGCCGGGGCGGGCACGGCGTCCAGCTTCATCACCGCCTGGCGCAGCGCCTCGTCGACGGCGGCGCGCCACACGTCCGGCGCCACGAAGCGATCGAAGCCCTCGCGGCCGCCCATGCCGTGGTTGCCCGACTCCCGCTTGCCGCCGCGCTCCACCACCACGCTCACGTTCAGGCGCACCAGGGGGCGTAAATCGGCGGTGCGGGCGCCGTCGCCGCGCAGGATCTGCACAGCCTGCCACTCGCCGTGCAGCGAGGCCATGACCTGCACCACGCGCGGGTCGCGGCTGCGGGCGTAGGCGTCGATCTCGGAGAGCAGGGCGGCGCGGCCGGCGAAGCCGTCCTGGGTGATGGGCGAGGCGTCCGAGTACAGCCGCGCGTTGGTTCCGGCAGGGCCCGCGCTGGCGGTGCCGCTACGGCCGGCGCGCACGGCGCCCACCGTTGCGGCGGCGCGGCGCAGGGCCGAGTCGGAGAGGTCGCCGGCATGGGCGTAGCCGGTCTCCTCGCCGAGCACGGCACGCAGGCCGAAACCCATCGCCGTGTCGTAGTTGGCGGCACGGATGCGGCCGTCGTCGAGGCTGATGCTCTCGCTCTCGCGATACTCGAGGAACAGCTCGCCGTCGTCCATGCCGGCGAGCGCGTCGGCGGTGATTCGTTCGGCTGCGGCGCGGTCCAGCGTGGCGTCGGCGCGGTTGAAGAACAGGTCGTCAGTGGTGGCCAGGGCCGACATCAGGGTTCCTATACGGAGAGGCGGCGCGGCATGGCGCCGCTATCCGTTGCAGAAGCGCGCGGCTTGGCGCCGCGCAGGGCATGGGTGGTGGCCAGCGTGGCGGTAAGCAGGAACACGGCGTTTGCCTGGTGGGCCACGGCCAACGGCACGTCCACGTGCGAAAGCAGGGTGGCCACGCCTAGCCCGTACTGCACGGCCACGGCCACGCCCATCAGGCCGAGCGACGCTCGCGCCTCGATAGGCAGGCGCAGGCGGAAGCTCCACCCCAGCGTGGCCAGGGTTGCGACGGCAGCCAGAGTGGCAAGCAGCCGGTGGTCGAACTGCACCGCGATGACGTTCTCGGTCAGGTTGCGCAGGACCGGGTGCAGGTCGGTGTAGCCGGCGGGCACCAGGTGTCCGTCCATCAGCGGGAAGGTGTTGTAGGCAAGGCCGGCATGCAGGCCGGCGGTGAAGCCGCCGGCCACGATGGCCAGGCCGACCAGCACGGCGGAGACGCCAGCCAGGCGGTGCAGTGAGCCGCCGCCCGGGATGGAGGTGGCGATGGGCCGTGCCTGGGACAGCGCCGTCCACAGCACCGCGGCGAACAGCGCCAGCGCCAGGCAGAGATGCACCACCAGGCGGTAGGGCGAGACCGCCGTGCTGTCGGGCGCGAAGCCGGAGGCCACCATGAACCAGCCGACAGCACCCTGAAGGCCGCCCAGCACCAGCAGCAGAACCAGGCGCGGCACCAGGCGGCGCGAAATGGCGCCGGTGACGGCGAACCACACCAGCGGGACGGCGAACACCAGGCCGATCAGGCGGCCCCAGGCGCGGTGCGTCCACTCCAGCCAGAAGATGTCCTTGAAGCCTGACAGGTCCATGTCCGGATGCAGCAGGCTGTACTGCGGTATCGCCTTGTAGAGGGCGAACAGGCGGTTCCATTCGTGGCCTGAGAGCGGCGGAAGCGCGCCGGACAAAGGTGCCCACTCCATGATGGAGAGACCCGATCCGGTCAGCCGGGTGGCGCCGCCGAGCACCACCATGCCCCAGATCATGAAGGCTACGGCGAACAGCCAAACCGCCACGCGCTTGCGGCGTCGGCGGTCGATGGCAGCTTCGCGTGTGGGGAAATTGCGGTCGTCGAACGGCATTGGATGCAGGCTACCGATTGGGGGCTTGGGTGGAAAGGCAAAACGGCGGAGGGCGCCGCGCGCACTTTCCGGCCAGCATTCCAGGTGCTACCGGCGCCCTTCCATGCAAGTCCCCGTGCCAGTCTCCGGGCAAGCCACGCCCCTCGTCTCCGTCGTCGTCCCGGTGCGCAACGAAGCGCCCAACGTGGCGCCGTTGATCGCCGAGATACGGGCCGCGCTGGCCGGGGTGGCGCACGAGATCGTCTACGTGGACGACGGCAGCACGGACGGCACGGCGGACGCGCTGCGGGCCGAAGCAGCCCAGGCGCCGCTGACGCTGCGCCGGCACCGCGCGGCGAGCGGTCAGAGCGCGGCCATCATCACCGGGGTGCACGCCGCGGCGGGAACCTGGGTGGCCACGCTGGACGGCGATGGGCAGAATGACCCGGCCGACATACAAGCGCTGCTGGCGCGCGCGCAGGCAGCGACGCCGCTGACGCTGATCGCCGGCCACCGCACCACCCGCAGGGACAGCCGGGTCAAGCGCGCCAGCTCGCGCGCCGCCAACGCCGTCCGGGCCTGGGCACTGGGCGACGCCACGCCGGATACCGGTTGTGGGCTGAAAGTGTTCCGGCGCGGCGATTTCCTGGCGCTGCCGGCGTTCGACCACATGCACCGCTTCCTGCCGGCCTTGTTCATCCGCGCGGGCGGGCAGGTGGTGTCCGTGCCGGTGGGCCATCGCCCGCGCATGCGGGGAGCCAGCAAATACGGCACGCTGGACCGGCTGTGGGTGGGCATCTTCGACCTGGTGGGCGTGGCCTGGCTGCAGCGCCGCTGGACACGGCCGGAGATCGTTGCGGACGGAGGATCGGTGGAGGAAAGCGGGACTTGATGTGGATGGTTTGTGGACCCAATGTGGAGTACCCGCAACAACAGGAGCCGCCGATGGCCGAATTCCGCCTGCGTGTCCCCGACGAGCTGCTATACTCGATGAAAGCCAAACTGGGCGGCGCAAAGATGACCGAGATCGCGCGTGATGCGCTGGGTCTGCTGAACTGGGCGGTCGACGAGCGCCTGCGCGGCAGGGTGGTGTTGTCCGGCACCGAGGACGGCGAGAAGCTGACGCGGATCACCTTGCCGAGCCTGGACCGCATCACGCCGACCGTCTGACCACGCGGCCCGGGCCGGCTAGATGAGCGACGAGGTCGCCCACCCCCTGGCGCGCAAGCAGGTTCAGGTGGATGCCGATGTCAGCGCGGGCAGGCTGCCGCCCGTAACCGCTGCGGGTGTGACGCTGATCAAGGTGGTGCTCGGCATGGTGATGGCGAGCATCTTGATCCTAACGGTGTACCTGTGGACCGTGGACAGGCAGGAAGGCGGCGCGCTCGCCGAGGCGACGCAGATCATGCTGAGCCGGGCGGGCGCCGGCAAGGATGCCGTCCAGCAACTGGCCGACCTGACCAAGGAGCTGGCCGGGCAACGCGCGGCATTTCGCGCCTTTTGGCTGCAGGTGGCGCAACTGATCCTGCTGAACCTGCTTCTGCCTTTGCTGACGGCGCTGCTTGGCTACATTTTCGGCGCCAGCCAAGCCGCTCGGGCGCAGGCGGAAGAGTAGAAATCTGCTAGAAAGCAAGTAGTCCTTTTTTGAAAAAAAGGACCAAAAAACTTTTGCTCCTGTCGACGGCATCAAGCACGCGGGATTTCAGGATAGACCAAGGCGGCGGACACAGCGGCAGGACAAAAGTTTTTTGCTTCTTTTTTCAAAAAAGAAGGCTTTCCTTGCTTTACGACGGTCAGCTCCAGGACACCCCAGAGAATGCGCAACAACAAATTGGGCCGCACCGGCCTGCTCGTCAGCGAGCTCTGCCTGGGCACCATGACGTTCGGCGGCGGCGAGGGCATCTGGCAAAAGATTGGCGCCTTGCAGCAGCAGGATGCCGAGAAGCTAATGGGGCGAGCGATCGATGCCGGCATCAATTTTCTCGACACCGCCGACGTCTATGCCGGAGGGCTGTCCGAGCAGATCACCGGCCAGGCGCTGCGCAACCTGAAGGTCCCGCGCGACGCGGTGGTGGTGGCCACCAAGGCGTTCGGCCAGACGGGGCCGGGCCCGAACAACCGCGGCAACTCGCGCGCGCACCTGATCGACGCGGTGAAGGCCAGCCTGAAGCGGCTGCAGATGGACCACGTGGACCTCTATCAGATCCACGGCTTCGACCCGGTCACGCCGATCGAGGAGACGGTGCGCGCGCTGGACGTCCTGGTACAGCACGGGCACGTGCGCTACGTGGGCGTGTCCAACTGGGCGGCCTGGCAGATCATGAAGGCGCTGGGCATCGCCGAGCGCGAGGGGCTGGCGCGGTTCGAAAGCCTGCAGGCGTACTACACGCTGGCCGGGCGGGACCTGGAGCGTGAAATTGTGCCTATGCTGCGCTCCGAGAACGTGGGGCTGATGGTGTGGAGCCCGCTGGCCGGCGGGCTGCTGAGCGGAAAGTACAGCCGCGAGGACGAGGCCTCGGGCGACGGACGCCGCGCGCAGTTCGACTTCCCGCCGGTGGAGCGGCCGCGCGCCTACGCCTGCATCGACGCGATGCGGCCGGTGGCCGAGGCGCACGGCGTGTCGGTGGCGCAGGTGGCACTGGCCTGGCTGCTGCACCGGCGCGTGGTGAGCAGCGTGATCATCGGCGCCAAGCGGGTGGAGCAGCTCGACGACAACATCGCCGCCACGCAAGTGGAGCTCTTGGACGCGGAGCTGGACACGCTGGACGCGGTGAGCGTGCTGCCGGCCGAGTACCCGGGGTGGATGTTGGAGCGGCAAGGCGCGGAGGGGAAGGCGCTGCTGGAGGCGGGGCGTAGCAAGGCGAGGTAAGAAAGCGGTTCTTTTTCGAAAAAAGAACCAAAAACTTTTACTCTCTTTGGGGTGTTTGGTGCGCTGATGCGCGCCTTGGCGAGCGTTCCTGCTTCTTTTTCGTGAAGGGGCTGCTTCTCTGAAGGATTCAGATGCCCCATTACGACCTCATCGTCATCGGCAGCGGCCCGGGCGGCGCCTCGCTGGTGCATCGCCTCGCGCCCACCGGCAAGCGCATCCTGCTGATCGAGCGTGGCGACTACCTGCCGCGCAGCCAGGCCAACTGGGATTCCAAAACGGTGTTCGTGGACGGCGCCTACCAGTGCACCGACACCTGGCATGGCAAGCATGGCGAGACGTTCCACCCTGGCCTGCACTACTATGTCGGCGGCAACTCCAAGGTGTACGGCGCGGCGCTGTTCCGGCTGCGCGAGCGCGACTTCGGCGAGGTAGTGCATCAGGAAGGCATCTCGCCGGCCTGGCCGCTCGGCTACAGCGATTTCGAGCCGTTCTACGCCGAGGCGGAGCAGTTGTTCGCCGTGCACGGCGAACGCGGGGAGGACCCGCTGGAGCCGCCGGCGAGCGGTCCCTACCCGCACCCGCCGGTCAGCCACGAGCCGCTGATCCAGGCGCTGAGCGAGGGTTTCGCGCGCGAGGGGCTGCACCCGTTCCACCTGCCGCTCGGCATCAAGCTGGAGGAGCGTGACGGGCGTGCGACGCCCATCAGCATCTGCATACGCTGCGACGCGTTCGACGGGTTCCCTTGCCTGCTGAACGGCAAGGCGGACGCGCAGGTGATGTGCGTGGACCCCACACTGGCCGCGCACCCAAACGTGGAACTGCTGACCAACGCTTACGTGACGAAGCTGGAGACGGATGCCGCCGGCCGCACGGTGACCGGCGTGCATGTTGAGCGGGGCGGCGCGCAGGAACGCTACACGGCGGACATCGTGGTGGTGGCGTGCGGCGCATTGTCCTCGGCGCTGCTGCTGCTGCGCTCGGCGAACGACGCCCATCCGCACGGCCTGGCCAACGGGTCGGGCCAGGTGGGGCGCAACTACATGCGGCATAACCAGAGCGTGCTGATGGCGCTGATGAAGACGCGCAACGACACGGTGTTCCAGAAGACGCTGGCCATCAGCGACTACTATTTCGGCACGGACGACTGGGATTACCCGCTCGGGCTGATCCAGATGTGTGCCACGTCCCATGCGGGGCAGATCAAGGGAGAGTCGCTGCCCGGCTGGCTGGAGTTCCTGCCGGACCTGCCGTTCGAGAGGATGGCCGAGCACTCCATGGATTTCTGGTTGTCCTCGGAGGATTTGCCGCGACCGGAGAACCGCATCTTCTACGATGGCGACCGCGTGGTGCTGGACGTGACCGAGCAGGGACAGGAGGCGCATCGCCGGTTGCGCAAGAAGATCGAGTACCACATGGGCCAGATGGGCGCCCATCCCGTGATGGTCGAGCGCAACCTATACCTGGGCAAGGACATCCCGATCAGCGGCACCGCGCACCAGGCCGGCACGGCGCGGTTCGGCACCGACCCAGCAACCTCCGTGCTGGACCTGAACTGCCGCGCGCACGAGGTGGACAACCTGTACGTGACCGACGCGAGCTTCTTCCCCTCGATCGGTGCGGTGAACCCCACGCTCACCATCATCGCCAACGCGCTGCGCGTGGCGGCCCACCTGCAGGAGCGGCTGGGCGCATGACGCTGGCCATGCTCGGCGTGCTGGCCACGCGCTACCTGCTGGTGATGCTGTTCTTCCCGTTCAGCGCGCTGGACAAGATCCTCAACTTTCGTGGCGCCGTCGGGCAGGCGCAGCAGATGGTTCCCGGCACTCTGGCCGTGCTGATGATCCTGGCTGGGTTGGGCGTGGAGATCCTGATGCCCGTGGCCATCCTGACCGGCACGGCGGACCGCGCGGCCGGACTGGTGATGGCGGGCTACTGCATGGTGACGGCGTTGCTGTGGAAGCAGTTCTGGCGTCCGGGAGATTTCTGGCGCGCCGGGGACAGCACGGCGCGCAACTTGTTCTGGGACTTTCTCAAGAACTTCTCGCTGGCGGGCGGCTTCCTTCTGCTCGTCGTGGGCGTGCATGGATCGCTGGGCGCGTTCTTCGCCAACCCGCTCGCCTCCACCCACCCCTATGCGCAGGTGACACCATGAGCGACCCGGGCGCGAAACCGTCTGTCGGCTACTGGCACCTTTGGGTCGACGAGCACGGCGTCAGCCACCAGACGCATTGCGCGCTGACGGCGTTCGAGCTGAAGGGCGTGGGCGCCGCCGACCCGCAATGGAACGACAAGCAGCCGCGCGGGGAGTCCACCACCGTGTTCACCGTGCAGCCGGTAGGCTGGGTGGGGACGTGGCACGAGAACCCGGCCCCGCAATGGATCGTACCGCTGTCCGGCCGTTGGTGGGTGGAGTCGATGGACGGCGCACGTGTGGAGTTCGGGCCCGGCGAGATATCGCTGGGCGAGGATCAGGGCTGCACTGCAGACGGGCAAGGGCGTTGCGGGCACAAGAGCGGCACCGTCGGCGACACGCCAGCGGTGCTGATGACGGTGCAGTTGCATGTGGTTCCGGTTCGGGCGCCTGGGCACTTCAAGTAAGCAAGGAAGGACTTCTTTTTTGAAAAAAAGAAGCAAAAAACTTTTGCCTCCTGTCGGGTGGTGCATTGCTGACACCCGACAGGGAACAAAAGTTTTTTGGTTCTTTTTTTCAAAAAAGAACCGCTTGCCTTGACTTACACCTTCACGGACCCCGCCTTCCGCGCCTTGGTCCTCCCGAATGCCGAGCTCCTGACGCTAGGCCAAGGCTACGCCTGGCTGGAAGGCCCCGTCTGGTGCGCCGACGCCAACCAGCTGCTCTTCAGCGACATCCCGAACGACCGCGTATTGCGCTGGACGGAAGACGGCGGCGTGAGCGTGTTCCGACAGCCCTCCGGCTTCGCCAACGGCCACACGCGGGATCGGCAAGGAAGGCTGATCGGCTGTTCCCATAAGCGACGTTGCGTCACGCGCACCGAGATCGACGGCAGCGTGACGGTGCTGGCCGATCGTTTCGAGGGCAAGCGGTTGAACAGCCCTAACGACGTAGTGGTGCACAGCGACGGCGGCATCTGGTTCACCGACCCGCCTTACGGCATCAACACCGACTACGAGGGCGGCAAGCAGGCGGCCGAGCTGCCGGCCACGGTCTATCGGATCCATCCGGCAACAGGAGCGCTCGCCGTGGTGGCCGACGATTTCGACGGGCCGAACGGCCTGTGCTTCTCGCCCGACGAACGCACGCTGTACATCGCAGAGACCGGCCTGCAGTTCGGCGGCACCGCAGCGCTCCACATCCGCGCCTACGAGGTGGTGGACGGTGCCCGGCTGCAGCAGGGCCGCGTGTTCCACGCGGTCTCGCCCGGCCTGGCCGACGGGTTCCGGTGCGACGAGGACGGCCGGGTGTGGACGAGCGCGGGCGACGGGGTGCACTGCATCAGCCCCGAGGGAGCGTTGCTCGGCAAGATCATGACGGATTGCACCGTCGGTAACGTCGCGTTCGGCGGCCGCAACCGTTCGCGCCTGTTCATCTGCGCGGGGCACAGCCTGATGGCCGTCTACACCAACGTGCGCGGCGCGCAGTTCCCATGACGGCACAACGGTTGGATCGCGTGGGCCTCAACGTCGGCAGCGTGACGGACGCGCTGCGATTCTACGAGGAGGCGCTGGGGTTCACCGCCAGTCCGGTGCGTGCTGACCCGGCCTGTGCCGCCCTGCTCGGCGTGCGCACGGTGCAGACGGCGCGCCTGCAACGCGGCGCCCAGGTGATCGAGCTGACCCAGTGCGACCCGCCGGGCGCACCCTATCCCGAGGGTAGCCATAGCAACGATGCCTGGTTCCAGCACTGCGCCCTGGTGACCGGCGACATGGCTTCGGCCTACGCACGGCTGTGCGCGTTTCCGTTCACGCCCATCTCGCGCCACGGTCCGGTCCTGCTGCCTGGCGGGATCACGGCGTTCAAGTTCCGCGATCCGGACGGCCACCCGCTGGAGCTGATCCAGTTCCCCAGGTCGGACCCGCTTACGGAAGGCGGGATCGACCACTCGGCGATCGCGGTCGCCGATGTGGCCCGCAGCGTTGCCTTCTACGCCGGCGAGCTGGGACTGGTGGAGACGGCACGGCAGGTGAACAAGGGGCCGGCGCAGGATGCGCTCGACGGGCTGGACGGTGTGAGCGTGGACGTCGTCGCGCTGATGGCCCAGGTGCCGGCGCCGCATCTGGAGCTGCTGTGTTACCGGACGCCGCGGGGGCGGTCGGCTGGCGACCGGGACGCTTCGGCCATAGCGGCGAGCCGGCTGGTGTTCAGCGTGGGGACGGGACCTTTGCTGCTGCGTCGGGACCCGGATGGGCACTTGGTTGTTCTTGAGGGGTGAGATGAGATGGCGCTTTTGAGCAAGAATGGGGCTCTGCCCCAAACCCCGCTGGGGCCTCGAGGCCCCAGACCCCCATCTGTTTAGGATTGCTTAAATGGGTCAAATACTGATGGCCTTAGGGACTTCTTAATAAAGGCCGAGCGTTCCGCCCTTAACCCCGACAGACAATTCTTAAGACCTGTTTGTCAAAACCTTAACCGGATGAGTCTGGGCCTCGAGGCCCCGTCACGCGAATGCGTGCTGCGCAAGACGGGGTTTGGGGCAGAGCCCATGCTTTCGCCCCGCCTCCTCAGTACATGTGCTGCCCGCCGTTGATGGACAGCGTGGCGCCCGTCACGAAGTCCGCGTCGTCCGCGGTCAGGAACGCCACCCCTCGGGCAATGTCGTCCGCACGTCCCAGCCGGCCGACGGGGATGCGGCTGATGATCTTCTGCAGCACGTCCTCCGGAACCGCGCGTACCATGTCGGTGTCCACGTAGCCCGGTGCTATGGCGTTGACCGTGATGCCGTAGCGTGCGCCTTCCTGCGCGAGCGCCTTGGTGAAGCCGTGGATGCCTGATTTGGCTGCCGCGTAGTTCACCTGTCCGTACTGCCCGGCCTGGCCGTTGATGGAGCCGACGTTGACGATACGGCCGAACTTGGCGGCCCGCATCGCATCGAAGGTGAGCTTGCAGAGGTTGAAGCAGGACCCGAGGTTGGTGTCGATCACCGAGTCCCACATGTCGCGCGACATCTTGGACATCACGCCGTCTCGGGTGATGCCGGCGTTGTTGACCAGGATCTCGATCGGGCCGTGTTCGGCATGAATCTTTTCGACAGACTTCTGGCAGGCTTCGAAATCCCCTGCGTCGAACTTGAGCGTGGTGATGCCGGTTTCGGTGTGGAAGGCCTGGGCGGCGGCATCGTTGCCGGCATAGCTGGCAACCACCTCGCGGCCGGCAGCCTTCAGCGTCTGGCTGATCGTTGCCCCGATGCCCCGCGTGCCGCCTGTCACGAGTGCGATGCGTGCCATGTCCTGCCTCCCTGGTGCTATCTTGTTGGAAAGGCATATGACGCGGCGCCAGGCGACACGGCAAGGGCCTCTCCTGAAACGTGACGTTTGTTGCGTTGCAATATCTTAATCGGCGGCATACACAACGCGGTTGACGACTCGAAACGGTTAAGCAGATTTTTACCAGGCTGCTGAACAATGGGATGCGTCGGTGCGTTGCCCACCCACCCGCGTTGCCGACCGGAAACCGCTGCCATGTCCAACCTCACACGCGTTGCCGCCCCCTATGCCATCGCCTTTTCCATCGAGGAGCTGCTGCTCGTAAGAAGCTGGGCCGAGCAGCGGGATTTGCGGCTGAGCATCTCGACCGACCAGGTCCTGGACGGTGCGGAGTTCGAGGAGATGCTGATCATCATGGCCGCCGGCCGCAAGGCCCCCACGCTGACGTTGTGGCGCACCCAGACCGCCGTGTTCGCTCAGACACCTTATGGACGCCCACGCGCGTTCGAAACGCTCAAGACCCTGCTGGAGGCGCTGCGGCCGGCACAGAAGCGGCAACGCGCAGGCTGGCTGCGCCTCCTGGGCCTGGCGAGCTAGCCCGCGAAAACCGCAGCTGGAAGAAAAAACCGCGACAGCACGAACAAAAGCTTTTTGCTTCTTTTTCTAGAAAAAGGAGGCCTTCCTTACTTTCCCAAGCTAACCCCTATCCCGCGCAAGGCGTCCAACGCCGAGGCCACGATTTCCTCTGGAGATCCGTCGACACGGACGACCAACGGGTGTTCGTCGGCTTGCGGCTCCTCTAGCGTTTGCAACTGGCTGTCCAAGAGACTAGGCGGCATGAAGTGGCCGGTCCGGCGTGCCAGCCGGTGCTCCAGCAGCGCCCTGTCTGCCCGCAGGTAGAGCAGACGCACCTGGGGGCGCCCGCCGACCAGGCCCTCGCGGTAGGCGCGCTTCAACGCCGAGCAGGTGATCATCCCAGGCTCGCCGGCCGTCACCCGTGCGTCGATCCAGCACCGGACAGCCGCCAGCCACGGCACCCTGTCGGCGTCCGTCAGCGGCGTGCCCGACTGCATCTTGCGCACGTTGGCCGCCGGGTGCAGCTCGTCGCCCTCCTGGTAGGGCCAATGAAGTTGCGCGTTCACCGCCTCGGCTATGGTGGACTTGCCCGAGCCGGACACGCCCATGACGATGACGACGGGGTTGCCTGCCGGAGCCGCTCCGCTCACGCGCGCAACAGCCGCTGCACGCCGTCCTCTCCGGCCACCAACGCCAGCTCGGCCATGCCGACAAAAAGGCCGGTTTCCACTACGCCCACGATCTCGCGCAACGCGCGATTGGTCGTTGCGGCGTCGGCGATAACGCCGAAGCCGCAGTCGATGATGTAGTTGCCGCCGTCGGTAATGGTGGGGGTGTCGCCGTCTTGCAGACGCCGTGTCGTGGTGGTGGCCAGGGCGCCCAGCCGCGCGCGGGTCAGCTCCCACCCGAACGGCGTGACCTCGACCGGCACCGGCACGGTGGTGCCGAGCTGGTCCACGAGCTTGACACTGTCCGCGATGATCACGAGGCGCTTGGCCGCGCTGGCCACCAGCTTCTCGCGCAGCAAGGCGCCACCCAGGCCTTTGACCAGATCCAGGCTGCCGCGCCTGATCTCGTCGGCGCCGTCCACGCAGACGTCGATGCTGGTATGGTGCGCGAAATCGGTGAGGACGAGGCCGCCGGCGCGGGCCTGTGCAGCGCTGCGCTCGGAGGTGGGAATGCAGAGGATCTCCGGCTTGCGGGCGATGACGGCTTCGATGAAAAAGGTGGCGGTGGAGCCGGTGCCCAGGCCCACGACCATGCCGTCCTGGACGAGCTCGGCGGCTTGGCGGGCAGCTTCGCGTTTCAGGTCGTCTCGGGTTGGCATCCTTGACCTCGGTGAAAGAGGAGAAAGCAGTTCTTTTTCGAGAAAAAGAACCAAAAAGCTTTTGCTTCCTGTCGGGTGGTGGGGAACGGTTCGGGCTTGGCTATCGGACTTCGCGCTTCTTACTCTGCGGCCGCCGCCTCGTCCGTGAACCATATCAGCTCGCCTACTGACGAGACGCGGGCCGCGGGCTGCGACCGGTCTTTGTCCAGCACCCGGCGCAGCACCGCGCGCTTGCCGGCGCCCGCTACCAGGAACGCCACGTAGCGGCTGCAGGCGATGGCCGGGTAGGTGAGCGTCAGGCGCGGTTGCGGCACGTGGTCGACCACCGGGGCCACCCAGGCCAGCGTCTCGTTGAGCGACGGCGTGTCCGGGAAGAGCGACGCGGTGTGGCCGTTCTCGCCCAGGCCGAGGAACACCACGTCGAACAGCGGCCGGGTCATGTCCAGCGATTCGGCGCCGTAATAGGTCTGCAAGGTCGCCTGGTAGGCGCGCGCGGCCGGGCTGGGAAAGCCTGTGGTCGGCATGGGATGGACGTTCTCCGGCGGGATCGGCACGCGGTCCAACAGGGCGCGGTGCGTCATGCCGTAGTTGCTGTCGGGATCGTCTTGCGGCACGAAACGCTCGTCGCCCCAAAACAGGTGGGTGCGGTCCCACGGGAACAGGCTGGCGCGGGCCGGCTCGGCGAGGATCTCGAACAGGCGCTTGGGCGTGGAACCGCCGGACAGCGCCACCGCGAAGCGGCCCGTGCTGGCGCGCGCCAGGGCGATCAGCCAGTCGGCCACGTGGGTGGCCAGCGCCTCCGGATCGGCCAGGGTGACGAAAGCGGGCTCAGCCATGGGCGGCCTCCAGGATGAAGCGCTCGACGGCGTTGGCGAAGCCCTCGTCTTCCGACGACGTGGTGACCTGGTCGGCCTGCTTCTGCACCGCCTCGCTGGCGTTGCCCATCGCGATGGACAGGCCGCTCTCCTTGAACATCAGCGTGTCGTTCGGCTGGTCGCCTATGGTGGCGATCTCGTCGGTCCGCAGGCCGAGGCGCTTGGCGAGGAAGCCGATCGCGTAACCCTTGTTGGCCTCGGGGTGCGTGATGTCCAGGTAGTAGGGCTGCGAGCGGGCGGCGGAGGCCTGGTTGCCCAGCTCCTGCCGCACCTTCTTCTCCGCCTGTTCCACCTTGTCCAGGTCGTCGCTGACGCCCACGATCTTGACCGCGCTGTCGAGGGCGCGGCCGAAATCGGCGGTGACGATGGGCTCGAACTTCACCGTCCAGGCCTCGCGCGCCACGTGCGGCGCCTCCTTGTCGGCCACCAGCCAGTCCTCGCCGCTGTACACCCAGGGGTCCAGCCCGGCCTCGCGCAGCAGCGCGATGCTGCGTTCGGCGACCGCGCGCGGCAGGGTGCGCGCCTCGATGGGCGAGAGGTCCGGGTTCACCCACAGGCCGCCGTTGAAGCCGGCCACCGGCGTGTCGATGCCGAGCGGGGCGATCAGCATCTGCATGCCGCGCGGCGGCCGGCCGCTGGTGATGGCGAACTTGATCCCCTTGGCACGCAGCTTCTGCACAGCGGCGATCGCACGGTCGGTGAGGTGCTTCTCCTTGGTGACCAGCGTGCCGTCCACGTCGGCCAGGAGCAGCTTGATGTCGGCCATGATCTACCCTCGTGCGTTGTGCGGCAGGATGTATCCGGTGACAGCCTGCGCCCAGCCGCTCTCCTGGTTGGTGGCGGTCACGTAGTCGGCTTCCGCCTGCATGTCCGGTGGCGCGTTGCCCATGGCGACGCGGTGGGCGGCCACGGAGAACATCGGCAGGTCGTTCGGCATGTCGCCGATGCAGGCCGTCTCGTGCAGGGGAACGTCGAGCAGGCTGGCGGCCTGCCGCACCGCCTCGCCCTTGTTGGCGAGAGGGTGGGTGATGTCGAGGTAGTAGTCCTGGCTGCGGTGCACGGCGGCGCGGCCGGCCAGGCGCTTCTGGAGTTCCGCCTCGCAGGCGGCCAGCTTCGCGAAGTCCTTCGAGGCGGCCATGATCTTGCCCGCCTGGCCTGCGGCCGCCGTAAGGTCCGGCACCACCCGATGCTCCATGCGCACCGTGCGCTGTTCCCAGGAAACGTAGTCGCCTGCAGGGTCGGTCAGCAGCCACTCGTCGATGGTGAACAGCCAGGGCGAGACGCCTTCCGCCTGCAGGTAGGCCAGCGCCTCGCGCGCGGCGTCCTCGGCCAGCAACTCGGCGCGCAACACGCGGCCCTCCGGCGAGGTGAACACGCCGCCGTTGAAGGCGGCGCGCGGCGTGTCGAGCTGCAGCGCGTCGGCGAAGATGGCCACGCCGTGCGGCGGGCGGCTGCTGACCAGGACCAGCTTGATGCCGTGCTCCACGAGGAGGCCGGTGGCCTCGCGCACCTGCGGGGTGAGTTCCTTATCCTTGGTGACCAGCGTGCCGTCGATGTCCGAGACGAGGAGGCGGATCGTCATCAGGTGGGGATCCAGTGGCGGTGGTCGCGGCGGAGCAGCTCGGTGGCTTCGTCCGGACCTTCGCTGCCGGCGGCGTAGGGGTGAACGTGGATGTGCCCGTCGTCCCACGCATCCAGCGCCGGCTGCACCACGCACCAGCCGGCTTCCACGTTGTCGGCGCGCTGGAACAGCGTGGCGTCGCCGACCAGGCAATCGTAAAGCAGCGTCTCGTAGCCCGTGCTTGGGCCTTCGTGGAAATGGTCGGCGTAGTTGAAGTTCATGCTGACGCCGCCGAGCTTCACGCGCGGCCCGGGCACCTTGGCGCTGAACTGCAGCGTCACGCCCTCGGTGGGCTGGATGTGCAGGAACATGATGTTCGGCGTCAGCTTGTCGACCGGCGTGTCGCGGAACAGGGCGAACGGCGCCTGCTTGAAGTGGATGGAGATCTCCGTGCTGCGGTGGGTCAGCCGCTTGCCGGTGCGGATGTAGAACGGCACGCCGGCCCAGCGCCAGTTGTCGATCGCCAGCTTCATGGCGATGTAGGTTTCCGTGCTGGAGTTGCCGTCCACGTCGGGCTCCTGGCGGTAGCCGGGCACGGCCTGCGTGCCGTAGCGGCCGGCGCGGTACTGGCCGCGCACCACGTCGTGCACGGCGGTGCGGCCGATCATCGGGTGGATTGCCTGGAGCACCTTGGCCTTTTCCGTTCGCACAGCGTCGGCGTCGAACGAAGTGGGGGCTTCCATTGCCACCATCGAGAGGAGCTGGAAGATGTGGTTGGGCACCATGTCGCGCAGCGCGCCGGTGCCTTCGTAGAACTTGCCGCGCCGTTCCACACCCACCGTCTCGGCGACGGTGATCTGCACGTGGTCGATGTTGTCGCGCTTCCAAATCGGCTCGAAGATGCCGTTGGAGAAACGCAGCGCCATGATGTTCTGGACAGTCTCCTTGCCCAAATAGTGGTCGATCCGGTAGATCTGGCTCTCGTTCATCACCGCCAGCAGCGAGGCGTTCAGCGCGCGGGCGCTGGCCAGGTCGTGGCCGAACGGCTTCTCCACCACCATGCGGCGGAAGCCGGTCTCGCTCTCCTGCAGCAGCGTGGCGCGGTGCAACTGCTCCGCCACCACGTCGAAGAAACGAGCGGCGGTGGCGCAGTAGAACACCACGTTGCCACCGTCCGGCAGCACGGCGCCCAGGCGCGTGAAGGTGTCCGGGTTGCCGAAATCGCCGGCGAGGTAGCTCAGCCGCGTGCTCATCCAGTTCCAGGCCGCCTGGTCCAGCGTGCCCGCCGTGTCGCCACGTCGCTCGGTGACGAAGTGCGTCATCGCTTCGCCGAGATGCGCGCGGAACGCCTCGTCGTCCATCTCGCGCGCATCGACGCCGATGATCCTGAAACCTTCGTCCAGCAGGCCGGCCAGGCGGAGGTTGTAGAGCGCCGGCATCAGCAGGCGCCGTGTGAGGTCCCCGCCTGCGCCGAAGATGACGAAGCTGCAGGCCGGTGCCTGCTTGGCACGCGATAGCACGGCAGGATCGCTCATCGGAGGGTGGGCGCTGCCGCTCGACATCGGTTGGTTCCTCAGGCGTGCGGTTCGACGTGGCCGCCAAACTTGTTGCGCATGGCGCTGAGCAGCTTCTCGCCGAACGTGTTGCCGGAACGCGAGCGGAACCGCGCGTAGAGAGAGGTGGAGAGAACCGGCACCGGCACCGACTCCTCGATGGCGGCTTCGACCGTCCAGCGTCCCTCGCCGGAATCGCTGACGTGGCCGGTAAAATCCGTCAGCGTCGGGTTCTCCGCCAAAGCGGACGCGGTGAGGTCGAGCAGCCAGGAGGAGACGACGCTGCCGCGGCGCCAGACTTCGGCCACGTCGGGCAGGTTAATCTCGAACCGCTGGTCCTCGGCCAGTTCCTTAGAGGCCTTGCCCTGCAGCACGTCGAAGCCTTCGGCGTAGGCCTGCATCAGGCCGTACTCGATGCCGTTATGCACCATCTTCACGAAATGGCCGGAGCCCGCCGGGCCGCAATACATGTAGCCCTGCTCGGGCCGTCTATCGCCGCCCTTCCGCTCCTTGGTGCGGCCCACGTCGCCCATGCCTGGCGCTAGCGTCGCGAAGATCGGGTCCAGGCGCTCCACCTCCTCGGCCGGGCCGCCGATCATCATGCAGTAGCCGCGCTCCAGCCCCCACACGCCGCCGGAGGTGCCGACGTCTACGTAGTTGATGCCCCTCTCGCGCAGCTTGGCGGCACGGCGGATGTCGTCCTTGTAGAAGGTGTTGCCGCCGTCAATGATCGTGTCGCCCGCTTCCATGTGCTCGGACAGAGTCTTGATCGTATCCTCGGTGATCTCGCCAGCTGGCAGCATCACCCACACGGCACGCGGCTTCTCCAGGCTGGCCAGCATGTTGGCCAGGTCGGTAGCGCCTTTTGCACCCTCGCCGGCGATGCGCTTCACCGCGTCTGCGCTGCGGTCGTACACCACGCAATGGTGGCCGGCGCGGGTGAGGCGCACGCTGATGTTTCCGCCCATCCGGCCTAGGCCGATCACGCCCAATTGCATTTGTTTTGCTCCTGAGGAAGGAAAGGCAAGGCCTTCTTTTCTGAAGAAAAGAAGCAAAAGACTTTTGACTCCGCTGTCGCGGTTCTATCCAGCTAGCACCCGACAGGGAGCAAAAGTTTTTTGGTTCTTTTTTTCAAAAAAGAACTGCTTTCTTTTTTACGACAATGCCGCCTGCACAGCCTCAGTCAGCTTGGCCAGGCCGGCCGTAACATCGCTGCCCAGGTGCACTCGCAGCGCCCGCCTATCGCGTTCCGTCAGCACGCCGAAATCGCCGCGCGCCTGCGCCGCCTTTACCGTGCTGAACGTGTAGGTCTCGCCGGGCACGGCCAGGTCTGCAGCATCGTCGGCGGTGACCTGCAGGAACACGCCGCTGTTCGGGCCGCCCTTGTAGGCCTGGCCGGTGGAGTGCAGGAAGCGCGGGCCGAACTCTGCGGCCACGGCCAAATGCGTGCGGTCGCGCACCAGCAGGCGCAGTTTCTGGACCTGCTCGATGTGCTCGGGGTTGCGCTCGACGTAGGCCAGGATGCCCACGTAGTCGCCGGCATGGGCGCGCTTGAAGTGGGTGCGCAGCACGTCGGTCAGGCTGGCGCCACCCTTAAGCGCGGACGCGTTCTTGTCGTCGGCGTACAGCTTCACGCCGTCGAAGCTGGCGAACGGCGTCTCGTCAGGGAGCTTGCCGGTCTTCGTCACCGCGTCGGTCAGCTCGCGCGTCTTTATCTTGCTGGCCTCCACGTCCGGCTGGTCGAACGGATCGATGCCGATGACGCTGCCGGCCACCGCGGTTGCGAACTCCCAGAGGAAGAACTGCTGGCCGATCTCCTGGTGGCCGTTGATGGCCACGCGCACCACCGGCTGGCCGGCTTTCTCCAACGCAGTGATCGCGGCGTCCTGCGCGGGGTCGGCCTTGTCGTCGGCGTGCAGGTAGGCAAACAGCCTGTCCTGGCCGTAGGAGGCCGGGGCGGCTAGGGTCTCGTTGTCGATCGGCACCAGGCCGCGGCCCAGCTTGCCGGTGCTCTCGGCGATCAGCTGTTCCAGCCAGGCGCCCAAATCGGCGATGCCGGGCGAGGCGACGATGGTGACCTTGTCGTGCCCGGCCTTCTGCGCCTGGCCCATGATGGTGCCCAGCACCACGCCGGGGTTGGCGGAGGGCGGCGTGCCGGGCGAGCAGGCCTGCACCATGGTCTGGGTGGATTTGAGGAAGCCGCGCACGTCCAGGCCGATGGCGGCGGCCGGCACCATGCCGAAGTTCGACAGCACCGAGTAGCGGCCGCCGATCTCCTTGTTGCCGTAGAAGATCTTGCGAAAGCGATCGCCCTCTGCAACCTTCTGCATGTGGCTGCCGGGGTCGGTGATGGCCACGAAGTGCTGGCCGGCCTTTTCCTTGCCGACAGCCTCCTGCATGCGCGCCCAGAAATAGGCCTTCAGGATGTTGGGCTCCAGCGTACCGCCGGACTTGCTCGAGACGATCACCAGGGTCTTGGCGAGGTCGACCGCGGTCTCAAACATCTTGATCTGCTGCGGGTCGGTACTGTCGAGCACGTGAAGCTCGGGCCAGCCGGCGCGCTTGCCGAAGGTCTTGCCGAACACTTCCGGGCCCAGGCTCGATCCGCCCATGCCGAGCAGCAGCACGTGCGCGAAGCCGGCGGCCTGCACGTCCTTCTGGAAGGCTTCCAGCTCATCGACGTGCTCCAGCCGCTCGGCCACGATGTCGAGCCACGCGAGCCACTTGGCTTCCGGCCCGCCCGTCCACAACGCGGCGTCGCGTGCCCATAGCTTGCGCACGGAGCCGTCCTTGCGCCAGGTCTCGATGCTGGAATCCACCGCCTTGTCCAGCGCGTCCGGCAGGCTGTAGCGCAGGCTGCCGATGCTGCTGCCAAGCAGGGCCGCGCGCTTCTTGGCCACCGCAAGCAGCAGCGCGTCGGCCGCGTCGGCGAACAGCTGCACGCCGTCCTCCACGAGGCGCTTGGTGACGCCTGGCAGGTCGAGGCCCAGCCGTTCGACCTCCTTCATCGCGTGGCGCGCCTGGTCCAGGTTCTCGGTCAGCGACGCACGAACTGTGCCGTGGTCACGGAACGCGTCCATCGTGGCGGGCGGGATGGTGTCCACCGTGTCGCGGCCGACCAGCTCCTCGACGTAGAGAACGTCGCTGTAGGCCTTGTCCTTGACGCCGGTGCTAGCCCAGAGCAGGCGCTGCGGGTTGGCGCTGGCGGCGGCCAGCTTCTTCCAGCGATCGCTGGCCACCATCTCCTGATAGAGGACGTACGCCATCTTCGCGTTGGCGATGGCCACCTTGCCGCGTAGCGCTTTCAGGGCGTCGGCCTCCTTGTCGCCTGCGGCCACCCGCTCGTCGATTTTCTTGTCGATCTGGGCGTCGATGCGGCTGACGAAGAAGCTTGCCACGCTGGAGATATGGCTGATGTCCTCGCCCTTATCGAGCCGGCTCTCCAGCCCCGCGATGTACGCTTCGGCCACCTTGCTGTAGGCGTCGTTGGAGAACAGCAACGTGACGTTGATGTTGATGCCTTCGCCTATCAGCGTCTGGATCGCCGGTATGCATTCCGGCGTGCCCGGCACTTTCACCATCAGGTTCGGGCGGTCCACCCATTTGTGCAGGCGCCGCGCCTCGGCCACCGTGTCTTCCTCGCGCAGGGCCAAATAGGGCGAGACCTCCAGGCTGACGTAGCCGTCCAGCCCTTTCGTGCGCTCGAACACCGGGCGCAGCACGTCGGCCACGTGCTGGATGTCGCCCACCGCCAGAGTCTCGTAGATCTCCTGTGCGTCACGCTGGCCGCCGGCGACCAGAGTCTTGAACTCGGCGTCGTAGTCGTCGCCCGAGCCCATCGCCTTCTCGAAAATGGACGGGTTGGAGGTCACCCCGCCCAGCCCGTCGCTCTCGACCAGCTTCTGCAGGCTGCCGTCCGCGATGAAGCTGCGGCGGACGAAATCGAGCCAGGGCGACTGGCCCTGGTCCAGCAGCTGCTTGACCGGGTTGGCCTGCGTGCTGGCCGACGGGTTGATGACGGTGTCCATGGTCGAGGTACCCTTCAGGAGTGCGTCAGGCGTGGCCGGCCTGTTTTCGGGCGGTGGCCGCCACCGCGTCGGGGGTGAAGCCGAACTTCTTCTGCAACGCGGCCAGCGGCGCCGAGGCGCCGAAGGTGTGCATGCCGATGGCCGCACCCTTGGAGCCGACGTAGCGGTCCCAACCGATCGTGGAACCCTGCTCCACGCTGACGCGCGCGGTGATGTGCGGCGGCAGCACGCTGTTGCGGTACTCGGCCGGCTGGTCCTCGAAGATCTCCCAGCTCGGGAAGCTCACCACGCGCACGCGGATGCCCTCGCCGGTCAGCGTCTCGTAGGCGCCCAGGGCCAGGCTCAACTCGCTGCCGGTAGCCATGATGATCACCTCCGGTTCCCCGCCCTGCGGCGGGTCGGCCAGCACGTAGGCGCCGTGCTTGAGGCCGGACGCAGGGGCGTATTTCTCACGGTCCAGCGTCGGCAGCGCCTGGCGGGAGAGGATGAGGCAGGCCGGGTGTTCCTTCAGCGTGACCACGTGGCGCCACGCCTCGGCCACCTCGTTGGCGTCGCCGGGGCGGATCACCCGCATGCCTGGAACCGAGCGCAGCGAGACGAGCTGCTCGATCGGCTGGTGCGTCGGCCCATCTTCACCCACGCCGATGCTGTCGTGGGTGAAGATGTAGATGACGGGCACTTCCATGATGGCGGACAGGCGAATGGGTGGCTTCATGTAGTCCGAGAAGATCAGAAAGCCGGAGCCGTAGGGGCGCAGCGCGGACAGTGCCAGGCCGTTGCAGATGCTGCCCATGGCGTGTTCGCGTATGCCGAAATGCAGGTTACGTCCGCCGTAGTTGTCGCTTTCGTAGCTGCCGGCACCGTCGAACGTCATGTTGCTCTTGGTGGAGGGTGCGAGGTCGGCGGCGCCGCCCAGCAGCCAGGGCAGGTTCGGCGCGATGGCGTTGAGCACCTTCTGCGAGGAGTCGCGCGAGGCTATGCCTTTGGCGTCGGCCGGAAAACTCGGGATGTCCTTGTCCCAGCCATCCGGCAGCGTGTGCTGGTTCATCATCTCCAGCTCGGCTGCCAGCTCGGGGTAGTCTGCCTTGTAGCCCTCCACCAGCTTCAGCCATGCGGCGCGCTTCTCGGCGCCGCGCTTGCCGATGCCTGCGGAGAAGTGCTCGTACACGCCGTCCGGCACCAGGAAGGAGCTGTCTTCCGGCCAGCCGTAGCTGCGCTTGGCGCCGCGGATCTCCTCATCGCCGAGCGGCTCGCCATGCGCCTTGTTGGTGCCCGCCTTCTTCGGCGCGCCGAAGCCGATCACGCTGGTCACGCGGATGAAGCTGGGGCGGTCGGTCACCGATCGGGCGTGCTCCAGCGCCCGGCTCATCGCGGCCATGTCGTTGGCGTCGTCCACGTGCTGCACGTCCCACCCGTAGGCGGCGAAGCGGGCCGGCACGTCCTCGTCGAACGCGAGGTCGGTGCCGCCCTCGATGGTGATGTGGTTGCTGTCGTAGATCCAGGTCAGGTTGCCGAGCTTGAGGTGGGCGGCCGTCGAGGCGGCCTCGCTGCTGATCCCCTCCATCATGTCGCCGTCGCCGGCCAGCACGTAGACGTGATGGCTGAACAGCTCGTAGCCGGGCTTGTTGAACCGGTTGGCCAGGAAGCGTTCTGCCATCGCCAGCCCGACGGAGTTGCCGCAGCCCTGGCCGAGCGGGCCGGTGGTTGTCTCCACGCCCGAAGTCATGCGGTACTCGGGATGGCCCGGCGTCTTGCTGTCCATCTGGCGGAACTGCTTGAGATCGTCGATCGTAAGCGCCGGCGCGTTGCGGTCTTCATGCTCGTTGACGGCGCGCACGCCGGTGAGGTGGATCAGCGAGTAAAGCAGCATGGACGCGTGCCCAACCGAGAGCACGAAGCGGTCGCGGTTCGGCCAGTTGGCGTCCGCGGGATCGAAATTGAGATAGTTCTGCCAGAGATTGTAGGCGACGGGGGCCAGCGCCATCGGCGTGCCAGGGTGGCCGGAGTTGGCCTTCTGCACCGCGTCCATCGCCAGGGTGCGTATGGTGTTGATGCACAGCTGATCGAGCTTGGCGGCGTCCATGGTGGCTGACATTTTTCCCTCCTGGTGGGCGCACACTGGGTGACGCGCCTGGCTCTTGCTGGTTCCCTGGAGAAGGAAGCAGTTCTTTTTTGAAAAAAAATCAAAAAACTTTTGCTCCCTGTCGGCGGCTCACCGGAAAGACGGCGACAGTGGAGTCAAAGTTTTTTGCTTCTTCTTTCAAAAAGAAGGCCTGCCCTACTTTCTTCTAAACCGTGCTTTTGCCCGTTCCCGTCCCGTCTGGAACGTCACATACAGCATGGGGATCAGGAAGATACCAAGCGCGCTGGCCGCCAGCATGCCGGCGAACACCGGCGTGCCCACGTCCCGCCGGCTGATCTCGGCGGCTCCTGTGGCGATCACCAGCGGGATCAGTCCCAGCACGAACGCCACCGACGTCATCATCACCGCGCGGAACCGCATCTGGGCGCCCATCGCGGCGGCCTCGGCGATCGGCACGCCCTGCTCGCGCTGATCCTTGGCGAACTCCACGATCAGGATGCCGTTCTTGGCGGCCAGCGCGATCAGCACCACCAGGCCGATCTGCGCATACAGGTCCAGCGACAGCCCGGCGAGCCAGATGCCGATCAGCGAGCCCAGCACGCCCACCGCCACCGACAGCAGCACGGGTACCGGGATCACCCAGCTTTCGTAGAGCCCGACCAGGAACAGGTAGGCGAACAGCACGGCCAGCGCCAGGATGGTGCCCGTCTGCCCCTGGGCGGCCACCTCCTGGAATGCGGTGCCGGTCCACTCGTAGGCGTAGCCGGCCGGCAGCGTGTGAGCCGAGAGGTCCGCCATCGCCGCGATCGACTGGCCCGACGAGGCGCCGGGGGCGGGTGAGCCGTTGATGGTGACAGAGCGGTAGTTGTTGTAGCGGTTGATGATCTGCGGGCCGAGCTTGATGCTCACGTCGGCGATCGAGCGCAGCGGCACCATCTGGTTGGTCTTGTTGCGGATGTAGATCTGCCACAGCGCCGGAATGTCGCTGCGGTCGTAAGCCTCGCCCTGGATGTTCACCTGCCAGACGCGGCCGTACAGGTTGAAGTCGTTGATGTAGATGCCGCCGAGCGTCGCCTGCAGCGCGCCGAACACGTCGGACATGTTCAGGCCCAGCGCCTGCGCCTTCTCGCGGTCGATGTCGAGGAACAGCGAGGGGTTGCTGGCGGTGAACGTGCTGAACACCTTGCCCAGCCGGTGGTCGCCATGGGCCGCGTCCAGCAGGCCGTTCAGCGCGGCGTTGAGGTCGTTGGGGTCCTGGCCTTCGAGCGCATCGAGCTGGTACTCGAACCCGCCGGCAGTGCCCAGGCCGATGATCGGCGGCAGGTTGAACGCCAGCACGTTGGCCGAACGGATGTTCGCGCCCATCCCGAACACCTGGCTGATCATGGCCGTGATCTGCGTCTGCGCCGTGGTGCGGTCGCCGAACGGCTTGAGGCGCACGAACATGAAGCCGCTGTTGGGCTCCTGCGCGCTGTCCAGGATGGAGAAGCCGACGATGGCGAAGGTGTCGGCCACGCCCGGCATGGCAATGACGCTCTTCTCCACTTGGCTGACCACCTGGCTGGTGCGCGCGACCGAGGCTCCGTCCGGCAGTTGGATGGAAACGAAGAAGCCGCCCTGGTCCTCGCTGGGCAGGAAGCCGGAGGGCGTGATGGTCTCCAGCCCGAAGATGCACACGGCGCACACGGCCACCGCCACAAGCGAGAGCACCGAACGGCGGATCAGCCGGCGGACCACCGACGTGTAGCCGTCCCGCGCCTGGTCGATGCCGCGCAGCACGCGGGCGAGTACGCCGCGCTGTCGCCGTGGGCGGTGGCGCAGGAACAGGCCGCACAGCGCCGGCGAGAGCGTGAGCGCGTTCAGCGCCGAGATCAGCATGGCCGCGCTGATGGTGACGGCGAACTGCTTGAAAAGCACGCCCGAGATGCCCGGGATGAAGCCGATCGGCACGAAGACGGAGAGCAGCACCAGGGTGATGGCAACGATCGGCGCGGTGATCTGCCGCATCGCCTCCTTCACCGCGTCGCGGGGGTCCCAGTCCGGGTGCTCCTCGAGCACGCGCTCGACGTTCTCCACAACCACGATCGCGTCGTCCACCACGATGCCGATGGCCAGCACCATGGCCAGCAGGGTGACGGTGTTCTCGGTGAAGCCGAGCGCGAACAGCACCGCGAAGGCGCCGATCAGGCTGACCGGCACGGCGATAGTAGGGATGATGGTGGCGCGCAGATTGCCCAGGAACAGGAACACCACGATCACGACGAGCACGAAGGCCTCGCCGAGAGTTTTCAGCACCTCGGTGATCGTGTCGGTGACGAACAGCGTGGAGTTCCACGTGATCTGGTAGTCCATGCCCACGGGAAAGCGTGCCTTGAGCGCGGCGAGCTTGGCGTTGACCAGCTTGGCCGTGGCCACCGCGTTGGCGCCTGGCGCCAGGCTGATCTTCATGGCGACCGACGGCTTGCCGTCCAACCGGCTCTCGCTGTCCACGTTCTGCGCGCCGAGCTCGACACGCGCCACGTCGCGTATCCGCAGCAGCGAACCGTTGGTGTTGGCGCGCAGCACGATGGCGCCGAACTGCGCCGGCGTGTTCAGGCGGCCCTGGGTCTGCACGTTGAGCTGGAACTGCACGTCGTTGCTGGCCGGGCGCGCGCCGATGCGTCCAACGGGCGCCACCACGTTCTGCGCCTGGATGGCGTTGATGACGTCGGCCGGCGTCAGGTTCAGGTTGGTCAGCCGCTGGTTGTCGAACCAGATACGCATCGAATACTGCTGCTGGCTGAACAGGCTCGCCTGGCCCACGCCGTTGATGCGCGAGATCTCGTCCAGCACGCTGATAGTGACGAAGTTGGTGATGAACAGCGTGTCCTGCTTGCCGGACGCGCTGTAGAAATTGACGAACTCCAGGATGGCGCTGCTGGCCTTCTGCACCGTCAGGCCCTGGATCTGCACCGCCTGGGGCAGCTGGGCCAGCGCGGTCTGCACGCGGTTGTTGACGTTGACGGTGTTGATGTCCGGGTCGGTGCCCAGCGCGAAGCTGACGGTGAGGTTGTAGGTGCCGTCGTTCGCGTTGGTGCTCTTCATGTAGAGCATCTTGTCGACGCCCACGACGCGCGCCTCGATCGGCTGGGCGACGGAGGCTTCCACGTCCGCGGCCGAGGCGCCGGGGTAGGTGGCCGAGACCTGCACCTGCGGCGGCACGATGTCCGGAAACTGCGCCACCGGGATGCGGGTGAGCGAGATCAGGCCCGCGATGGTGATGACGATGGCGATGACGATCGCCAGGCGGGGGCGGTCGACGAAGACGGAGGAGATCATGCGGGCTGGGCAGGAAAGAAAGGAAGGCCTTCTTTTTCGAGAAAAAGAAGCAAAAAGCTTCTATCCGCTGGGCGCGCGCCTCTCCGGGCACACCCGACAGGGAGCAAAAGCTTTTTGGTTCTTTTTCTCGAAAAAGAACTGCTTGCCTTCCTTTCCATACGCCCTCAGGGCGTGCCATGCGGCAGAGGCGCCGCAGGCATCGGGCTTGCCGGGCCGGGCTCCACCAGCAGGCCCGGCCGCAGCTTCTGCACCCCTTCGGCCACTACCGTCTGGCCTTCCACGAGCCCGCTAATGACCGCAGCCACGCTTGGGGTGGACTGGCCCAGCTGCACGCGGGTCTGCTGGGCGTGGTCCTGGGCGTCCACGGTGTAGACGTAGTCGCCCTGCTGGTCCGAGAGGATGGAAGCGCGCGGCACGCCCAGCACCTCGATCGGCGCCACGCCCTGCACCAGCACCTGAACGAACTCGCCGTCGATCAGCTCGCGCACGGGGTTGGCCCCACCCTTGCCCGAAGCCGGCGACTCGCCCACGGGCGGGTTCGGCAGCACGGCGCGCGCGATCAGCGTGTCGGTGTTGGTGGAGATGGTCGGGTCCACGTAGTCCAGCTTGCCGTCCTGGTCGTAGATGCGACCGGTGGGCAGCCTGACGCGCACCTTCACCGCGGCCAGGCCGCCGGCGCCGGCGTAGCGCTGGCGCAGGTCCAGCGCGGTGCGCGACGAGATGGGAAAGATCACGTACATCGGATCCTGGCTGACGATGGTGGCCAGGGTGCCGCTGGTGGGGCCCACCACGTTGCCCTCGGTGACGTTGGTACGGGTGATCCTGCCGTCGATCGGCGCCTTGATCTGGGTGTAGTCGAGGTTGATCTGGGAGGTGGCGAGGTTGGCCTGGGCGGCCAGCACCTGGGCGGCCTCACTGCGCTGCTGAGCCACCGCGCTGTCCAGGTTGGAGCGCTGGCCGGCCGGCGTGTTCAGCAACGCCTGTTGTCGGCTGAGCGTCTGGTTGGCGTTCAGGAGCAGGGCGTTCACCTGGCCGAGCGCGGCCTGCTTGGCCATGAAATCGGCCTGGAACGGGCCTTCCTCCAGTCTGTAGAGCAACTCTCCGGTCTTCACCTCGGTGCCCTCGGTGAACAGCCGCTTCTCCAGGAAGGCCGTCACGCGGGCCACCAGGGCCACCCGGTTCACCGCGTCCACCCGGCCGATGAACTCGTTCACCTCGGTGATCGGTGTTCGGGTGGCGCGTACCACGCCCACCGAAGGCGGGCCCGTATCGGGTTGCGCCAGGGCAGGGGCGCAGCACGCCAGGGCGCCGAAGAGGATGAGACTGCGCGGACCGATCAAACTCAAGCCCCCGTCGTGAACACCACAGGGTGGTCGTGCGGCGCGAAAGGTTCAATGCTTGATCGTGTCTCTGGCCCGGTGCGCCGGGGCAAAGGCGGTATCTCCTGGGAGAGAAGCGGAAGACGACGCTCGATAGCGGTCCAGCTGGAAGATGTGAGGAAGAAGTCGTTCATCGGCGCGCACCATACATGCAAACGTCACCGATTCTTGTGTTTAGAATGCACTGCGCGCTTGGCCTCGCCCGCAACCGTCCGTACACAGCCGCGCATGGCTCCCGGCATCAGGATCGACCACCTCACCTTGCGCTTCGGCGCCGGCCGACTGTTCGACGACCTGTGCCTGGACCTGCCGGGCGGCCGGCTGACCGCGCTGCTCGGGGCCAGCGGCGTGGGCAAGACCAGCTTGCTGCGGGTGCTGGCCGGTTTCGTGCCAGCGCAAGGCCGCGTCACCACGGATTGCGGTGCGGCGCTGGACGGCCTGGTGGCCTATATGGGCCAGGACGACCTGCTGCTGCCCTGGCTGCCGGCGCTGGCCAACGTGGTGCTGGGCGCCCGGCTGCGCGGGGCGGTGCCAGACCGGGCGCGGGCGCTGGCCCTGCTGGAACAGGTGGGGCTGGCCGGGCAGGCGGACACCCTGCCGGCCAAGCTGTCCGGCGGCATGCGCCAGCGTGTGGCGCTGGCCCGCACGCTGTACGAGGACCGGCCGGTGGTGCTGATGGACGAGCCGTTCTCCGGGCTGGACCAGCTGACCCGCGCGCGCATGCAGTCGTTGACCGCCAGGCTGCTGGCCGGCCGCACCGTGCTGCTGATCACGCACGACCCGCTGGAGGCGTGCCGCCTGGCGCACGGGGTGCTGGTGTTGTCCGGCTTCCCCGCTTCACTCTCCGCCCCGCTGCTGCTCGATGGCCCCACGCCGCGCGCGGTGGATGATGCCGGGGTGCTGGCCACCCAGGGGCGGCTGCTGCGCGCGCTGCTCGGCGGCCCGGCGTGAGGCTGCGCGGCTACCGGGCCGTGGTCACCGTCGCCGGCCTGGTGGCGCTCTGGTGGGCCATCCAGGCGGGGTTCGGGGTGCCGGCCTACCTGCTGCCGGCGCCGCCGGAGGTGGCGCGCGCCCTGTGGACGCAGCGTGGCGTGCTGGCCGCAGGTGCGCTCACCACCGGCACCGAGACGCTGCTGGGGTTGGCGCTGGGCGTGGCGCTGGGGGTTGGCTCGGCGCTGGCCATGGCGGCCTCCTTCACGCTGCGGCGGTGGTTGCTGCCGGTGCTGCTGCTGAGCCAGGCGGTGCCGGTGTTCGCCTTCGCACCCTTGCTGGTGCTGTGGCTGGGGTTCGGCATCGCCAGCAAGGCTGTGGTGGCGGCCCTGGTGATTTTCTTCCCGGTGGCCTCGGCCTTCCATGACGGGCTGCAGCGCGTGCCGCAGGGCTGGCTGGACCTGGCCGCCAGCATGGGCGCCGCGCCCTGGCGGGTGCTGCTGCTGGTGCGGGTGCCGGCAGCCCTGCCGGCGCTGGGCGCCGGCCTGCGGGTGGCGGCGTGCTGGGCCCCGGTGGGCGCGGTGATCGGCGAGTGGGTGGGCGCGTCGTCGGGCCTGGGCTACCTGATGCTGAACGCCAACGCGCGGGTGCGCACGGACGTGCTGTTCGCGGCGCTGGCCGTGCTGTCGGTGATGACGGTGGCGCTGTGGTGGGCGGCGGACCGGCTGCTGGTCCGGCTGCTCTACTGGGACGCGCATTGAGCGCGCTTTCGCATAAGGGCGCGCATTGAGCGCGCTTTCGCATAAGGGCGCGCATTGAGCGCGCTGGCGCACGGGCTGGGGCACGACGCGGTGGCGCCGGACTGGCCGAAGCTGGCGTTGCCCGAGCTGGTGCCGCTGCTGGCCCGCTACCCGCGTCTGGGCGCCGTGCAGGCGGTGGCGTGGCACAGCCCGCGCCCGTTCGCCGCCAGCGCCATCGTCCGTTGCGCGCACGGACCGGTGTTCGTCAAACGGCACGACGCCCGGGTGCGCAGCGTGGCGGCGCTGCTGGAGGAGCACGCCTTCATCGCCCACCTGCGCCGCCACGGCGCCGCGGTGCCCGAGGTGCTGGCCACCGTCACGGGTGCCACCGCCGTGGCTGGCGTGCACGGCACCTGCGAGGTGCACGCTGTGGGCGAGGGTGCGGACACCTACCGCGACGCCCACTCCTGGACCCCGGTGCGCAGCGTGGAGGACGCGGCGGCGCTCGGCTTCGCGCTGGGCCGGCTGCACGAGGCGGCGGCCGGCTACATCGCGCCGGCGCGGCAGGCGCTGCTGCTGGTGGCCGGCGACGCGCTGATCCGGGCACCCGACCTGGGCACCGCGGTGGAGCGCCTGGCCGCCGGCGCGCCGCTGCTGCGGGCGGCCCTGGCCGGGCGGCCGTGGCGTTCCGATCTGGCCGGCGCCTTGTCAGGCTGGCACGCGGCGCTGCAGCCGCATCTGGCGGCTCTACAGCCGCTCTGGGCCCACGGCGACGCCCACGCCTCCAACCTGCTGTGGGGGCACGGCGCCGTCTCCGCGGTGCTGGATTTCGGCCTGTGCAACCGCGCCAGTGCCGCGTTCGACCTGGCCACCGCCATCGAGCGCAACGCCATCGCCTGGCTGGACTCGGCGCCGTCCCACACGGACATCGGCCACACCGGCCTCGCGCACGCGATCCTGCGTGGCTACGACGCGGCGCGGCCGCTTGCGGCGGCCGAGCGGCGCGCGCTGCGGCACCTGCTGCCGTTGGTGCACGTGGATTTCGCGTTGTCGGAGCTGATGTATTTTCATGGCGTGACCGGGTCGGCACGGCATGCGGAGGCGGCTTACTCGGAGTTCCTGCTTGGGCACGCGCGGTGGTTTTCCTGTGCGGACGGGAAGCGGTTCCTTGAGGAACTGGCGTAAGCAAGCAGTCCTTTTTCGAGAAAAAGAACCAAAAAGCTTTTGCTCCCTGTCGGGTGTGTCCGGAGAGAGCCGCGCCAAACGGGTAAAAGTTTTTTGCTTCTTTTTTTTCCAAAAAAGAAGCCCTGGCTTGCTTCCTTGTTGACTCCCGCAACCTGCGCGGCAAAGGTGCGCCCAACCAAGGGGTGCCCCGTCAAGGGGCTGAGACACCGTTAGCGCTTGCGCAGCACGGATACCCTGCCGGACGGTCCAGCGCCGCACCGGGGAACCTGATCCGGATCATGCCGGCGTAGGGAATGGTGTAGGGGACGGACTCTCGATTTCCTCTGTGTCATCTTCCGAGGCCGCGCGGGAGATGCCATGCGCGCGCTGTTTCTTGCCACTGGGATCGCGATGTGCGCGGGCGCCGCTTCGGCCGCCGACACGCCTGCCGTCGAACAGCTGATCGTGCGTGCGCGTGCGCGGTCGGCCACGGGCGTATCCGGCAACGAGCCGGGTGGCGGGCTGATCTCGAAACAGGACGCGCCGGTGTCGCGCAGCACGGTGACGACGGACTTCATCGCCAAGCAGGCGCCCACGTCCAACGCGTTTGAGCTGCTGCGCCTGGCGCCGGGGGCCAATGTGTCCACGTCGGACCCTTATGGGTTATCGCCCAGCGTAAACATCGCCGTGCGCGGGCTGAACAGCGACGAGGTGGCCTACCTGGTGGAGGGCGCGCCGACCAACGACATCGGCTATTACGCCGGCTATCCCTCGCAATGGGTGGACAGCGAAAACATCCGCAGCGTGACGTTGCAGCAGGGCACGGCGGATTTGGACTCGCCCACGGTGAACGCGGGCGGTGGCCTCATCTCGTTGAACCTGCGCGATCCGGGCGACACCGCCGGCGGCTTCGCGTCGGGCTCGTTCGGCTCCTACCACGAGGGCCGCGCGTTCCTGCGGCTGGACAGCGGGCCGATCGCCGGGACAGCCGCGCGCGCGTTCGTCTCCTACTCGGACACGGTGGCCGACAACTACCGCGGGCCCGGCAACGATCACCGGCAGCACGTGGATTTCAAGCTTGTGGACGACTGGGGCGACGGCAACCACATCGCACTGGCCGGATCGTACCACGACGCGATCCTCAGCTCCTACCCGATGCCGAAGCTGTCGGATTGGCAGGCCTACGGCCGCTCGAACAACTACGACGCGACGTACTCGCCCGGCGACACGAACTACTGGAAGCTTTACCAGCAGACCTGGCACGACGAGCAGGGCAGCCTGCCCACGCACCTGACGCTGACGGACCACCTGGCGTTCGAGACCACGCCTTACGCCGAGCACGGTTACGGCAACTCGCCTTACGGCACCACGCTGCCCGAGACGGGGCTATATCTGGGCACGCAGCCGATCACCCAGACGGTGCCGATCCCTGGGGCGGCGAACGCGCAGGGACAGAAGGTGGTGCTGGCCGACTACATCGGTAATCAATACCGGGCCGGCGTCACCAGCGAGCTGATCGAAACGCTGGGCGCGCACAGGATCGTAGGCGGCTGGTGGTACGACTACGCGGACGACTACGACCCGCAGCCCTTCACGCCGGTGGGTGCGAACGGCGAGCCCGCCTCCATCCAGGGATTTCCTTACACAATCAGGCTGGCCAACGGCCGCAACCTCTCGGCGCAGGAGGCGCACACGCGCGAGCAGGCCAACGTGCTGTTCGTGGGCGACACGCTGAGCCTGCTGGGCGGCAAGCTGCGCATCGATGCGGGGCTGAAATACGCCATGGTGAACAGGGACGGCACCAACAGCCTGCCCGGCCCGCAATACCGCGTCGGCCTGAACAGCTCCCAGCCGCTGCCGCGCCTGGCCGCGCGCTACCAGGTCACCACCGCCACGCAGGTGTTCGCAAGCGTGACCACGAACTTCCGTTCGCCCACGGAATACGTTCTGTACAACACCTACGACGTGTTCGACGACCAGCTCACGAAGGGCACGTCGCAGCGCGACGAGTATTCCATCTCCGAAGAAGTCGGCGTGCGCTACCAGGGCGCGCTGGTGGACGCCACGCTGACCGGGTTCAACTACAACTTCACCAACCGGCAGGTCTCCACGCTGGTCGACACCGTCATCGGCAGCAGCATAAACGCCGGCGGCCAGACCTCGCGCGGCCTGGACGCGGAACTCGGCCTGTTGCCGGTGCGCCACTGGCGCCCCTACGTCTCTGCCGAGTACCTGCACGCCACGATCGACAACAACTTCGCCGTGGACGGCGATTACCTGCGCACGGCGGGCAAGACCGCGGTGCGCAGCCCGGCTTTCCAGGGTGCGATCGGGCTGGACTACGACGACGGCACATATTTCGGCAATTTTTCGGTGAAGTACACCGGCTCGCAATACGCCACGTTCCTCAACGACGAGCAGATACCGTCCCACACCCAGGCGGACGCCACGCTGGGCTTGCGGCTGCCGGACCTCGCGTTCATCAAGAAGCCGGAGGTCCGGCTGAACCTGATCAACATCGCCGACGCGAAGTTCCTCTCCGGCGTGGCGGCGGTGCAGCCGAACGCGCGCGACGCGATCGGGCAGAACGGGACGGTGATCGCCGGGGCGGCACCGACGTATTACGTGGGGCCGGGGTTTGCGGCCGTTGTTACCGTAGCTTCGGCGTTCTGATGAAAAAGAAGGCAAGCACTTCTTTTTTGAAAAAAAGAAGCAAAAAACTTTTACTAATTGAGCACGCGCATGTCCGGACGCACACGCCCCGGGAGCAAAAGTTTTTTGGTTCTTTTTTTCAAAAAAGAACCGCTTTCTTCCTTGCTTTTCTACTCTCTGGCCCCGCTCACGCTAAAGACCACGTCCGCGTCATCCTGGACTGGTTCGTCAACCCCAACCATGCACCCCTCCTCGTCGCCCAGCAGATCGGCGCCTACGCGGCCGAGGGGCTGGACGTGGAGCTGGTGCCCCCGGCCGACCCGAGCCTCGGCCCCAGGCTGGTGGCCGCTGGCCAGGCGGACGTGGCGCTGGCGGCCGAGCCGCAGTTCCTGGAGGCCCAGGACGCCGGCCTGCGCCTCGTAAGGCTGGGCGTGCTGATCGACCGTCCGATGTCCACGCTGGTGGTGCTGAAGGACAGCGGCATCACCACGCTGGCCGGCCTGCGCGGCAAGCGGATTGGCGCGGGTTCCGAGGTGGAGCAGGTGATGCTGGGGGTGATGCTGCAGCGCGCCGGCGTGCAGCCGGCGGACGTGCGGATGGTGCAGATCGGCGAGCAGTTGAGCGTGGCGCTGCTCTCCCACCAGGTGGATGCGGTGAGCGTGTACAGGAACTTCGAGCCGATCGAGCTGGCCGAGCATGGGGCGGCGACCGTGGGGTTCGACTACGAGGCGAACGGCATCCCGCCCTTCGAGGACCTTATGTTCGCGGCCAGGCCGGCGGTTGCGGGCGACACGCGCCTGGCGAGGTTCCTGCGCGCGACGACAAGGGGACTGGCCTACCTGCGGGCGCACCCTGCGGAGAGCTGGGAGGTGGTGCGCAAGGCGTATCCCGACCTGGACGACACGCTGAACCACGCGGCGTGGCAGGCGACGCTGCCGTATTTCGCCCACGACGCAGCGCAACCCGACGACGGTGCCTACCGGCGCTTCAACGCCTTCCTGAAAGCCCACGACCTCTGATCGAAGGCGCGCGCCAAACAGACAAAAGTTTTTTGGTTCTTTTTTTTAAAAAAGAACGCTTCCTTCCTTGCCTAGCTTCCGCCAAACACCCGCCTGCCAGACGGCTGGACGGCCGCTGTGCGGCAACGCGCAGAGGAAAGTCCGGGCTCCACGGGAATACGGTGCCGGCTAACGGCCGGCGGGGGCGACCCCAGGGAAAGTGCCACAGAAAACAAACCGCCGGAGCGCGCAAGCGGGACGGCAAGGGTGAAACGGTGCGGCAAGAGCGCACCGCGCCCCTGGTAACAGGGGCGGCAGGGTAAACCCCACCGGGAGCAAGACCGAATAGGGGCGGCCGGCCATGGGCGACCATGGCCAGGGGGATTTCCGCCTCGCCGCCCGGGTTGGTCGCGTCAGGCGTGCGGCAACGCACGTCGCAGAGGAATGGCCGTCCATCGCCGCAAGGCAGGGACAGAACCCGGCTTACAGGCCGTCTGGCACCTCCGCAAAACTACCCACAAAGTTGTCCACAAGAACGAATAGTGAATACTGAATAGCGGCAAGACGTTCCGGGTTGTTCCTGGGGCGACGTCTGCAAGATGTTGTTTTTGTTGTATTTCGTCCGCAAACAATTTCATCCAAGCAACGCATTCCCTTTGACGCCCATGCTGGCCCATGCTATCCCATGTCATCCCAAGCGGCGCGCTCATCCACAGCGCGCGGCTCGGTGCCGGGGCGGTGGGGCTTCGGGTTTGAGGGGGCGGATAATCAGCGCGTATGGGCCAGTTCTTGGGCACGCACCTGAACAGGATCGATGCGAAAGGCCGGGTCAGCATCCCCGCGCCGTTCCGTGCAGCCCTGCGCGCGCTCGGCCCCGACGGTGCGGCCCCGCTGATCCTGCGGCAGTCCCACGCGCACCCTTGTGTGGAAGGCTGGCCCACCAGCACGTTCGAGGCGCTCGCCATGCCGCTGGAGCGGCTGGACGTGTTCGGGGAGGACCACGACGACCTGGCGCAGGTGCTCTATTCGGACGCCTACCCTGTCGAATCGGACAAGGAAGGGCGCATCATCCTGCCGGATGCGTTGGTGCAGCACGCTAGTCTTTCGGATACGATCGTATTCATGGGACTGGGCCGCACGTTTCAGATCTGGGAGCCGCAGGCGGCCGAACGCCGGCGTGCCGAGGCGCGCGAGCGTGCGCGTTCCCGCCGCCTGACCTTGCCCGGCCAGGTGCACGCATGAGCGGCGTCCCGGATGCAGGTCTGCGCGAAGCTGGGGGCCACGTCCCGGTCATGTTGCCTGAGGTGCTGGCCGCACTCGCCGTCCAGGACGGCGAGCGCTACCTCGATGCCACGTTCGGCGGCGGCGGCTACAGCCGGGCCATCCTGGGCCAGGCCGCCTGCACGCTGTGGGCGATCGACCGTGATCCGGACGCGGTGGCGCGCGGTGCCGCCCTGGCGGCCGCCCATCCCGGCCGCCTGCACCTGATCGAAGGCAGTTTCGGCAACATGCTGGACCTGCTCGACGCGGCCGGCGTGGCGGCGCTGGACGGCGTGGTGCTCGACCTCGGCGTCTCCAGCTTCCAAATCGACGATCCGGCGCGCGGCTTCAGCTTCCGGCATGACGGCCCGCTCGACATGCGGATGAGCCGCAGCGGGCCCTCGGCCGCCGACCTGGTGGCCGGGCTGTCCGAAGCCGAGCTGGCCGACACGCTCTACCAGTTTGGCGAGGAGCGGCTGTCGCGCCGCATCGCGCGCGCCATCGTGGCCGCGCGTGCCGAGGCGCCGGTCGAGACCACGGGCCGGCTCGCATCTATCATACGCGGCGCCATGCCGCCGGCGCGTGACGGCATCCATCCCGCCACCCGTAGCTTCCAGGCGCTGCGCATCAGGGTGAACGACGAGCTGGGCGAGATCGAGCGCGCCTTGGCGGCGGCGGCCTCGCTGCTTTGCCCGGGTGGCCGGCTGGTGGTGGTGTCGTTCCACTCGCTGGAAGACCGGCTGGTGAAACGCTTCTTTACGCACGCCGCGGGCCGCGATCCGGCACCATCGCGGCATGATCCGCGCGGCCTGACCGAGCCCACCGCGCCTTCGTTCCGCCTGCTGACCCCGCGCGCTGTGCGGCCGCAGGAGAGCGAGACGGCGCGCAACCCCCGAGCGCGCAGCGCCAGGCTGCGCGCGCTGCAACGATTGACCCCGGACCACGAGGCCCGACCATGATCAAGCCGTTCACCTGCCTGTGCCTGCTGGCCGCCCTGGGATCGGGGCTTTACCTGTATTCGGAAAAGCATCGCACCGCGCTGCTGGACCGCGACATCGGCCGGGTGATCCGGCAGACCGAGGCGGCGCACGCGCGCACCGGGCTGCTGCGGGCCGAGTGGGCGTTGCTGAACGAGCCGGGGCGGCTGGGCGACATGGCCGGCCGCTACCTCACTCTGCACCCGATGGCGCCCACCCAGTTCGTCCAGATCGCCGGGTTGTCGGCGATCCTGCCGGCCCCCGAGACGGGCCCGGTTGCCGAGGATGACGACGCGCCCGCGCCGCCGCAGCCAGAAGCGGCAGTTGTGGCAGTGGCCGAGGAAGCGGGTCTGCCGGCCCATCACCCGATGCAGCCGCCAGCCAGGCTGGACGCGCATGCGGCGCCCAAGCTGCTGGCGCACAACGATGCCAGGCATCCGCCGCACCACGTGGTACTGGCCGATCGCCAGGACATGCCGGGGCGTGACAGCCTGCTAGCCCACGGCACGCCGTTGCCGCTGGCCGCTCCGCAGCCGATGGGTGCCTCCGTCTACAAGGCCATGGCGCGGCCGATGCGGATGCAGCCGCAGCACTCGATGATCGTCAGCGCCGTGCCGGCCTACGCGCCCGCGTCGTCGCTCGGCTCGGCCCCGCTCAGCTCGGCCCCGCTCAGCTCGGCCCCGCTCAGCTCGGCTCTGGGCGGCCGGGGCACGCTGCCGCCGCCGGTGCCGTACGGCCGATGACCTCCGCCCCGCCCCCCGACAGGCCGCCGCCCGCCCGCCGCCGCGGCACCGAGGCCACACGCCTGCGCGGCGCCCCGCAGACCGGCGCGGCCATGCCGCGCATGGAGACGGTGCGCATCACCGCGCCGGACCTGGCCCGCCGCGCCGCGCTGGACCGCACGCGCAACCGGCTGGTGTTCGCCGCCGGCGGCTTCTTCCTGCTGTTCGGCGCCGTGGCCGGCAAGCTGACCAGTGCCACGGTGATGTATCCGATGGCGCCCAGCAAGGCGGAGATGCGCCCGCTGGTGCCCAACGATCCCGGTCCCGACACGCCGGACACCGTGCCGCTGGCTGCCGGCGTGCCGCACACGCGCGCCACCATCCTGGACCGCAACGGCGAGATCCTGGCGATCTCCCTGCCCACGGCAGGCCTGTTCGCCAACCCCAAGGAGATGATCGACACCGCGGACGCCGCCCACAAGCTGAAGGGCGTGCTGCCGCGGCTGGACGAAAAGGCGGCCGCCGCGCGCCTCGCCTCGGCCAAGCAGTTCGTCTACCTCGAGCGGCAGATCACGCCCAACGAGGAGCTGGCGATCAACGCGCTGGGCATCCCCGGCGTGTATTTCCAGCCCGGCGAGAAGCGCCGCTACCCGCTGGGCCGCACGGCAGCCCAGGTGCTGGGCGGCGTCGACGTGGACAGCCACGGCGTGGCCGGCGTGGAGCGCGCGTTCGACCACCGGCTGGAGACGCAGCCCGAGCCGCTGCGGCTGTCGATCGACGTGCGCGTGCAGGGCGTGATGCGCGAGGAGCTGGAGAAGTCCAAGGAGGAGTTCCACGCGATCGGCGCCTGCGGCATCGTGATGGACGTGCGCACCGGCGAGGTGATCGCCATGGTGAGCCTGCCGGACTACGACGCGAACCAGTTCGGCGAGACGCCGCCCGACGACCGCTTCAACCGCGCGGTGACCGGCATGTTCGAGCCGGGCAGCACGTTCAAGCTGCAGACCGCCGCGATGGCGATGGATTTCGGCTCCGCCCACATCTGGGACCAGTTCGACGCGGCCCACAACATCCACATCGGCCGCTTCACCATCGTGGACTACAAGGGCAAGCACCGCTTCCTCTATCTGCCCGAGGTGCTCGCCTACTCGTCCAACCTGGGCGCCGCGCACGTGGCGCTGGGCGTGGGGCCGCAGCGCCAGCAGACCTGGCTGCAGGCGATGGGCATGTTCCGCAAGGTGGGCGTGGAACTGCCCGAAGCCGGCTGGCCGATCGTGCCGCCGCGCAGCAACTGGAAGGAAGCCACCACCATGACGGTGGGCTTCGGCCACGGCATCGCCGTCTCGCCGCTGCACGTGGTGCGCGGCACCGCGGCGCTGGCCAATGGCGGCATCGTGCTGCAGCCTACGGTGCTGGCGCACGACCCGGCGGACCCCCTGCCGGACGGCCGGCGGATCATGAACCCGTCCACCAGCAACACGATCCGCAAGATGATGCGGCTTGTGGTGACCGACGGCTATGGCAAGCCGGCCGACATCCCCGGCTACTTCGTCGGCGGCAAGACCGGCACCGCGGAAAAGGTGGGCGCGCACGGCTACAAGAAGCACGCCAACGTCAGCGCTTTCATGAGCGTGTTCCCGATGAACGCGCCGCGCTACGCCGTATATTTCATGCTCGACGAGCCGGTGGGCAACAAGGAGACCGGCGGCTACGCGACCGCAGGCGCGGTGAGCGCGCCTGGTGCGGGCCGGGTGATCGCGCGCATCGCGCCGATGATGGGCCTGTTCCCGGACCTGGCGAACCTGCCGGCGATCCAGGCCGGGCTGGCGATCCCGATGCAGCCGGCGCGCGGCAGCGGCGAGCCAACCGGCACCGGCTCGCCACTGGATCCGCCCCCAGCACCGCCCGCGCCGCCGCCGGCGGCAACCGTCGCCATACCAGCCGCCCCGCCGCCGCGGCGTGACATGCTGGCGTTGCGCCACGAAGCGGTGCTGCGCGTTCCGGTGCCGGAGGGCGGCGGTGCGCTCGCTCGCTGACCTGGCCCTGCGCGCCGGGCTGCGGGGGGTCGATCCGTGGTTCACCACGCTGGCGATCACCGGGGTTGCGGCCGACAGCCGCGACGTGCGGCCGGGCGTGCTGTTCGTGGCGGTGGCCGGCGCTGCGGCGGACGGCGCTGCGTTCATTGCCGACGCGGTGGCGCGTGGCGCGGCCGCTGTGCTGGCGCGCACCGGCGTCGCCTGGCCGGCAGGCGTGCCGGCGCGGCCGCTACTGCACTGTGCCGAGCCGCGCCTGGCGCTCGCCCGCATGGCGGCCGACCTGGCCGGACCTGCGCCCGCCCGGGTGGTGGCGGTGACGGGCACCAACGGCAAGACCAGCACGGTGGATTTCCTGCGCCAGCTCTGGACGCTGGCGGGGCTGCAGGCGGCGAGCCTGGGCACGCTTGGGCTGGTGGCACCCGGCCAGGCCGGCGGCGGCGGGCTGACCACGCCCGACCCGGTGGCGCTGGCGCGCATGCTGGCGGCGCTGGCGGGCAAAGGCGTGCAGCACGTGGCGTTGGAAGCCTCCAGCCACGGCCTGCACCAGCATAGGCTCGACGGCGTGCGCCTGGCCGCCGCCGGGTTCAGCAACCTGACGCGCGACCACCTGGACTACCACGGGTCGCTCGGCGCCTACCGGGACGCCAAATTGCGCCTGTTTGCCGAGCTGCTGCCCGCGCGCGGCACCGCCGTGGTGAACGCGGACATGGACGCCGACACGCTGGAGGCGCTGCACGCGATTGCCGCCAGGCGGCGCCTGGACGTGCGCAGCGTGGGCGAGCGCGGCACCGCGTTGCGGCTGGTCTCCACGCGGGCCTTGCCGCACGGCCAGGCCCTGGTGGTCGAGCAGGCGGGCGCGCGCCGCACCATCGAGGTGGCGCTGCCCGGGCGCTTCCAGGCCGACAACGTGCTGATGGCGGCCGCCCTGGCGCAGGCCACCGGGGTGCAAGATGCACTCGCCCTGCTGCCCGGCCTGGCCGGCGTGCGCGGCCGCATGGAGCTGGCGGCGACGCTGCCCAACCAGGCCGCCGCCTACGTGGACTACGCGCACACGCCCGACGCCCTGCACCGCGTGCTGACCTCGCTGCGGCCGCACGCCGCCGGCCACCGGCTGGTCTGCGTGTTTGGCGCCGGCGGCGACCGCGACCCCGGCAAGCGCGCGCTGATGGGCCGCGAGGTCGCTGCCCTGGCCGACCTGCCGATCGTGACCGACGATAACCCGCGCCGCGAGGACCCGGCGGCGATCCGCGCCGCCATCCTGTCGGCCTGCCCGAACGCCATCGAGATCGGCGACCGCGCCGCAGCCATCGCGGCGGGGCTGGCGGCGCTGCGCCCCGGCGACGTGCTCGTGGTGGCCGGCAAGGGCCACGAGCAGGGGCAGACGGTGGGTGCCACCACCTTGCCGTTCGACGATGCGGGCACCATCCGCCGCCTGGCGGCTGCCGCATGACCGCGCTGTTCTCCGCCGACGACCTGATGCACGCCTCGGCCGGCACGATGACCGCGCCGTTCCACGCCGACGGCGTCTCGATCGACACGCGCACGCTGCAGCCCGGCGACCTGTTCGTGGCGCTGCAGACGGAGTCGGGCGACGGCCACGACCACGTGGCCGCGGCGATCGCCAAGGGCGCCGCGGGTGCCATGGTGCACCGCCAGCACGATTTGCCGGACGACGCGCGGCTGGTGATGGTGGGCGACACGCTGGCCGGCCTGACCGCGCTCGGCGCCTTCGCGCGCGACCGTTTCACCGGCTCCGTGGTGGCCGTCACCGGCAGCGTGGGCAAGACGACGACGAAGGAGATGCTGCGCCTGGTGCTGGCGGCGAGCGGGCGCACCCAGGCCAGCGTGGCCAGCTACAACAACCATTGGGGCGTGCCGCTGACGCTCGCGCGCCTGGCGCCGGACGGCGACTACGCGGTGGTCGAGATCGGCATGAACCACCCCGGCGAGATCGCGCCGCTGGCCGTGCTGGCCGGGCCGGACGTGGCGGTGATCACCGCCGTGGAGGCGGCGCATATCGGCCACATGGGCAGCCTGGAGGCGATCGCCGACGAGAAGGCCAGCGTGGCCCAGGGTATCCTGCAGGGCGGCACGCTGGTGTTGCCGCAGGGCTCGCCGTTCCTGGGGCGCATGGCGGCGCAGGCGGGCGAGCGGAAAGTTGTGACGTTCGGTGCCGTGCAGGTGACGCGCGAGGACGCCGCAGGCAGCGACTTCACCATCGAGCTCGGCGGCGGGGTCCATGCAATTCGGCTTGCGGTGCCCGGGCGGCACATGGTGACGAACGCCGCCGCCGCGCTGACGGCGGCGCACGCCTTGGGGGCGGACGTAGCGGCAGGCGCGCGCGCTCTGGCCGGGTTCGGCGCGGTGGGCGGGCGCGGCGTGCGCCGGGCGATCCTGGACGGCCGCGCCGAGCTGCTCGACGAGAGCTACAACGCGTCGGCCGCTTCGGTGCGGGCGGCGCTGTCCGTGCTGCGGCTGATGCCGGCAAGGCGTCGCGTCGCCGTGCTGGGCGACATGCTGGAGCTGGGCGAGCACAGCCGCGGCGAGCACGAAAGCCTGGCCGGCGCCGTGGTCGAGTCGGCCGACACGCTGTTCACCTGCGGGCCGTGGATGAAGTTCCTCTACGATGCGGTCCCCGAGGCGCGCCGCGGCGCGCATGCCGCCGACAGCGCGGCGCTGGCCGGCATCGTGCGCGACGCCGTGCAGGACGGCGACGCGATCCTGGTGAAGGGCAGCCTCGGCAGCCGCATGCGCGTGGTCGTGGACGCGCTGGCGGGAGGCGGCTGATGCTGTACCTGCTGCACCTGTACGCCGGCGAGGTCTCGGCCTTCAACCTGTTCCGCTATCAGACCTTCCGCTCGGGTGCCGCGTGCCTGACCGCGCTGACGATCTGCTTCTGGCTCGGCCCGCGGGTGATACGCTGGCTGCGCTCGGTCCAGCGCGGCGGCCAGCCGATCCGCGACGACGGGCCGGAGCGGCACCTGATCGAGAAGAAAGGCACGCCCACGATGGGCGGCGTGCTGATCCTGGCGGCGATGACCACGTCGACGCTGCTGTGGGCGGATCTGCGCAGCGGCTACGTGTGGGCGGTGCTGTTCTGTACGCTCGGCTACGGCGCCATCGGCTTCGTCGACGACTACCTCAAGCTCTCCCGCCGCAACACCAAGGGCGTCTCGGCACGTGGCAAGCTGGTGGTGCAGCTCGCCATCGGCCTGGTCACCGCCGGGTGGCTGGCACACCTGACCGGCGGCACGCTGGGCACCAGCGTGGCGGTGCCGTTCTTCAAGGGGGTGCTGCTGCAGCTCGGCCTGCTGTTCCCGGTGTTCGGCATGTTCGTGCTTGTGGGCAGCAGCAACGCGGTGAACCTGACGGACGGGCTGGACGGCCTGGCCACCGTGCCCACCATCATCGTGGCCACCGTGTTCGCGCTGATCGCCTACCTCGTCGGCAACAGGGTGTTCGCCGACTACCTGCAGCTCAACCACGTCCCCGACGTGGGCGAGCTGGCGGTGTTCTGCGCCGCCGTCATCGGCGCTGGCATGGGTTTCCTGTGGTTCAACGCGCCGCCAGCCGCGGTGTTCATGGGCGACACCGGCAGCCTCGCGCTCGGAGGCGCGCTGGGTGCAGTCGCCGTCGCCACCAAGCATGAGATCGTCCTGATGATCGCCGGCGGACTGTTCGTGGTGGAGACGGTTTCAGTGATCGTCCAGGTGTTCTGGTTCAAGCGCACCGGCCGGCGCGTGTTCCTGATGGCGCCGCTGCACCACCATTTCGAGAAGAAGGGCTGGGCGGAACCCACCATCGTGATCCGCTTCTGGATCGTCTCGATGATCCTGGCGCTGGTCAGCCTGGCCACGTTGAAGATCCGATGAGCGGGTTCTCGCCCAAGGTGTTTGCCGGCCGGCGCTACGCTGTGGTGGGGCTGGGCCGCGCCGGGCTGGCCGCGGTACGCGCTCTGACCGCGATGGGTGCCACCGTGCTGGCGTGGGACGACGCGGCTTTTGCGCGGGAAGCGGCCGCGCGGGAGGGGTTCGCCACGCAGGATCCGGCGGCCGACATCGGCGATTGCGACGCGCTGGTCCTCTCGCCGGGGATCGCCCACGCGCTGCCCGTGCCGCACCGCATCGCGGCGGCCGCACGCGCCGCGCACCGGCCGATCCTGACGGACGCGGAACTGCTGTTCCAGGCGGTGCGCGGCAGCTCCAGCCGCGCGCGCTTCGTGGGCATCACCGGCACCAACGGCAAGTCGACGACCACCGCGCTGCTGGCCCACATCCTGCAAACCGCCGGCATTCCGCACGCCGCCGGCGCCAACCTCGGGCCCGCCGCGCTCAGCCTGCCCTGGTTGCCGGACTTGGGCGTGTACGTGCTGGAGATGTCGTCCTACATGTTGGAGCGACTCGCAACGTTACGTTTCGATGCGGCTTGCATGCTGAACCTGAGCCCGGACCATCTGGACCGCCACGGCGACATGGCAGGCTACCTCGCCGCCAAGCGGCAGGTGTTCGCGCGCCAGCAGGACGGCGACACCGCCGTCGTGGGCATCGACGACGCCGATTGTGCGGCCCTGGCCGTCGGCCTGCCGCACGCGCTACGCGTCTCCGGCCAGCAGCCGGCCGATGTGTGGTGCGAGGCGGGCGTGCTGCGCAACGCACAGGGCGTGATCGCCGACCTCGCCCAGGCGCACGCTTTGCCCGGGGCGCACAACGCGCAGAACGCCGCCGCCGCCGCAGCCTTGGCGACGGCCTTGGGCGTGCCGCGCGAGGCCGTCGCCGGCGGCATCCTCAGCTTCCCCGGCCTGGCCCACCGCCAGGAACTGGTGGCCAGCATCGACGGCGTACGGTTCGTCAACGACAGCAAGGCCACCAACGCGGACGCCGCCGCGCGCGCGCTTGGCTGCTACGGGCGCGTGGTGTGGGTGGCCGGCGGCATCGCCAAGGCAGGCGGCATCGCACCGCTGGCCGGCTTGTTCCCGCGCGTGGCCGAGGCGCTGCTGATCGGCCGCGACGCGGATTCCTTTGCCGAGACGCTGGCCGCGTACCACGTGGCGCATCGCGTGGTGGGCACGCTGGACCGGGCGGTGCCGGCGGCGCTGGCGTCGGCTAGGTCGCTCGGCGTGGACACGGTGCTGCTCTCGCCCGCCGGCGCCAGCTTCGACCAGTTCTCCGGTTTCGAGGCGCGCGGCGCGCACTTCGTCGAGCTGGTGCGCGGCCTAGCATCGCCGGACGGGCGCAGCACCGGGGAGTCAGGCTGATGGCCACCTTCTCGCGCGCCGACCAGTCCGTGCTGGGCCGCTGGTGGTGGACGGTGGATCGCTGGACGCTGTTCTGCGTGGCCACCCTGATCGGCTTCGGCTACGTGCTGGTGCTGGCCGCAAGCCCGGCGGTGGCCGAGCGCATCCACCAGTCGCGCGACGTATTCATCGCCAAGCAGGTGGTGTTCCTCGCACTGGCCGGGCTGCTCATCGTCGGCGTCTCGCTGCTCTCGCCACGCACCATCAGGCGCCTGGCGCTGGGCGGCTGCATCGCGGCCATCCTGCTCACCGCGCTCACCCTGGTGCACGGCATCGAGATCAAGGGCGCCCGCCGCTGGATCGCGCTGCCCGGCATGTCCATCCAGCCCAGCGAGTTCCTCAAGCCCTGCTTCGCGGTGGTGACGGCGTGGCTGCTGACCGAGGGCCGCCGCACGCGCGGGTTTCCCGGCACCATCCTGGCCTTCGGCGTGTTCGGTGGGATCCTCATGCTGCTCAAGTCGCAGCCCGACATCGGCATGCTCACGGTGATCACCGCGGTGTTCTTCGCCCAGCTCTTTGTCGGCGGCATGAACATGGCGTTTGTGGGCGTGGGCGCGCTGAGCATGGCGGCAGCCGCGGTGGGCGCCTATGTCATGTTCCCGCACGTGCGCAGCCGGGTGATGCGCTTCGTGCATCCCGAGAGCGGCGACCACTACCAGGTGGACACCGCCCTGCAGGCGTTCGGCAACGGCGGCCTGCTGGGCCGCGGCCCAGGCGAGGGACGGGTGAAGGACCTGCTGCCGGACGCGCATGCGGACTTCGTGTTCGCCGTGGCCGGCGAGGAGTTCGGCTTGCTGATCTGCCTGACCATCCTGGGCATCTTCGCCTTCATCGTGCTGCGCGGCCTGCTGCGCCTGGTGCAGGAGAGCGACGAGTTCGTGATCCTGGCCGCCTCCGGCTTGGTCACCGGCTTCGGGCTGCAGGCTTTCGTCAACATGGCGTCCGCCCTGCACCTCATCCCCACGAAAGGCATGACCCTGCCGTTCATCTCCTACGGCGGCAGCTCGGCGCTGTCCGTCGCCCTCGGCATGGGCATGCTGCTGGCGCTCACCCGCCGCCGCACCCATGGCGACCCGTCGTGAGGGGACCCTCGGTGCGCCCGATCGTGATCGCCGCCGGTGGCACCGGCGGGCACTTCTTCCCGGCCGAGGCGCTGGCCGCCACCCTGGTCGAACGCGGGCACCGCGTGGTGCTGATGACTGATGCACGCTCGGGCGCCGCCCGCAGCCCGGTGTTCGCCGGGCGCGAGCACTACGTGCTCAAAGGCGCGGGCATCGCCGGGCGCGGCGCCAGGCGCGCGGCCAGGGCAATGCTGGCGCTGGCCGCCGGCACGCTGCAGGCCCGCCGGATCCTGGCCGGCCTCGACGCTGCCGTCATCGTGGGGTTCGGCGGCTACCCGTCCGTGCCGCCCATCCTCGCCGCCCGCCTGCTGGCCCGCCGCCCGCGCATCGTGCTGCACGAACAGAACGCCGTGCTGGGCCGTGCTAACCGTTTCCTGGCCATCAACGTGCTGAACAGGCGGGCGGACCTGCTGGCGCTGGGCTTTGCCGAGACCGCGCGCGTGCCCCACCGGCTGGCCGTGCAGGTGACCGGCAACCCCGTCCGCCCGGCTATCCAGGCGTTGCGCGGCGTGCCGTTCGCCGTGCCGGACGGCCGCATCTGCCTGCTCGTCACCGGCGGCTCGCTGGGCGCGCGGGTGTTCAGCGACGTGGTGCCGGACGCGGTGGCGGCCCTCCCCGCGCAGCTGCGCGCCGCCCTGCGCGTGGTGCAGCAATGCCGCGTGGAGGACCTCGCCCGCGTGCGGGCATCCTACAAGGAGGCGGGTGTAGAGAGCGAGCAGGCGCCCTTCTTCACCGACATGGCCGAGCGCCTGCGCGCCGCCCACCTCGTGGTGGCCCGCGCCGGCGCCTCCACCTGCGCGGAGATCACGGTGGCGGGCCGCCCCGCCATCCTGGTGCCGCTGCCCGGCGCCATCGACGGCCACCAGGCCGCCAACGCCCGCGCGCTGACCGGTGCCATGGTAATCCCGCAGGCCGAGCTGACGCCCGCGCGTCTGTCCGCCGAGCTGGCCGGCCTGCTCGCCAGCCCGGCCAGGCTGGCCACCGCGGCGCAGCTCGCCGCTGGCTGCGCCCACGCCGACGCGGCCGCCAGCCTGGCCGACGCAATCGAGCGGCTGGCCTCCGGCCTGGAGGTCGGCCCATGAGGGCACTGCCGCTGAGCATCGGCAAGATCCACTTCGTGGGCATCGGCGGCATCGGCATGTCCGGCATCGCCGAGGTGCTGCACACGCTCGGCTATGCCGTGCAGGGCAGCGACATCGCCGACAACGCCAACGTGAAACGCCTGCGCGGCCAGGGCATGCAGGTGGCCGTGGGGCACGACGCGGCCAATCTGGGCGACGCCCAGGTGGTGGTGGTGTCCACCGCGGTGCGGGCCGACAACCCCGAGGTGGTGGCCGCCCGCCAGCGGCTGATCCCGGTGGTGCGCCGCGCCGAGATGCTGGCCGAGCTGATGCGGCTGCGCTGGTCCATCGCCATCGGCGGCACACACGGCAAGACGACGACCACCAGCCTGGTGGCCGCCGTGCTTGAGGCGGCGCGCCTGGACCCCACCGTGATCAACGGCGGCATCATCGAGGCGTACGGCAGCAACACCCGCATGGGGGCGGGCGACTGGATGGTGGTGGAGGCCGACGAGAGCGACGGCAGCTTCCTGCGCCTGCCGGCTACCATCGCGGTGGTGACCAACATGGACCCCGAGCACCTGGACCATTGGGGCAGCGCCGAGGCGATGACTGCCGCGTACGACCAGTTCGTCGGCAACATCCCGTTCTACGGCTTCGCCGTGCTGTGCATCGACCACCCCGCCGTGCAGGCGATGATCCCGCGGGTGGACCGCCGCATCGTGACGTATGGCTTCTCGCCGCAGGCCGACATCCGGGCGGAGAACCTGCGCGCCGACAAGCTGGGCGCCACCTTCGAGGTGGCCGTCACCGACCGCTTCCGCGGCCGCGGCCGGCGCATGGGCCCGTTCCGCCTGCCTATGCTGGGCCAGCATAACGTGCAGAACGCGCTGGCCGCGGTGGCTGTCGGCTTCGAGATGGAGATCGACGACCAGACGCTGAAGAGCGCGTTCGCGGCCTTCCGCGGCGTCAAGCGCCGGTTCACCAAGACGGGCGAGGTGGGCGGCATCACGATCATCGACGATTACGGCCACCACCCGGTGGAGATCGCCGCCGTGCTGAAGGCTGCCCGCCAGGCCGGCGCACGCGACGTGGTGGCAGTGGTGCAGCCGCACCGCTACTCTCGCCTGGCCTCGCTGTTCACCGAGTTCTGCACCTGCATGAACGACGCGGGCACGGTGATCGTGGCCGACGTCTACGCCGCCGGCGAGAAGCCCATCGCGGGCATCGACCGCGACGGGCTGGTGGACGGCCTGCGCGCCAGCGGCCACCGCAGCGTGGTGCCGCTGGACGATCCCGGGCACCTGGCCGAGATGGTGCACGCGATCGCCAAGTCCGGCGACTTCGTGGTCTGCCTGGGCGCCGGCAACATCACCGCCTGGGCGCACGCGCTGCCGGCGCAACTGACCGCGCTGCAGGCCGGCGCCGGCCGGGCACGGCGCGCGGGCGGTGGCGCATGATGGCGGCCCGGCGCACCGCCCACCTGATCGACTCCCTGCCGCCCACGTCGGGGCGGCTGCAGGCCGACGCGCCGCTGGCGCCGGCCACCTGGTTCCGCGTGGGCGGCGCGGCCGAAGCGCTGCTGCGGCCGTCCGGCGCGGAGGACTTGGCAGACTTCCTGCGGGCGATGCCGATGGACGTTCCGGTGACGGTGATCGGCGCCGCCTCGAACCTGATCGTCCGCGACGGCGGCCTGTCCGGCGTGGTAGTCAGGCTGGCGCGTGGTTTCAGCAGCATCGTGGCCGAGGCGGACGGGATCGTTGCCGGCGGTGCCGCGCTGGACGCCACGGTCGCCGAGCACGCGGCCGAGGCCGGGCTGGCCGGGCTGGAATACCTCAGCGGCATCCCCGGCAGCATCGGTGGGGCAGTGGCGATGAACGCCGGCGCCTATGGCGGCGACGTGGCGGGCACGCTGGACTGGGCCGAGATCGTAACGCGGCGGGGCGAGACGATCAGGCTGGCCGCCGGCCAGATCGGCTTTGCTTACCGTCACGCCGTGCTGCCGCCGGAATGCGTGGTGGTGCGCGCCCGCTTCCTCGCCCGCCCCGGCGCGCCCGCGGTGATCGCCGCGCGCATGGCCGAGATACGCGCGAGCCGGGAGGCGACCCAGCCGGTGCGCGCCCGCACCGGCGGCTCCACCTTCCGCAACCCCGAGGGCGCCAAGGCCTGGGAACTGATCGACGCCGCCGGTTGCCGCGGCTTGGTGCGTGGCGGCGCCCAGGTGTCCGAGAAGCACTGCAACTTCCTGCTCAACACCGGCGACGCCACGGCAGCCGACCTCGAGGGCCTGGGCGAGGATGTGCGCCGCCGCGTGCACGCCGCCAGCGGCACCACACTGGCCTGGGAGATCAAGCGCATCGGCGTTCCGGGCACCCGGCCGGCGGCCGGCCCCCGGCTGGCGGTGGCGCCATGAAGCGGGTGGCCGTACTGTATGGTGGGATTTCCGCCGAGCGTGAGGTGAGCCTGTCCAGCGGCGCGCAGGTGATCGACGCGTTGCGCGCGGCCGGCTTCGAGGTGACGCCCGTCGAGGTCGGGCCCGACCTGGCCCGCGTGCTGGCCGCGCTCGACCCGCGGCCGGACGCGGTGTTCAACGCGCTGCACGGCCGCTTCGGCGAGGACGGCGTGATCCAGGGCGTGCTCGACTGGCTCGCCATCCCGTACACCCATTCCGGCGTGCGCGCCTCGGCGCTGGCCATGGACAAGGCGGCCAGCCGCGCGGTGTTCGCCGCCGCCGGCCTGCCGGTCGCCGAAGGCCGTGTGGTGGACATGCAGGATTTCGCCTGCGCCGACCCGCTGCCGCTGCCCTACGTGATCAAGCCGCTGAACGAGGGCTCCTCGGTGGGCGTGGATATACTGCGCGAGGGCAGCAACCGCCGCGGCGAGATCGCTGCTTCCTGGCGGTTCGGCCCGCAGGCGCTGGTGGAGGAGTTCGTGCCGGGGCGCGAGCTGACGGTGGGCGTGCTGGACGACCGCGCGCTGGCGGTGACCGAGATCTCGTCGGACCACGCCTTCTACGACTACGAGAGCAAATACGCCGCCGGCGGCTCGCGCCACGTGATCCCGGCCAGGCTGCATGCGCACAGCGCGGCGCAGGCGATGGAGCTGGCCGTGGCCGCACACCGCGCGCTGGGCTGCCGCGGCGCGAGCCGCGCGGATTTCCGCTACGACGACACAAGGGGCGAGCCCGGACGCCTCGTGCTGCTGGAGGTCAACACCCAGCCGGGCCTGACGCCGACCTCGCTGCTGCCCGAGCAGGCCGCGTTCTGCGGCATCGGGTTTGCCGCCCTGTGCACCTGGATGGTGGAGCACGCCGCATGCCGCGCATGAACCGCGAAATCGTCCGCCCGAGCCGGATGAAGCTGCTGCTGCGCCGGCAGCGCCGCAACCTGCGCCTCGGCGTCTGGGCGCTCAGCGGGTTTGCCATCGTGCTGGTGGGCGTCACTGTCGCGCACTCCGCCCAGACCGGCGGCACGGTGGCCAGCCTGCAGCAACGCTTCGGCAAGGCCATCGACCTGCGCGTGAAGGACATCAGGATCGACGGCCGCGCCAACACGCCAGAACCCAAGCTGCTCGAGGCGCTGCACGTGAGCGTCGGCGACCCGATCCTGGGCTTTTCCATCGAGGACGCGCGCGCGCGAATCGAGCACCTCGCCTGGGTGCAGCACGTGGCGGTCGAACGCCGCCTGCCGGGCACCATCTACGTGGCCCTGACGGAGCGGCGCCCGTTCGCCATCTGGCAGAACCAGGGCAAGTTCCAGCTCATCGACCGCTCCGGCGAGGTGGTGGCCGACGAGGATGTGGCCGAATTCCCCGAGTTGCCGCTGGTGGTGGGGCTGGGCGCGCCGGCGCATGCGGCCGACATGCTGGAGGCGCTGGGTGCCGCCCCCGACATCAAGGGCCGGGTCGCGGCCATCGTGCGCGTGGGCGAGCGGCGGTGGAACCTGCAGCTGAAGAACCGGGTGACGGTGATGCTGCCGGAGGGCCACGAGGCGGCGGCGCTGACGCGCCTGGCCGACCTGCAGGCGCAGCAGCAGCTGCTCGACCGCCCGCTGGTGTTCGTCGACATGCGCCTGCCGGACCGCCTGGCGGTGCGTACCCGGCCGGCGCCGGACGTCAAGCCTGCCGACGCGAACGGCGATGCCAAGCCCGCCAGGCCGGAACCGCCGGCCGAGACGAAACCCAACAGGAGAGCGACATGAACGACCTCTCCCGCAAGGCCCGGCCGGCGCGCGAGCAGATGAGCCCGCCGCCGCTTCCGCCGCCCGAGCCGCCGGCGCGCGCGCGCAACCTGCGCACCGGCCCGTTCGGCGTGCTCGACGTGGGCAGCACGAAGGTGGCCTGCCTGATCGGCCGCACCGAATCCGACGGCACGCTGCGCGCGCTGGGCAGCGGCTTCACCCGCTCGCGCGGCGTGCGCGGCGGCGGCATCACCGACCTCGACGAGGCCGAGCGCGCCGTGCGTGCCGCGGTGGCGCTGGCCGAGGAGATGGCCGACCACCGGCTGCGCAGCGTGACGGTGAACCTGTCCTGCGGCCACCCCGAATCCCGCCTGTTCAACGTGCAGTGGCCGGTCGGCGGACGCCAGGTGAACGAGGCCGACGTGCGTCGGGTGATCAGCGAGGGCCGCGCGCGTGCCGTGACGGAAGGGCGCGAGACCATCCACTCGCTGCCGGTGAGCTTCGCGGTCGACGAGACGCAAGGTGTGGCAGACCCGCGCGGGCATTTCTGCGACCAGCTCTTCGCGCGCCTGCACGTGGTCGACGCGCTGTCGATGGCGCTGCGTAACCTCGGCGCCGCGGTGGGGCGCTGCGACCTGGAGATCAGCGAGGTGGTCTCCGCCCCGTTCGCTTCCGGCCTGTCCAGCCTGATCGACGACGAACGCGACCTGGGGGCCACCGTCATCGACATGGGCGGCGGTACCACAAGCCTGGCGGTGTTCGGCGAAGGCCAGTTGCTGCACACCGCCCAGGTGCCGATTGGCGGCCAGCACGTGACGCGCGACATCGCCGGCGTGCTCAGCACGCCGATCGACAACGCCGAACGGCTCAAGACGCTGTACGGCAACGCGCATTCCAGTCCGGACGACGAGCGCGAGATCCTCGCCGTGCAGCTGATCGGAGAAGAAGACCACCAGTTTGCCAAGATACCGCGCAGCATGGTCGTGGGAATCATCAAGCCCAGGCTTGAGGAAACCTTCGAGATGGTGCGCGACAGGCTGGACGGCGCGGGCCTTGGACGCGCCGCCGGCAGCCGCGTGGTGCTCACCGGCGGCGCCAGCCAACTTGTCGGCGTGCGTGACCTGGCCGCGCAGGTCCTGAACCGCCCGGTGCGGCTGGGCCGTCCTGCCGGCATGCGCGGCTTGCCCGAGGCGGCCGCCGGCCCGGCGTTCGCCACCGCCATCGGGCTGCTTTCCTGGGCTGCCGGCGAAGGCCGCAGCCTGCACGATATCGATCTGGAGACGCGCCGGCCTGCCGGCATGCTGAACCGGATCGTCGATTTCCTGCGTGAACGACTCTGAACACGCAGTAATAGCCAATCCGCAACATCCTTCCCGCAAGAAGAGACCGAAGATGACCCTGAACCTCACGATCCCGCAGACGCAGCATACCGATTTCACCCCGCGCATCACCGTCATCGGCGTGGGCGGCGGCGGCACCAACGCTGTCGACAACATGATCCAGCTCAACCTGCAGGGTGTGGACTTCGTCGTTGCCAACACGGACGCCCAGCAGCTGATGCACAGCAAGTCCGACCGGCGCATCCAGTTGGGCCCGCATCTGACGCAGGGCCTGGGCGCCGGCGCCAAGCCGGAGATCGGCCGGGCCGCCGCCGAGGAAGCCGGCGACGAGCTGGCGCGTCACCTGGACGGCGCGCACATGGTGTTCATCACCGCCGGCATGGGCGGTGGCACCGGCACCGGTGCGGCGCCGGTGATCGCCCGCATGGCGCGCGAGCGCGGCATCCTGACCGTGGGCGTGGTGACCAAGCCGTTCACCTTCGAGGGCGTGCGCCGCGCGCGTGCCGCCGACCAGGGCATCGCCGAGCTGCAGGCGTTCGTCGACACGCTGATCGTGATCCCCAACCAGAACCTGTTCCGCCTGGCTAACGAGAAGACCGGCTGGAAGGAGGCCTTCAAGATGGCCGACCACGTGCTCTACATGGGCGTGCGCGGCGTGACCGACCTGATGGTGGCCCCCGGCCTGGTCAACCTGGACTTCGCCGACATCCGCACCGTGATGGCGGAGATGGGCAAGGCCATGATGGGCACCGGCGAATCCGAGGGCGAGAACCGCGCCATCCGCGCCGCCGAGGCGGCCATCAGCAACCCGCTGCTGGAGGACACCAGCATGGCGGGCGCACGCGGCCTGCTGATCAACATCACCGGCGGCGACGACATGACGCTGTTCGAGGTGGACCAGGCGGCCAACCGCATCCGCGAGGAAGTGGCCGAGGACGCCAACATCATCTTCGGCAGCGCCGTGGACGACAACCTGGCCGGGCGCATCCGCGTCAGCGTGGTGGCCACCGGCATCGACACGCCGGTGCAGCAGACGGCCGAGCCGGCCGCCACCGGCCCGCGTCTGGTTGCCGTGGGCGGCGGCAACGCCCCGCGCGCCGAGCGCCCCGCGGCGGCCGGCGCGCACACCGTGGGCAGCCTGATCCCGCCGCGGCTGCCGATGGGCAACCAGGCCACCGCCGTGGCCTACGCGCAGCAGGAGGACGAGGCGCCGGCAACCGTGTCCTTGCACACCCAGTTGCTGACCCAGGTGCAGCCGCAGGCCGAGCGGCCGCAGGCGTCACCGCAGGCGCGTGTGGAACCTTCCGCACCGCACCCGCTGTTCACCCAGCTGCCCTACACGGTGGAGCCGCCCGCGGCCCGCACCAGCCTGTTCGGCAAGGTGACCGGCGCCTTCAAGCGTGGCCCTGCGGTTCAGACCGGGCATGAGGAGCCGGAGCAGCGCCGCCCCGAGCCGAAATTCGCGGCCGAGGTGGCCGAGACCGCTTCGATGGTCAGGACCGTGTTGTCGGAGCCCGAGGCGGCTGGGCTGGACATCCCGGCCTTCCTGCGCCGGCAGTCATCTTGAAGCAGGCGAAACGTTCCGGATGCGCTGCAAAATAAGCTGCAAGAACAGGCGCTTGCATCGTAATATGCAGCAATAATGATTGACTGGAAGACCGGATGAAGGCGCGTTAAGCCTCCATTCGGTCTTCACGTTTTCGCGCCCTATTTGGGGGGCCGTCATAGGTGGTGACCGTGGAGGCAGGGCGCGGCTTCGTGTCGCGGCCCGCAACGCAAAAAGGTCTACGCATCCATGGACGGCATGACGAACATCGCGATCGAGGGGCTGGACACGTGCCAGCACACGCTTGCCTCGGCCATCTCGTGTGTCGGAACTGCCCTGCATGGCGGCCAGCGCGTGTCCATGTCCCTACTGCCCGCAGCGCCGGGCGTCGGCATCGTGTTCCGCCGCACCGACCTGGGGATCGACATCCCGGCCGTCTCCGCGGCGGTGACTGACACCAGGCTGTGCACCCAGGTAACGCATCCGGGGCACCCCCAGGCGTGCGTGCGGACGGTGGAGCACGTGATGGCCGCGCTGGCCGGCATGGGCGTGGACAACGCCGTGGTGGCGGTGGACGGTCCTGAGATCCCGGTGCTGGACGGCTCGTCCGCGCCGTTCGTCTTCCTGATCGATTGTGCCGGCCGCCGCCGCCAGTCCGCGCCGCGCCAGGTGATCGAGATATTGCGGCCGGTGCGCGTGCAGGTGGGCGAGGCCACCGCCGAGTTGCGGCCCGGCGGCGCCACGCTCGACATGGCCGTGTCGATCGACTTCACAGCGCCTGCGATCGGATGTCAGGCGCTCTCCCTGTCGCTGAGCGAGCAGGGGTTCCGCAACGTTCTGGCGTCGGCCCGGACCTTCACCATGCTGCACGAGATCGAAGCGCTGCAATCCGCCGGCCTGGCCCGCGGCGGCAGCCTGGCCAACGCGATCGTGGTGGACGGTGCGCGCGTGCTGAACCCGGAAGGGCTGCGCGCGCCCGACGAGTTCGTGCGTCACAAGATGCTGGACGCGGTGGGCGACCTGGCCATGGCCGGCGCTCCCATCCACGGGCGCTTCATCGCCCACCGCACCGGCCACGCGCTGAACAACATGCTGTTGCGCGCCCTGTTCGCCGATGCGCAGGCCTGGCGCCGCGTGAGCCTGGACGGCGCCGGCTGGTCCCAGCCGCACTTCGCGATGGCCGCTCAGGCGGCCTGAGCAGACGCCTACGGTTCGGGCCCGTTGCGCCTGGATCGAAGCCTAGGCCTGCTTAGCCGCTCTGGACGTCCAGCCGCACCACTCGCCTTCCGCCGGCCGCATGGTGTAAAGCTCACCTCATGATCCGCCCGCACCCCGTCGCCCGTGCCTCCGCAGCGATGCTGCTGCTTGCCCTCGCTCTGGGCGGCTGCAAGACGATCAACTCCGTGCTGCCGTTCACCAAGTCGGACGACGATCCGAAGGTGAACCTGGCCGACGAGCCCCCGGACCTGCTCTACACCAACGGCGTGGACGCGCTGGGCAAGGGCAACTACTCCACTGCGGTGAAGCATTTCGATGCCATCCAGCAGAACTACCCGTATTCCAGCTGGGCGACCAACGCGCAGCTGATGGAGGGCTACACCGAGTACAGGCGGGACAGCTACACCGAAGCCGTCTCTCAGCTCGACCGCTTCATCGCCCTGCATCCGGCCAATAAGGACGTGGGCTACGTCTACTACCTGCGCGCGCTGTGTTATTACGAACAGATCGCCGACATCTCGCGCGACCAGAAGGGCACGCAGGAAGCGATGTCCGCGCTGCAGGAAGTGGTCAACCGCTTTCCCGACAGCGCTTACGCCCGTGACGCGCGACTGAAGATCGACCTGTGCCGCGACCATTTGGCCGGCAAGGAGATGGATATCGGCCGCTACTACGAGAAGCAGCACTTCTACGCTGCCGCCATCGGCCGCTTCCAGCGCGTGGTGGACGATTATCAGACGACCAATCACACGCCCGAAGCGCTCTCCCGCTTGACCGAGATCTACTTGAAGCTTGGCATGGTGGGCGAGGCGAAACGCACCGCCTCTGTGCTGGCCTACAACTATCCCGGCAGCAACTGGTATCAGAACAGCTGGAACGACCTGCAGCAGGTGGGCGCCGTGCAGGGGCCACAGACCGCCAATGCCACGCCGGACCGGCCGGGGTTCTTTACGCGGACGTTCGGGTGGATTTTCTAAGAGCTTTGCTGGGGCAAGGAAGAAAGGCCTTCTTTTTTGAAAAAAAGAAGCAAAAAACTTTTGTCCGTGCTGTCGCGGTTCTCTCCGGCAGCGTGCACCAGCGAGTAAAGGTTTTTTGGTTCTTTTTTTCGAAAAAGAACTGCTTACCTTGCTGACTTCCCTTTCCATCCGCGACGTCGTGCTTATCGAGCGCCTCGACCTGGCTTTCGGTTCGGGCCTCTCCGTGCTGACCGGCGAGACAGGTGCCGGCAAATCCATCCTGCTCGACAGCCTGGGCCTTGCACTCGGCGCTCGGTCCGACGCCGGCTTGGTGCGGGCCGGCGCCGAGCAGGCCAGCGTTGCCGCCAGTTTCGCACCCGCCGCGACCCATCCCGTGCACGCGATGCTGGCCGAGCTCGGATTGCCGAACGAAGACGACGTGGTGCTGCGCCGTGCCGTGGCCAAGGACGGCCGCAGCCGCGCCTGGGTGAACGACGCGCCAGTGGGCGCGGCCACGCTGAAGCGGGTGGGCGGGTTGCTGGTGGAGGTGCAAGGCCAGCACGACCAGATGGGCCTGGCCGACCCGGCGATGCACATGCGCCTGCTGGACGCCTATGGCATCAACCCCGACCTGCGCGCCGAAGTGGCCGCCCGCCACCGCGCCTGGCGTGCCGCCGTGGAGCGGCTGGAGGCTGCCCGGGCCGGCATCGCCGAAGCCAAGCGGGAGGAGGAGTTCCTGCGCCACGCCAGCGCCGAGCTGGCCAAGCTGGCGCCGCGCGAGGGTGAAGAGGACGAGCTGGCCGCCACGCGCCATCGCCTGCAACAGGGCGAGAAGCGGGCGGAGGCGATCGCCGCGGCGCTGTCCGAACTGAACCCGCGTGACCGCCGCAACACCGGCCCGGCCGCCAACCTGCGCGCCGCCGCACGCGCCCTGCAACGCCTGCTGCCCTCCGGCTCGGACGCGGAGAACCCGGCCAACGCGGCGCTGGCGGCGTTCGAGCGCGCCGAGGAGGCGCTCGCCGAAGGCGAGACGCTGCTGAGCCGCCTGGCTGCCGAGGCGGACGCCGACCCGCGCGCGTTGGAGCAGGCCGAGGAGCGGCTGTTCGCGCTGCGCGGCGCCGCACGCAAGCACGCCGTGGCGGTGGTGGAACTCCCGGCCTTGCTGGCCCGCTTCCGCGCGCGTCTGGCCGCGCTCGACAGCGGCGACGCGGCCGTGGCCACGCTCACCCGCGAGGCCGCATCCGCCAGGACGCGCTACGTCGAGGCTGCCGAGAAACTGTCCGCCGCGCGGCAGGCAGCGGCAGGCGGGCTTGAGGAAGCGGCCAACGCGGAGCTGCCGCCGCTGCGCCTAGAGCGGGCGCGATTCTTCGCCGCCGTCACCCGGCTGGAGGAGGAGGCGTGGGGGGCGGCTGGCGCGGACACGGTGCGCTTCCTGATTGCCACCAACCCCGGCCAGCCGCCTGGCCCGCTGGGACGCGTCGCCTCTGGCGGCGAATTGTCCCGCCTGATGCTGGCCTTGAAGGTGGTGCTGGTGAGCGGCTCGCCGGTGGGCACGCTGGTGTTCGACGAGGTGGACAGCGGCATCGGCGGTGCAACGGCTGCCGCCGTGGGCGAGCGCGTGGCGCGCGTGGCGGCCGGCGTGCAGGTGCTGGTGGTGACGCACTCGCCGCAGGTGGCCGCGCGCGGGGCGGCCCACCTGCGGGTGAGCAAGAGCGTGGCGGCCGGACGCACGGAGACGCAGGTGCACGTGCTGAGCGCTGCCGAGCGGGGTGAGGAGATTGCCCGTATGTTGGCCGGTGAGGTGATCACGCCGGCGGCGCGCGCTGCGGCGGATGCGCTTTTAGGAAGGCAGGAAGGACTTCTTTTTTGAAAAAAAGAAGCAAAAAACTTTTGCTCCCTGTCGGGTGGTGCAGGGCCAGCGCGCGACAGCGGAGTCAAGAGTTTTTTGGTTCTTTTTTTCAAAAAAGAACTGCTTCCTTCCCATGACACCTGCGGAAGAACTGGCGCTCCTGGCCGAGGAGATCGCCAAACACGACCGCGCCTACCACGCGGCCGACGCACCGCTGATCACCGATGCCGAGTACGACGCGTTGCGTCGGCGCAATGCGGCGCTGGAAGCCGCGCACCCGGAGCTGGTGCGCGCGGATACGCCGTCGCGGCGCGTGGGCAGCGCACCGGCGGGCGCGTTCGGCAAGGTGAAGCACCGTATTGCCATGCTGTCGCTGGACAACGCGTTCGGCGCTGCGGATTTCGGGGAGTTCTGCGCGCGCGTCAGGCGGTTCCTGGGTCTGGTTGCGGACGTAGCCTTGCCGATGGTGGGTGAGCCGAAGATCGACGGGCTTTCCATATCGCTGACCTACGAGCACGGCCGGCTCGTACGCGGGGCGACAAGGGGGGACGGGGCCGAGGGCGAGGACGTGACGGCGAACGTGCGGACGTTGCGCGACGTGCCTGAAGTCTTGCAAGGCGAGTCGCCGGCGTTGATCGAGGTGCGGGGCGAGGTGTTCATGGGCAAGGCGGATTTCCTGGCCCTGAACGCCGCGCAGGAGGCCGCCGGGCAGCGGGTGTTCGCCAACCCGCGCAACGCCGCTGCTGGCAGCTTGCGGCAGCTCGACGTGGGCATCACCGCGGGCCGGCCGCTCTCCCTGTTCGCCTACGCCATGGGCGAGGCCTCGGCGCCAGTGGCCGACAGCCATTGGGCCTACCTGCAACGCCTGGCTGGGTGGGGGTTCGTGGTCAACCCGCTGAGCGCGCGGTTGGACGGGCCGGAGGCGGCGGAGGCGTTCTTCACGCGGCTGGGCACCGAGCGGGCGGCGCTGCCCTACGACATAGACGGCGTGGTTTTCAAGATCGACGACCTGGTGCTGCAGCGCCGGCTGGGGTTTGCCGGGCGGGAGCCGCGCTGGGCGATCGCGTGGAAGTTTCCGGCGGAGCGCGCGCAGACCGTGCTGCAGGACATCCGCGTGCAGGTGGGGCGGACCGGCGCGCTGACGCCGGTGGCGTGGCTGGCGCCGGTGGGCGTGGGCGGCGTGCTGGTGACGCGCGCCACGCTGCACAACGAGGACGAGATCGCCCGGTTGGACGTCCGCGTGGGCGACACGGTGCTGCTGCAGCGCGCCGGCGACGTGATCCCGCAGATCGTGAGCGTGGTGGAGGATGCCGGCGCATTACGGGGGCCGGCTTACGTGCCTCTGACGCACTGCCCGGTATGCGGCAGCCTGGCGGTGCGGCCGCCCGACGAGGTGGTCAGGCGCTGCACCGGCGGGCTGGTGTGCCCCGCGCAGGCGGTTGAGCGGCTGATCCATTTCTGCTCGCGACGCGCGTTCGACATTGAAGGCATGGGCGAGAAGACTGTCCTGGAGTTTCACTCCCTGGGGTGGTTGAGCGGGCCGGCGGACGTGTTCCGGTTGCGGGAGCGCGAGGCGGAGATCGCAACGCTGGAGGGATGGGGCGCGCTCTCCGTAAGCAACCTGCTGGCCGGCATCGAGGCGCGCCGGGCGGTGCCGCTGGCACGCTTCATCTTCGCACTGGGCATACGCCGGATCGGGGAGAACAACTCCAAGCTCCTGGCCCGCCACTATGGGGCTTTCGCAAACTGGCGGGCGCAGATGGAGGATGCGGTGGTGATTGGCAGCGAGGCACGGTCCTCGCTGGGCAGCATCATCGGGGTGGGCGAAGCGATCGCCGAGGAACTGGTGGAGTTCTTCGCCGAGCCGCGCAACCGGATTGTGGTCGACGAGCTGGCCGGGCTGTTGACCATCGAGGACGCGCCCGCGGTGGCGGGCGTTGCCGGCGCTGTTGCCGGAAAAATCGTTGTTTTTACAGGAACGCTGCAAACCATGACGCGGCCGGAGGCCAAGGCCCGGGCGGAGGAAGCCGGCGCCCGCGTGACGGACAGCGTGTCCAAGAAGACGGATTTCGTGGTGGTGGGTGCCGATGCGGGAAGCAAGGCCAAGCGGGCGGGCGAGTTAGGTGTGCGAGTGGTCAGCGAAGCGGAGTGGGCGGAGATGCTTGGGTCGTGAAGGCAGGCAAGACTTTCGTGCGACGTAAGCATTGGGCTCTGCCTCAAACCCCGTCGTGCTCAGCACGCGTTCGCGCGACGGGGCCTCGAGCCCCAGTCCCTTACCTGTTAGGGCCTCTTACAACCAGGTTCTAATACTAACGGCCGTAAACTTTGACCTATAGACAAGCATGGGGCTCTGCCCCAAACCCCGCTGGGGCCTCGAGGCCCCAGACCCCCATCTGTTTAGAATATCCTACAAAATAGGTTCTAAGAGTCCGTTTGAAAACTCGCTCGAGCTGTTGGTTAAGCGTACAAAC